>NZ_JBFAQS010000005.1:0-436209 GCF_040678875.1 Micromonospora sp. NPDC049274
TTTTGTTTTTTTTTTTGGTTTTCTCCGTTTTTGCCGTTTTTTTTTTTTTTTTTCCCCGGCGGGGGGTGTTTTAAATTTATTTTATTTCCCCCCCCCACGGAGGGGACGGAGGCCGTGGGGCCGTGGGGCCGGTGGGGGTGGGGTTAGGGGGTTGCGCTGGCGTTTGCCGCGATCTCGGGGAGGTCGGACGGGCCGGGGTCGGCCGCCGGCAGTGGGCTGGGGTTGTGCGCGGCGGCGCGGACGGCGGCGGCGACCGCCGGGGCGACCCGCGAGTCGAAGACGCTCGGCACGATCACCGTCGGGTTGATCTTCTCTTCGCCGACGACGTCGGCGATGGCCCGGGCGGCGGCGATCGCCATCTCCTCGGTGAACTCCTCGGCGTGCGCGTCCAGCATCCCGCGGAAGACGCCCGGGAAGGCGAGCACGTTGTTGATCTGGTTCGGCTGGTCCGAGCGGCCGGTGGCGACCACCGCGGCGTACTTGCGCGCCTCCCGCGGGTCGACCTCCGGGTCCGGGTTGGCGAGCGCGAAGACGATCGAGTCCTTCGCCATCTGCGCGATGTCGTCCCCGGTGAGCAGGTTCGGCGCGCTGACCCCGATGAACACGTCGGCGCCCCGGATCGCTCCGGGCAGGTCGCCGGAGTAGTTCTCCTTGTTGGTGTTCTCCGCCAGCCACTGCCACGCCGAGTTGAGGTTGGTCAGCCCGCGGTGCAGGGCGCCCTGGCGGTCGTACGCGATGATGTCGCCGACGCCCTGGCGCAGCAGCAGCTTCATGATCGCGGTGCCGGCCGCGCCGGCGCCGGAGACGACCACCCGCACGTCCGCGAGTTGCTTGCCCACGACGCGCAGCGCGTTGGTCAGCGCGGCCAGCACGCAGATCGCGGTGCCGTGCTGGTCGTCGTGGAAGACCGGGATGTCCAGCGCCTCGCGCAGCCGGGCCTCGATCTCGAAGCAGCGCGGCGCGGCGATGTCCTCCAGGTTGATCCCGCCGTACGCGGGCGCGATCGCCTTGACGATCTGCACGATCTCGTCGGTGTCCTGCGTGTCCAGCACGACCGGCCAGGCGTCCACGCCGCCGAAGCGCTTGAACAGGGCCGCCTTGCCCTCCATCACCGGCAGCGACGCGGCCGGGCCGAGGTTGCCCAGCCCGAGCACCGCCGAGCCGTCGCTGACCACCGCCACGGTGTTGCGCTTGATCGTCAACCGTCGGGCGTCCGCCGGGTTCTCGGCGATCGCCATGCAGACCCGGGCCACCCCCGGGGTGTACGCCCGGGACAACTCGTCGCGGTTGCGCAGCGCGACCTTGGAGGTCACCTCGATCTTGCCGCCGAGGTGCAGCAGGAACGTGCGGTCCGACACCTTGCGCACGTCCACGCCGTCCAGCGCGGTCAGCGCCTCGACCACCTGGTCGGCGTGCCCGGCGTCGGCGGTGTCGCAGGTCAGGTCGACGATCACGTGGGTCGGGTCCGAGTCCACCACGTCCAGCGCCGTGACGATCGCCCCGGCCTCGCCGACGGAGGTGGTGAGCCGGCCGATCGAGGACGCGTCCGCGGTAACCGCGATCCGGATGGTGATCGAAAATCCGGCGCTCGGCAGTCGGGTGATGGCCACGGGGTCCCTCCGTCACGGCTGTGCGACCGGTCGGCCGCCGCCTGAGCATTTCTACCGGGTTGCCGAGGTCGACCGGTATTCGCCCCCACTTTTGGCGACCTCCAGCACGGGCATATAGCAGGTGCGTTCGGCGTTGTGTCATGTCAGGATTACGTTCTACTCATCATTTCGGACAGGAGAACCGCTTGCGAGACCAGGAGAGCTTCGTCCCCGTCGAGGACGAGTTCGACGACGTCACCACCGGCGAGATGGAGCTGTCGGAGCGACAGTCCCTGCGACGCGTTCCGGGCCTGTCAACCGAGCTCTCCGACGTCACCGAGGTGGAATACCGCCAGCTGCGGCTGGAGCGGGTCGTCCTGGTGGGCGTCTGGACCGAGGGCACGGTGACCGACGCGGAGAATTCCCTCACCGAGCTGGCCGCGCTGGCCGAGACCGCGGGCTCGCAGGTGCTCGAGGGGCTGATCCAGCGTCGTACGCGACCTGACCCGGCCACCTACATCGGCCGCGGCAAGGTCGACGATCTGAGCGCGGTGGTGCTCTCCACAGGCGCCGACACGGTCATCTGCGACGGTGAGCTGTCCCCGTCGCAGCTGCGCAACCTGGAGCAGCGCACAAAGGTCAAGGTTGTCGACCGCACGGCGCTGATCCTCGACATCTTCGCCCAGCACGCCAAGAGCAAGGAAGGTAAGGCGCAGGTCGAGCTGGCTCAGCTCGAATACCTGCTGCCCCGGCTGCGCGGTTGGGGTGAGACGCTCTCCCGGCAGACCGGTGGTTCCGGCCGTGGCGGCGGCGCCGGCGGTGGCGTGGGTGTGCGTGGTCCCGGTGAGACCAAGCTGGAGACCGACCGGCGGCGCATCCGCCACCGCATCTCCCGGCTGCGCCGCGAGATCAAGAGCATGCGGACGGTACGCGTCACCAAGCGCGCCCGTCGCACCCGCAACTCCGTGCCCGCCGTGGCCATCGCCGGCTACACCAACGCCGGCAAGTCCAGCCTGCTCAACCGGCTGACCGGCGCGGGCGTGCTGGTGGAGAACGCGCTCTTCGCGACGCTCGACCCGACCACCCGCAAGGCCACCACCTCGGACGGGCGGCTCTACACGCTCTCCGACACGGTGGGCTTCGTCCGGCACCTGCCGCACCAGATCGTCGAGGCGTTCCGCTCGACGCTGGAGGAGGTCGCGGAGGCGGATCTGGTGGTGCACGTCGTCGACGGCACCCACCCGGATCCGGAGGAGCAGGTGCGGGCGGTGCACGAGGTGCTCGCCGAGGTGGGCGCTGACCGGCTGCCCGAGCTGCTGGTGGTCAACAAGACCGACGCGGCCGACGAGGACGCGCTGCTGCGCCTCAAGCGCCTCTGGCCGGAGGCGATCTTCGTCTCGGCGTACTCGGGGCGGGGGATCGACGCCCTGCGGGCGGCGATCGAGGAGCGGCTGCCGCAGCCGGCGGTCGAGGTCCGGGCCGTCCTGCCGTACGACCGGGGCGACCTGGTGTCTCGCGTGCACCGCACCGGTGAGGTGCTCAGCACGTCGCACCTGCCGGAGGGCACCCTGCTGCACGTGCGGGTCAGTGCGGCGCTCGCCGCCGAACTGGCGCCGTTCGACGTCGCTCGGGAGGGCCAGGCGGTCGGCAGCCGGCCCTGAGCGGCCCCGGCGTCATCCACCGGAAACGCGCGGCATGCGACACTGGCCGAATGCGCCGCGTTGTTTCCTCGGTCACGGTTGCCCTCGGCCTGCTCGGGGCAACCGTGGCGCTGGCCGGAGCTGCCGTAGCCGCTCCCGCTCCCGGATCATCCCAGCCGCCCGCCGCCACCCCCGGCAAGAAGCGCTGCACCGTCGCCGACGAGCGGCTGCGGGAGCTGTCTGGCCTGGTGGCGACCAAGAGCGGCTACATCGTCATCAACGACGGCACCGAGGTTGAGGCGCGCAAGCGGGTCTTCTTCCTCGACAGCAAGTGCAAGGTCGCCAAGGATCCGATCCGGTACTCGGGCCAGGGGCCGTTCGACACCGAGGACCTCGCGGTCTCGCCCAAGGGCGACACCCTGTGGATCGGTGACATCGGAGACAACACCACCAGCAAGGAGCGGCGGTCGCGGATCGCGGTCTGGACCATGCCGATCAACGGCAGCAGTCAGCCTGTGCTGCACCGGCTCTCCTACCCCGAGAACAAGCCGCACGACGCGGAGGCGTTGCTGGTGGGGGCCGACGGCCTCCCGCTGGTCATCACCAAGGTGGCGAGCGGCAACTCGGAGATCTTCACCCCCACGGCGAAGCTGAGGAACGGCGACACCGCGCCGGTGCCGATGAAGAAGGTCGGCGAGATCAAGCTGCCGAAGACCACCACCGAGAACCCGCTCAGCGTCTACGGGCGGTCGGCCGTCACCGGGGCCGCCCGATCGCCGGACGGCAGCCGCGTGGTCGTCCGGACGTACGCGGACGCCTTCGAGTACGACGTGACCGGCGGCGACATCGTCGGGGCGCTCACCACCGGCAAGCCGCGGGTGACGCCACTTGCCGATCCCTTCGGTGAGGCGATCTCCTACACCTCGGACGGGAAGACCTTCGTCACCGTCTCCGAAGGCGGGCAGCTCACCGCGGACGAGCCTGTCGACATTCTGAGCTACACGCCGTCCATGAGCGCGGCGGCCCCGCTGGCCGCCCCTGCGGGTGCCAAGCCGGCCGCCGAGAAGTCCTGGATCGACGGGCTCAGTTTCGACGACATCACCTACCTCGTGGGCGCGGTAGGGGTCCTCGGTCTGCTGCTCGTCGCCACCGGCATCGTCGGCATCCTGCGAGCCCGTCGTCGGCGACCGCCGGCGGAGCCGGGCGACGGGCCGGGCTCGGATGTCGATCCCGACGACAGGCGTGGCGCCCCCCGGGACAGCGCCGTACCGACGGCCGGAGGCCGTCCGGCCCCTGGCGTCTACGGCGGCGCGGCGGCCGGTGGCGGCGTCTACGGCGGCGGTGGCCCCGGCCGGGGCGGTACCGCTCCCGCCGGTGGCGGCGTCTACGGCGGCGGTGCACGCCCACCCGGCGGTGAAGGTGGCGGCTACGGTCCCGTCCGTCCGGGTGGTCGCGGTGGTGCCGCTCCCGCCGGTGGCGGTGTGTACGGCGGCGGTGGGGGCCGTCCGGCGGGTGCGGGGGGCGGAGGCCGTCCGGCGGGTGCCGGCGGTCGGCCCGGCAACGGGGTGTACGGCGGTGGTGGCCAGCCCGGCGGAGGTCGGGCGGAGCCGCCACGGCGCGGCGGGCAGGAACCGGACCCCCGGGGCCAGCGACCCGGTCGTCGGCGCGACGGCGACGCGCCCGGGGACCCGTACGGGCAGTACCCCGGTGGTGGCCGTGGCCCTCGCGGCGACCGCTACTGACACGATCGGCGCTTCATCGGTCCGGCCGAGCGGGTGAGCGCGTAGGCCCTCACCCGCTCCGCCGGCCGGTCAGATCCGGCGGAGCACCGCCACCACTCGGCCCATGATGGTGGCGTCATCGCCGGGGATCGGGTCGAAGGCGGGGTTCTGCGGCATCAGCCAGACGTGCCCGTCGCGGCGCCGGTAGGTCTTGACGGTGGCCTCGCCGTCGAGCATGGCGGCCACGATCTCGCCCGAGTCGGCCGTCGGCTGCTGCCGGACGACCACCCAGTCGCCGTCGCAGATCGCCGCGTCGAGCATCGAGTCGCCCTTGACCTGGAGCATGAACACCTCGCCCTCACCCACCAGCTCGCGGGGGAGGGGGAAGATGTCCTCCACCGCCTGCTCGGCGAGGATCGGCCCACCGGCGGCGATCCGGCCGAGCATCGGCACGTACGCAGGGGTGGGCCGTTGGGCGCGGGACAACTCGTCGTCGATGGCCTCGCTGGGGGCCCGGACGTCCACCGCGCGGGGCCGGTTGGGGTCGCGGCGCAGGAAGCCCTTCTTCTCCAGCTCCTTGAGCTGGTAGGCGACGCTCGACGGTGACACCAGGCCGACCGCCTCGCCGATCTCGCGGACGCTCGGCGGGTAGCCGTGCCGCTCCACCCAGGTGCGGATGAACTCCAGGATGCGGCGCTGGCGGGCGGTCAGGTCGACCGTCGCCGGGTCGGGGAAGGCGCTGACCACCGGGGTGACCTGGCGCACGGCCGGCTGACCCGTCCGGCTGCGCGCGGCGCTGCGGCGTCGGGTGGCCGGCGGCGGGCCCGCCTCGGTGATCTGCTGCGGGCACTTCGGCCGGCTTGCCCGGTCCTCGGTCACGTCCGTCCTCCCTGGTCGGCGCTGGGTGCCTCGTCGGCTCGTGGTGCGTGCGGTGGTGCCATGAGTGTGCGTCGGCCGGGTGTGGTGAAGATCCATCGCGCCCGGTTGTTCCTGACCGTATAGGTGAGATCGGTCATTTTCAAACATCTGTACGACCTCTCACCGGCGTGTCGGGGTGAAAAACCCCTCCGGTCGTACGGATGTTCTGATAGATGGTACGTCGGATAGCACGCGTGTTCGAAGTCTGGCCATTTTCCGGGGTGCTCCGGCCGTCTGGCCGGTAACCCGGTCGGGTCCTCGGCGTTGGTTCTGCGGTGGAGCGGCGGGTGCGGATGACCGGATGATCCGTGACGCGCCGGACACGCCGATCAACTTGACCCGGGTTCGTCAGCGACATACGGTCAACCCCTAGATGTAGTAGTGACACGGGCGTAAGTTGCCTACAGGTTGGGTTCGACTACCGACCGCACTTCCGTAACGTCGATCACGGCGAGCGCCGCCCGAGGGTGGCACCGCCGTGGTGAGTCATGTCCGGGAGTGCCCGGTGTGTCCGCAGTTGATCAGAATGTGGAGGTTGGGCGATGCGGTGTCCGTACTGCCGGCACGCCGACTCCCGGGTGGTCGACTCGCGGGAGGCCGACGACGGCCAGCTCATCCGGCGGCGACGCTCCTGCCCGGAGTGCGGCAAGCGGTTCACCACCGTCGAGGAGGCGGTCCTCGCGGTCGTCAAGCGCAGCGGGGTGACCGAACCGTTCAGCCGCACGAAGATCATCGGCGGGGTGCGCAAGGCGTGCCAGGGCCGGCCGGTGGACGACGACTCACTCGCGCTGCTCGCGCAACGGGTGGAGGAGACCGTCCGGGCCAAGGGGGCCGCCGAGATCCCCAGTCACGAGGTGGGCCTGGCGATCCTGGGCCCGCTGCGCGACCTGGACGAGATCGCCTACCTGCGGTTCGCCAGTGTCTACCGCTCCTTCGACTCGCTCGCCGACTTCGAGCGCGAGATCGAGACGTTGCGGGCCGTGGCGCGAGCCCGGGAGCAGGGCCGGGCCGAAGCGGTTGAGGCCGCCGGCCGTACCAGCTGAGACTTCACGGTTTTTCAAGAGATTGGGACGCGCGGTGGGTGACCGCGCAGACGAGGGGGGCAACGGCGTGACTACTAGCCGTTCACGGAACAAGACAGGCGCGGGGCTGAAGATCGAGCGGGTGTGGACGACCGAGGGGGTCCACCCGTACGACGAGGTCAGCTGGGAGCGCCGTGACGTCGTGATGACGAACTGGCGGGACGGCTCGATCAACTTCGAGCAGCGTGGGGTGGAGTTCCCGGAGTCGTGGAGCGTCAACGCGGCCAACATCGTGACCACCAAGTACTTCCGGGGAGCGGTGGGAACCCCGGAGCGCGAGTGGTCGCTCAAGCAGTTGATCGACCGGGTGGTCACCACCTACCGCACCGCGGGTGAGGAGTACGGCTACTTCGCCAGCCCGGCGGACGCCGAGGTGTTCGCGCACGAGCTGACCTGGATGCTGCTGCACCAGGTGTTCAGCTTCAACTCGCCGGTCTGGTTCAACGTCGGCACGCCGTCGCCGCAGCAGGTCAGCGCCTGCTTCATCCTGGCCGTCGACGACTCGATGGACTCCATCCTCGACTGGTACAAGGAGGAGGGGCTGATCTTCAAGGGCGGCTCCGGCTCCGGGGTCAACCTGTCGCGCATCCGCTCGTCCCGTGAGCTGCTCTCCTCCGGCGGCAACGCCTCCGGCCCGGTCAGCTTCATGCGCGGCGCGGACGCCTCCGCCGGCACCATCAAGTCCGGCGGCGCGACCCGCCGGGCGGCCAAGATGGTCATCATCGACGTCGACCACCCGGACATCCAGGAGTTCGTGGTCACGAAGGCGCGCGAGGAGGACAAGATCCGCGCGCTGCGGGACGCCGGGTTCGACATGGACCTCGGTGGCTCCGACATCGTCAGCGTGCAGTATCAGAACGCCAACAACTCGGTCCGGGTCTCCGACGAGTTCATGTCGGCGGTGGAGAACGGCAAGGGCTTCGACCTGCGCGGCCGGCTGGACGGCTCGGTGATCGAGACCGTCGACGCCAAGAACCTGTTCCGGTCCATCTCCCAGGCCGCCTGGGAGTGCGCCGACCCGGGCCTGCAGTACGACGACACGATCAACGACTGGCACACCTGCCCGGAGACCGGGCGGATCACCGCGTCGAACCCGTGCTCGGAGTACCTGCACCTGGACAACTCCTCGTGCAACCTGGCCTCGCTCAACCTGATGAAGTTCCTCCGCGCCGACGGTGGCTTCGAGGTGGAGAAGTTCGTCAAGTCCGTCGAGTTCGTCATCACCGCGATGGACATCTCGATCTGCTTCGCGGACTTCCCGACCGAGAAGATCGGCGAGACGTCGCGCGCCTACCGGCAGCTCGGCATCGGCTACGCCAACCTGGGCGCCCTGCTGATGGCCACCGGCCTGCCGTACGACTCGGACCAGGGCCGCTCGGTCGCCGCGTCGATCACGTCGCTGATGACCGGCACCGCGTACCGTCGCTCGGCCGAGCTGGCCGGGGTCGTCGGCCCGTACGACGGCTACGCCCGCAACGCCGAGCCGCACAAGCGGGTCATGCGCAAGCACGCCGCGGCCAACGACGAGATCAAGCCGACCAGCCCGGTGGCCACCGCGATCGTCCGTGAGGCGACGAAGCAGTGGACCCAGGGCAACAAGATCGGCGACAAGTTCGGCTGGCGTAACGCGCAGGCGAGCGTCCTCGCCCCGACCGGCACCATCGGCTTCATGATGGACTGCGACACGACAGGCGTGGAGCCGGACCTGGCGCTTGTCAAGTTCAAGAAGCTGGTCGGTGGCGGTTCGATGCAGATCGTCAACCAGACGGTGCCGCGCGCCCTGCGCAGCCTCGGCTACCCCGAGGAGCAGGTCGAGGCGATCGTCGAGCACATCGCCGACCACGGTCACGTGGTGGACGCCCCCGGCCTCAAGCCGGAGCACTACCCGGTCTTCGACTGCGCGATGGGGGAGCGGACCATCGCCCCGATGGGCCACGTACGGATGATGGCGGCCATCCAGCCGTTCGTCTCCGGTGCCATCTCCAAGACGGTCAACATGCCGGAGGCGGCCACCGTCGAGGACGTCGAGAAGATCTACTTCGAGGGCTGGAAGCTCGGCCTCAAGGCGCTGGCGATCTACCGGGACAACTGCAAGGTCGGCCAGCCGCTCTCGGTGGCCAAGTCCAACAAGGCCGCCGAGCCGGCCGCCGTCGAGACGGCACCGGCAGCGCCGGCCGCGGTCGAGAAGGTCATCGAGTACCGGCCGGTGCGCAAGCGCCTGCCGAAGAAGCGCCCGTCCGAGACGGTCAGCTTCTCCGTCGGTGGCGCCGAGGGTTACCTGACCGCGTCGTCCTACCCGGACGACGGCCTCGGTGAGGTGTTCCTCAAGATGTCCAAGCAGGGCTCGACCCTGGCCGGCGTGATGGACGCCTTCTCGGTGGCCATCAGCATCGGCCTGCAGTACGGCGTGCCGCTGGAGACGTTCGTCAGCAAGTTCACCAACATGCGTTTCGAGCCGGCCGGTATGACCGACGACCCGGACGTGCGGATGGCGGCCTCGGTGATGGACTACATCTTCCGTCGCCTGGCGCTGGACTTCCTGCCCTACGAGCGTCGCGCCGAGCTGGGCATCTTCACCGCGTCGGAGCGGGCCGCCCAGCTGCGGGCCGAGGCCGACGCGGAGGCCGCCGCCGTCACCGGTGCCGAGCTCACCGCGATGGCGTCGTCCGCGCCGGTCGAGGCTCCGGCCAAGACCGAGGCCGTCGCCCAGCCGGCTCAGGAGATGGCCGACGTGGCCGCCGCGAAGCCGGCTCCGAGCGTGGGTTCCAGCACCGAACTGCTGGAGGCCGTGATCGGCAAGGCCGCGGACGCGCCGCTCTGCTTCACCTGCGGTACGAAGATGCGCCCCGCCGGTAGCTGCTACGTCTGCGAGGGCTGCGGCTCCACCAGCGGTTGCAGCTGACGTACGCATCAGCGCTGCCCCGGCCCTCCTGCCAGGAGAGCCGGGGCAGCGCCGTTTCCGCCGTCCGCATGATCGACTCGAGTTCCAGGAACTCGGGGTATCGCGCCCGCCCGGACACCCCGACTTCAGCGAACCCGCGATCACCCACCGAGGCCGCAGCGGCTACTGGTTCGCGCGTTCGGCGGCGCGTACGGCGTTGCGGAACAGCATCGCCACTGTGGTCGGGCCGACCCCGCCGACCCGGGGCGTGATGGCGCCGGCGACCTCGGCGCACGCCTCGTCCACGTCCGGCAGGAGCCGCCGCCCGGCGTAGCGGACGCCGGCGCCGATGACGACGCCGCCCGGCTTGACGTGCTCGGGCTGGACGATCCCGGGTACGCCTGCGGCGGCGACGAGAATGTCCGCGCGGCGGGTGTAGCGGGCCCAGTCGGGTACGCCGGTGTGCACGACGGTGACGGCGGCGTTGGCAGTCGGGCGTTTCTGGGCGAGCAGCATCGCCAGGGGCCGGCCCAGGGTGGCGCCGCGACCGAGGATGACGACCTCACGGCCGGCGACGGGGATCTCGTAGTGCGCCAGGAGGGCTTCGATGCCGGCGGGCGTGCACGGCAGCGGGCCGGGCAGGCCGACGGCGAGACGTCCCATGTTCAGCGGATGCATACCGTCGACGTCCTTGTCCGGGTCGATGGTCTGCAGCGCCGCGTCGTAGTCGAGGTGCCCCGGAACGGGGTACTGCACGAGCAGTCCGTGCACCGTCGGATCGGTGTTGAACCTGGCGACGGCCCGGTGCAGATCGGCCTGGGTGGCGGTGGCCGGCAGGTGCACGTGCGGGGAGTCGAAGCCGAGCGCGGCGGCCTGACGCTGCTTGATGCCGATGTAGCCGGCGCTGGCGTCGTCGTCGCCCACCAGGATGGTGGCGAGGCTCGGTGTGATCCCGCGCCCACGGAGGCGCTCGGCCGCGGCGGCGACCTCGGCGAAAATGGCGTCGGCGACGGGTGCGCCCGGCAGGAGTCGAGCTGCACCCGGAGTGGTGTGGGTCTCGGCGGATTCACTTGTCGTGGACATGAGGGGCCCCTCGACGCGGGCGCCCAGGCGGTCGACGTCCGCGAGAGGCTCCCCGATGGTTCCACCATCCCCGTGCCGCCAGTCGCCGGTGGTTCGATGATGCCCCATCGCCGAGGCGGTCGCCCAGCAGGGGACGCGCGGCGGGGATCACCCGCCACGCTCGTGGCCCGGTCTCGCCCTGCTGGCCACCGTCCTGTCCGTCGTCCCGGCCCGGAGGCAGGTCGCCGTTGGCCGGTATACCTGGGAGTCATAACTATGACTCCCAGGTATACCGCTCGTGGTGACGATGGAGCCGGCACCGGCAGGGAGTCGCGGGGCTGAAAACTCGGCAGAACGTTGCGACGATCGGGGCATGACAACCAGCGAGGCGTACGTCGAGTTCGGCAACCGCGAGGCGCACGGCGTCTCACCGACGTACGAGCGGCTGTCCCACGCCGTCGCCCACGACGGCGACCTGCTCGCCCTGCTCGACACGCTGCCGCCCGGCAAGCGGCAGCCCAACCTGCTGTTCGGCGTCGTGCGCTGGCTGGGCGGGCCGGTCGACGACCCGGTCGCCTTTCACGACTACACGGTGGCGCACTGGCCGGCCGTCGAGGCGCAGGTGCGCGCCCGAGCCACCCAGACGAACGAGGCCGGCCGGTGCGCGGTCCTGCTGCCCGTGCTCGCCGCGCTGTCGCAGCCCCTCGCCCTGCTGGAGGTCGGCGCGTCGGCGGGGCTCTGCCTCTATCCGGACCGGTACGCCTACCGCTACGGCGAGCACGAGGTCGGCGAAGGCACGCCGGTGCTGGAGTGCGCGGCCAGCGGGTTGGTGCCGCCGGCGCGCGTACCCCAGGTGGTGTGGCGGGCCGGCCTGGACCTGAACCCGCTCGACGTGACCGACCCCGGCGACGTGTCCTGGTTGGACGCCCTGATCTGGCCAGAGCACGCGCACCGGCGTGCCCGGCTGCGCGCCGCGGCGGCGGTCGCCGCGGCCGATCCGCCGCTGCTGGTCCGCGGTGACCTGGTGGACGACCTGCCGGCGCTTGCCGCACGGGCGCCGGCCGACGCGACGCTTGTCGTCTTCCACACCTCGGTGCTCTACCAGGTGCCCGTCGCGCGTCGGGAGGCGTTCGTCCGGCTGGTGCGTGAGCTGCCGGGGCACTGGATCGCCAACGAGGCCCCGGAGGTGCTGCCCTACGACGGGCTGCCCGACCCGCCGGACGCGGCGCTGCACAACGTCCTCGCGCTCGACGGCAAGCCGCTGGCGTGGACCCGGGGCCACGGTCAGGCGATGACCTGGTTCGGCTGAAGCCAGCCCAGCCAGCCAGCCAGCCCGCCCGGCCCGGCCGGGCCGGCTCAACGAACCGGTTCGGGCATCCGGGCATGCAGGGCACGGATGAACCAGTCCACCGCCGGCACGGTCGCGTCGCCGGTGGACCAGCCGTTGAGCACCGCCACCAGGTCGAGGTAGCGGTCCCGGCGGGGATCGTTGGCCGGCACCAGCCGGTCCAGCAACCGCTGTCGCAGGTCGGCGTCGTCGGAGTGACCGTGCAGGCTCGCGTACCGGCTGGTGGCTGCCGCGACCACCGGGTCGGCGTCCGGGCTGGCCGGGTCGAGGCCGGCCGCGAGGGCGGGGGCCACCGCGTCCCGGACCACCGCGACGGCGTCCGGGCGGGGCAGCCCCGGGACGTCGTGGTCGGCGGCGTGTAGACGCGCCAGCCGCCGCATCCGTGCCCGGAACTCCGGGTCCCGGCACAGCTCGGCCAGCTCCAGCCACGCCTGCACCTGCTCGGTGGTCGGGTCGTCGGGCAGCTCCGGCGTCATCGAGACGAGCACACCCGGGTACGTCGGCGGGTCGCCAGTGAAGACGCTGTTCAGGAAGTCGTCCACCAGCTGCCCCCGTTCGTGGGCGGAGAGCTGGGCCAGCCGGTGCAGGTCGTCCACCTCCGCCGGGCCCGACCCACGCCGCGCTGCCACGGTGAGCACCGCCCGGCGCAGCCGCAGCACACGGATCTGCACGGCCAGCGCCTCGGCGTGCGCGGCAGCCACCTCGTGCAGGGGCACCTCTTGGTCCACCACCCGCCGGATGGACGCCAGGTCCACGCCCAGGTCGCGCAACGTCCGGACCAGTTCCAGTCGGGCGACGGCTGCCGCGTCGAAGAGGCGATAGCCGGTCGGGCTCCGGTCCGTCGGAGGCACGATCCCGCTGTCGGCGTAGTACCTGATGGTCTTGACGCTCAGGCCGCTCCGGCGGGCCAGGTCACCGATCGTGTACCGCGTTTCCCCGTCCATGCCCCCACCCTGCTGTCTCCCCCCGGTGGAGACTCAAGCACCGGCCGGGTCGGCGAGGAACGCCGCGAGCGTCGCGCGGAACGCCTCCGCGTCGTCGAGCCACGGGTAGTGGCCCGCGCCAGCCTGCACGACCACCTCGGCGCCGGGAATCAGCTCGCCGAGCTGGGCCACGAGGCCGGGCGGCGCGCCGAGGTCAACCTCACCGGCGACCAGCAGCACCGCCCCTCGGTGCGCGGCGAGCGCGGCGCGGGTGGCCGGCGGATCGAAGGCGTCCTCGCTGCCGAAGATCCGCGCCGCCTCCTCGTTGCGCTGGCCGACCTCGGCCGCCTGGTGCGCCTGGGCCGCCTCGTCCCACCGGCCGTAGAAGAACGGCGCGATCGCCTGCCAGGCTTCCGGACTGGCCCGACCGCCCACCATGGAATCCAGGGCCTCCGCCGCAGCCGGAAACCACGGCTCGGTCACGCGGGCGCGTGTGACCTCCTGACGCAGCGCGGCCGTCGCCGGAAGCCCGACCGCCCGGGTGCTCGGGGTGACCAGCGCGAGCCGGCCCACCCGGTCGGGGTGCCGGGCCGCGTACCGCACCACCACGTTCGCGCCGGCGGAGTGCCCGAGCAGGTCCAGCCGGTCGAGGCCCAGGTGCCGGCGCAGTGCTTCCACGTCGTCGACCAGTCGGTCGCAGCGATAGGTGGAGACGTCCGCCGGCGCCGCCGACCGACCGGTGCCCCGCTGGTCGAGAACGACAAGCGTCCGCAGTGCGCCCAGGCCACCGAGATCACCGAGGTACGCGGAGTCGCGCATCGGGCCGCCCGGCAGGCAGACCAGGGGGTCTCCGCCTCCGAGGGTCCGGTACGCGAGCGCGGTCCCGTCCGGGGCGGCAAAGGTGGCCATCGTCGGACCCTACGACGAAACCGGCGGCGGCGTGTCCCGCATCCGCCGCAGCGGCGAGCAGACCACGAACAGGCACGCCGCCCAGGTGCCCAGCACGCACACCCAGAGCGCCCCGCGCAGCCCCAGGGCCGTCCCGAGCGCGCCGCCGGTCAGCGCGCCGAGCGGGATCACCCCGAAGCAGATCCAGAGGAACGCGGCGTTGACCCGGCCGAGGATCGCCGACGGGGTGATCCGCTGCCGGTACGACATCGCCGCCACGTTGAACAGCACCGCGTTGGCCGAGAACGCGGCCAGCCCGAACCCGTAGAGCAGCAGTCCCCAGCCGGGTCGGGCCAACGGCATCAGCAGATAGAACGGGCCCGGCGCGGTCATCGCCACCCAGATCACCCGGGCCGAGCCGAGCCAGGCCGACAGCCGGGCGGCCAGCACCCCCACCACCAGCCCGCCGACGGCGCTGACCGAGAAGACCAGACCCACCTGCACCGGCGCGGCGTGCAGCTCGCGCACCAGGAACGTCACCTCGATCGAGGCGGACGCCATCACCCAGAAGTTCGACCAGGTCGTGCAGGCCAGGATGCTGACCAGGATCGGCTGCCGCCGGATGAAGCCGAGCCCGTCGGTCAGCTCCACCCGCAGGGGTACGCGGGGAGTCGGCTCGCGGTGTACCGGTGGCTGCCGGATCAGGATCAGGGTCAACGCGCTGACCAGGAAGGCGAACCCGTTGGCCAGGAAGGTGCGGGCGGCGCCGACCAGCCCGATCAACGCGCCGCTGACCGTCGGGCCGACCAGTTCGGCGGCGTCCTGGCTGATGGTCAGCTTGGCGTTGCCGTCCACCAGCAGGTCCGCCGGCACCAGTTGGGGCAGCAGGGTCTTGTACGCCACGGTGAACAGCACGGTGAGCACGCCGCCGAGCCCGACCACCGCGTACAGGAAGGGAAGGGTGAGATGGCCGACCAGCGCGGCCACCGGCACCGACAGCAGGAGCGCGGCCCGACCCAGGTCGCACGCGATCATCAGTCGCCGCTTGTCGAGCCGGTCGGCGACGATGCCCGCCGGCAGCGAGAACAGCAGGTACGGCAGCCAGGCCAGGACGGTCAGCAGGGAGATCTGGAACACGCTGGCGTGCAGGGTGTCCGCGGCGAGCAGCGGCACCGCGACGTTCGCGATCCGGGTGCCCAGCTCGCTGACGGTCTGACCACCCCAGAGCAGCAGGAAGTTCCGGCTGCGCCACAGCGACGGGGTCGCCCCCGCTGTGACCGCCGGAGACTGCTCCACCTGCTGACTCACTGTCGCCGCCTGTCGGTGCGGGTACGCGCCACCGGCCGGCGGCTCGGGGACTCTATCGGGGCGTCACCCCAGCCGGCACCGCATTTCCGCCGGCCGGGGTCCTCCCTAGACTTCTGCGGGTGAGTGGAGAGCGACGGCCCCTGGCGGATCGGCCGCTCACCGAGCCGCACCCGTCCCGGCTGCCGCCGGAGCACCCCGAGCGGGAGCGGATCCTCGCCGCGCACGCCGCCGCGCTGGCCGCCGGGGAGGCCGGCTACCTCGACCCGGCGACGGGGCTGTTCGTGCTCAGCGCCGGTTTCCTGGCCCGCCGCGGCACGTGCTGCGGACGCGGCTGCCGCCACTGCCCGTACGTGGACGATCCACCGACCGGAAAGGCGTAAACGAGGACTTCCGCGCGACCCGGACACCCCGTACGGTTTCCGACGGACATCCGGCGGGCCCCTTCCGCCGTCGGTCGGCGAGAGGGTGGAGCGTGCGCGGGCGGATCGTGGTCGCCGGGCTGGCGGGCCTGCTGGTGAGCGGCTGTGCCGCCGACGCCGAGCCGGTGGCGGTGCCGCCGCAGGCGCCGGTCGC
Organism: Micromonospora sp. NPDC049274; assembly: GCF_040678875.1. Lineage (NCBI taxonomy): Bacteria > Bacillati > Actinomycetota > Actinomycetes > Micromonosporales > Micromonosporaceae > Micromonospora > Micromonospora sp. NPDC049274. The sequence continues at coordinate 15,934 of NZ_JBFAQS010000005.1, forward strand.
CCTGGACGTGTCGGCGGCCTCCTCGGGAGGCGCCTGCCGACTGCTGGACTTCGCCGTGATCGAGCAGCTCGTCAAGGTGCGCTTCGACGTGGCGGCGGCCAGCGAGCGGGGCGACACGCACACGTGCGTCATCCGCGCCGAGCGCGCGGCGCTGCCGGAGCTGATGCTCAGTGTGTCCGAGACCACCATCGACAAGGCCACCTTCGGCGCGGACGTGGTGCCCGACAAGGCGGCGAAGGTCACCGGGCTGGGTCAGCAGGCGTACCGGCGTACCGCCGCCGCGACCGGCGGGCACGGGCCGGTCGCCGAGGTCGGCTGGCTGGCCACCGACGGACGCCTCGCCACGCTGGCCTGGACCGGTGCCCGTGACGCCGAGCGCGCGGCCGCCGAGAAGATGGCCACGGACCTGGTCGCGCTGGCCCGGAAGGTGGACACCCGGGCGCTGTGACGCCCGGGTGCGCGGTGCGTCAGTTGGCGGCGACGAAGACCCGGGAGGCGACCTCGCGGGGCAGCCGCACCCGGTCGCCGGACCGGTCGATCGACACCCCGTCGCGTTCCTGGGCCACGGTCACCGTGGCGCCCGGGTCGACACCGGCGGCGTGCAGCTGGCGCAGCACGTCGGCGTCCTTCTGCACGCTCTCGCAGATCCGCCGCACCACGACCGGCCCGGAGAGGCCGGGGAAGGCCAGGTTGCGCTCGCCCTCGGCGGCCTCGGTGGTCTCCGCCTCGGCCGAGCCCAGCTCCTGAAGACCCGGGATCGGGTTGCCGTACGGGGAGCGGGTCGGTCGGTTGAGCAGGTCGTACACCCGCTTCTCCACCGCGTCGCTCATCACGTGCTCCCAGCGGCAGGCCTCCTCGTGGGCCTCCTCGTAGGGCATCCCGATGACGTTGACGAGCAGCAGCTCGGCGAGGCGGTGCTTGCGCATCACCGAGACGGCGCTGCCACGGCCGAGCGCGGTGAGCGTCAGGTGCCGGTCGCCCTCGACGGTGAGCAGGCCGTCGCGCTCCATCCGGGCGACGGTCTGGCTCACTGTGGGGCCGCTCTGCTGCAGCCGTTCGGCGATCCGGGCACGCAGCGGCGGCACCCCCTCCTCCTCCAACTCGAGGATGGTGCGCAGGTACATCTCGGTCGTGTCGACCAGGTCGTGAGACTTCATAACGTCAGCGGCCCTCCGGTGCACGATGCTACCCCGCGTCGTGACCGACGACCGCCGCCGAACCGCGTGCCGCCGTCCCGGATGGTGTTGGATGGTCGCCATGTCCGGTACCGAGGAGCTGCTTGTCGAGGTCGATGGGCTCGCCGTCGAACTCGACCACGCCGATCCGCCCACCCTGCTCGACGTCCGCTGGCGGCTCACCGGTCCGCCAGGCCACGACGACTACCTGGCCGGTCACCTGCCCGGCGCGGTCTTCGTCGATCTGGACACCGCGCTGTGCGGGCCGCCCGGGGCCGGCGGCCGGCACCCGCTGCCCGACCCGGGCGCGCTGCGGGCCGCGCTGCGGGCGGCCGGCGTCCGCACCGGTCACCCCGTTGTGGTGTACGACGGCGGTGACGGCCTGTCCGCCGCGCGCGCCTGGTGGACGTTGCGCTGGGCCGGGCACCGGCAGGTGCGCCTGCTGCACGGCGGCTTCCCGGCCTGGGTCGCCGCCGGCCAGCCGGTCTCCACCACCGCGCCCGCCCCGGGCGAGGGCGACGTCGAGGTACGCCCCGGTGATCTTCCGGTGCTGGACGCCGGGCAGGCCGCCGCGCTGGCGACCGCCGATGACGCCGTGCTGCTCGACGTGCGTGCGGCGCCCCGCTACGCCGGTGAGGTCGAGCCGATCGACCCGGTCGCCGGTCACGTGCCCGGGGCGGCCAACCTGCCCGCAGGCGAGTACGTGGGGCCGGATGGGCGCTTTCCGGCCGCCGACGTGCTGCGCGAGCGGTTCGCCTCCGTCGGTGTCACCGGGGCGCGGGCAGTCGGGGCGTACTGCGGCTCCGGGGTGACCGCCGCGCAGGCCGTCCTCGCGCTGCACCTGGCCGGCCGCACGGACGCCGCGCTCTACGTGGGTTCGTGGAGCAACTGGGTGGCCGACCCGGCCCGGCCGGTCGCCTCCGGACCGACACCCGGCCGCTGACCAGCGCGTGCGGTGGGTCGACGACGGTCCTCGTGCGACGATGAGCTCATGTCCGACGACACGGTGGTGGTGTGGGACCCCGCGCTGCTCGCCTACAACATGGGTGACCATCCGCTGGACCCGGTCCGGGTGGAGCTGACCGTCGCGCTCGCCCGGGAGCTGGGCATCCTGGACCGTCCCGGGGTCCGCGTGGTCAAGCCGGAGCCCGCCGACGACGCCCTGCTCACCCGCGTGCACCACCCGGCCTACCTTGCCGCGGTGCGGGCCGCGCCGCGCGACCCGCTGTTCGCCGGGTACGGGCTGGGCACCTCCGACAACCCGGTCTTCGAGGGGATGCACGAGGCCAGCGCTCTGATCACCGGTGCGACGGTGGCCGCCGCGGAGGCGGTGTGGCGTGGTGACGCCCGGCGGGCGGTGAACGTGGCCGGCGGCCTGCACCACGCGATGCCCGCCCGCGCCTCCGGCTTCTGTGTCTACAACGACCCGGCCGTGGCCATCGCTCGCCTGCTCGACCTGGGCGCGGAGCGGATCGCGTACGTCGACGTGGACGTGCACCACGGCGACGGCGTGCAGGAGGTCTTCTGGGACGACCCGCGGGTGCTCACGGTCAGCCTGCACGAGACGCCGCTCGCGCTCTTCCCCGGCACCGGCTTCCCGGACGAGACGGGTGGGCCGGGCGCGCAGGGCAGCGCGGTCAACATGCCGCTCCCGCCGGGTGTCGACGACACCGGCTGGCAGCGGGCGTTCCACGCCATCGTGCCGTCGGTGCTGCGCGCGTTCCGGCCGCAGGTGCTGGTGAGCCAGTGCGGCGCGGACGGGCACCGGCTGGATCCCCTCGCCGACCTGAACCTGACGGTGGACGGGCAGCGCGCCACCTACCTGGCGTTGCGGGCGCTCGCCGACGAGCTGTGTGAGGGCCGCTGGGTGGCCACCGGCGGCGGCGGGTACGCGCTTGTCGAGGCGGTGCCCCGAGCCTGGAGCCACCTGCTGGCCGTGGCGACCGGCGACCCGATCGACCCGGCGACGCTCACTCCGCCCGCCTGGCGGGAGCTGGCCGCGGCCCGTCGGCCGGGCCGGGAGATTCCGCTGCGGATGACCGACGACGCGGACCCGTCGTTCGAGCCGTGGCAGCCGACGGGCGAGCCGAACGCGGTGGACCGGGCGATCGCGGCGACCCGCAAGGCCGTCTTCCCGCTGCTCGGGCTCGATCCGTACGACCCCCGGGACTGAGCCGGGCCGTTTCCTGTGACGACAGTGGACCAGCCGGTGGACGTGCTGCTCAGCGACGGCAGCACCGTCCAGCTGCGACCGATCGACCCGGCCGACGCGCCGGCGATCGTGGCGATGCACAGCCGGTTCTCCGAGCGCACCCGCTACCTGCGCTACTTCTCGCCGTACCCGCGCATCCCGGAGCGCGATCTGATCCGGTTCGTCACTGTCGACCACCACGACCGGGAGGCGTTCGTGGTGCTGGCCGGTGACCTGATCGTCGCGGTCGGCCGGTACGAGCGGCTCGGTCCGCAGGCGCCGGAGGCGGAGGTCGCCTTCGTGGTCGAGGACGCCTTCCAGGGTCGGGGCATCGGCTCGGTGCTGATGGAGCACCTGGCCGACGCCGCGCGGCGCAACGGCATCATGAGCTTCGTCGCCGAGGTGCTGCCGGCCAACGGGACGATGCTGCGGGTCTTCTCCGACTTCGGCTACCAGGTGCAGCGCGCGTACGCCGACGGTGTGGTGCACCTGAGCTTCCCGATCGCCCCGACGGAGACGACCCTGGAGGTGCAGCGCGGCCGGGAGCACCGCACCGAGGCCCGCTCGATCGCCCGGCTGCTCGCCCCCCGCGGCATCGCCGTCTACGGCGCGAGCGCCACCGGGCAGGGTGTCGGCGCGGCGGTCCTCGGGCACCTGCGCGACGGCGGGTTCACGGGCGCGGTGGTGCCAGTGCATCCGAGCGCGTCGACGGTGGCGGGACTGCCCGCGTACCCCTCGGCTGTCGACGCCGGGGTCGCGGTGGACCTGGCGGTGGTGGCGGTCCCGCCGGAGGCGGCGACCGCTGTGGTCGCCGACGCCGCGGCAGCCGGGGTGCACGGCCTGGTCGTGATCTCGGCCGGCTTCGCCGAGGCCGGTCCGGAGGGCGCGGCCACGCAACGTGCGCTGGTCCGCGCGGCGCACGCGGCCGGGATGCGCGTGGTCGGCCCGAACTGCCTGGGCGTGGCCAACACCGACCCGGCGGTACGCCTCAACGCCACCCTCGCCCCGGCGCTGCCGCCTGCCGGTCGGGTCGGCATCTTCAGCCAGTCCGGCGCGTTCGGGGTGGCGCTGCTCGCCGAGGCGGACCGGCGTGGCCTGGGGCTGTCCAGTTTCGTGTCGGCCGGCAACCGGGCCGACGTCTCCGGCAACGACCTCCTGCAGTACTGGCAGGACGACCCCGGCACCGACGTGATCATGTTGTACCTGGAGACGTTCGGCAATCCGCGCAAGTTCGCCCGGCTGGCCCGGCGGATCGGCCGCGCGAAACCGGTCGTGGCGCTCGCCTCGCCGGCCCGCCCGCCCGGTGTCGGCGACACCACCGGGCCGGATGAGGTGGCGGTGGCCGCGCTCTTCGCCCAGTCCGGGGTGATCCGGGTGGACACCGTGCCCGAGCTGCTCGACGTGGGGGTGTTGCTGGCCAACCAGCCGCTGCCGACCGGCGGCCGGGTCGGCGTGGTCGGCAACTCCTCGGCGTTGACCGGCCTGGCCGCCACGGCCTGTGTCGGGCAGGGCCTGACCGTCGCCGAGGGCTATCCGCGCGACGTCGCGCCGAGCGCCGGCGCCGACGAGTTCGCCGCCGCCCTCGCCGAGACGGCACGCGACGACCGGGTGGACGCCCTCGTCGTGGTCTTCGCCCCCCCGCTGCCGGGCCAACGCGCCGAGATGGAAGCCGACGTCACCGCCGCGCTGCCGGCCGCCCTCGCCCTGGGCAAGCCCACCGTGGCGACGTTCCTGGTCGGGCGGTTGCCGGCCGGGGTGCCCGCGTACGGGGGCGTGGAGGAGGCCGTCCGGGCCCTCGCCCGGGCGCACCGGTACGCCGAGTGGCTGCGCCGTCCTCCCGGAGTGGCACCCGAACTGTCCGGGATCGACCGGGACGCCGCGGCGGCCGCGCTGCGCACCGACAGCACCGACGCGCAGGCGCTGCTGGCCGCGTACGGCATCGAGACCGTCGCGTCGGTGCCCGTGAACTCGGTCGACGCGGCTGTCGACGCGGCGGCCCGGGTGGGTTTTCCGGTGGCCCTCAAGGCCGCCGCCGCGGGGCTGCGACACCGGCTCGACCTGGGCGCGGTCCGCCTCGACCTGCCCGACGAGGCGAGCGTCCGCCGCGCGTACACCGACATGGCCGCCGGCTTCGGCGCGGACGTGCTGGTGCAGCCGATGGTCCCGCCGGGCGTGGCCTGCGTGGTGGAGCTCGTGGAGGATCCGGCGTTCGGGCCGGTCGTCGGCTTCGGCCTCGGCGGGGTCGCCACCGAGCTGCTGGGCGACCGGGCCTGGCGGGCGGTGCCGCTGACCCACACCGACGCCGCCGAGCTTGTCGACGAACCCCGGGCGGCACCGCTGTTGCGGGGGCACCGGGGCGCCGCACCGGTGGACCGGGCGGCCCTGGCCGACCTGCTGCTGCGGGTCGGTCAGCTCGCCGACGACCAGCCCCGGGTGCGGTCGTTGACCCTCAACCCGGTCCTCGCCCGCCCGGACGGCATCTCGGTCCTGCACGCCGAGGTGCGGGTGGGCGGCGTGGCCGCCCGCCCGGACACCGGCCCCCGGCGCCTCTGAACGCGGCCGGTCAGGCGCGGCTGGAGATCTGCTGGACACCCCAGGTGTTGCCGTCCGGGTCGGCGAAGAAGACGAAGCCGACATTGTCCAGCGGGTGCGGCGTGGGGCTCGGGTTGTCGCCCAGCACCTGGATATCGCTGACGTCCACACCACGTTCGACAAGCTCGGCATGGGCCCGCTTCAGGTCGGGCACCACCAGTTGCAGGCCCCGGAGCGAACCGGGAGGCATCTCAGGGACCACTCCGGCGCCGAACACGATGGAACAGCCGGAACCGGGTGGGGTGAGCTGCACGATCCGGCCGAGACCGCCGATGGCGGTGTCGTGGTCGACGGCGAAGCCGAGCTGGTCGGCGTAGAACTTCTTGGCCCGGTCCACATCGGAGACCGGCACGACCACCACTTCCAGGGTCCAGTTCATGGTTGCTCTCTTTCCGTCGTCGTCGTTGTCGATCGCAGCAGCTCGGCGAGCCGCGTGAAGCTCTGCCCGACGCCCCGTGTCATCGGGTACCGCAGCACGGTGTCCCGCCCCTGGGGCGTGGCGTAGAGCAGGGTGGTGGTGACCGTCGTCCGCCCGGCCAGCTCGGTGAACCGGTGGCTGACGAGTGTCTCGCCCGGGTAGGACTGCTCGTCGAAGAGTTCGGTGCAGACCAGCAGGTGGGGTGGCTCGATGCGCCGGTAGACCCCGGCCTGGACCATCCGCCCGCCCTCCGGGCCCAGGGACACGAACCGCCACCGCCCGCCGACCCGCAGGTCGACGTCGCACTCCGCAAGCCTCCACCCGCGGGCGCCGTACCACCGGGTCAGCAGCTCGGGTCGGGTGAAGGCGGCGAACACCAGCTGCGCCGGCGCGTCGAACAGTCGGCTCAACACGATCTCCCGGTCGCCCGGTGTGTGCACGACGAGAGGGTCGTCCAGGCTTGTCACGCCGCCGTCCCGTCCCGTCGGGGCCCCCGACGCTCGGCGTCGGCCTCATCGACGGCCCGGAGTTCGTCGAGCAGGGCGTCGAGGCGCTGGTAGCTCTCCGCCCAGTAGTCCCGGTAGTCGGCCAGCCAGGCCGTCGCCTCACGCAACGGTCGGGCCTCCAGCCGGCACGGCCGGCGCTGGGCGTCCCGCCCCCGGCTGACGAGGCCGGCCCGCTCCAGCACCTTGAGGTGCTTGGAGATGGCCGGCTGGCTCATCTCGAAGGGTTCCGCCAGCTCCGTAACGGTCGCCTCGCCGACCGCGAGCCGGGCGAGGATGGCCCGCCGGGTCGGGTCGGCCAGCGCCGCGAAGGTCGCGTCCAAGAGGTCAGTTCCCACCGCCGATAACCCCCCGGTTCTATAACCAGATGGTTTCTATCGCGGATCGGTGCCACCGTCAAGCACCACGGCAGCAGGAAAGGCCCCGGCGAACCGCCGGGGCCTCCCTGTCGAAGCGGGTACGTCAGCAGGCGTACGCCTCCAGGCGCTGCGCGCGCTCCGGAGCGCGCAGCTTCAGCAGCGTCACCTTCTCGATCTGCCGGATGCGCTCACGGGACAGGCCGAACTCCCGGCCGACCTCGTCCAGGGTGCGCTGCCGGCCGTCGTCCAGCCCGAACCGGAGCCGGATGACCGCCTGCTCCCGCTGCGACAGCGTGGCCAGCACGATGCTCACCTCGTTGCGCAGTTCGCCCTGCGCGGCGCCCTCGCCCGGGTCGGTGCGCGGGTCCACCGAGGCCACGAAGTCACCGAGCGCGCTCTCGCCGTCGTCGCCGACGGCCTGGTCCAGGCTGACCGGCTCGCGGTCGTACGAGATCAGCTCGATGACCTGGAACTCGGGGATGTCCAGGGCACGGGCGACCTCGGCGACCGTGGGCTCGCGACCCAGCGTCACCGCCAGCTCGCGGCGGGCCCGGACCATCCGGTTGACCTGCTCGACCATGTGCACGGGGATGCGGATGGTGCGAGCCTGGTCGGCCATGGCCCGGGTGATCGCCTGCCGGATCCACCAGGTGGCGTACGTGGAGAACTTGTAACCCTTGGCGTAGTCGAACTTCTCCACCGCCCGGATGAGGCCGAGGTTGCCCTCCTGGATCAGGTCGAGGAAGGCCATCCCACGTCCGGTGTAGCGCTTGGCGATGCTGACCACCAGCCGCAGGTTCGCCTCCAGCAGGTGGTCCTTGGCGGCGCGGCCCTCGGCGACGATCAGCTCCAGGTCGGCCCGCAGTTCCTCGGAGACCGGGGTGCAGGTGGCGAGCTTCTCGTCGGCGAACAGGCCGGCCTCGATCCGGCGGGCCAGGTCGACCTCCTGCGCCGCGGTGAGCAGCTTCGTCCGGCCGATCCCGTTCAGGTACGCCCGGACCAGGTCGGTGGAGATGCCGCGCTCGTCGGTGGCGTCCAGGTCGGTGAGGGCCTCTGCGGGCCCGTTGCTCTCGGTGCTGGTGGCCGGGCGCGTCCGGTGTTCCGTCATCTGCAGGACCATCTCTGTCTCTCCCCGTGTCCACGTCTGTGCCGCGTCTCCGGCCCAGTGGTGCCGGTGTGAAACACAGCTTGGCGGGCAGGGCGTGAAACGGGAGTGAGGCGATCGGGCACCCGACAGGAATCCGGCCGGATCGTTGCCGCGGTGTGTCGTCCCGGCGGTTGCGTGCGCCGCCCGGCTACGTTGCGGGCAGGCCGGCCGCCCCGGGTCGGCGTGGTCCGACGATGGAGGACGGTGTGGTCTTCAAGCGGCTCATGAAGGCGATGGGGGTCGGTGGCCCGTCGGTCGAGACGGTGCTCGCCAACCCGAACTGCCGCCCCGGAGGGCAGTTGGAGGGCCGCATCCAGGTGCTCGGCGGCGACCATCAGGTCGACATCGAGCACGTCACGCTCGGCCTGGTCACCCGGGTCGAGGTGGAGAGCGGCGACAGCGACTACGACACCACTCAGGAGTTCCACCGCCAGCGGGTCACCGGCGCGTTCCGGTTGGAGCCGGGGCAGCGCCACGACCTCCCGTTCCGCTTCGACGTGCCCTGGGAGACACCCGTGACCGAGCTGTACGGGCAGCACCTGCACGGCATGACGATGGGCCTGCGGACCGAGTTGGAGGTCGCCCGAGCCGTCGACACCAGCGATCTGGATGCGGTGTCGGTGCACCCGCTGCCCGCGCAGGAGCGGCTGCTGGACGCGCTGCTGCGACTGGGCTTCCGCTTCGCGCGAGCCGATGTGGAGCGTGGGCACCTCTACGGCGTACGGCAGACGTTGCCGTTCTACCAGGAGATCGAGTTCAGCCCGGCACCGCAGTACGCCCGGTCGATCAACCAGTTGGAGGTCACCTTCATCGCCGACGCGCGACAGATGCAGGTGGTGCTGGAGGTCGACAAGCGCGGCGGCGTCTTCACCGAGGGCCGCGACGCCTTCGGCCGGTTCACTGTCGAGCACGCCACGGCCGACCACACCGACTGGCCCGCCGAACTGGACATCTGGCTCCGCGGATCCCTGTCCCGCCGCCCCAGCCGTTGATCATGAAGTTATTGCCCGCCGCCTCGGCGTGTCGTGGCAACAACTTCATGATCAACCGGGGTGTCAGAGGTCCAGGAGGAGGGTTTGGGGGCCTATGTTGGTGCTCTCCACCAGCATGTGGGCGCGGAAGCGGCCGGTCTCGACAGTGGCGCCTCGTTCGCGTAGGGACTCGACTACCGCTGTCACCAGGGGTTCGGCCACCTCGGCGGGGGCTGCCGCCGTCCAACTTGGACGGCGGCCCTTGCGGGCGTCGCCGTAGAGGGTGAACTGGCTGACCACCAGGATCGGCGCTCCGACATCGGCGGCGGACCGTTCGCCGTCCAGGATCCGCAGCTCGTGCACCTTGCGGGCCATCGTCCGGGCGGTTTCGGCGGTGTCGGTGTGCGTCACCCCGAGCAGCACCAGCAGGCCGTTCTCGATCGCGCCGACCACCTCGCCGTCGACCGTCACGCTGGCCCGCCCGACGGTCTGCACCACCGCCCGCATCAGAGCACCCCGGCCCGCAGCAGCACGACCGCCTGCGTCACGCGGTCACCGGCTCGATGAAGCCGCGCTCCACCAGGTGCGCGACGATGGGGCCGGCGGCCTCGGCCATCTCCGCGGGTTCGACGTCGTGGGCCGCCGCGAGCAGGGCGAGCTGGTCGCGCAGCGGCAGCCGGCCGTCGGCCCCACCGACGAGCGCCAGCACCAGCGGGTCGATCTCCTCGGTCCAGCGCAGGCCGTGCGGCATCGCGAGCACCTGCCGGTCCACCGCCCAGCCCTCGTCGCCCATGGTGGCCTCCTGGCGCAGCTGGAGACCATCGGCGGCCCGGTAGCGCTCGGCGAGCAGCCCGTCGGTGTCGCGTACCCGCAGGAAGTTTTGGCGGTCGAACCAGGCGCCGATGTGGTCGCCCAGTGGCGGCTGGACCTGCTGACGCAGGTCCTCCACGCGGACCACCGGATCGGCGTGCCCACCTCGGCGCAGCGACACGATGCCGAAGCCGACTCCCTCGATCTTGTGCGCGTCGAACCAGTCCAGCCAGACGGCGGCCCGCTGCGGGTCGGCGCCCTGGCCGACGTCGTTGAGCCACAGGTCGACGTACGCCATGGGGTCGGCCACCTCGCGTTGGATCACCCAGGCGTCCAGGCCGGTGCCGGCGAACCAGCCGGCCACCCGCTCGTCCCACTCCTCGCCGGCGACGTGCACCCAGTTCGCCAGGTACTGCATGGTGCCGCCCTCGGTGAGCAGGCCGGGAGCGGCGGAGGCCAGTTCGGCGGCGATCGCGTCACCCACCCGCCCCGAGTCGCGGTAGACGTGCGTGGTGGTACCCGGGCCGACCACGAACGGCGGGTTGCTCACCACCAGGTCGAAGCGGCGCCCGGCCACCGGGGCGACCAGGTCGCCGCGCAGCAGCTCCCAGTCCTGGCCGTTGAGGGCGGCGGTGGTCGCGGCGAAGCGCAGGGCCCGCTCGGAGAGGTCAGTGGCGGTCACCGTGTCGGCGTGGGTGGCCAGGTGCAGGGCCTGCACGCCGGAGCCGGTGCCCAGGTCCAGTGCGCTGCCCACCGGCCGGCGCACTGTCGCGCCGATCAGGGTCTGCGTGGCGCCGCCGATGCCCAGCACGTGCTCGGCGTGCAGTGGACGACCCGGCCGGGCGCTGGCCGGCACGTCGGCGAGCACCCACCAGTCGTCGCCGTACGGCTCCAGGTCGACGCCGGCGCGCAGGCCGTCGCCGTAGCGCTCGACCAGCCCGCCGGCCAGCGCCTCCTCCAGCGGGAGGGGCGCCAGCGCGGCGGCCACCGCGGCCTCCGGCTCGGTCTGGTCGCAGATGAACACCCGGATGAGGGTGCCGAGCGGGTCGCCGTCCTCGGTGGCGCGCAGTGCGGCCCGGTAGTCGTTGCGGGCGACCGCGGCGGTGGCCTGCGCGCCCAGCCGCTCGGCGATGCCGTGGCTGGTGAACCCGGTCCGGGTCAGCGCGGCGCGCAGCGCGTCGACACCGGCGGGGGAGAGCAGCATGTCGTGTTCGTCCACGCCCTCATCCTGCCTTTCGTGCCGTCCCGCGTCGGCAGCACCCGCCGGACGACCGCCGGAGCGTCGGTGCCGACCCGGATCCGCGGGCCAGGCAAGATGGCGGGTATGACGCTCGTGCTGCCCATCGATCCGGAGGCCAACCGGCTGCTGGAGCGCAGCCCACTGGCCCTGCTTCTCGGCATGACCCTGGACCAGCAGGTGCCGATGGAGAAGGCGTTCTCCTCTCCGTACGTGCTCACCCAGCGGCTCGGCCACGACCTGGACGCGGCGGAGCTGGCCGGCTACGACCCGGAGGCGCTCGTCGCGCTCTTCGCCCAGCCGCCCGCGTTGCACAGGTTCCCGAAGGCGATGGCGGCCCGGGTGCAGGAGGTCTGTCGGGTGCTCGTGGAGCGCTACGACGGGGACGCCGCGCTGCTCTGGGCCGACGTCGCCGACGGGCCGGAGCTGCTGCGGCGGGTCGCCGGGCTGCCCGGCTTCGGCAAGCAGAAGGCGCAGATCTTCGTGGCCCTGCTCGGCAAGCGGTTCGGGGTGACCCCGCAGGACTGGCGGACGGCGGCCGGCGGGTACGGCGACCCCGGCGCCCACCGGTCGGTGGCGGACGTCACCGACGTCGACTCGCTGCGCCAGGTGCGGGAGTACAAGCAGCAGATGAAGGCGGCGGCCAAGGCGAAGACCGCCGACGGCTGACCCGCGCGCTCAGGCGGCGGTCGGGTGGGCGAGCGAGGCCAGCGCCCGCCGGACGTCGGCGAGGGAGACGGTCGCGGAGTCGTCCAGGTCGGCGAGGCCGGCCTCGATCCACTGCCGCATCAGCGTGGTGACCCCGATGCCCCGGGCATCGGCGGCGGCGCGCACCCGCTCGTACGTCTCCAGTGGCAGCCGCACCGATCGGCTCACCATCGGCACGTCGGTGTCGGGGGTGGGGAGGTCCACCGAAGGGCTGTCGTCGATCAGGTCGGCGAGCCGGTCGTCGCCGCTGTGGAACTGCTTGGTCGCGTCGTTACGGTGCATCGTCACGGCCTCCTCATCGGCGATCTCTCCGCACGGCCTCGTCGTAGCGCTTCGACTCGACGTCGCTCAGCTCGCGGGCGGAGAGGATGTCCCAGTCGTTGTCGGTGCCATCGGCCTCGGCGAGCAGCACCGCCAGGCGGCGGCCGCGCCGGCCGGCGGCGTAGACCACCATCACGTCGTCACCCAGGTGGCGGATGACCCGTCGAGCGCTGTGCAGCGCCTCCCAGACTTCCCCGGGCGTGACGTCGTAGACCCTCAGGTTGGCCAACGCCTCGTCGGTGAAGCTGAACCTGCTGCCCACGTCGCGCAGCGTACCACGCACGTAACACGTACCGGGCCAGGTCAATTTTCGCTGATCACGCCTCCGTGGTGACAGGATGGGGCGTAATCCCCTCGAGGAGGTCCATGGTGAAGCGTCAGGCGTACCAGCCGATTCTGATCACCGATGCCTCGCGCAGCCAGAATGATCAGCTCACCAGCCGTCAGCGCCGCTATGTCCTCATGATGGGCATCCGGGTGGCCTGCATCGTCGCCGGCGCGATCCTGGTCGGCGCGAACGCCCCACTGCTCTGGGTCTGGTTGCCGCTGTGTGCCCTCGGCATGGTGCTCATTCCGTGGTTGGCCGTGTTGCTGGCCAACGACCGGCCGCCCAAGGAGGAGCACCGGCTGGCCAATCGGTTCCACAGCCGTCAACAGGACGAGACCCCGCCGATGAGCCTCACCGCCGAGGAACGCCCACACAGGGTCATCGACGTCGAGCCCTGACCCGCGTCGCGCGGGCCAGGGCTCGACCGTTCTCGGCCGCGCGGTGGCCGTGGGCCGGCCGTTACGGCTGCTTTCGACAGTTACGGCTGTGGCCGCGCACCGGCCGTGGAGACGGCCAGCGCGCCCAGGTCGGTCGCGCGGCTCAGTGCCGCGGTCGGGGTGGCACCGGCGAGCCACGCGGTGAGCAGGCCGGCCGCGAAGGCGTCGCCCGCGCCCGTGACGTCCACCACCGCCACCCGCCGGGCCGGAGCCACGCAGACCGGCGAGGTGCGGTCCACCCAGACCGCTCCCGCCGCCCCGCGCTTCACCACGACCCGCCGAGCCGTCGCCGACAGCGCCCGCCCCTGCGCCGCCGGGTCCAGACCGCCGGCCAGCACCGTGGCCTCGTCCGCGTTGACCAGCAGCAGGTCGACATCGCGTACCCAACCGAGAAAGGTCCGCGCGCCGACCCGCCGCAGCGGCGCCGCGGACGCCGCGTCGACGCTTGTGGTGAGCCCGCGCTCGCGGGCGGCGCCCAGCGCCCGCAACCCCGCGCCGCGCGACCCGGCGTCCAACAGGGTGTACGCGGACAGGTGCAGATGCCCCGCCTCGGGCACCGCCGCCAGGGCCTTCTCCACGTGCTCGGCGCGCAACGCGAGGTTCGCGCCCCGCGACGTGACCATGGTCCGCTCGCCGTCGGCCGCCAGCACGATCACCGTGCCGGTCCGGGCGCCCACCACCCGCTCGACCGCGCAGTCCACGCCCGCGCGGTCCAGCTCGGCCACCCGGTCGCGCCCGGCGTCATCGTCGCCGACCGCGCCGACGAGTGTGACGGCCATCCCCTGCGCGGCGATCCAGGCGGCGGTGTTGGCCGCCTGCCCGCCCCCGCCGAGACTGATCTCGGCACCGGTGTCCGACCCGGCCGCGAGCGGCCCGGACAGCACCGCGACCACGTCGGTGATCACGTCCCCGACGACGACCACGCGGGCCCCAGGGGTCATGCCGGGACGGCGGAGGCGCGGGCGACCGCGGCGACCGCGATGCGCGCGGCCAGGTCGGCGTTGCGCAGGATGATCCGGACGTTCACCGCCAGGCTGGCGCCCTCGGTGGCCGAGTGGAAGTGCGCCAGGAGGTACGGGGTGACGGCCTTGCCGGTCACCCCGTCCCGCTCCAGCCGGGCCAGCCCTTCGGCGAGGGTCCGGTCGTGCAGCTCCGGGTCGAGCTGCTCGTCGACCGGCAGCGGGTTGGCGACGAGCAGGCCGCCGGTGTGCACGGCGTGCTCGTCGCGGGCGGCCAGCACGGCGGCGACCTGCTCCGGGGAGTCCACCGACCAGTCCAGGTCGAAGCCCGCGTCGGTGAGGTAGAAGCCGGGGAACCGGCGGGTGCGGTAACCGATGACGGCGACCCCGAGGGTCTCCAGGCGCTCCAGCGTCGCGCCCACGTCGAGGATCGACTTGACCCCCGCGCAGACCACCGTGATCGGAGTCTGGGCCAGGGTGACCAGGTCCGCCGACTCGTCGAAGGTGTGCGCCGCCTCGCGGTGCACGCCGCCCAGGCCGCCGGTCGCGAACACCCCGATCCCGGCGGCGGCGGCCACGGCGCTCGTCGCCGCCACGGTGGTGGCGCCGTCCGCGCCGGTCGCGGCCGCCACGGCCAGGTCGCGGACCGAGAGCTTCGTCACCCCGTCGACGGTGGCCAGCCGGGTCAGCTGCGCGTCGTCCAGGCCGACCACCAGCTCGCCGCCGATCATCCCGATGGTCGCCGGCACCGCCCCGGCGTCCCGGACCGCCTGCTCGATCTCGCGGGCCACCTGCAGGTTCTGCGGACGGGGCAGGCCGTGCGAGACGATGGTGCTCTCCAGCGCGACGACGGGCCGGCCGTCGCGCAGGGCTTCGGCCACCTCGGTGCCGAAGCTGATGCGAAAGTCAGTCACACCGGCACGGTACGGGTCGGAACCGGCCCGGGCTCAAGTGGACCCGGCCGTGATGACCTGCCAAACTTGGCGGTTGGAGGTGCAGACGTGAGCACAGAGGTTCTCGAGCGTCCGGAACTGAAGGACGCCGACACCGGTCCCGAGATGTTCCACTACGTCCGCAAGGAGAAGATCGCCGAGAGTGCCGTCATGGGCACCTTCGTCGTCGCGCTCTGCGGGGAGACCTTCCCGGTCACCAAGGCGGCCAAGCCGGGCTCGCCGGTCTGCCCCAAGTGCAAGGAGATCTACGACTCGTACCGCGAGTGAACCCCGGCCGGCGCTCCGGCCGGCGACGTAGCCTGCGGCGGTGACCACCTCCACCGCCCTGCTCGTCGCCGACCTGACCGGGGTGGCGGTCTTCGCCGCCTCCGGCGCCTCGGCGGCGGTGGCCAAACGACTCGACCTGTTCGGCGTCGCGTTCGTCGGCTTCGTGGCCGCGCTCGGCGGTGGGATCTTCCGCGACCTGGTCATCGACGAGGTGCCGCCGCTCGCCTTCGCCGACTGGCGGTACGCCACCACCGCGGCGATCACCGCGGTCGCCGTCTTCTGGCTGCACCCACAGCTCGCCCGACTGCGCACCACTGTGCTGGTGCTCGACGCTGCGGGCCTCGGTCTGTTCACCGTGACCGGCACGCTCAAGGCGTTCGACGCCCGGGTGCCGGCGGTCGGCGCCTGCCTGATCGGCATGCTCACCGCGATCGGCGGCGGGCTCGGCCGGGACCTGCTGACCGCCGAGATCCCGGTGGTGCTGCGCCGGGAGATCTACGCGGTGGCCGCCCTGGCCGGATCGGTCGCGGTGGCGTTGCTGTACGTCACCGGGCAGACCGGGCCGGCGCCGCTCACCGCCGCCGCCGTCGGGGTCTTCGGGCTGCGCCTGATCGCGCTGCGCCGCCGCTGGTCCGCGCCGGTGGCCACGCTGCGGCCACCGACGACCGGCGACCCGGAGTGGTGAGGCCCGTCCTGCGCGGGTGGTGAACGTGACAGGCGTGGTGTCGCCTGGGCCGACGGGCCCGCGCTGGTTATGCTGAGTCGGCCTTCGCGGCAGCTTCTGCGCGGAGGCGTTTTCATGGGCGGCGATACTCGTGGCCCTCGCCCGGTGTCCGCCCTCGTGCGGTCGGAGAGGAGCTTTCGCGTGGCAGCCCGGACGCCGGTGCTCGAGACGTTCCCGGCACTACGTGCCTGGCAGCGCAAGGCCCTGGTGGAGTACCTGCGCCGGCGTACCGAGGACTTCACAGCGGTCGCGACGCCGGGCGCCGGCAAGACCACCTTCGCCCTGCGGATCGCTGCCGAGCTGCTCGGCGACGGCACCGTCGAGGCGGTCACCGTGGTCGCGCCCACCGAGCACCTGAAGAACCAGTGGGCCGAGGCCGCGGCGCGGGTGGGCATTCAGCTCGACGCCGCGTTCCGCAACGCCGACGTGCACTCGGCGGCCGACTTCCACGGCGCGGTGGTCACCTACGCCCAGGTGGGGATGGCCCCGCAGGTGCACAGGCGGCGCACCATGACCCGTCGCACCCTGGTCATCCTCGACGAGATCCACCATGCCGGCGACTCCCGCTCCTGGGGCGACGGCGTGAAGAACGCCTTCGAACCCGCCGTACGCCGGCTGATGCTCACCGGTACGCCGTTCCGCTCCGACGACAACCCCATCCCGTTCGTCACCTACGAGCGGGGCGGTGACGGGCTGCTGCGCTCCCACGCCGACTCGGTGTACGGCTACGCCGACGCGCTGCGCGACGGCGTGGTCCGGCCGGTGCTCTTCCTGGCGTACTCCGGGGAGACCCGCTGGCGCACGAACGCGGGGGACGAGTTGGCGGCCCGCCTCGGCGAGCCGATGACCCAGGACCTGGTGGCGCAGGCGTGGCGTACCGCCCTGGACCCGGCGGGGGACTGGATGCCGCAGGTGCTGCGCGCCGCCGACGCCCGCCTCACCGTGCTGCGCAACGCCGGCATGCCCGACGCCGGTGGTCTGATCATCGCGACCGACCAGCAGACCGCCCGCTCGTACGCCAAGCTCATCGAGCAGATAACCGGCGAGAAGGCTGCCGTGGTGCTCTCCGACGACCAGGGCGCTTCCGCGCGGATCGCGACGTTCGCGGCGTCCGACCAGCGGTGGCTGGTCGCGGTGCGGATGGTGTCCGAGGGGGTGGACATCCCCCGGCTGGCGGTCGGCGTCTACGCCACCAGCGCCAGCACCCCGCTCTACTTCGCCCAGGCGATCGGTCGGTTCGTGCGGGCCCGCCGCCCCGGCGAGACGGCGTCGGTCTTCCTGCCCAGCGTGCCGCACCTGCTCGGGCTGGCCAGCGAGATGGAGAACGAGCGGGACCACGTCCTCGGCAAACCCAAGGACTCCGACGGCCTCGATGACGACCTGCTGGAACGGGCGCAGCGCGACGACCAGGCCAGCGGGGAGCTGGAGAAGCGCTTCGCGGCGCTCTCGGCCACCGCCGAACTGGACCAGGTGATCTTCGACGGCGCGTCCTTCGGGACCGCCGCGCAGGCCGGCACACCGGAGGAGGAGGAGTACCTCGGCCTGCCCGGCCTGCTCACCGCCGACCAGGTCTCGCTGCTGCTGACCAAGCGCCAGGCGGCACAGCTCGCCGCCCAGCGCCGTCGTACGGCCGACGGGGCCGCTCAGCCGGCCGCTGCGCCCACGGCGGCGCCTCCGGCACCCATGAGTGCCGCCCAGCGTCGTGTGGCGCTCCGGCGGCAACTGAACGCTCTGGTGGCCGCCCGGCACCATCGCACCGGCCAACCCCACGGCAAGATCCACGCTGAGCTGCGCCGGCTCTGTGGCGGCCCGCCGAGCGCCCAAGCCACCATCGAGCAGCTCGAGGAACGCATCGCGACGGTGCAGACCCTCTAGCCCGGCTGCCCCCTCGATTTTCGTGAAAACGCGGTGTTCGAGCGAGGTGGAGAGCGCGACTTCCGTGAAACTGAGTGGATCACGAAGCGCCCCCGCGTCGGAGGCAGCAACTTCGGTGAAGTTGCGCGGGGCGCGCGGGTGCTGGACAGGAAAAAGCCGGCCGGAGACACCCTCAGGGTGCCTCCGGCCGGCTATGTCGGTCTACGGACTCAGTTCGCCATCAGATCGGCGCCACGCCAGCTGAAGTCGGGCTCCGTTGCGAACCGCTCGGTGATCTTCACGAGATCCTCCGCGTACTTGTTCGCGTGGTGCCCGCAGAACACCAGCTCGCTCCCACCCACCAGAGTGATCCGGAGCTTGCCGGCAGCATTGCAGCGGTCGCACCGTTCATCGGCGGCTGGGGGTGCCACCGTTTCGGGCGGCGGCGTGAGGGTCGAGTTCATCGCCTTCCTCCTCTGGTCGTCACCGATGAACAATCTCTTCGGTCGTTGCTCACCTATCGTGCAACACCCTTGCTAGGCGCTGCCTTCCCTGTGTGCCCGCGGGGGACCGAGGTCACACCTGGCAGGGACAGTGTGCCGTGCACCCAGGGTGCCACGTCAACGATCACATTCGTGCATCCGGACGATCTCCATCTGGTGTTGCACACCAGGTGGCCAAAACGACACGTTCGGTTGACGAAACCGGCTCAGTCCAGGTAATCCCGGAGAACCTGCGACCGGGACGGGTGACGCAGCTTGGACATCGTCTTGGACTCGATCTGCCGGATCCGCTCCCGGGTCACCCCGTAGACCTGGCCGATCTCGTCAAGCGTCCGCGGCTGACCGTCGGTCAGGCCGAAACGCAGACGTACCACACCCGCCTCACGCTCGGAGAGCGTCTGCAGCACCTGCTGGAGCTGGTCCTGCAGGAGCGAGAACGAGACCGCGTCGACGGCCACCACGGCCTCGGAATCCTCGATGAAGTCACCGAGCTGGCTGTCGCCCTCGTCGCCGATGGTCTGGTCCAGCGAGATGGGCTCCCGGGCGTACTGCTGGATCTCCAGCACCTTCTCCGGTGTGATGTCCATCTCCTTGGCCAGCTCCTCCGGCGTGGGCTCACGGCCCAGGTCCTGGAGCAGCTCGCGCTGTATGCGGCCGAGCTTGTTGATGACCTCGACCATGTGCACCGGGATGCGGATGGTGCGGGCCTGGTCGGCCATGGCGCGGGTGATGGCCTGCCGGATCCACCAGGTGGCGTACGTGGAGAACTTGTAGCCCTTGGTGTAGTCGAACTTCTCCACCGCGCGGATGAGGCCGAGGTTGCCCTCCTGGATCAGGTCCAGGAAGGCCATGCCGCGCCCCGTGTACCGCTTGGCCAGCGAGACGACCAGACGGAGGTTCGCCTCGAGGAGGTGGTTCTTGGCGCGCTCGCCGTCGCGGGAGATCCAGCCCAGGTCGCGGACCATCTCCCGGGCGAGCTTCTCCTCGCCCTCGTCGGCCGCGCGCAGCTGCTCGGCGGCGTACAGCCCGGCCTCGATCCGCTTGGCCAGCTCCACCTCCTGCTCGGCGTTGAGCAGCGGAACCTTGCCGATCTGCTTCAGGTACGCACGGACGGAGTCGGCGGAGGCCGTCAGCTCGGCGTCACGCCGAGCCTGCTTGAGGGCCTCGGACTCCTCGTCGTCCCACTCGAAGTCGTTGTCGGTGGCCGACGCGGCGGCGTCGGTCTCGGCGGCCTGGGCCAGCTCGGCCGGCTCCTCCACCACCACGTCCTCGATGGCGGCGGCGAGCTCCTCCGGGTCGATCTCTCCCTCGGCACCCTCGCCCTTGGCCTTGGCCGGCTTGGCGCCGGCCGCCGCGGCCACCGTCGCCTTGGTGGCGCGGGTGGACTTGGTCGCCTTCGCCGGGGTGGCCGCGGCGGCGCCGTCGGCGGCCTTGCGAGCGGCCACCTTGCGCGGCGCCGGCGTCGACGCCGGCTCGTCGGAGGCCGGCGCCTGCTTCGGGGCGGGCGCGGCGGCCTTCTTGGTGGTCTTGGCGGTGGTGGCCCGGGACGCGGGGGTCGTCGAGCGGGCCGCGGCGACCCGGCGGCGGGTGCTCGCCGAGCCGTCCACCACAACGGTCACTCCCGCCTCGGAGAGCGCCCGGAGGATCTTCTTGGCCTGGGCCGGAGTCACCTCGGCGGTCTCGACGGTGCGCGCGAGCTGAGCCGACGTGAGCTGACCACCGGCGCTCTGCGCGTGGGCGATCAGGGTGTCGGTGAGCGAGCGAACGTCGGCGCCGGGCTGGCGGGGTTCTGTCACGAATGACCTTCCGGAGGCGAAGAGCGGGCACGGCCGGGTCGTCCGGCACAGCGTGGGGCAACCGGGCCGGGCGATGTGGTTGAGGGACCCTCGTGTCCCGGGCCGGCCGGTGGTCGGCGGTCCGTGGCGCGTGGGCAGGGGTGAATTGTAACGCCGTCTGCGGCGATCATCCTGCGCCGCACGGCGTAACGGCGGCGGGACCGCCGATTCGGCGCAGATGTGGACTTTGTAAGGATGATACTCGCGCACGGCCCGGAACGCCCCGGTCGTACGGGAAGGGGACCCTGGAATGGACCGTTCGGCGCCGCCACCGCGGGAACTGTTGGCGATCGCGATCGAGGTGGCCCGGGACGCCGCGGCCACCGCGTACCGGATGCGGGCCGAGGGCGTGTCCGTGGCGGCGACCAAGAGCACGGTCACCGACGTGGTCACGGCGGCGGACCGCGCCGTCGAGCGGCAGGTCCTCGACGCGCTGTGCGCCTTGCGGCCGGGGGACGCGGTCCTGGGCGAGGAGTACGGCACCCAGGACACCGGCCCCGCCGAGCCGGGCGGCGTGCGGTGGATCGTCGACCCGATCGACGGCACCGTGAACTACCTCTACGGGTTGCCGTACAGCGCGGTGTCGCTGGCGGCCGAGGTGGACGGGGTGGTGGTCGCCGGCGTGGTGCGCAACGTGAACACCGGCGAGGAGTGGACCGCCACCGCGGGTGGCGGTGCCTGGCGCGACGGCGTCCGGCTGCGCTGCTCCGGGGAGACGGACCTGGGGCAGGCGCTGGTCGGCACCGGCTTCGGCTACGACGCCGGCCGGCGGGCGCACCAGGCGTCGGTGGTGGCCGGGCTGATCGCGTCGGTGCGGGACATCCGCCGCCTCGGTGCCGCCGCCCTGGACCTCTGCCTGGTGGCGGAGGGGCGGCTGGATGCGTACTTCGAGAAGGGCCTGGCCGCCTGGGACCTGGCCGCCGGCGGTCTGGTGGCGGCCGAGGCGGGCGCGCGGGTCTCCGGCCTGACCGGTCGTCCGCCCGGCCCGGACCTGGTGATCGCGGCCCCGCCCACCCTCTTCCCCGAGTTGCACGACCGGCTGGCCGCCCTGGACGCCTCTGGCGGCCCCTGACGACGTCCTGAGCGCGTCGGGAGCGCCGGGGGCGGACCGGGGGTGGCAGGGGGCGGGATCGGGCGGTTACGGCGTCACTTCTTGGGGGCGGGGGCCGGGCAGGAGCCGGCCGGCGCGACCGGCGGGCCCAGGTCGCCGAGGGACTGGTTGACCTCGGTGGTGGTGGCGAGCTGCTGGAAGCCGTTGCCCAACACCACGTCGACCACGTCGTCCGTGCGCTTCGCGTCGTAGACCGGCTCGGCGTTGTTGAGGAAGTACGCCTTGAGCAGGTGGGCGGAGCTGACGCCCTTGGGGCCGTACCGCAGCACGGCGACGTCGTCGATCCCCTTGGGCGCGTTGCCGACCTTCTTGACCTGGAACTTTCGGTTGCGGAAGTCGTCCGCGACCATGCCGGCGCGGCCCGGCTCGACTGTCGCGTTCAAAACATTGATCTTGACGTCCTTGGGCTCGTGCAGCGTCACGTCGGCAAGCGGCCAGCCGTCCGGACAACCGCCTGCTGCGCCGGCCCCCCGTTGGCTGTCACGAACGATCGCGGTGATCACGAAGGCCAGGGCCAGGACGCCCAGCAGGCCGACGACGACGAGTGCTCGCACTCGCGCAAAACTCATCTGGGCGCTCCCGGGACCTCAGGTGGGTGGCGGCGGCCGCCACCGATCGCACTGACCGCCGGCCGTCGAATACGCCGCTGAGGTTAACGGTTGTCCGGCCGTCGCGTGGAAACAGTCCGACATGCCGGCGCGCCGACCGCGAACCGGGTACTACTACCCCTATCTTCGTGTCGCCTGAATCACATTGGGAACAACTTCGCGTGCGGGGGCGTACATCTCAGCCGCAAGGGCGGTATACATGCCTCGCCCAAGGGGGGGTAAGGTTCCGCGCTCGCAGGGGAGTGGCCCCAGCGGTCCCGACCCGTACAGTCCCCGGGTCGGGTGCCCGACACAAGTGGTGGTCGGCCAGCGGAACCGAAACAGCGTCGTCCGGCGTTACAACCGGAAGCGACAACATCGATATGGGAGAGTGACAACCGATGGCCACCGACTACGACGCCCCGCGTCGCGACGAGGTCGACCTCGGCGAGGACAGCCTGGAAGAGCTCAAGGCACGGCGCGTCGACTCACAGTCGGGCGCGGTGGACGTCGACGAGGCCGAGGTCGCCGAGAGCTTCGAGCTGCCCGGTGCCGACCTGGCCGACGAGGAGCTCACTGTCAAGGTGCTACCGATGCAGCAGGACGAGTTCCGGTGCGCCCGCTGCTTCCTGGTCCACCATCGCAGCCAGCTGGCGGTCGAGCGCAACGGCGAGCTGATCTGCCGAGAGTGCGTCTGACACTCACGACACCGGCGGCGGCCCTCCTGATCGGGGCCGCCGCTACCGGTGTAGGCATGCGACGCCTGTGGGTACCTGCTTGACTCGTAGCGGGTAGCCACAGCACCGGGAGGTCCGACCCATGAGCGATCGAGGCGACACCACCGACGGCGGCGGGGACGACCTCGGCGCCACCGTCGCGGCGTTGACCGCGGACGACATAGCGCCGGCCCGGCGGCGCCAACTGCTCACCCGGATGGTGAGCCAGGCCCGCAGCCGGGGCATTTCCGACCTGTTCAAACCTCGCGCCGCAGTGCGCTGGATGACCGACACGGTGGCCGAGATCGCCCCGCACGTACCCGTGCGGGACCTCGCGACCCTGCGTCGACACTTTCCCGGCCTGGACGACGCCGCCCTGGCCGAGCGACTGATCCGCAACGCCTCCCGCGCCACGGCCGGGATCGGCGCGGCCGGCGGGGGAGTCGCGGCAGTCGAGTGGACCGTCGCGCCCACGCTGCTCTCCGCGCCCGTGCTGCTCGCCGCCGAGACCGTCGCCGTCGTGGCGGTGGAGCTGAAACTGATCGGTGAGCTGCACGAGATCCACGGCGTGGCGCTGCCGGGCGCCGGCGGTCAACGGGCGGTGGCCCTGGTGCACTCCTGGGCCACCCAGCGCGGGGTCAACCCGATGGTGCCCGGCGTGGGCGTTGGCGCGGTGCTCGGCACCGCCGCCCGCAAGGAGATGCGGGACATGCTGCTGCGCCGATTCGGGCGCAACCTCACCACGCTCGGGCCGTTCCTGACCGGCGCGGCGGTGGCCAGCTTCCTCAACCGCCGGGCCACCCGCCAGATGGCCGACCAGCTCCAGGTGGACCTGCGCCGTCAGGGCATCGCCCGGCCGGCGCCACCGCCGGCCCTGCCCGGCCCGCCCACGGGCACCTGAGCGGAGCCGCCGACGTCGATCAGCCCGGCTCGCCGGCCGTACGGTCGGCAGGCCGGCGCGCGTCCCGCGCGGCCAGCACCGCCTCGGCCAGCTCGACCGGACGCCTGCTGCTGACCACCCAGAACGGGGTCGGATCGGCCGGGTCGTCGAGCACCACCTGCACGGCGCCGCCGACCCACGGCCGCTGCACCACGAAGGCGAGTGGGTCCGCGCCCACACCGAGCACCTCACGGCGGCCGGCCACGTCCAACGGAATCACGTCGGCCACGAAGCGCACCGGCAGCCGGGCGTCGTCCACCCGCAGCTCGGAGTCGACGACCGCGACGCGGATCCGGCCCAGCCACCACAGCCCGGCGGCGGTGACCGGCAGCAGCACCGCGAAGGGCACCCAGGCGCGGGCGCCGGGGCCGCCCATCCAGATCTCGACGGCCAGCAGCGCGGCGGCCACCAGCCCGGTCAGCCACAGCCACCAGGGCAGGTCCAGCCGTTCGGCGTACGCCGGACGGGCCGGAACCGGCGACCGATCGGCGGACGGGGAGGGCGACATGCTCACTCCTGCGAGGGTACGGCGCACGGCGGGCCGGCCAACCGGCAGGATGGCAGGGTCACCGGAGACAACCGGACGAAGAGGGGACCCGTGACCGACGTCGTACCCGTGCCCGTACGGCTGCTCGATGCCGAGCTGCCGCTGCCCACGTACGCCCATCCCGGCGATGCCGGGGCCGACCTGGTGGCCGCCGCGGACGTGGAGCTGCCGCCCGGCGGTCGGGCCCTGGTGCCCACCGGCGTGGCCGTCGCCCTGCCTGACGGGTACGTGGGCCTGGTCCATCCGCGCTCCGGCCTGGCGGCCAGGCTCGGCGTGACGGTGCTCAACGCGCCCGGTACGGTCGACGCCGGCTACCGGGGTGAGATCATGGTCAACCTGATCAATCATGATCGGGACACGCCCGCGAAGATCTCCCGTGGCGACCGGATCGCCCAGCTCGTCGTCCAGCGGGTCGCGCGGGCGCGGTTCGAGCCGGTGGCCGAGTTGCCCGGTTCCGCGCGCGGGACCGGCGGGCACGGCTCGACCGGCGGGCACGCCGGGCTGGTGCCGTCACCGGCCGGCCAGGAGTGGGCCGACCAGCGGCGGCCCGGGCAGACGGAAGAGGTGGCAGGGTGATTGTGAACAGCGGAGGGTGGGCGCAGTGATCTTCTCCCGAAAGCGGGCCGATGCCGGGCGGCACACCCGCGACGAGCGGACCGCCGAGGTCCTCGACGAGGGCACCGGGGCGTCGACGCCGGGGCTGGTGCGCGGGCCGTACGACATCTCCGAGGTCGACGACGACGTGCAGCGACTCGACCTCGGCAGCCTGCACATCCCGGCGGTGGCCGAGGTGGAGGTGCGGGTGCAGGCCGACCCGCAGGGCGTGATCCAGCAGGTGGTGCTGGTGCACGGGGACAACGCGCTGCAGCTCGGCGTCTTCGCTGCCCCCCGGTCCGAGGGGATCTGGGACGAGGTGCGCGAGGAGATTCGTCAGTCCCTGCTGAGCGACGGCGCCGCCGCCCAGGAGGTCGAGGGCGAGTACGGCCCGGAGCTGCACGCCCAGGTGCGAACCCCGGACGGCCCGACGAACCTGCGATTCGTCGGCGTCGACGGGCCGCGCTGGATGGTCCGGGGCGTCTTCCAGGGCCCGGTGGCCACCGACCCGGCCAGCGCCGGGCCGCTCGCCGAGTGCCTGGACGGCCTGGTGGTCGACCGTGGCCAGGAGGCGAAGCCGGTCCGTGAACCGCTGCCGCTGCGGCTGCCCCGCGAGATCGCCGACCAGGCCGGCGCCGAGGGCGCGGACGCGTCCGCCGCCGCCGAGCCCCGCCAGGTCTGACCGACCGCGCACCGGCCCGCCGGAACCGGGCCCGTCGGCGTACGCTGGCGGGACGGTTCCGGCGTCGCCGGAGCTGGGCCGGTGCCGGCCAGCGCCGGCGAGTGTGGAGAGGGTGACGCGGAGGTCATGACGACCGACGAGAGCAGGGTGTCGCTGCGGCGCATCCTGCAACGGTTCACCGCCAGCGAGGCCGAGATCGACGCGCAGGAGCTGCGTCAGGAGAGCGCCGAGTGCGGTGGCGTCCTGGCCCAGCAGTGCTCCCGAGGTCAGGTGGTCTCGGTCGCCGGTCGGCTGCGCACGGTGGTCTACACGCCGCGCACCAACCTGCCCACCCTCGAGGCCGACCTGTACGACGGCAGCGACGTGGTCACGCTGGTCTGGCTGGGCCGGCGGCACATCTCCGGGATCGAGCCGGGGCGGCACCTGACCGCGCGCGGTCGGGTGGCCATGCGCGACGACCGCAAGGTCATCTACAACCCTTACTACGAGCTGGACTCGCCGAAGTGACGGCACCGCGGACGGAAGGCCGGGCATGACGACGGGACAGCACCGGGCAGCACAACCGGAGACCGATCCTCCGCAGGACGACGAGCCGCTGCCCACGATCGCCGAACAGATGGCCGACCAGCTCGGCGGGTGGCGAGGGCTGGTCGAGTCCAGCATCCCAGTGGTCGTCTTCGTGCTCGCCAACATCATCGGCGACCTGCGGCCGGCCGTGATCGCCTCGGTGGCCGTCGCGCTGGTGATCGCCGGGTTGCGGCTGGCCCAGCGCCGGCCGATCCGGCACGCGGTCAACGGGCTGTTCGGTGTGGGCATCGGCGCCGCCATCGCCTGGCGTACCGGCGACGAGCGGGACTTCTACCTTCCCGGCATCCTCTACGGCATCGGCTACGGCATCGCCCTGCTGATCTCGGCGGTCGTCCGGCAGCCGCTTGTCGGGTGGATCTGGTCGGTGCTGGTCGCCAAGGGCAAATCGGAGTGGCGGGCCGACCCGAAGCTCGTACGCACCTTCACCCGGTTGACCGTGCTCTGGGGCGTGGTGTGGCTCGCCAAGGTGGGCGTGCAGGCCGGGCTCTACCTGGCCCATCAGGACACCGCGCTGGGCGTGGCCCGGCTGGCGTTGGGCTACCCGCCGTACGCGCTGCTGCTGCTCATCACCGTCTGGACGGTGCGTCGGGTCACCCGGGAGCCGCAGCCGACCCCGCTGCCCGGCGCCTGATCGACCGCGCCCCCCGCGGCCCGGCGGCAGCTCAGTGCTCAGCGTGAGCCGCGGGTCCGCTCGACGCTGTCCGGGCCGAGGATGACCGCGCGGACGTCGTCCTCCACCTCGGCGGTGCAGACGAAGATCAGCTCGTCGCCGGCCTCGATGGGGTCGTCCGGGCTGGGCACCAGGACGCGCTTGCCGCGCAGGATCGCCACCAGGGCGGAGTCGCGGGGCAGCGGCACCGCGTGGATGGGCTGACCGACGTAGGGCGCGGTCGGCGGCAGGGTGATCTCGACGAGGTTCGCCTCGCCCTGCCGGAAGGTCATCAGGCGGACCAGGTCGCCGACGGTGACCGCCTCCTCGACGAGCGCGGCCATGACCCGCGGCTTGCTCACCGCGACGTCCACGCCCCACTGCTCGGTGAAGAGCCACTCGTTCTCGGCCCGGTTGACCCGAGCCACCACCCGGGGCACCGCGAACTCGGTCTTGGCCAGCAGCGACAGCACCAGGTTGGTCTTGTCGTCACCGGTCGCCGCGACCACCACGTCGCAGCCGGCGACGTTGGCCTCCTCCAGGCTGGCCACCTCACACGCGTCGGCGAGCACCCACTCGGCGGCCGGAACCCGGTCCGGCCGGAGCATCTTCGGCTGCCGTTCGATGAGCATCACCTGGTGACCGTTCTCGATCAGCTCCTGGGCGATCGAGCGGCCGACGTTGCCGGCGCCCGCGATGGCGATCCGCATGGCTCAGTGCCCCCCTTCCGGCGGCGTCGCCGCCACCGACGTGACAGTCGCCACGATGTCGTCGCTGACCAGCATGAACACCTGGTCGCCCTCCTGGACGACTGTGGAGGCGGTGGGCAGCGTGCCGATGCCGAAGCGGATCAGGTAGGCCACCCGCGCGCCGGCCGCCTCCTCCAGGGCGCGCACCGGGCGGCCGATCCACTCCTTGTGCACCGGGACCTCGACGATCGACACGGTGCTCGTCGGGTCGCGGAAGATCTCCACGTTGCCCTCCGGCACGAGGTGCCGCAGCATCCGGTCGGCCGTCCAGCGCACGGTCGCCACAGTGGGGATGCCCAGCCGCTCGTAGACCTGGGCCCGGCGCTGGTCGTAGATGCGGGCCGCCACGCGGGACACGCCGAACGTCTCGCGGGCCAACCGCGCCGAGATGATGTTCGAGTTGTCACCGCTGGAGACGGCGGCGAAGGCGTCCGCGCGTTCGATGCCGGCCTGGCGCAGCACCTCGCCGTCGAAGCCCGCCCCGGTCACCGTGATCCCGGCGAAGTCGGGGCCGAGTCGCCGGAAGGCGTCGGCGTCCTGGTCGATCACCGCCACCGAGTGCCCCCGGGACTCCAGGCTGTGAGCGAGGGTCGACCCGACCCGGCCACACCCCATGATCACGACGTGCACGCTGTCCCTCCCAAGGTGCGTACCGCTGCCGCTGGCCTTCCGCCGCCGGTGGCTTCGGGTCCGAGCCTGCCACGTCCGGGTCGACAGCGGGACCGACCGTACCCCCTCATCCCGGCCGAGCGTGATCGCCCACCCCCGCGTTCGCACAGTGGTGGTCGTACTCTTGGCGTTCGTGGCCAGTCCCACCTCGCTGTTGAAGCGAATGCTCCTCGGTCGACCGTTCCGGTCCGACCGTCTGCAGCACACCCTCCTGCCGAAGCGCATCGCGCTGCCCGTGTTCGCCTCCGACGCGCTGTCCAGCGTCGCGTACGCGCCTGACGAGATCCTGCTGACCCTCTCCATCGCCGGCACCTCGGCGTACTTCTTCTCCCCGTGGATCGCCCTCGCCGTGGTGGTGGTGATGCTCACGGTGGTGGCCAGCTACCGGCAGAACGTGCACGCCTACCCCTCCGGCGGCGGCGACTACGAGGTGGCAACGGTCAACCTCGGGCCGAAGTTCGGGGTCGGCGTGGCCAGCGCCCTGCTTGTCGACTACGTGCTCACGGTGGCCGTGTCGGTCTCCTCCGGGGTGGCCAACCTCGGCTCGGTGGTGCCGTTCGTGGCCACCCACAAGGTCATGATCGCGGTGCTCGCGGTGGTCCTGCTGACCGCCGTCAACCTGCGCGGGCTGCGCGAGTCGGGCACCGCGTTCGCCATCCCCACCTACGGTTTCGTGATCGTGATGGGCGGAATGCTGCTCACCGGGCTGTTCCGCGTCTTCGTGCTGGGCGACGACCTCCGTGCGCCCAGTGCCGGCCTCGTCATCCAGGCCGAGCACAGCGTGACCGGTTTCGCGCTCGTCTTCCTGCTGCTGCGGACGTTCAGCTCCGGCGCCGCCGCGCTCACAGGTGTCGAGGCGATCTCCAACGGCGTTCCCGCGTTCAAGGCGCCGAAGAGCCGCAACGCCGCCACCACGCTGCTGCTGCTGGGCGTGATCGCGGTGAGCCTGCTGGTCGGGATCATCTGGCTGGCCCGGCTGACCCGTCTGCAGTTCGTCGAGGACCCGGCTCTGCAGATCGTCTCGGGCCCCGACGGGTACGTGCAGAAGACGGTGACCACCCAGCTCGGCGAGACGGTCTTCGGCTCCGGCTCGTTCCTGCTCTACGTGGTGGCCGGGATGACCGCGCTCATCCTCTTCCTGGCCGCGAACACCGCGTTCAACGGCTTCCCGGTGCTCGGCTCGATCCTCGCCCAGGACCGCTACCTGCCCCGCCAGTTCCACACCCGGGGCGACCGGCTGGCCTTCTCCAACGGCATCACCTTCCTCGCCCTCTTCGCGATCGTGCTGATCGTCGGGTTCCAGGCCGAGGTGACCCGCCTCATCCAGCTCTACATCGTCGGCGTCTTCGTCTCGTTCACCGTGTCCCAGGCCGGCATGATCCGACACTGGAACCGGCGCCTGCGCACCGAGCGGGACCCGGAGGCACGGCATCGGATGCTGCGGTCCCGGGCCATCAACACGTTCGGCATGGGTCTGACCGGCACGGTGCTGGTGATCGTCCTGATCACCAAGTTCCTGCTCGGCGCCTGGATCGCGATCGCGGCGATGGCGGTGATCTACGCGCTGATGCTGGCCATCCGCCGGCACTACGACCGGGTCGCCACCGAGCTGACCCCGCCGGACGAGGGCCGGGCCGTGCTGCCCGCCCGCAACCACGCGATCGTGCTGGTCAGCAAGCTGCACCAGCCGACGCTGCGGGCCATCGCGTACGCCCGGGCGACCCGGCCGGACACGCTGACCGCGGTGACCGTCAACGTCGACGAGAAGGACACCCGCGACCTGCAGGCCGACTGGGAGCGGCGGGAGATGGCGATTCCGCTCACCGTCGTCGACTCGCCGTACCGGGAGATCACCCGCCCGATCCTGGACTTCGTCGCGTCGACCCGCCGTACGTCACCGCGTGACGTGGTCACCGTCTTCATTCCGGAGTACGTGGTGGGGCGCTGGTGGGAGAACCTGCTGCACAACCAGAGCGCGCTGCGCCTCAAGGGCCGGCTGCTCTTCGAACCGGGGGTGATGGTGGTCAGCGTCCCGTGGCAGCTCGCCTCGACCGCGAGCAAGAACCTGGACCGGCTGGACGCGGCACTCTCCAACACGCCGGCGCGCGGACCCCGGGGCACCGTGCCACCGGCGGTCACCGCACCGCCGCCGGACGAGTCCGGCCCAGTGGGCACCGAGACGATCGGGAACGGCCGTGACTGAGCGGACCGGACCGCCCGTGGCGGCCGAGCGTGGCCTGGCCGAGGCGGAGCGCGGCCTCGCGGAGGCGGAGCGCGTCGAGCTGACAGTTGACGCGGTCGCCCCCGGCGGGCACTGCGTGGCCCGGGTGGACGGGCAGGTGGTGTTCGTCCGGCACGCGCTGCCCGGCGAGCGGGTGATCGCCGAGGTCACCGAGGTGCACCGGGGGTTCGTCCGGGCCGACGCCGTGACCGTGCTGGACGCCTCGCCGGACCGGGTGGAGCCACCCTGCCCGTACGCGAAGCCGGGCGCCTGCGGCGGCTGCGACCTGCAACACGTCGCCCCGGACGCGCAGCTGGCCTGGAAGACCGCCGTGGTGCGCGAGCAGCTGGTCCGCCTCGGCGGGCTCACCGACGCCGAGCTGGACCGGCTCGGCGTCCGGGTCGAGGCGCTGCCGGGCGGGTTGCTGGGCTGGCGTTCGCGGGTCCGCTACGCGGTCGACGCCGCGGACCGCGCCGGCCTGCTCAAGCACCGGTCGCACGAGGTCGTGCCGATCGACAGCTGTCGGATCGCCCACCCGGCCATCCAGCAGCTGCCGGTGCTCACCCCCACCGGCACGCGCTGGCCGGCCGCCGAGGCGGTGGAGACCGTCGCCAGCACCGGCGGGGACGTGAGCGTCGCCGAGGTCCGCGACGGGGTGGCCACGCCGGTGAGCGGGCCCACCGAGGTGCGCGAGGTGGCCGCCGGGCGGGACTGGGCGCTGCCCGCGTCCTCCTTCTGGCAGGTGCACCCGGCAGCGGCGGACACCCTGTCCACGGCCGTACTGGAACTGCTCGACCCACGCCCGGGGGAGGTGGCCTGGGACCTCTACGGCGGCGCCGGGCTGTTCGCCGCCGGGCTGGCCGCCCGGGTCGGCGCGTCCGGGCGGGTGACACTGGTGGAGGCCGCCGCACAGGGCGTCGCCGCGGCACGGGAGAACCTGGCCGACCTGCCCCGCGTGGAGGTCGTGGCGGCCCGGGTGGAGACCGCGCTGGCCCGCCGCCGGATCACCGGCCCGGTCGACGTGGTGGTGCTCGACCCGCCGCGCTCCGGCGCCGGCGCCCCGGTGGTGCGCGCGCTGGCCGCCGCCGGCCCGCGAGCGGTCGCGTACGTGGCCTGCGACCCGGCGGCCTTCGCCCGGGACGTGCGCACCTTCGCCGGGCTGGGCTGGCGGCTGGCCGCGCTGCGCGGCTTCGACCTGTTTCCGATGACCCAGCACGTCGAACTGGTGGGCCTCCTGCTGCCTGTCGACGTGCCCGCCGTGGACGGGCCCTGACCAGGCGCTCAGCCGCCCGCCGCGATGCGCCCGGCTCGGGCCAGGCTGCGGACCGTCGGGCGGCCGATAGACTCTCCGGTCATGAGCGTTGAAGAGGACACGGCCAACCACGGTCGGTTGCTGGGGACGGTACGCGGTCCGCAGGACGTCAAGCGGATGTCGGGCGAGGAGCTGGATGTTCTCGCCGCGGAGATTCGGGACTTCCTGATCGCCAAGGTCTCCCGCACCGGCGGGCACGTCGGGCCCAACCTCGGTGTGGTCGAGCTGACGCTGGCCATGCACCGCGTCTTCGACTCCCCCCGTGACCGGCTCCTGTTCGACACCGGCCACCAGGCGTACGTGCACAAGATCCTCACCGGACGTCAGGCCGGCTTCGACAAGCTGCGCCAGCGCGGTGGCCTCTCCGGCTATCCCAGCCAGGCGGAGAGCGAGCACGACCTCATCGAGAACTCGCACGCCTCCACCGCCCTCTCCTACGCCGACGGCCTCGCCAAGGCGTACGCCCTGCGGGGTGAGGCGCGCAGCGTCGTGGCCGTGGTCGGCGACGGCGCGCTGACCGGCGGCATGTGCTGGGAGGCGCTGAACAACATCGCCACCGCCGGCAACTCCCTCGTCATCGTGGTCAACGACAACGGGCGGTCCTACTCGCCGACCATCGGCGGCCTAGCCGACCACCTCTCCTCGCTGCGGCTCAACCCGGGCTACGAGAAGGTCCTCGACACGGTCAAGGACGCCCTCGGCTCGACGCCGCTCGTCGGCAAGCCGATGTACGAGGTGCTGCACGCGGTCAAGAAGGGCATCAAGGACGCCGTCGCCCCGCAGGCCATGTTCGAGGACCTCGGCATCAAGTACGTCGGCCCGGTGGACGGGCACGACGTGGCGGCCGTCGAGTCTGCGTTGCGCGCGGCGAAGAACTTCGGCGGTCCGGTGATCGTGCACGCCGTCACCCGCAAGGGGTACGGCTACCGCCCGGCCGAGGAGGACGAGGCCGACTGCCTGCACGGCCCCGGTGGCGCCTTCGACGTGGAGACCGGTGCCCTGCTGGCCGCCCCGGCGGTGAAGTGGACGCACGTCTTCGCCGACGAGCTGCTGGCCGTCGCCGACGAGCGTCCGGACGTGGTGGGCATCACCGCCGCCATGGCCGAGCCGACAGGCATCGCCAAGCTGGCCCGCAAGTACCCCGAGCGGGTGTACGACGTGGGCATCGCCGAGCAGCACGCCGCCACCTCGGCGGCCGGTCTGGCGCTCGGCGGGCTGCACCCGGTGGTCGCGGTCTACGCCACCTTCCTCAACCGTGCCTTCGACCAGGTCCTGCTGGACGTGGCGATGCACAAGCTGCCGGTGACCTTCGTGCTGGACCGGGCGGGCATCACCGGCCCGGACGGCCCCAGCCACTACGGCATCTGGGACATGTCCGTCTTCGGAGTGGTGCCGGGTCTGCGGATCGCCGCTCCCCGGGACGCCGCCACACTGCGCGAGGAGCTGCGCGAGGCGCTGGCCGTCGACAACGGCCCGACCGTGGTGCGCTTCCCGACCGGCACGGTCGCCGCGGACCTGCCGGCGCTGCGCCGGGTCGGCCCGGTCGACGTGCTGGCCGAATCGGCACGTACCGACGTGCTGCTCGTCGCCGTGGGCTCCTTCGGCCAGTTGGGCATGGAGGTCGCCGCCCGGGTCGCCGAGCAGGGTTACGGCGTCACGGTCGTCGACCCCCGCTGGGTCCGCCCGGTCCCGGCCGAGCTGGTCGAGCTGGCCGCCCGCCACCGGCTCGTGGTCAGCGTCGAGGACGGCGTCCGCGTCGGCGGCGTCGGCGACGCCCTCGGCCAGGCCATGCGCGACGCCGACGTCCGGGTGCCGCTCAAGGACCTGGGCGTACCGGCCGACTGGCA
The DNA here is from genome assembly GCF_040678875.1 of Micromonospora sp. NPDC049274. Lineage (NCBI taxonomy): Bacteria > Bacillati > Actinomycetota > Actinomycetes > Micromonosporales > Micromonosporaceae > Micromonospora > Micromonospora sp. NPDC049274. The sequence continues at coordinate 49,438 of NZ_JBFAQS010000005.1, forward strand.
CCCGCACGGCACCCGCGCGCAGATCCTCGCCGACCTCGGCCTCACCGCGCAGGACGTGGCCCGCGACGTCACCGGCTGGATCTCCCGCCTGGACGCCACCCCGGACCGGCTGACCCCCACCAGGACCCCCGCCCAGAACTGAGCCGGCTCGACCCGACGGCGGGCGCCCCACGGGGCACCCGCCGTCGGGTTTTCGGTCGCCGTGTTGCGGCTTCCGCCCCCGTCTGTCGGGGCCGAGAAGAGCACGATCGAGGCTCAGCGGGAGCGGGGCGTTACCGAGCGGTAGTGGGTCTTGTCGGTGTTGGCCAGGCTGTAGGTCTGGGTGTGGGCCGGCTCGGGGACGACCACCAGGCCGGGGCGCTCCACCAGCAGCGGGGTGCCGGGCGGCACCGAGAGGGAGCTGTCCCGGGTGGCCCGCCAACTCAGCACCACAAGCGGCTGGCCGGGCACCGGCAGCTGGTACGTCTGCAACGGTGTGGCCCGGTCGGCCGGCGAGACCACAGGCGCGCTCCCGTCCGCCGGGCGGTAGACGACGGCGGTCATCGTGCCGGCGTCGGTGTCCCAGCTGAGCTGCTGCAACTCGGCCGGCTCGCCACCGCCGAGAGCCACCTCACCGAGTGAACGAACCGAGAGCTTCGCCATCGGCCAGGACGTCGGCACCGACTTGGGCGCGTCCCGGTCGCCGATCCGACGCGGGATGCTGCCGAACGGGCCCCGCTCGCCGGCCAGCACACAGGTGTCCAGGCCGGTGAGCGCCCGCCGGCCCGCGCCGGACTCGTCGCGGACCAGGGGATAGCGCGGGTCGGTCGTGCCGGTGCCCAGGTCGAGCAGCCGGTCGGCGGCCCGTCCGCGGGGCAGCGACTCGGTGGCCCGCAGGGTCGCCGTCACGCCGACCGCCGTGCAGGTCGGCACGTCGACCGGGGCGCTGAGGCCGTCGGCGACGATAAGCGCCCGGCCCTGCGGCCCGAGCAGCTGCTGCACCCGGGCGGAGACCAGGTAGCGCCGACCGCCGGCCGTCTGCACCGGCAGCACGTCGGAGTAGACCAGGTAGCCGGGGTCGGTGTATTCGGTGGCACGGGCGACCGCGTACCGAGCGCCGTCGCCACTGAGTTGCAGCAGCCAGGACGCGCTCTCGCCGGGCACGTCGGCCGCGACCAGGGCCACCGGGGCCCCGTCGACCCGGCCCGAGAAGAGGATGCCGGACGAGGGCAGGTGCGCCCGCTCGTCGGTAGGTGAACGCCAGTCGCGTACCGCCCTGGTGACCGCCGCCGTCGCCGCCGCGTCAGCGGCCAGGTCGCCCCGGGGCGGCCACACCGTCAGCGTGCCGTCGAGGCTGTCGTACCCCACCCGCAGGTCGCGGGGGGTGCGCTCCGCGACGGGACCGCACGCGGTGGCGGCCAACAGCGCGGCCAGCAGGACGGTGAGCGCCCTGCCGTGCCGGCGGCCCGGAGTCACCTGATCCGCCCCCGATCGCCTCGCCGTCGCTGTGGGAAAGTGCCATAGTACGAGATGTCCGACGCGACGCCGTCGGTGGCCGGCCCCGCACCCACCACAATGGACGCCACCGGGGCTTTAGTGCCTTTTCGCCGCTCGGGTAGACTCCGCCGACTGTGACGCCTCCCGAGTCCCGCGCCCTGTCCGCGCCGCACCCGGAGGCGGCCGGCCCCGACGAGACAGTGAGCCACCACACTCGCACCGCTTCCCGGGCCAGGACCGTCGGCGCTCCTGGCGGCTCCGCCGCTCCGGCCGCCCGTGGTGGCGCTGGCGTGCAGACCGTGGAGCCCGACACCGACACCGAGACCGCGCCGACGGCGGTCCCCGCCGCGCCGGCCACAGCCGACGGCGACGGCGCCGAGGGGGCGGACGAGCCGGGCCGTCGTCGGTGGGCCCGCTGGACCGGGCGACGGCAGCATCTGGCGGTCGGCGTGCTGTTCCTGCTCGCCGCGCTCTGGGTGACCAGCCGGATCTGGCTGGACCCGGCCGGCCGGGTGGCGTCGCTCTATACCGGGGACCCCGCCCAGGTGCAGTTCTTCCTCGCCCACTCGGTGCGGGTGGTGCTGCACGGGGAGTACCCCTTCTACACCGAGCAGTTCAACTATCCCGACGGCGTCAACCTGATGGCGAACACCGCCGTGCTGGCGCTGGGCATCCCGATGGTGCCGGTGACCCTGCTGTTCGGGCCGGCGGTGTCCTTCGTGGTGCTGGTGACGCTCGGCCTCGCCGGCACCGCCATGGCCTGGTACCTCGTGCTGCGCCGCCACGTCGTGCGGACGCCGCTCGCGGCCGCGGCGGGCGGCTGGTTCTGCGGCTTCTCCCCGGCGATGCTCTCGCACGCCAGTTGGCACCCGAACATCATCAGTCAGTTCCTGCTGCCGTTCATCGTCTGGCGGGTGCTGGTGCTCACCCGCTCGCGCCGGCCGGTCCGCGACGGCGCCCTGCTGGCCCTGCTCGTCACCGCGCAGGCGTTCATCAACGAGGAGATCCTGCTCTTCACGGCGCTGGCCTGCGGGATCTTCCTGCTCGCGGTGGTGGCTCAGGAGCCGGCCCGCTGGCAGGCCGCGTGGCGACCGCTGGCCGCCGGCCTCGCCGCCTGCGCGCTGCTGGCCGGGACGCTGCTGGCGTACCCGCTGTACGTGCAGTTCGCCGGGCCGATGGCGTACCACGGGCTCAGTGACGCGGTGCGGGACTACGGCAACGACATCGCCTCCTTCTTCGCACCCGGCTCGGCCACTCTCGGCGGCAACCAGCGGGCCAACGTCAACCTGGCCCCGAACTACTCCGAGGAGAACGCTTTCTTCGGCTGGAGCCTGTCGCTGCTCGCCGTCGGCGTCGTGGTGTGGCTGCGGCGGGAGATGATCGTCCGTGCGCTCGCCGCGACCGGTGCCCTCTTCGCCCTGCTCTCCCTCGGCGAGCGGGTCTCCTGGTGGGACCGGGAGCTGTTCGCCGGGCCGTGGGAGCTGCTGGTGCAGCTGCCCCTGCTGGACGCGGTCGTGCCGACCCGGTTCGGCCTGATCACCACCGTGGTCATCGGTCTGCTGCTCGCGCTCGCCGTCGAGCGGGCCTGGGCGCTGCGCCCGGCCGACAGGCGTACCGTCCGGATGCTCACCGCCGCCGGCCTGGCGTTCGCGCTGCTGCCGATCGCCCCGATGCCGCTGCGGATGGTCTCCCGCCCGCCGGTGCCGCAGTTCATCACCGCCGACCGCTGGCGGGCGTACGTCGGCCCGGACCAGACGCTCGTGCCGATCCCGGTGCCCAGCATGGGCAACACGCACGGCATGCGCTGGGCGGCGGCCACCAACCTCGACTTCAAGATCCCCGGCGGCTACTTCCTCGCCCCCCGCAACGGCAACACTGGCGACCCCGGTCGGTTCGGTGGTCGGCCCAGTGGGGTGGGCCAACTGCTGGAGGAGGTGGCGACCACCGGCCGGACCCCCAAACTGGACGACAGGCAGCGTCGGCGTTTCACCGACGAGTTGCGGCACTGGCACGCGGCGATCCTGGTGCTGCCGGTCCGCCAGCAGCACGTCGAGCCGCTGCGGCGTACCGTCGAGGAGCTCGTCGGCCCCGGCCGGCAGGAGCTGGACGTCTGGGTGTGGGACGTCCGGACGCTTACCGACCGCTCGGTCTGATGTCCACCGGAACGACGTCGGCGGCGACGTCGGCGGGGGATGCGGCGGGGGATGCGACGGCGACGGCCGGTCCGCCGCGCTCGCGCCCCAGCCGGCCGGCGTGGCTGCCGGACGCGCTTGTCATCGCCGGCTACCTGGGGCTGGCGGTGCTGCTGACCAGCGCCCAGTGGGGCCATCCCGGGCGGCTGTTCCACCAGGCCGGCGACCAGGTGCTCTTCGAGTGGATGCTGGCCCACGCGGCACATGCCGTCGTCGCGGGGGAGAACCCGCTCTTCAGCACCGCCCTGAACGCCCCGGACGGGGTCAACCTGATGGCGAACACCTCGGTGCTCGGCCTCGGTGTCCCGCTGACCCCGGTCACGCTGCTGTTCGGCTCGCAGGTGGCGTTCTGCGTGGCGGTGGTCTGCTGCCTCGCCGGCACCGCCGCGGCCTGGTACGTGCTGCTGCGCCGTCGACTGGTCACCGCTCGCTCCGCGGCGGCGCTCGGGGGCCTGGTCTGTGGCTTCGCCCCCGGCATGATCGCCCAGGCCGGGGCGCATCTGCACGTGGCCGCCCAGTTCCTGCTTCCGGCGATCCTCGCCCTGGTGTTCCGTCCCGCGTCGAGCCCGCGCGGGGTGTGGCGTCCCGGTGTCGGCCTCGGCCTGCTGCTCGTCTGGCAGGTATTCATCGGCGAGGAGGTGCTTGTTCTTCTGGCGTTCGCCGCCGGGGTGTTCACGCTGGGCTACGCCCTCGCCGACCGGGCCGCGGCCCGCCGCCTCGCGCCGTCCCTGCTCGGTCGGCTCGCGGTGGCGGCCCTGGTGGCGGTGACGCTGCTGGCGTACCCGCTGTGGTTCCAGTTCCGCGGGCCGCAGCACTACACCGGGATGGCCTTCGCCGCGCACGGCTTCCAGCTCGACGCCGCGTCGTTCACCGCGTCGGCCCGGCAGACAGTGCTCGGTGACGACTGGCTGCCGGGGCTGCTCGCGCCGAACCCGACCGAGGAGAACTCGTTCTTCGGGCCCGGGCTGCTGGTGCTCGCCGTGGTCGTCGTGATCTGGCTGTGGCGGCGGCCACTGGTCCGCGCGTTGGCCGGTTGCGGTGTCGTCTTCGCCCTGCTGTCCCTCGGCACCGACCTGCGGGTGGACGGCACGGCCACCGGCATCGCCGGCCCGTACCGACTGGTCGTCGGCCTGCCGCTGCTCGACCTCGCGGTGCCGGCCCGGTTCGCGCTGGTCTGCGTGCCGGTGCTTGGCGTCCTGGTGGCGCTCTTCGCCGACCGGGTTCGGGCGGCTCGCCGGTCACCGGCCGCGCCGGGACTGCCGGTACGGCTGCTGGGGGCCGGCGCGGTGGCCGCCGCGCTGCTGCCGCTCACGCCGACGCCGATCCGGGTGGTGCCGATCGCGCCGGTTCCGGGGTTCGTCGTCGACGGAGGGTGGCGGCCGCTGGTGCCCGCGGGCCGGACCGTGGTGGCGGTGCCCCCGGTGACCGGCGCCGCGCTGAGCCCGGTGATGCTCTGGTCCGCCCGCACCGGGCTGGTGTTCGGCGCCCCGGGTGGGTATTTCATCGGGCCGAGCGGCCCGGACGACGCTGCGGCCCGCTGGGGCGCCCCGGACCGGCCCACCGCCGTGCTGCTGCGCCGGGTCGCCGAGACCGGCACGGTGCCGGTGCTCACCGAGGTCGACCGCCACCAGGCCGTGGACGACCTGCGGCACTGGCGGGCCGCCGTGGTGGTGCTCGGCCGGTTGACGCACGGTGAACCGGTCCGCCGGACCGTCGAGGAGCTGCTCGGCCCCGGCCGCCCCGTCGACGGTGGCTGGGTGTGGGACGTGCGCGGCCTGGTCGGCTAGCGCTGATCCACAAGCGCGCGGACGTCCCAGACCCAGACGTCGTCGACCCGCTGCGGCGGCCCGATCAGTGCGGTGACCAGCTCGCGCAGCACCGCCTCGCGCGGGTGTGCGCCGAGCACCACCACGGACGCCTTCCAGAACCGCAGGTCCTCCACGGCCTGGCGGCGGTTCTCGTCGGTGAGGACGGGGACCGCGCCCGCGTCCATCGTGGAGTAGATGAGGCTGCTGGTCGGCCGGTTGGGTGCGCCGAAGACACCCTCGCCCAGCTCGTTCGGGCCGATGAAGTAGCCGCCCGGGACGGGGAACTCCTGCCCGGTCAGGGCACTCCACCGCAGCGTGGGCAGGCCGTGCACGTTGCTCGGGATCGGCACCGGCACGAGCGTGCGGCCCTGGGGCACGTACGGCCGCCAGCCGCCGGCGGTGATGAAGTGCGGCGGCGGGTCGATCTGCTGGGCGGGCAGCGGCCGGGGGAAGAGCGGCAGCAGGGCGAGGGCGACCGCCGCGTACCCCAGCGGGCGCAGCCACCGTCGACGCGGCGCGACAGGCGCGGTCGCGGCCTGGTCGTCGGACGTCGCCGGCTCCCCGGCGCGCGGGGCCGGCACGCGGCCCGGCGCGGCCACCGGGCGACCCTGCCGGGCCGCCGCGTCCCAGATCAGCGCCAGCAGGACGCCCACCGCGGCGGCGACCACCAGGGTCAGCCGGGTCGGCATCATCATCTCGACGAGCGGCAGGTCGTCCGGAACGTACGACCAGGGGCCGCGCACGCCGGTCTCCACGCCGTCGAAGCGCACCCGGGGCCCGATCGCGGCCACCGTGAAGACCACGATCAGCACGGCGACGATCCGGGCGGCCAGCGACCGGCGCACCAGCAGCACGAGAGCCACCACCGACAGCAGCACCAGTGGCCAGCCGAACCACGTGTTCTGCTCGGTCATGCCGATCGTCTGCTCCACCGCCGGGTCGCCCGCCCAGGTGTCCCGGGCGAAGGTGACGAAGGCGACCAGGTCCTCGCCCCAGTTGTGGAACACGCCACCCTGCAGGCCGCGGTAGGACTGCGGGCCGTTGAACTGGAACCAGATCGGGTACGCGGCCAGCAGCAGGGCCAGCCCGCCGGCGACGCCCATCCCGGCCAGGAACGGCCCGGCCGCGGCGCGCGTCGCCCGTGGCCGTTGCACCGCGTACGCCAGCACGACGACCAGGCAGGCCAGCGCCGTGAGCAGCAGCATCTCCTCGTTGATGAAGATCTGGTACGTCACCAGCACCCCGAGCACAAGCCCGTTGCGCCGCCACCGGCCCGGCTCGCCCATCCGCAGCACCCGCACCACGATCAACGGCAGCAGGAAGTTGGACACGAAGTTGGGTTGGCCGTTGGCGTGGTGGATGATGCCGGGCGCGAAGCCGAGGAACGCCCCGCCGACGAAGGCCGCCGCCCGGGAGCGCACCAGGTGCCGCGAGAGCATCCAGTAGGCGGTGCCGGCGGTGGCCGCCAGGGCCCCTCCCAGATAGAGCGCGTACGTGACCTGGGGGCCGAACAGCATCGTCAGCGGAGACAGCGGCAGGGTCAGCCCGAGCAGCGACGTGTTGGCCATCATGTTCACCCCGTCCGGGGCGTTCTGCCGGGCCGTGAACAGCGGGTTCTCCAGGTGCCGCACCGAGTACGCGCCGTGCGCGAACAGCCACTCGAACCAGCTGTGGTCGGTGGGCAGGTGCGACGAGACCCGACCGGTCACGTCCCCCCAGTAGTGGAGGCAGACGAAGACGCCCAGCACCACATAGGCTCCGAGGGCCAACAGGTCGGCTCGGGCCGGGCGGCGTCGAGGCCGCCGTGTCGGCTCGACCTCGGCCGGCTCGGCGTCGGTCACGGGATTCAGCGAAGGGTCTACCACCGGCACGGCCACGACGCGCCATCGTACAGGCGGGGATGCGTCGCTTTTGCCGGGCCGGTACGCCCCCCGGCCGGTTTGCCGGGGCCGCCGCCTCCGGTCGGCCCCACCGGCGAGGAAGGGACGGGCGTGTCGATCATCGAACTGGGCGAGGTCCGGGACGAGCCCGAGTCGCCGCCGACGGTCCGCCGACCGCGCGCCGCCAGTCGCCGACTGCGGGCGGGGGCGGTGCTACTGGCGGCCCTCGTCGTGCTGGCCGGGGCGGCGCCGGTGCCGAGGCGGGCGGTGGCGTCGGTGCCGACCGCGCCGGGCGCCTCGACGTACCTCACCGAGGACAGCGTCGTCGTCGTCGACGCGACGACGCCCACCGGGGATCGCTACCTGACCACCTATGCCCTGCCCACGGCGAACGACGACAGCGTCGTGCGGCGCCGGTGGCGGACGCCGCTGGCACGCACAGGTGACTATCTCGCCGTGTGGGCCCGACGCGGCTTGCTGCTGGCAGCGGGCGTCAGCGCCACGAGCAGCCCGATCGAGACGACCGCCTTCGACGCCGGGACGGGCCGGCAGCTCTGGCGGCATCCCGGGGTCGCCCGATGGACGGCAGACGGGGGCCTGCTCCTCGTCAACGACGAGTCCGAGGAGTTCGGCGCGGTGCGCAAGGTGACGCCCGACACCGGCGCCGTCCAGTGGACGGTCTCGGTGCCGGTCGCGGGCGGCCCCGAACTCCACGGTCCACCCGATCAGGTCGACCAGCTCGTGCTCGTCCGGCCGACCGGCGAGGTCCAGGTGTACGACGCCGGTTCCGGCCGCCTGCTGCGCGACGTCGACACGCTGGCCGGTGCCCGGTCGGCGTTCCAGCGGGTGCAGGTGGTGGGCGATCTGGTGCTCCTCGTCCCACCCGGCAGCACCAGGCTGGTCGCGTACGGCCTGCCCGGGCTCGATCCGGTGTGGACGTCCCCGGTGCCGCTGGTGTCCTGGGCGACCACGTGCGGCGACCTGCTCTGCGTGGTCCAGCAGACCGGCGGCATCCAGGCCATCGACCCGGCCACCGGCGCTGTCCGCTGGGCCGACCCGGGTCCGGACATGTTTGTCGAGATCCGGGGAGATCGGCTGCTGGTGACCGGGCCCGACCAGCGGTACGCGGTCCGCGACGCGGCGACCGGGCGGGAGCGCATCGACCTGGGTGAGTGGCAGCTGGTGGCTCCACTGCGGCGCGACGACGAGCTGATCGGCGTGCGGTCGGCCGGCAGGCAGCTCGTGGTCGCCGCGCTGGACCTGCGCACCGGGGGGACGCGCGTCCTGGACGTGCTGCCGGACGTCGCGGGCGGGTGCCAGGCCGCGCTGCCGGTCCTGCTCTGCCGCCGCCTCGACGGCTCGACCGGCCTGTGGCGGTTGGCCCGATGACCGGCGGTGTGATCGACCTCGGGGAGCTGCGGCACGGGCCGGACCTCGACCCGCTGCCCCGCCCACCGTCGGCCCACTGGCGGCCCCTGCGGTGCGCGCTGGTCCTGGTGCTGCTGCTGGCCGGCCTCGCCGGTTCGGGGCCGTTCCACAGGCGCGAGGTGGTGACGCTACCGGCCGATCCCGGCGCCGACGCGCTGGTCTCGGACGACCTCTTCGTCCTCGTCGAGCCGCTCGGCAGGACGGGACAGCGGCGGATCACCGCCACCCGGCTGCCCGGTGGCGAGCCGGTCTGGCAGGTGCCGTTGCCGACCGAGGGCCGGTACTGGGGAGTTGCGCAGCAGGGCGAGGCTCTGCTGGTCACGGGCCACGAGGTCGGCCCGGACCGGCAGGGGACGCTCACCATGGCGCTGGACCGCCGGACCGGGGTGTACCGCTGGCAGTTGCCCGGCAGCCCCGCCGCACTCCCCGACGGCAACATCCTCATGTGGTCGCAGGTCAGCGACTACCAACCCGGCACCCTGCGCGGTGTCGACCCGTGCTGCGGCACCGTGCGCTGGCAGGTGCCGATCACTCCCGGCGGTGAGTTCGTCTTCCGCGACGGCGAGCACGGGGTGGACCGCCTGGTTGTCGCCCGCCCGAGTGGCCCGACCGAGGTCCGCGACGCGACCACCGGCGTGGTGCTGGCCCGCGCCGACCTGGGCACCGCCTCCGGTGGGTCCGGCCTGTCCGTGCAACTGGTGGACGACCTGCTGCTCACCATCGGTGGCCCGTCGCCCACGACCACCGCCTACGGGCTCGACGACCTGCGCCAGCGGTGGAGCGTGCCCGCGGGCGATGCGATGTACGCGTCGGACTGCGGCATCGCCATCTGCCTGCAGACCCGCTCCGGCGGAATGCGGGCGCTCGACGCCGCCACCGGTCGGGAGCTCTGGGGGAGCGACCGCTGGGGGTGGGTCTGGCCGTACGCCGGTCGGCTCGTGGCCACCACGGTGAGCAGCGCCGGACCCGGCGCGCAAGACCTGGTCGTGCTCGACCCACCGACCGGCCGGGTGCTGGCCGAGCTGGGTCGATGGGAGCTGGCCGGGTCCGCCCAGGGCGGCCGGATGATCGGCGTACGCAGTCATCCCGACGGGGGTCTGCTCGTCGCCGAACTGGACGTCACCGATGGCCGAGCGCGGCTGCTGGACGTGCTGCCGGACGCGTCCGGGGACTGTCAGGCCCTCCCCGGGCGACTGCTCTGCCGGCGCCACGACGGCGCGTACGGGCTGTGGTCGTTGCCCCGCTGACCACCGGCGGGTCGATGCGGGCGGCGAGGGAGGATTGTTGCCCGCCGGCACTAGGTTGTCGGTGGTCAGCAGCGAGGAGGCCGGGATGCGGGTACTGGTGGTGGAGGACGAACGCAACCTCGCCGACGCGATCGCGCGCGGATTGCGCAAACGGGGCATGGCGGTGGACGTGGCGTACGACGGCGACGCCGGCCACGAGGCGGCGTTCGTCACCCGGTACGACGTGGTGGTGCTCGACCGCGACCTGCCCGGCGTGCACGGCGACCAGATCTGTGCCGACCTCGCCGCCTCCGGGGCGCTGACCCGGGTGCTGATGCTGACCGCGAGCGGCACCGTGGCCGACCGGGTGGAGGGGTTGCAGCTCGGGGCGGACGACTACCTGCCCAAGCCGTTCGCGTTCGACGAGCTGGTCGCCCGGGTGCAGGCACTGGGCCGGCGGGCCACCCCGGCCGCGCCCCCGGTTCTCGAACTGGCGGATCTGGTGCTGGATCCGGCCCGGCGGGTCGCCACCCGCGCCGGTGTGCCCATGGACCTGACGAACAAGGAGTTCGGCGTGCTCAGCGAGCTGCTCAAGGCCCGCGGCGCGGTGGTGTCCAGCGAGGAGCTGCTGGAGCGGGTGTGGGACGCCAACACCGACCCGTTCACCACCATTGTCCGGGTGACCGTCATGACGCTGCGTCGGAAGCTCGGCGATCCGCCGTTGATCGAGACGGTGGTGGGGGCGGGTTACCGCACCGCCGAGGTCCTGCCGTGAGCCGGCTGGGCCGGTTGCGACCCACCCTGCGGTTGCGGTTGACGCTGCTCAACGGGGTGCTGCTGGTCGGCGCGGGAGCGATCCTGGTGCTGCTGGCCTGGCTGCTGGTCCGCGACGCGCTGCGGCCCACCGACGAGCTGCTGCCCGGCACGGTGGTGGTGCTGTCCGACAACCGGACGATCGATGCCGCGCAGTGGCAGCGACAGTTGGTCGACGCCGCCTCCGGGGAGCTGCTGGCCAAGGGCCTGGTCGCGCTGTTGGCGATAAGCGTGGTCGGGGTGGCGGGCGCGTACGCCGTGGCCGGCCGGGCGCTGCGGCCCCTGCACCAGGTCACCGCGACGGCGCAGCGGCTCGGCGAGGCGACCCTGGACCAGCGGATCGGCTACTCGGGCGCGGACGACGAGGTGGCCGAGCTGGCCAAGACGTTCGACGCGATGCTGGACCGGATCGCGTCCGCGTTCGAGGCGCAGAAGCGGTTCGTGGCCAACGCCTCGCACGAACTGCGTACCCCGCTCGCCGTGATGCGGACCGAGATCGACGTGACGCTCAGTGACGACGACGCGGACGCTGCCGAGTACCGCCGGATGGCGACAGTCGTCCGCGACGCCTCGGAGCGGGCGAACGGCCTGGTGGACGCGTTGCTGGTGCTGGCCCGCAGCGAGGCCCAGACCGGGCGGCGGCTGGGTCGGCGCACCGAGTGTGACCTCGCGACGGGCACCGCCAACGCGCTGTCGGCGATGCGCCGGGAGGTGGAGCGGATCGGCCTGCGCGTGCAGACGTCGCTGGAATCCGCGCCGGTGGTAGGCGATCCGGGGCTGCTCGACCGGTTGGCCGGCAACCTGATCGAGAACGCCGTCCGCTACAACCACCTGCACGGGCGGCTCTGGGTGCGTACCGGCACCGACGGCGAGCGCTCGTGGCTGGTGGTGGGCAACACCGGCTTCGAGGTGGACCAGGCCGACGTGCCGGGACTGTTCGAACCGTTCCGGCGCGGTGGCCGGGAACGCACCGGGGCCCGCGGCTCCGGGCTGGGCCTGTCCATCGTCCGGGCGGTCTGCCAGGCGCACGGCGGCACCGTCCGGGTGGTCGCCCAGCCCGGCGGCGGCCTGGAGGTGACTGTCACCCTGCCGACGGCGGACGCCCCGGCGGTGACCGGCCCGGTGGCCGCCGGAGGCTGAAACGGGGTTGCGCGCGGCGCTCGGCCGATGGCAAGATCGCCGGAGTCAGCTCGAGACGAGAGGGGGTGCGTCGATGTCCACCAGTCATGACTCCGCACCCCGGGTCTTCGCCGGCTGACCCCGGGCAGCGGAGCGTCCTCATCCCACCATGGAGGGACCACCCGTGTATCCACGGATCCGCAATATCAGCTTCGACTGTCACGACACGTACTCCCTGGCCGGTTTCTGGTCGGCCGTGCTCGGCTACGCCCGGCACGACGACGACGTCCCCGGTGATCCGGAGGCGGCCGTGCTGCCGCAGGACGAGACCCTGCCGAACCTGTTCTTCCAAGAGGTGCCGGAGGACAAGGTGACCAAGAACCGGCTGCACATCTGCCTGGAGCCGGTCGACCGGACCCGGGACGAGGAGATCGAGCGGGTGCTCGGCCTCGGGGCCACCCTGGTGACCGACCGACGGCACGCCGACGGGACGGGCTGGGCGGTGCTGGCCGACCCGGAGGGCAACGAGTTCTGCGTGGTCCGCAGCGCCGGGGAACGTGTCGCCACCACCACTGTGGAGGACCAACCGTGAGTTCGACGATTCACAACATCAGCATCGACTGTCACGACACGTACGCGCTCGCCGGCTTCTGGTCGCAGGTCTTCGACTGCCCACGGCATCCCGACGACTTCCCTGGCGACCCGGAGGCGATGCTCTTGCCGCCGGGCGGACCGGAGGTGCTGTTCATCGCCGTGCCCGAGGGCAAGGCCGTGAAGAACCGACTGCACCTGGACCTGGAACCGGCCGACCGGTCCCGGGCCGACGAGGTCGAGCGGCTGCTCGGCATCGGCGCGACGCTCGTCGCCGATCAGGTCAGCCCGACCGGCGGAGGTTGGGTGGTGCTCGCCGACCCGGAGGGCAACGAGTTCTGCGTACTCGGCAACTCGGCCGAGCGAGCGGCGGCAGCGGCGGCGCGGGCCGCGGCTACGGGTACGGGTACGGGCGAGCCGGTCTAGCGCCGGCGGCACCGCTGCCGTCCCATGATCGAATCGGCGGGGCCCCGGTCACCCGCAGGGGTGGCCGGGGCCCGGTCGTGCACGCGTCAGGAGCGCTGCTCGATCTGCCCCCGGATGGTGACGAACTCGGCCTTCGTCTCCTCGGCCGACTTGAAGTACATGACCACCAGGCCCACGCTGCCCCGGTCGGCCCAGATGCAGACGCCCAACGGCACGCTGTTGGTCTTGCCGTCACCGCAGCGCGCGTCGCCGCCGAGCGGGCCGGCCTCGACCGCCGCCATGTTGGTCACCGCCAGTTCGCTGGAGAGCCCGGTCACGGCCTCGTCCAGCTCCTTCTTCGGGTCGGCCATCACGCCGGACACCGCCGTGATCATGACGAGATCCTGCTTGGTCGGATCGCCGTAGAACCCGCCGACGGTGCTGGTCTCGTTCTGCACCTCGGCCTTCATCGAGGTGACCATCTGGTCGGCGATCGACTGCAACTGCGGGTCGGTGTTCTTGGCCCGCCCGGCGAGGGTGGCCGGCGCGACCACCCGGGTCTTGGTGGCGTCGACGACGTCGCCCACCTCGTCCTTCAATGCGAACCAGGCGATCGCCGCTCCGCCGAGGCAGAGCACGAGCACCACGGCCAGCACGATAAGGATGATCTTGCCGACGTTCGACTTCTTGGCCGGCGGTGGGCCGCCGAACTGGTTCGGGTCGCCGTACGGCTGGCCCGGCTGAGCCGGCGGGAAGCCCTGCTGCTGCGGCGGCGGCCAGCCACCCTGCGGCTGGCCCTGCGGCGGCGACCAGCCACCGGGCTGCGGTGGCGCTGGCGGCTGGCCGGGCTGCTGCGGGGGAGGGGAATCGTGCGGCGGGCCGAAGGGGTTGGCCGGCGGCTGGGACATCAGTCAGCTCCAGGATCGGGGTGCGAAGCGCGTGATCCTAACCCGGTGCCGACGGCGGTGTCGCCCGCGCCGGTTTCGTCCGGCGCCCCGCGGTGACCGCCAACGAGCGCGGTGGCCGGCCCGGTCCACGAGGGACGGTCCGGCCACCGCGACGGTGGTGCGGGGATTTCCTCAGGCGGGCAGGCTCGCCGCCCCGCGCGGCAGGAACCGGCGCCCGGTGACCCGCTCGCTGGTGCCGGTCCGGTCCAGGTACGGCGTGACACCACCCAGGTGGAACGGCCAACCGGCGCCCAGGATCATGCACAGGTCGATGTCCTGCGCCTCGGCGACCACACCCTCGTCCAGCATCAGCCGGACCTCCTGCGCGAGCGCGTCGAGCGCGTTCTGGCGGACCTGCTCGGCGGTCAGCGGCTGGTCACCGACGACGAGCAGCTTGGCGACCTCGTCGTTGACCTGGTCGTCGACCACGATCGGTTGGCCCGAGTCGGCGATCCGCTTGAGGTTCTCGCTGACGGAGAACCGGTCCGGGTACGCGGCGTGCAGGGTGCCGCCCACGTGGTACGCCACGGCCGGCCCGACGAGCTGGAGCAGGGCGAGCGGGCGCATCGGCAGGCCGAGCGGATCCAGTGCGCTGTTCGCCACGTCCAGCGGCGTACCGGCGTCGACGGCGGCGAAGACGGTGCCCAGGAAGCGGGTGAGAAGCCTGTTCACCACGAACGCCGGGGCGTCGGAGACCAGCACGCTCGACTTCTTGAGCTGCTTGCCGACCGCGAACGCGGTGGCCAGGGTGGCGTCGTCGGTGCGCTCGCCCCGGACGATCTCCAGCAGCGGCAGCACGGCCACCGGGTTGAAGAAGTGGAAGCCGACCACCCGCTCCGGGTGCTCCAGCTCGGCGGCCATCTCCGTGATGGACAGCGAGCTGGTGTTGGTGGCGAGCACCGCCTCCGGGGAGACGATCTTCTCCAGCTCGGCCCAGACCTGCTTCTTGACGCCCAGGTCCTCGAAGACCGCCTCGATGACGAAGTCGGCGTCCGCGAAGGCGCTCTTGTCGACAGTGCCGCTGACCAGGCCGTACAGCTTGGCGGCGGTGCCCTTGTCCATCCGGCCCTTGGTGACGGCCTTCTCGATCTGGGTGTGCACGTAGCCGACGCCCTTGTCCACCCGGGCCTGGTCCAGGTCGCTCATGACGACAGGCACCTGGAGGCGGCGGGCGAACAGCAGCGCCAATTGGCTGGCCATCAGGCCGGCGCCGACGATGCCGACCTTGGTGACCGTGCGGGCCAGGCCCTTGTCCGGTGCGCCGGCCGGGCGCTTGGCCCGCCGCTGCACCAGGTCGAAGGCGTACAGCCCGCTGCGCAGCTCCTCGGAGAAGACCAGGTCAGCGAGGGCCTCGTCCTCGGCGGCGGTGCCGGCGGCGAAGTCACCGTCCTTCGCCGTCTCCAACAGGTCGAGCGCCTTGTACGCGGCCGGGACCGCGCCGTGCAGCCGCTGGTTCAACGTCTCGCGGGCGAAGTAGAGCACGCCCGCCCACATGTCCTTGTCGACCTCGGGCCGGGTCACGGTGATCCGGCCGCGCACCACGCCGGCGGCCCACTCCAGGGACCGCTCCAGGAAGTCGGCAGGCTCCAGCAGCACGTCCGCGATGCCCATCTCGGCGGCCTGCTTCGGCTTGAGCATCTTGTTCTGCATGAGCGGGTTCTGGATGATCACCTGGGTCGCGGCGGGGATGCCGATCAGGTTCGGCAGCAGTTGGGTGCCGCCCCAGCCGGGCACCAGACCGAGGGAGACCTCGGGCAGGGCGAGCGCCGCCGCGCCACCGGAGAGCGTCCGGTAGTGGCAGTGCAGCGCCAACTCCAGGCCGCCGCCCATCGCCGCGCCGTTGACGAAGGCGAAGGTGGGAACGGTGCTGTCCTTGAGGCGGGCGAAGACCCGGTGACCGAGTCGGCCGATCTCCAGCGCCTGCTCGCGGTCGGCGAGCTGCGGCAGGCCGACGATGTCCGCGCCCACGCAGAAGATGTACGGCTTGCCGGTGACCGCGATGAACGCCGGGTCGGCGGCGAGCGCGGCCGTGATGGCATCGTCCAGATCGGTCAGACCGGCCGGACCGAAGGTGTTCGGCTTCGTGTGGTCGAAGCCGTTGTCCAGAGTGATCAGGGCGGCGGGCCGGTCCAGCCCCGGCACGGTCACCGAGCGCAGCAGCGCCTTCGTGACGACCTCGTTCGGCGCCTTCACTTGCCACCCTCCCAGTTCGGGTTCTCCCAGATCACGGTGCCGCCCATGCCGATGCCGATGCACATCGCGGTCACGCCGTAGCGGACCTCGGGGTGCTCGGCGAACTGCCGGGCCAGCTGGGTCATCAGCCGTACGCCGGACGACGCGAGGGGGTGGCCGATGGCGATCGCGCCGCCCCACGGGTTGACCCGCGGGTCGTCGTCGGCGATGCCGAAGTGGTCGAGGAAGGCGAGCACCTGCACGGCGAACGCCTCGTTCAGCTCGAACAGGCCGATGTCGTCGATGCTGAGCCCGGCCAGGCGCAGGGCCTTCTCGGTCGACGGGATCGGGCCGACGCCCATCACCTCCGGCTCCACCCCGACGAAACCGAACGACACCAACCGCATGGCGATCGGCAGGCCCAGCTCGCGGGCGGTGGCCTCGTCGGCCAGCAGGCTCGCGGTGGCGCCGTCGTTCAGGCCCGCCGCGTTGCCCGCGGTGACCTTGCCGTGCGGGCGGAACGGGGTCTTCAGGGTGGCCAGCTTCTCCAGCGACGTGTCGCGGGGAGCCTCGTCCACTCCGGCCAGACCCCAGCCGCCCTCGGCGTCGCGGATGGCCACCGGCACCAGGTCGTCCTGGAGCTTGCCGTTGGCGTACGCCTTCGCCGTCTTCTGCTGCGAGGCGAGCGCGAACGCGTCGGTGCGCGCCTTGGTGATGTGCGGGACCAGGTCGTGCAGGTTCTCCGCGGTGGCGCCCATGACCAGCGCCGACGGGTCGACAAGCTTCTCCGCGATGATGCGCGGGTTGGGGTCGACGCCCTCGCCCATCGGGTGGCGACCCATGTGCTCGACGCCACCGGCGATGGCGATGTCGTACGCGCCCATGGCGATGCCGCTGGCCACGGTGGTCACCGCGGTCATGGCACCGGCGCACATCCGGTCGATGGCGAAGCCGGGAACGGTCTTGGGCAGACCGGCCAGCAGGGCGGCGGTGCGGCCGATGGTGAGGCCCTGGTCGCCGATCTGGGTGGTGGCCGCGATGGCGACCTCCTCGACCCGCTCCGGAGGCAGCTGCGGGTTGCGCCGCATCAGCTCACGGATGCAGCGGATCACCAGGTCGTCGGCGCGGGTGTTGGCGTACATGCCACCCGCCTTGCCGAACGGGGTACGGACGCCGTCGACGAAGACGACATCCCGGACTTCACGGGGCACTTGAGCCTCCTAGCCGATGGGCGCGTTCCCCCGAATGCTACTCGCCAGTAACCAAACTGCTGCCGACCCCCGGCTGTGGCCCACCCCACACCCGTCAGGGAATGGGGTTGGGGGACAGGGCCTGGGTCAGCTGGGGGGTCAGCAGGGCGATCTGCCACTCGCGGGCATTGAAGCCGCGCAGGGTCTCCGCCACCGCGTCCTCGGTGATCTCCTCCGGCGGGGTCCAGGCCAGACGACGTACCGAATCCGGGGTGATCAGATTTTCCGGGGGCAGGTTGTGCTCGCCCGCGATGCGGACCACCACCTCCCGGCAGCGGGCCAGGCGACCGGCTGCCACCGGGTCCCGCTCGGCCCACCGGTGCGGCGGTGGTGGGCCCTCCACCGCCGGGGTGGCCGGAAGCGCGTCGTCCGGCAACTCCCGGGCGTCGTCGAGCGCGGCCAGCCAGGTGCGGGCCAGCCGACGGACCGACCGCCCCCCGAAGCCGGGCAGCGTCAGCAGCGTCTTCTCGTCCTTCGGGTCCAGCTCGGCCGCGGCGACGATGGCCGAGTCGGGCAGCACCCGGCCGGGCGCGGCGTCCCGCCGAGCCGCGATCTGGTCCCGGGCGTACCACAACGAGCGGATCCGGGCCTGGGCCCGCGCCCCGCGCACCCGGTGGATGCCCGACGTACGTCGCCAGGGTTCCGCCCGGACCCGGGGCGGCCGGGCACCCGTCCGGACCAGGGCGGCGAACTCCTCCGCGGCCCAGGCCGACTTGCCCTGTCGGGCCAACTCCGCGTCGAGCGCGTCGCGGAGGTCGGTGAGCATCTCCACGTCGAGCGCGGCGTAGGTCAGCCACGACTCGGGCAGCGGTCGACTCGACCAGTCGGCCGCCGAGTGGTGCTTCTCCAGGGTGAATCCGAGTAGCTGCTCGGTCAGCGCCGCCAGGCCGACCCGCTCGAACCCGGCCAGCCGAGCGGCCAGTTCCGTGTCGAACAGCCGGCGCGGGCGCAACCCCACCTCGGCGAGGCAGGGCAGATCCTGACTGGCCGCATGGAGCACCCACTCGGCCTCGCCGATCGCCGCGTCCAGCGTGCTGAGGTCGGGCAGCGGCAGCGGGTCGATCAGCGCGGTGCCGGCGCCCGCGCGCCGCAACTGCACCAGGTACGCGCGCTGGCTGTAGCGGTACCCCGAAGCGCGCTCGGCGTCCAGGGCGACCGGGCCGGTGCCGGCGGCGAACCGGGCCACGACCTCGGCGAGCTCGGCCGGGGTGGTCACCGGATCGGGGGTGCCGTCGCGCGGGGCGGTCAGCGGAACGGGCCCACCGTCGGTCGGGTCGGGCCCCTCGTCCGCCGGCTGCGGCTGGGCCGACGGCGGCTGCTGGGGTGCGTGTCCCGGGAGTTCTTCGGCGGGCCGACGGCGCAGGGGTGGTTCGTCGGTCACCTGCCAACCCTAGTGCGCGCCGTGATCCGGCGTGCGCAGCCGGTCCCGCGTGTGTCGGTCAGGTGTCCGCAAGGTGTCCTTTCGGATCCCGGACATCGGGGGAGACAAAGCCCGTTCGCGCAGGTACGGTCCATCGAGCCGCCGACCCCGCTCGGGTGATCCTGGGTCGTGGCCGCAAGCGAAAGACCACGGGGAAAGGCAAGATGATCATGACGGCTGGCTTCGGCGCGGGGGACGTACGGCCAATGGGCGCCGAGCCTGACGACGTGAGCGGCCGGGCCCCCGATCGGCCGGGCCCTCTGCCGCCACGCATCGAACCACACCCGGAGGCCGGTGCCACCTGGTCCGGCACGCCGGGCCAGAACGCCGAGCCCTCCGCGGCCATCCCGGCACCCCGTACCGGCTGGGTGGCCCCGCCGAACGCCGGCCAGTGGGGCGCGGCGCCCCAGGGGCCCGTGCCCACCGGCCCGGGCATGACCGCCGCGCCCACGGCGGCTGCTCACGGCACTGCCGCGCCGTACCCGGCGGGGCCGGCGCCATACGTGGCAGGGCCGGCGCCGCACGGCGCGTACACCCCTGGCGCTCCCACGTCGTACGGCGCCGGCGGCTACCCGCCCGCCGGTGACCTGGCCAGCGCGCCGCCGTTCGCCACCGCGGGTCACCCCGGTCAGCCCGGTAACCCCGGTCAGCTCGGCTGGCCCAGCGTCACCCCGCCCGCGCGGCCCACCCGACGTCGGTGGCCCGTCGTGCTCGCCACGCTGCTCGTCGTCGCGCTTGCCGCCGTGGCCGGCCTGCAGGCCTATCAGCTCGACCGACTCGGCGACCGACTCGCCGCCACCGACCGCCGGCTCGCTCAGGCCCAGGACGGCGACGGCACCCGTCTCGACGGCCTGGAACAGCGCACGGACGCGCTGGAGAAGCAGGCCGGGGCGGCGTTCAACCCCGAGGCGGTGGCCAGCGCCGTGCTGCCCAGCGTCTTCCGGGTGCGGGCCGGCCAGTTCACCGGCACCGCGTTCGCGGTGGGCAAGCCGGCGGCCGGCGGTGGCACCAACCTGTTCACCAACTTCCACGTCGTCGAGTCGGTGTGGGAGAGCGGCGGCCGGGAGGTCTTCCTGGAGCGTACGGACCAGCGCTTCCCGGCCACCATCGTCAAGGTCGACAAGGCCAACGACGTGGCGCACCTGCGGGCGACCGGCAAGTTCACCGGCCTGGTCACCTCACCCGCAGCCGTGAAGTCCGGGCAGCAGATCATCGTCGTCGGCGCTCCGCTCGGCCTGGAGGACAGCGTCACCACCGGTGTGGTGAGCGCGTTGCGCGCCGCGCAGGGCGGCTCCGGACCGGCCATCCAGTTCGACGCCCCGATCAACCCCGGCAACTCCGGCGGCCCGGTGATCAACGGCAGCAAGCAGGTGGTCGGCATCGCCACCGCCAAGGCGCGTGACGCCGAGGGCATCGGGCTCGCCATCCCGATCAAGGTCGCCTGCGACGGTTTCAAGATCTGCTGACCCGCGGCCCCGGCCGCCCGCGCCACCCCTGGCCTCCCGGCCGCCCGCGCCACCCCTGGCCTCCCGGCCGCCCGCGCCACCCCTGGCCTCCCGGCCGCCCGCGCCACCGACGGCCTCCCCGGTCGTCCCCGACCCGTCCGGGTCCTCGGCCTCGGACGACCCCACCGCTGCATCCGGTCCGTCGCGCCTACCGGCGGAGGGACCTGCTCACCTGGAGGAAGAAATGTCCCAGCCACCGACCGGGCCGGAGGGTCTCCCGCCCGCCACCCCGACGCCGCCGGCCGGCTCGCCCGACCCGGATGCGACGGTGCGGCACGCGGCCGGCACCGACCCGACCGTGCAGTACCCGGCCGGGCAGCCCGCGCCGCAGCAGTACGCGCCGGGCCAGCCCACGCCGCCGCAGCAGTACGCGCCGGGCCACGCCGGGCCGCAATACGGTGCGCCCGCGCAGCCGCAGTACGGCCCCCCGCAGACGCAGTACGGCTCCCCGGCCAGCGCCCCGCCGTACGCCGGCCAGCCGATGTCCGCGCCGCCGGTCTCCGGCTCCGCGTACGGCCAGCCGATGTCCGCGCCGCCGGTCTCCGGCTCCGCGTACGGCCAGCCGATGTCCGCGCCGCCGGTGTCCGGTCCGGCGTACGGGCAGCCGATGTCCGCGCCGCCGGTCTCCGGTCCGGCGTACGGGCAGCCGATGTCGGGCCCGCCCGGGATGCCGCCGTACGGTGCCGCCCCGACTCCACGCCGGGGTCGCGCGGTGCTGGTGCTGGCCCTGGTGGCGGCGCTGCTCTTCGTGGTCAGCGGGGTGATGACCGGGCTGTTCGTGACCAAGAACAACGAGCTGAACCGGACCGAGAAGCGCCTCACCGCTCAGGTCAGCCAGCGCGACGGGACCATCGCGGCCAACACCACCGAGATCGCGAAGCTCAAGACCGATCTGCAGGCCATGCAGGACAAGCTCGACAACACCGAGCAGGACCTGACCGGCACCCGCAACGACCGCGACGAGCAGGCCCGGCAGAAGAAGGTCATCGCGAGCTGCCTGGACAAGCTGACCACCGCGCTGGGTGCGGCGGCGGCCGGGAACAGGAGCGCGTACAACGCGGCCATGAAGGGCCTCGACAAGGTGTGCGACGAGGCGGAGAACTACCTCTGATCCGCCAGGCCCTGAGCCGGCCGCCGCCCAGGTTTCAGGCGGTGGCGGCCGGACGGCGGTCGGCCAGGGCGGTGACCCCGGGTGGGGGCAGCCCGGCCGTCGAGGCGAGCAGGGCGCACCAGCCGAGCAGGTGGGGGGTGAGGTCGTCGTCGACGGGTGTCCAGGAGGCGCGGATCTCGATGTCGCCGGCCGTCGGTGGACCGGCCAGGTCGCCGAACCGGGTCGACATCGTCTGGGTGACCGTCCCGCCGATCGCTCGGTGATCCGCGTCCTGGGCGTCCAGGGCGTCGGTCAGCCACGTCCAGCCGACGCCGGGGAGCAGCGGGTCGGCGGCGAGGTCGACCTCCAGCTCGGCCGTCACGTAGGTGACCAGTCGCAGCGTGCCCTGCCAGGCCTCGTGCCCGGCCGGGTCGTGCAGCAGGATCAGCCGGCCGGTGGCCACCTCGTCGCCGTCGCGCAGCACGGTCGCGGAGAGCGCGAACGTGAACGGTGCGAGCCGCTGGGGGGCGCCGACCTCCTCGAGGGTGATCTCCGGTCGGGGCGCCGGCGACCGCAGCCCGGCGACCGCGCGGGCGAAGGTCTCCGGGAGCGCGATCGGGGGGGCCATGTCGGCAGCCTATGCCGCCGTCGGCCCACAGGCTTCGACGGCGCGCCGACACGTACCCCGACCGCCCCGGCGCGCGACGGACGTTAGGTGCGTCCCTTCCGTTCACCCTCCGCGGCCTGGGGTCGGGCGGCGTGGCACGATTGCGGCGATGACCACGGATACCACGGGCACTGCCGCCCGAGACGGACACCCGCGCCCCGGCGGCCCGGCCGACTCGCCCTTCATCCGGGCCTGTCGGCGTCGGCCCGGCCCGCACACCCCGGTCTGGTTCATGCGCCAGGCTGGCCGCTCACTGCCGGAGTACCGGGAGATCAGGGCCAGCGTGCCGATGCTGGAATCCTGCCGTCGCCCGGAGCTGGTCACCGAGATCACCCTGCAGCCGGTGCGCCGGCACGGGGTCGACGCCGCCATCCTGTTCAGCGACATCGTGGTGCCGGTCGCCGCGGCCGGGATCGATCTGGACATCGTGCCGGGCACCGGTCCGGTGGTGGCCGAGCCGATCCGTGCCGCCGCCGACGTCGAGCGGATCCGCCTGATCGGCCGCGACGACGTCTCGTACGTGGACGAGGCCGTCCGCCAGCTTGTGGTCGAGCTGGGCGACACCCCGCTGATCGGCTTCGCCGGCGCGCCGTTCACCCTGGCCAGCTACCTGGTCGAGGGCGGCCCGTCGCGGACCCACGCGAAGACCAAGGCCCTGATGTACGGCGATCCCGAGCTGTGGCACGCGCTCTGCGGCCGGCTGGCCGAGGTGACGCTGGCGTTCCTGCGGGTGCAGATCGAGGCGGGCGTGTCCGCAGTGCAACTGTTCGACTCGTGGGCCGGCGCGCTCTCCGAGGCCGACTACCGGCGTTACGTGCTGCCGCACTCGACGTCCGTGCTGAGCGGGCTGGCTGACGCCGGCGTGCCGCGCATCCACTTCGGGGTGGGCACGGCCGAGCTGCTCGGCGCGATGGGCGAGGCCGGCGCGGACGTGGTCGGCGTCGACTGGCGTACCCCGCTGGACGTGGCCACGCACCGGATCGGCCCGGACAGGGCGGTGCAGGGCAACCTGGACCCGACCGTGCTGCTCGCGCCGTGGCCGGTGGTGGAGGCCGAGGTGCGCCGGATCCTGGCCCAGGGGCAGGCGGCTCCCGGGCACGTGTTCAACCTCGGCCACGGTGTGCTGCCGGAGACCGACCCGGACGTGCTGACCCGGGTGGTCGCGCTGGTGCACGAGGTCTCCAGCCGCCGGGCCGACCAGGGCTGATACGGCGATGCGGCAGCCCTGGCGGGTGGCGGTGGTCGGCGGCGGAATCGCCGGGCTGGCCGCCGCGGTCCGGCTGCGCGACCGCGCGCCGGAGGGCACCGAGATCACGGTGTACGAGCAGTCCGGCGCGGTGGGCGGCAAGCTGCGTACCGGGACGTTGGCAGGTGCGCCTGTGGAGTTCGGCGCCGAGTCGTTCCTCATGCGCGACCCGACCGGGGCGCAGAGCGCGGCGGTGGCGTTGGCGCACCGGCTCGGGCTGGCCGACCGGATCGTGCACCCCACCGTCGGGCAGGCCGCGCTTGTCGTCGACGGAGGGCTGCGCCCCATCCCGGGCGGGACGCTTGTGGGCGTACCCGGGGATCTGGAGCGGGTGGCCACTGTCGCGCGCCCGGCCGCGGACGCCGACACCGACGACGGTCGGCCGCTGGTCGGCCCGGACGCGGACGTCTCGGTGGGCGCGCTGGTCCGGTCCCGGTTCGGCGACGAGGTCGTCGACCGGCTGGTCGACCCCATGCTGGGTGGCGTGTACGCCGGCCGCGCCGACGACCTGTCCCTGGTCACCACGATGCCGGCGCTGGCCCGCACGGCCCGGGTGGAGCACACCCTCATCGGCGCGGTCCGGGCGGCGCAGGCCGCAGCGCCGCGCGCTCCGGGCGCCCCGGTCTTCGGCACCCTGGTCGGCGGGTTGAGCACCCTGGTCAAGGCGGCGGTGCGGGCCAGCGGCGCGACGGTACGACCCGACGCCGCCGTGCGCGAGGTGACCCCGACCGGCACGGGTTGGCGCCTCACGGTCGGCCCGACCCGGGCCCCTGAGCTGGTGGACGTGGACGCCGTGGTGCTGGCAGTGCCGGCCCGGCCGGCGGCTCGGCTGCTCGCCGGCCCGGCCCCGGTGGCCGCCGCGGCCGTGGGTGAGCTGGACTACGCGAGCGTCGCGCTTGTCACCCTGGCGTTGCCGCAGCCGCTGCTGCCCGAGCTGTCCGGCTTCCTGGTGCCCAGCACCGAAGGGCTGTTGATCAAGGCGGCCACGTTCTTCACCACCAAGTGGGGGCACCTGCGTCGGCCGGACGGGCTGGCGCTGGTGCGCGCCTCGGTGGGCCGCTACGGCGAGGAGGCGCACCTCCAGCGTCCCGACGCGGACCTGGCCGCGACCGTGCACCGGGAGCTGTCGGCGGTGCTCGGCGCCCCGCTGCCCGCCCCGGTCGACGGGCACGTGCAGCGGTGGGGCGGCGCGCTGCCGCAGTACGCCCCGGGGCACGCCGACCGGGTGACCGCCGCGCGCACTGCGCTGCGGGCGGCGCATCCCACACTGGTCCTGGCGGGTGCCGGCTACGACGGTGTCGGCATACCGGTCTGCGTCCGCTCCGGCGAGACGGCAGCCGACGAGATCATCACAGCACTGGGAGGATCGGCGAGATGACCGAGCAGACCAACGCGGCCCGGTTGCGGGAGCTGAACGACAGCATCCGCTACACGATGTGGTCGGTGTTCCGGGCCAGCGCCCCACTGCCGTCGCTGCGGGACAACGTCACAGGCGAGGTCGAGTCCCTCTTCGAGGAACTGGCCGGCAAGGACGTGGTCATCCGGGGCGTGTACGACGTGTCCGGGCTGCGCGCCGACGCGGACGTGATGATCTGGTGGCACTCCGCGTCGAGCGACGCGCTGCAGGACGCGTACCTGCGGTTCCGTCGCACCACGCTGGGTCGGGCGTTGACCCCGGTCTGGTCGCAGATGGCGCTGCACCGGCCGGCGGAGTTCAACAAGAGCCACATCCCGGCGTTCCTGGCCGGCGAGGAGGCCCGCCCCTACCTGTGCGTCTACCCGTTCGTGCGCTCCTACGAGTGGTACCTGCTGCCCGACGCCGAGCGGCGCGAGATGCTCGCCGAGCACGGCAAGATGGCCCGCGGCTACCCCGACGTACGCGCCAACACCGTCGCGTCGTTCGCGCTTGGCGACTACGAGTGGATGCTCGCGTTCGAGGCCGACGAGCTGCACCGGATCGTCGACCTGATGCGGGACCTGCGCGCCTCCGGCGCCCGGCGGCACGTCCGCGAGGAGGTCCCGTTCTACACGGGTCGTCGCCGCTCGGTCGGCGAGATCGTCAACTGCCTGGTCTGATCCCCGCCGGTCGTCTGATCCCCGCCGGCCGGCGCCGCGCCCCCGCCCGGGTGCGGCGCCGGACGGGGATCAACTGGTCTTCGTACAGGAGACCAGGGGAACGGGGTTGCTGCCGGTCCACGAGCCGAGGAAGCCGAACGTGGTGCTCGCTCCGCCGGCCAGGGCGCCGTTGTAGTTCACGTTGCGTGCGGTGACGAGCGTTCCGTTGGTGGTGAGATCGGCGCTCCACGCGGACGCGACCTTTTGACCGTTGTTGTAGTTCCAACTCACCGACCAGCTCTGGGTCGGCGAGTTGGCGCCCGCGGTCACCTTCACCTCGGCCTGGAAGCCGCCGGCCCACTGGCCGGTGATCTGGTACGTCGCGTAGCAGGCGCCGGCCGGCACGGGAGTGCTCGGCGGAGGCGTGCTCGGCGGCGGGGTCGTGGGCGGGGGAGTGGTGGGCGGCGGAGTCGTGGGCGGCGGAGTCGTCGGCGGCGGCGTGGTGGGCGGCGGGGTGCTCGTGCCGCCGGAGAAGTCCACGTCGCTGCACAGGTAGTACGACTGGTCCAGGTGGCTCGCCTGCCAGACGGTGTAGACCATGTGCCGCCCGGTGCGGCCCGGCGCGCTGACCGGGATCTGGATGGAGACGCCACCGGTGTCCCGGTCCCACTGCGACGCCGGGGTGTTGCCGATCTGGCCGGCCAGTTCCAGGTCGTCCCAGCCGAGCGCCTCGGTCGACGAGTTGAAGCCCTGCTTGGTCACGTACACCCGGATGTAGTCGGCACCGTGGCTCGCCTGGTCGAAGAAGCGCAGCCGGAAGTTGTTCGACACCGGGGTGGCCTTCCACGCGCCGACGGTGTCCAGCGCGTTGTAGCGACCGTTCTGGGTGTGCCCGCCGCTGCACAGCTGGCCGTTGGGGACGGCGGCCTGGTGGTTGCCGGCCACACCCTCGCGGAACAGGCCGTTCCAGTTCCACATGGCCTGCGGGTCGGCCTGCCAGGCCTGCCAGCACATCGGGTCCTCGGTGGCCATCCGGGGATTCTGGAATTCGCTGCCCCAGCGTTGCCAGCAGCTGTAGCTGCGCGAGGCCGGGTCGACGACCGAGCCGTGCGCGGAGGCGGGCTGGACCAGCGCGACGCTCAGCGCGGTGGTCAGCAGGAGCGTGGCGGCCGCCGCGATGGCGAGCGGCCGGAGCACGCGTGGTGATCGGGCGAGACTGGACATGGAGCCCCCGGGGGGATGAGGTCGGACGACGACACCCGGACGGCCGGGAGTTGCCCGCTCCCGTGCCTACTGCGTTGCTCTCGCGCTGGCTCCAACCGGAACGATGCCAGGCCGATCGTCAGACGTCAATGGTTGGCGTCGTCGGCGCGGGCCCCCGCGGTGCGGCGCATCGGGGTGTGCGGGATGCCGTCCTCGACGTACTCCGGGCCGCTCACCGCGAAGCCGTGCCGGGCGTAGAGACCGACCAGGTGTGATTGGGCCTCCAGCACGCAGGGCCGGTCGCCGACCAGGTCCAACGCCGCCGTCATCAGCCGGCCGGCGTGCCCGCCGCCGCGCGCCGCCGGGGCCACCACCACACGACCGATCCGGGCGACGCCGTCGGGGTCGGCCAGGATCCGCAGGTACGCCAGCGGCGCGCTGCCGTCGGTCAGCCAGAGGTGGCGGGTGCCTGGCTCCACGTCCCGCCCGTCGAGTTCCGGGTAGGGGCAGTTCTGCTCCACCACGAACACGTCGATGCGCAGCTTGAGCAGGTCGTGGAAGGTGCGGGCGTCCAGGTCGGCGAAGGAGGCCGTGAGGACCTCGGTGGTCTGCTGGGGCACGCACCGATGGTAGGCCGGGCGGACGCACGGGCGACTCCGCAGGGGTGTCGCTCAGGCGGGGCGCGCGCCCACGGCGTCGCGGATCTCGGCACCCTCGGCGCCCTCGACCGCCCGGGCGCAGTGCCCGCAGCAGAAGAACCGGCCGTTGACCTCCACGCCGTGCCCGACGATCTTGATCTGACAGTGTTCGCAGATGGGTGCCATGCGGTGGATCGCGCACTCGAAGGAGTCGAAGGTGTGCACGTCGCCGCTGACGGTGTGCACCTCGAACGCCATCCAGTAGTCGTTGCCGCAGACCTCGCAGGTTGCCACGGAAAAC
Organism: Micromonospora sp. NPDC049274; assembly: GCF_040678875.1. Taxonomy (NCBI): domain Bacteria; kingdom Bacillati; phylum Actinomycetota; class Actinomycetes; order Micromonosporales; family Micromonosporaceae; genus Micromonospora; species Micromonospora sp. NPDC049274. The sequence goes on from NZ_JBFAQS010000005.1 coordinate 76,870, forward strand.
CCCCCATATCAGGACATGTGCTACCAGGGTCCCTCAGATCAGGGCGGTAGCGGGCGAATTACCGCCAGCTCGTCGAGGTCGGCGGCGTGTCGGCTCCGGCGTGTCGTCCGTTAGATCGGGTGGACCGCCGTAACCCCGGAGGATCGCCATGATCAAGCGCAACAAGCTCTTCGGCAGCCAGACCCGGGTAACCTTCTGTCTTCCCCGGGACGCCCCGCCCGGTCCGGTGAGCGTGGTGGGCTCCTTCAACGACTGGGAGCCCGGCCGGCACGAGCTGGTGGCCCGCCGCGACGGCACTCGGACGGTGACCGTGAAGCTCGGCCCGGGGGAGTATCGGTTCCGTTATCTCGCCAGCGGCGGCGTCTGGCTCGACGACGAGACGGCCGACGATGTCGATGACCGCGGCAGCCTGCTGCGACTCTGAGGAGCGAAGTCGTCACCATCGATGGATTTATCGATGACGCTCTTTACTGTTAATAAAGTTTAAATTACCTTGAGGGCACCTCACCGCACCTGGAGAAGGAGCTGCCCCCATGCGTCGAAGAATCACCGTCCCGCTGGTGGCGGCGGGCGCTGTCGCCGCCACCCTCACAGTCGCCGCGCCCGCCCAGGCGCATGGCTACGTCTCCGCCCCACCGAGTCGGCAGGCGCTCTGCGCGCAGGGCCGGGTGCCCGACTGCGGGCAGATCAGGTACGAGCCCCAGAGCGTGGAAGGGCCCAAGGGGCTGCGCAGCTGCAACGCCGGAATCGCCCAGTTCGCCGTCCTCAACGACGACAGCCGGGGCTGGCCCGCCACGTCGGTCGGCAGTTCGCTGACCTTCACCTGGGTCAACACCGCCCGGCACGCCACCAGCAACTGGGAGTACTGGATCGGCAACACCCGCGTCGGCGTGGTCAACGGCAACGGGCAGCAGCCCGGCGCGACGGTCTCGCACACCGTCAACCTGGGCGGCTTCTCCGGCCGCCAGAAGATCCTCGCGGTGTGGAACATCTCCGACACCGCCAACGCCTTCTACTCCTGCATCGACGTGCAGATCGGCGGCGGCGGGTCGACGCCCACCCCCACGCCGACCACCTCGCCCACGCCCCGGCCCACCACCAGCCCGACCACCGCGCCGACGACCCCGCCCCCCACGGGCGGCAGTTGGACGAGCGGACGGGCGTACCAGGTCGGCGACCAGGTCACCTACGGCGGACTCACGTACCGCTGCCGGCAGGCCCACACGGCGATCCCCGGCTGGGAGCCGCCGAACGTGCCGGCGCTCTGGCAGCAGGTCTGACCGCACGGGTGCGGCCCCGGCCGCACCCGTGTCACCGTCTCATCGGATGATCGGAGCCTCGGCATGCCCCGCGTACACCTGCTGTCGTGGCTGGTCGCCGCGTCGCTGCTCGCCGCCTGCGCCGGGCCGTCCCCAAGCCCGGCGGCTTCCGCGCCCCCGGCCGGGACCCCGGCGGCCGGGGCCGCGCCGGCCGGCGCCGAGCTGAGCGGCATCGACGTGGTGTTCCTGCGCACGATGGTCGGGCACAGCGAACGCACCCTGCAGATCGTCCGGCTGGCCCGGGACCGGCTGCGCGACGACGCGCTGCGCACCCTGGCCGCCGCCGTCGAGGCGACCGAGGCCGACGAGCTGTCGGCCATGCGCGGCTGGCTGCCCACGGCCGGGCCGGGCGCCGATGCGGCCGGGCACGACCACGCCGGGCACGGCGACGACACCGCGCTCGACCGGCTGCGGGCCGCCGGGGACGCCGACGTCGACCGGGTGCTGCGCGAGGTGCTCGCCGAGCACCAGCGGGCCGCCGCCGACCTGGCCCGGGCCCAGGTCGACGTCGGCCGCGACGAGCGTGTCCGCGACCTGGCCCGGCGGATCGAGCGGTCCCGGACCGCCGAGGTCGAGCTGCTCCAGGGGTACGCGGCTCAGATCAGCTCGGCTCCAGCCGGACGGAGATCGAGTTGACGCAGTGCCGGGTGTCCTTCGGAGTGAAGCCCTCGCCGTGGAACACGTGCCCGAGGTGGCTGTCGCAGCGGGCGCAGCGGATCTCCGTACGGGCCATGCCGAGGCTGCGGTCCTCGATCTCCTTGACCCGGCCGGGAATGGCGTCGTCGAAGCTCGGCCACCCGCAGTGCGAGTCGAACTTCGTGTCGCTGGAGAAGAGTTCCAGGCCGCAGGCGCGACAGTGGTAGACCCCCTGGGTCTTGGTGTCCACGTACTCGCCGACCCACGGGCGCTCGGTGCCGGCCTCCCGTAGGACGTGGAACTCCTCGGGGCTCAGGCGGACACGCCACTCGTCCTCGGTCTTGGGCAGGTTGTTGTCGTCAAGACTCACCCGTCAACGGTACGTCGAACGTCGGGGGCGTGGCATAAGGTCGCGGGATGGGTGGCACCAAGGCAGCGGTCGCCGAGGTCGAGGTGGCCGGGCGCAGCGTACGGCTGAGCAGTCCGGACCGGGTGATCTTCCCGCAGCGGGGTTTCACCAAGGCGGACGTCTTCCACTACTACCTCGCGGTCGGCGACGGCATCATGCGCGCCCTGCGGGACCGGCCCACCACGCTGCAACGCTTCCCCGAGGGCATCGGGGGTGAGGCGTTCTTCCAGAAGCGCGTACCCACCCGTGGCGTGCCGCCCTGGGTGACCACCGCCCAGATCACCTTCCCGAGCGGTCGCAGCGCGGCGGAGCTGTGCCCGGCCGACCTGGCGCACGTGGCCTGGGCGGCGCAGATGGGCACGATCGTGTTCCACCCGTGGCCGGTGCGCGCCGCCGACGTGGACAGCCCCGACGAGCTGCGCATCGACCTCGACCCGCAACCCGGCACCGACTTCGCCGACGCGGCGCGGGCCGCCGGGGAGATCCGCGCGCTCCTCGACGAGTTGGGCGCCACCGGCTGGCCGAAGACCTCCGGCGGTCGCGGCGTGCACGTCTACCTGCGCATCCAACCCCGCTGGACGTTCACCGAGGTGCGCCGGGCCACCATCGCGCTGGCCCGGGAGGTGGAGCGCCGCACCCCCGACCTGGTGACCACCGCCTGGTGGAAGGAGGAGCGCGGCCGCCGGGTGTTCGTCGACTACAACCAGATGGCCCGTGACCGCACGATCGCCTGTGCGTACTCGTTGCGGGCCAACGCGCGGGCGACCGTCTCCACCCCGGTCACCTGGGACGAACTGCCCGACGTCGACCCCGACGACTTCGACCTGCGCAGCGTCCCGACCCGGCTCGCCGAGCAGGGCGACCCGCACGCCGGCATCGACGACGCCCCGTGGGACATCACACCCCTGCTTGAGTGGGCCGAGCGCGACGCCGACGCCGGCCAGGGCGACCTGCCGTACCCGCCAGACCACCCCAAGATGCCCGGCGAGCCCAAGCGGGTGCAGCCCAGCCGCGCCAAGCGCACCCCCGACGACGAGAGCGCCTGACTCTCTCTCCGCTAGTTGCCGGGCGTTTCGCGGGTGTCCGGCAGGTCGAGGTACGCCAGCAGCCGCAGGAGCCCGCTCACGTGCCGGAGGTCGTGCCACAGCGACAGGAGGTCCTCCGGACCCCGCTGCATGATGCCGATCAGCTCTGCGAGATCGTCGCTGCTCTGCCCGCAGTCGATCGCCAGCTCCGGCTGCGGAGTCATCTCGAATGCCGCACGAAGATCGATGTTCCAGTAGTGGTCGACGCGGAACTGGGACAGCGGGATGTGTGGGCCGAACCTGCTCTCCGCCGCGTCCAGCAGCATCGAACAGGCTTGGCGAAGATCCGCGATTCTCAGCGTCGCAGCGGCATCGGTCACGCCTCATGATCCCTCGGGATGCCGCTACCGAGCCATCGGTTTCGATCGCGCTGACCGTCCTGGGATCTGTCTTCCGTCGCCGCGCGGGCGGCGGAAATTGTCGTACACCTGTTCTAGAATTTGTGTGTGATCGATGAGTTGGCGCGGGCGGAGAGCGCGGTGGCGGCCTGCGTCGATGCTGCCGCCTGGGTCCTCTCCGAGCATGACCTGATCGCGACGATCGATGCCACGCACCGGCTGCAACAGCGCCTTGCGGCGGTGCAGTTGGCCGCCGTGCGGGAGCTGGACGGTCGGGGCACCGCTGTCGCGCAGGGCGCGTCCTCGACGGCGGTGTGGCTGCGTCATCGGCTGCGCCTCGACGTCTCTGCGGCGCGCCGCCTGGTCGGCCTCGCCGCCACGCTCGACGTGGCCCCGCCTGGCGTGCGGGTCGCCCTCGCCGATGGGGTGGTCAGCGTGGAGCAGGCCCGGGTCATCGCTGACACGGCCGCCACCGTGGCGACCTCGGCGGGCGCCGAGGTCGCCGACAAGGCCGTCGGTGTGCTGGTGGAGTGGGCCGAGCAGTTCGACCCCTCAGTGCTGCGCAGAATGGGCACCCGGATCCTCGACCACGTCGCCCCCGATGTCGCCGACGAAGCCGCCGAGGCGGCCCTCGCCGCCGAGGACGCGCGGGCGACCCGCGACCGGCACGTCACCATCTCCGAGCAGACCGGCGGGCGGCTACGGCTCAGCGGCACCCTGGACGCGGAGGCCGCGGCGCTGCTGTGCGCCGTCATCGACCCGCTCAGCGCACCGGCCGGCCCCGACGACACCCGCTGCGCCGGGCAGCGCCGTCACGATGCCCTCGCCGACGTGTGCCGGCTCGCCCTGCGCACCGGTGAGCTGCCTGAGAACGGCCGCGATCCGGCCCAGGTCGTCGTCACCACCTGCTACGACGGGCTGACCCGACAGTTGGGGGCCGGCGCTCTCGACATCGGCCCGCAGCTCACCCCCGACACGGTGCGTCGGCTCGCCTGTGATGCCGCCACCCTGCCCGCCGTGCTGGGCGGCGCCGGCCAGGTCCTCGACGTGGGCCGGCAGCGCCGCCTCATCAGCGGTCCGCTGCGTCGGGCACTCGTGCTGCGTGACGGCGGCTGCGCCTTCCCGGGCTGCGACCGGCCACCGCGCTGGTGCGCCGCCCACCACATCCGGCACTGGGTCGACGGCGGCCCGACCAGACTCGACAACGCCGTCCTGCTCTGCGGCCACCACCACCGACACGTCCACAAGAGCGACTGGGCGGTCCGCCTCGGCGCTGACGGCCGCCCGGAGTTCGTGCCGCCGGCCTGGCTCGACCCGGAGCAGCTCCCACGCCGCAACCACTACCACCGACGGACGTGAGCAGCCGGCACCGCGATCCGTCGCCCCGTCACCACTCGACGAGCACGAAGCCCAGCGAACAAAAGCACGCTGAGCGCGGCGCTGCGACGTGGCCTAACCCCGAAGCATCCATGCGGGGCTCTTCATGCTCTTCCGCCGAACGACCGCCGCTATCGGGGCGGTACGGGTTGTGCCCTCGCGTCCGGCTACGGGTGCTCGACCTCGTCGAGCCAGTAACGTTCGTCGAACGAACCACGAGCCGAACGCTTCTCGGCGGAGGCCCGTTCGACCTGTTCCGCTGTATAGCCGAGCAGCGTGATGATCGTCGCGAGAACCTCATGGACGTCGGCGAGTTCACCGAGGACGTCCTCCTGGCCGGCTGACCCAAGTTCCTCGGCTTCCTCGTGCAACTTGGCGACAAGGGCCGGCAGGAACCGCTCCCGAGGAAGGACGCGAAACTTCGGGACCTGGCCGTTTCCCGCGATGATCTCGGGAATGCGGTCACGTACCAGCTTGCCGTGAAGTGTTCTCCCGATCTGCGCCACGTCAGCATCCTCGCAGTGCCGGATCGCGCGGGGGTCACGGCGACTCGCGAAGCATGTCCCATCCGCGCCCCAGCCAGGGCTCCGTCCCGTGCCGAAGCACCTCCGCACAGCGCTCGGCCGTGGTCTGCGCAAGCGTCGCGTCGTCCGACGTCATCCAGCCGTGCCGGCACGCCTGTTCGAACTCGTCCCAGTCCTCGATCTCCACACGTCCGTCGCCCTCGTGGCGCACCGGATCCAGCTCAAGATCGACATACCGCCAACCCCCTTCGACGGCCTCTGGCGGGAGGCACACGTCGATCTCCAGCCGCCGATCAGTGGGGTCGCCGACCCACCATGCCACCCACGGGCGGTCCGCGGCCAGCAGCACCACTGTCGGCACGGACAGGCCGCCACTGTCGTGTGGAGCGGCCCACGGCGAACCGACCGGACCTCGCAGCCACGTTCCCGCATCGTCGTGCGCGACCTGCTGGAGATCGAACCAGAGGACCCCACCAGGACGCTTGACCTTGCTGAGCCGCACGCTGGTGGGTGTCTCCCCGATGTTCACGGAAGAACCCTAGGCGCAGCTGGGGGCGGCATGCAGGCCGATAACCGATTGACTTTCGATAGGTAACGAGCGAGACTCGATGTATGTTTGTTGAACGTCGAGCGGTAGCCGCTCTCCGTGTCTTTCTCGTGGTGCTGTTCGTGGTCCTGGTCGGGTTCCAGAGCTTCTCGCTGCCGGGGCAGTTCGCGCACATGGCCCAGGAGGCGCCCGAGCACGCGTACCTCCGGTGGCCGCTGACCGCCGTGACGGTCTTCTGGGTGCTGTGCGTCCAGGTGGTGATCGTGTCCACCTGGAAGTTGCTCAGCCTGGTCAAGGACGACCGCATCTTCACCGAGGCGTCCCTGACGTGGGTCGACCTCATCGTGTGGGCCATCGGCGCGGGGTGGGTGGTGCTCGTGGGCGTCTTCCTCTACGTCGGCTTTCACGCCGACGACCCGGGCGGCCCGATCCTGCTGTTCCTGCTGACGATGGGCGTCACGGTGCTCGGGCTGCTGATGGTGGTGATGCGGGCGCTGCTGCGGCAGGCCACCACGCTGCGGACCGACATGGAGGCGGTGATCTGATGCCCATCATCGTCCGCATCGACGTCGAGTTGGCCAAGCGCAAGATGAGCGTCGGCGAGTTCGCCGAGCGCGTCGGGCTCACCCCGGCGAACGTCGCGGTGCTGAAGAACGGCCGCGCCAAGGCCGTCCGCTTCAGCACCCTGGAAGCGATGTGCCGGGTGCTCGACTGCCAGCCCGGAGACCTGCTGGAGTGGGTCGAGGAGGAAACCCCATGAGGTACGTCGCCGCCACTGTCCTTGTCGCCCTCGGCGTCGCCGCCGTCGCGTACGGCGGAGCCGACGACTCGCCGGGCCTCCAGCTCGTCGGCGTACTGCTCGTCGTGGGCGCTGTCGTGTTCGCGGTACGGACGGCCCGGCGCGGAACGTGACCGCACCTGTCGTACTCGTAATAACGATCATGTAACGGGCGCGAACCTTTCCCCGTAGGTGACCTGTCTTGAAGGTCGTCGGCCCGCCAGGGCCAGGGGAGGCGTCGGATGAAGCTGGTGTGGAGGCGGGCCCGCGAGGCGCGGGGTCTGCTGGTTGCCGCGGTGATCGCCGCCCTGGTGGCCGTCGCGTTGGTCACCGGTCTGTCCGACTACAACCGCCGGGCGGTGGACGCCGGCCAGCGGGCGCTGGTCGCCGCGTCGCCGGCCGAGGAACGCGGCCTGCTGATCAGCGGCGCCGGTGGTCGCGACGCCGCCGAGTTCGCCAAGCGTGACCAGGCGGCACGGGCACAGTTCGCCGACGGGCTCGCCGGGGTCCCGGTCACCGTCGCCGGGGCCCGGTACGGCACGGGCCGGGAGCTGACCGGCGACCTCGGCTCGGTGCCGCGCACGGGCGACGAGCCGATCTTCGCGAACCTGGCCACCCTCGACGACCTGGCCGCGCACGCCGAGCTGACCAACGGAGCGTGGCCACGTCCCGGAGCGAAACCCGTGCAGGTGAGTCTGCCGGAACGGGTCGCCACGACACTCGGCCTGACCACCGGCGAGCGGATCCCGCTGCGGGACCGCTCCACCGAGAAGGCCAGCGAAATGGTGCTCGCCGGCACCTGGCGGCCCCGCGACCCGACCGAGGCGTACTGGCTGCTGGCCCCCGGCGTGGGTACAGGCAGTGCCGGGTCGGCCACCTCGTACGGGCCGTTCGCGCTGGACCCGGCCGACTTCGCGACCGCCTTCCCGGGCTCGGTGACGGCGTCCTGGCTGGCCGAGCCGGACCTCGGCGGCGTCGACGCCGGTGACCTGCCCGCGGTGCGTGCCGCCGTGAACGCGGCCGCGACGGCGGTGCCCGAGGCCGCCCAACTGGGCAGCTCGGCCCAGACGCTGACGAAGATGGACCAACTGCTCGACCGGATCGCCCGCGCCGACCTGGTGGGACGCTCCGCGCTGGCCACCCCGCTGCTGCTCATCCTGGTGCTCGGCGGGTACGCGCTGGTGCTGGTCGCCGCCCTGCTGCACGAGGACCGTCGTCCCCAGACCGCGCTGCTGCGCGCACGTGGCGCCGCCCGGAGTCAGCTCGCCGGCCTGGCTGCCCGGGAGGCGACCCTCGTGGTGGCACCGGCAGCCCTGCTCGGGCCGGTGATCGCCGGGGAGGCGCTGCGGTTCGTCCGCCCTGGCGGGACGGCAGAGCTGTCCGCCGCCGGTGGCAACACCACCCTGGTCTGGGCGGCCGCCGCGGCGACCGCCGCCGGATGCCTGGTGGCCATGGTCGCGCCGACGCTGCGGGGGGCCGGCACGTATGTGGCCGACATGGCCGCCCGGTCCCGGCCGAACCGGTCGGCGAGCGTCCAGCGGGCCAGCGTCGACCTGGTGCTTGTCGCGCTCGCCGTGCTCGCCTGGGTGCAGCTGCGCCGGTACGCTTCGCCGCTGGCCGGCTCGAACGGCCGTCTCGGACTCGACCCGCTGCTGGTGGCCGCGCCGACCCTCGGTGTGCTGGCCGGGGCCGTACTGGCGCTGCGGGTGCTCCCGCCGCTGACCCGGTTCGCCGAGCGGTTCGTCGACAGGCGACCGTGGACGGCCACCATGTTCGGCATGTGGCAGGCCGGCCGGCGTCCGCACGCCGGGCCGGTGCTGCTGCTCGCCCTCGCCGTAGGCGGGAGCACCCTGGCCTGGTCACTCGTCAGCACTGGTGAGCGGTCCCAGGTCGAACAGGCCGGCCACACGGTCGGCGCCGACCTGCGGGTGACCGAGCGGGCCGGCTCCGCCCCGACCAGCCGGGCAGGCCAGCTCGCAGCGCTGCCGGGCGTGCACCGGGCAGTGCCGGCGTGGCGAGACGAGGTACGGGTCGGGCGAGCGGACCTGCCCGTCACCGTGATCGGCCTCGACCCGGCCAGCGCGGCCGGCGTCGTCCGGCTCGCCGACCGGCTCAGCGACGAGCCGGTGTCGACGCAGTACCAGCGGATGGTCGCGGCCCGCGGCGCCCCCACCGGCGTCGAACTGCCTGCCGGCACCCGAGCGATCACCGGCACGGCCCGCACCCCCGTCGGCGAGGCCGATCGGCCCCTGAGGATCGCGGTGGCGTTGCTGGTCACCAGCTCCGACGGGCTGGCCTTCCGGCTGCCGGCGGTCAACGCCACCAGCGACGGACGGGCCGCGCCGTTCACCGTGCAGCTGCCCGACGTGGGCCCGGCGCGACTGCGGCTCGCCGGCTTCGAGGCCGACGGCGGGGCGGCGGCCGGAAACAACTACCGGCTCCAGGTGGACGGCCTCACTCTCGTCGGCGCGGACGGCGCCACGCGGCCCGCCGAACTGACCGGAGACTGGGTCACGGCGACGGGCCGCCAGGCGACCGGCGGCCAGGCGCCCCCCAAGGCGCAGTCCACCGCGACGGGCGTCGCCGCGAGCTTCCCGGTGGAGGTGATCCCCGGCGGGCAGTTCGCCTACCAACCGCCCACCCGGTTCGCCATCGTGCCCGCCGGGCAGATCGCACCCGTTCCGGTGCTGATGACCGCCGCAGTACGTGACGCGTTGAGCCTGCACACGGGCGACACCTTCAACCTGACCCTCTCCGGCGCGTCCGTGCAGGCCCGACTGCTCGGTGAACTGGACTCCGTGCCGACCACCACCGGCGCGGGAGTGCTGCTCGACCTGCCCACGGCGGTCGACGCGCTGATCCGCGCCGGCGGGACCATCCGGCCGGTGCCGGAATGGTGGATCGGCGCCGACGACCCGGCGGCTGCCGCCCGCGCCACCGCTGAACTGGCCGGCGTCACAGTCCTCGACCGGCGCGCCGTGATCGAGGCCGCCGCCGACGACCCGTACTGGCGCGGGTCGCGTACCGGCATGCTCGCCGCCGCGCTCGGGGCGGTCCTGCTCGCCCTGGTCGGTCTCATGGTCGACGTGTGGGCCACCGCCCGGCGCCGCGTGGGCGAGTTCGCGGTGCTGAACACCCTCGGCGCCACACCTCGGCTGCTGGCCCGGGCGCTGCTGGCCGAGCAGACCTTCCTGGCCGGCATCGGCGTCGGCGTCGGGCTTCTGCTCGGTGCCACGGTCGGAGCCACCATGGCTCCGTTGGTCATCCTCACCACGGCCGCCGGCCGGCCGGTGCCCCCGGCGGCATTCGCGCTGCCCTGGGTGCCCATCGGCCTCACCGCGGTCGGCCTGCTGCTGGCGGCGCTCGCCTTCAGCGCGTTCATCGCCGCCGGCATCCGTCAGCGGGTGGCGGCGGTGCAGCTGCGAATCGGGGGAGAACGATGAGCGTCGGCGCGGCCGCCCGCCGGGTCCGGGCGTACGGTGGGCAGTTCCTGCTCCTGGCGGTGCTGACCCTGGTGGTCACCCTGCTGGTCAGCGGAGCGCCCCGACTCGTCAACCGGCTCGCGGAACAGGGGTTGCGGGCGCAGCTCACCAGCGAGCCCCCCGCCCGCCGGGACCTCTCGTACACGTCGAACGCCCCGGTCCCCACCACGAAGACGGCGATGGCCGACGCGCAGGAGCGCTTCGACGCCCTCGCCGCCGGGATGCCGCCGCAGGTGCGCTCGGCGATCACCGAGCGGTGGCAGCGGGTGGACATTCCGCCGGCCCGCGTGGTGGGGCCGGACCTCGCGGCCCGCAACCTGCTTGTCGACCTGGGCCTGCGGGCCATGCCAGGCGTCCAGGACGCCAGCACCCTCGTCGAGGGCGCCTGGCCCAGCGAGACGTACGTCCCGGACCGGCCGATCGAGGTGGCGCTCGACGCCGACGTGGCCCGCAAGCTCAACCTGCGTACCGGCAGCCGGCTGCGCATCGGCACCGTCGACCTCGCGGGTACCTTCGTCGACCCGAAACCGGTGGTGGTGTCCGGCCTGTTCCGGCCCGTCGACCGCGCGGACGGGATGTGGGACGGGCTGCCGCAGCTGCTGCGAGTCATCGAACCGGAAGGCGACGGCGACCCGTTCACCATCACCGGTGTGATCGCCCAGTCCGCCATGAACAAGCGTGCCGCGGAGGGCTGGCCGATCGAGTCCGAGTGGCGGTACCGACTGGGCGTCGACCGCATCGACCCGCGCGGCCTGAACCACCTGATCGACGGTCTGCAGGAGATGCAACGCAGCCTCCCGCCCGGCTACGCGTTGACCATCGGCGTCGACGTTCCGCTGCGCGCGTTCGCCGCGCAGGTGAATGCCGCCCGTACCCTGCTCGCGGTCATCGGGGCCGGTGTGCTGGCCACCCTGGCCGGGTTGATCGTGCTCGCGGCGACCCTGGCCACCCGCCGACGCCGCTCGGAGTTCGTGTTGATCCGTGCCCGTGGCGGCGCGGCCACCGCCGGCGCCCGGCGCAGTCTGGCCGAGTCACTGCTGGTCGTGCCGGTCGCCGCCCTGGTCGGCTGGTGGCTCGGCACCCTGTTCCCGGGCGAACCGGATCCCACCGCCCCGTACGCCGCGGCGGCGACCGTCCTGGTCACCCTGGCGTTGCCGCTGGCGACGCTGGCGGTTCCGGCGGGCGGGGCGGCCCGCCGTGATCTGGTGCGGATGCGCCCGTCGGCGCGCCGGCTCACCGTCGAGGTGTCCCTGCTGTTGCTGGCGGGGCTCGGCGTGGTGTTGCTGCGCCGACGCGGGCTCACTCTCGGCGAGGTGGACCCTCTGCTGGTGTCGGTGCCCGTGCTGCTCGCGATCGCCGCGGCGGTGCTCGCGCTGCGCGCGTACCCCTGGCCGTTGCGGTTGGTCAGCCGGCTTGCCGCGCGGACACGTGGCAGCGTGACGTTCCTCGGCACCGCGCGGGCGGGGCGATCCGCCGTCGCCGCGCCGCTTGTCGTCGTGGTGCTGGCGATCGGCACCGCGGCGTTCTGCGCAGTCGTCGCCGCCGGCGTCGACGCCAGCCGCGACCGGGCCGTCGAGCGGATCGTTCCCGCCGACGCGCTGATCCGGGGGGAACGTTTCGCCCCGGACACGGTCGAGGCCCTGAACGGTGTGCCCGGCGTCCACGCCACCACCCCGGTGCTGATCGAGCCGGACGAGCGGCTGGCCAAAGATGAACTCGGCACCGACGCGCGGGTCGGGCAGACCACCGTGCTGCTGATCGACGGCCCGGGACTGGCCAGGGTCACCGGTGCTGCCAAGGTGGACGTGACGGTGCCGGACGCGTTGCGCTCCGCCCGGGCCGGGCAGGGGCCGCTGCCCGCCATCGTGTCCCCGGCCGTCGCCGCCGACCTGTCGCGAACGGGGCTGGAGCGTTCCGCGTTCGTCTCGGTGCAGGGGCAGCGGTACGAGTTCCGGGTGGCGGGTGCGCAGGACACCTTCCCACTGTTGGCGGCGAGCACCAGCCGGTTCGTCATCCTGCCCTGGCAGGCGTTGCCGCCACGGACCACCACGCCGGTGCCGACCAGCCTGCTCGTCGCCGGGGACCGGCTCGACGTCCAGGCGCTGCGGCAGGCCGGTGACCAGGGTCAGTTGCGCTACCAGCAGCAGGGGGCGGTGACCGGCCGGGAACGGCCGCTCGGGGTCACCGTCGACACCCGAGCGGGCGTACGACGGGACCTCGGTGACGGTGGCGCGAACGGCGTGCTGGCGTTCGGGTTCGTGGCGGGCGCCGCCGGCGGCACCGTTCTCGGGCTGCTGGCGATCGCGTTCACCGTGCTGGCCGGTGCGCGGGCCCGCGGGCAGGTGCTGTCCCGGCTGCGCACTCTCGGCCTGTCCCGCCGGCAGTGGCGGGGGCTGCTGCTGGTCGAGCTGGCCCCGCTGGTCGGGGTGTCGGTGCTGACCGGCGCGCTGGTCGGCGCGGTGCTCCCGCTGGTGCTCAATCCGGTGCTCGGCCTGTCCGCGTTCACCGGCGGAATGCCGGTCCGGGTGGCGTTCGAACCCGGCCTGGTCGTCGCGGTGTTCGCGCTCGGCGCGGTCGCCCTCGGCTTCGCGGTCGCCGTCGAGGCCCTGAACAACCGCCGGCTGCGCCTCGGTGAGGTGCTCCGGCTCGGAGAGGAGAGCTGAGATGACCGTTACCGCACAGACTCCACTGGTGCCCGACCTGGCCGCCCTTCAGCAGAGGGCCGCACAGCGTGCCGCCGAGCGGGCCGGCGGCCAGGATCGACTGCGCGGACACATCGTCTGCGACGGCCTGGTGCGGATCTTCAAGACCGAGGGGGTGGAGGTCGTCGCCCTGCAGGGTCTGGACCTGGTCATCGACCGGGGTGAGCTGGTGGCGATCGTCGGCGCGTCCGGCTCGGGCAAGTCGACCCTGCTCAACATCCTCTCCGGTCTGGACACGCCGACCGCCGGCATCGCCCGGGTGGCCGACTACGACCTGCTCTCGCTGTCGGCCAAGCGGCGACTGAGCTACCGGCGGGAGCTTGTCGGTTTCGTCTGGCAGCAGACCGGCCGCAACCTGCTGCCGTACCTGACCGCGCTGGAGAACGTCGAGTTGCCGATGCAGTTGGCCGGCAAGCGCGGCGGTAAGGGCCGCCGGGAGCGGGCCCGGGAGTTGCTCGACATGGTCGGCGTGGGCTACTGCGCGGACCGTCGGCCGGGTCAGCTCAGCGGCGGCGAGCAGCAGCGGTGCGCGGTGGCGGTGGCGGTGGCCAACGACCCGGAGGTGCTCTTCGCGGACGAGCCGACAGGTGAACTGGACGAGGCCACCGGCGCGGAGGTCTTCGGGGCGCTGCGCACCATCAACGCCGAACTGGGTGTGACCATCGTCGTCGTCACCCACGACCACGCCGTGGCCACCCAGGTCCGCCGGACCGTCGCGATTCGCGACGGCCGAACCGCCTCCGAGGTACGCCGTACCGCGCGCGTCGATGCGGACGGCAACACCGAACTGGTCAGCGAGGAGTACGCGGTGCTGGACCGCAGCGGCCGGATGCAGCTACCGGCCGGGTTCGTCGACGCGCTGTCGCTGAAGGAGCGGGTCCGGCTCGATCTGGAGCCCGACCACGTGCAGGTACGGCCCGGTGACCGGGCCTCGGACGAGCGGGAGGCACGGGCGTGAGCCCTCAGGACATGGTGGTGGCCGGAGCGGCCGGGTTCAGTGGCGGCGCCGGAACGCCTGCGGACGAGGCCGTGCGGGTCAGCGGCGTGAGCCGGACCTTCGGCCGCGGAGAACACGCCGTGCAGGCGGTACGGGACGTGTCGTTCAGCGCCAACCGCGGTGAACTCGTCGCCATCCGGGGCCGCTCCGGGGCCGGCAAGACCACGTTGCTGAACATCATCGGCGGGCTGGACCGGCCGGACAGCGGTCAGGTCGTGGTTGCCGGGCACGAGGTGACCTCGGCCGGGGAGGCCGAGCTGCTGCGGCTGCGCCGCGGCACCGTCGGGTTCGTGTTCCAGACCTTCGGGTTGGTGCCGATCCTCTCGGCCGCCGAGAACGTGGGGGTGCCGTTGCGACTGGCGCAGGTGCCGGCCGCGGAGCGGGAGCAGCGTGTGGCGGTGCTACTGGAGCTGGTGGGGCTGGGCGGGCACGCGGCGCAGCGCCCGTACGAGCTGTCCGGTGGGCAGCAGCAGCGTGTGGCTGTCGCCCGCGCGCTCGCCAACGAGCCGGACCTTCTCATCGCCGACGAGCCCACCGGCCAGCTCGACTCGGAGACCGGTCGCTCCATCATGGATCTGCTGCGCGCGGTGGTGCACGCCCGTGGCATGACGGCGCTGGTGGCCACGCACGACCCGGCCCTGATCGACCTCGCCGACCGGGTGCTCGTCCTGCGCGACGGCCGCCTGGTCGACGGCTGACCGCAGCCCCATGCACCCCCGGCCCCCGGCCGGTGGTCGGTGGTCGCTGCTCTGCGGACCACCGGCCGTCGGCCACGCGGTCAGAGACGACCGGCTGGGGCCTGTTCGCTTCCTGTAGAGCTGCCCCAGACATGGACCGCGTGGTAGGTGTGGGGCTTGCCTGCTGCGGGCGGGGTGAAGGTGTGCGGGCCTGGGCATTCCTGCCGCCGCCGTGGTTCGCTGCCCCACATCTGGGGCAGCTCTACACGGGCGAAGTGGGAACCTGGGGACCTGGCGGCCACAGCGCCGAAGGCGGCCGTCGGGCTGGCGACGTTGGCGGGCTGGCGACGTTGGCGGGTCAGAGCGGGAGCTTCATGCCCTCGTGACTGGCCACGAAGCCGAGCCCCAGGTAGAAGCGGTGCGCGTCGGCGCGGGACTTGTCAGTGGTGAGCTGCACCAGGGCGCAGCCACGCTCGCGGGCCTGCTCGATGGCCCAGGTCATCAGCTCCCGACCGAGCCCCTGGCCACGCCGGTCCGAGCGGACCCGCACCGCCTCGATCAGGGACCGCTCGGCGCCGTGCCGGCCCAACCCCGGAATGTAGGTGACCTGGAGGCACCCGACCAGCTCGCCGCCCTGCTCGGCGACGATCAGCAGGTTGCGCGGGTCGGCGCTGATGTCGGCGAACGCCCGCTCGTACGCCTCGTCGACCTCGGTGAAGTCGCGGGCCTTGCCCAGGACGTCGTCGGCGAGCAGGGCGATGACGGCGGGCAGGTCGGCGCGGACCGCCTCCCGGTAGGTCACATCGGTCATTCCGCGAGCCTGGCACAGCGAAACCGGCGAATGGGTCGGTGCCGCTTGCGGACAACGGGCAGCATGGGGCGGCATGGAGCTAGTGCTGCTGCCGTTCCGCTGGATCTACCGGGCGCTGGTGTGGTTCGCGAACTCGCCCCGCACACTTATCGCCTCGTACCTGCTGATGATCGTGGTGGCCGGGATCATCTACGGAGAGGTCGAGCACCGCAGCCCTGCCGACGCCGTCTGGTGGGCGGTGGTGACCGCCTCCACCGTCGGGTACGGCGACATCTCGCCGACCACCTGGGCGGGTCGGACGCTTGCCGCGCTGCTCATCTCGACCATGGTGTTGCTGGTCATCCCGCTGATCACCGCACACTTCGCGAGCCGGCTCATCGTCGACGACGACGCCTTCGTGCACGAGGAGCAGGAACAGCTCAAGGCCGACGTGCGCCGGATGCGGACGTTGCTGGAGGAGATGGCCACCAGGCAGGGAATCGAGCTGCCCCCACTGCCGCCGACCCGACCGGTCAGCGGGCCGGGCAGCGCAGGCCCTCGCGGGGAACGGTCAGCTCGAGCAGGTACGCGTCGACGGCCTTGGTGATGCAGGAGGTCTGCGGGTACGCGGTGTGCCCCTCGCCCTCCCACGTGAGCACCCGGCCCACCCCCAACATGGAGGCGAGGCGGCCGGTCTGCTCGTATGGCGTGGCCGGGTCGCCTGTCGTGCCGACCACCACGATCGGCGGCGCGCCGTCGGCCCGGCCGGTCGGGTACGCATCCCGGCTACCCGGCCACTCGACGCAGCTCAACATGCCGACCGCGAGCGCCGGACCGAACAGCGGATACTTCGTGCGCCACTGCGACTGCAGCTGGCGGATCTGTTCCCGGCTCGGCTTCTCGGTCTCGTCGGCACAGTTGACGGCGAGGTTGGCGTCGAACAGGTTCGAGTAGTGCCCGTCGCCCTCCCGGCCGGCATAGGAGTCGGCGAGGCGGAACACGTCCTTCGGGTCGCCCTCGGCCAGCCGGTCGATGGCGCGGGCCAGCTCCTGCCAGCCGGCTTCGGTGTAGAGCGAGGAGATGACCGCGTAGAAGACCCAGCCCGCCGTGGCCTCCCGCCCGTCGTCGCCGCGGACCGGAGAGACCTTGGCCTTGTCGATGGCCGAGGTCACGGCGGCGCGGGCGTCCGGGGCGATCGGGCAGCGCGCGGCGTTGGCGGCGCACCAGCGGGTGAAGTTGCCGAAGGCGCGTTCGAAACCGCGGGCCTGGCTCTCCGAGCCGGCGACCAGCCGCTGCTGCGGGTCGACGGCGCCGTCGAGCACCAGCGCGCGGACCCGCTGCGGGTAGAGCTGGGCGTAGATGGCGCCGAGCAACGTGCCGTAGGAGTAACCCAGGTAGGTGAGCTTGTCGTCGCCTACCGCTGCCCGGACCGCGTCCATGTCCCGGGCGGCCTGCTCGCTGCCGTACAGCGGCAACTGGTCGCCGTAGCGGTCCCCGCAGCCGCGCCCGATGCGCTGGCTCAACCCGACGAAGCCGTCGAACGCCGCCTGGCTCGCCGGATCCGGGTCGTAGCCGAAGCTGGCGTCCAGATCGGCGTCGGAGATGCACTTCACCGGACTGGACCGGGAGACACCGCGCGGGTCGAAGCCGACGATGTCGAAGCGTTCGGTGACCGAGGCGGGCAGACCGCCGAACTGGGGGCCGAAGGAGAGGTAGACGGCGGTGTCCACACCGGAGCCGCCCGGACCGCCGGGGTTGACGACCAGGGAGCCGATCCGGGCCCGCTGTTTGGTGGACCGTGCCCGCAGCAGGGCGATCTCGAAGGTCTGCCCGACGCCCGGCCCGGCGGTCGCCCCGCCACCGGTGCCCCAGTCACGGGGAACCGCGATCCGGGCACACTCGTAGCGCATGTCCGGCGCGCCCCGACCGACCAGGTCCTCGGCCGCCTCCGGGCAGGGCCGCCAGGTCGCCGAGGAGCCGGCCGGCGCCGGCGTACCCTCCACATCGGTGCGCGGCGCGAACGCCGGCAGCGTGCAGCCCGCGGTGAGCAGCGCCACCACGGCGAAGACGACGAGGCTGCGACGGACCCGGCGACTTGTCGCCATCCGAGGCTGGTCGGCGGTGCGGCTCACGTGATCCTCCGGTGTCGGGTCGACGGCCAGGCTACGCCGGACCGGTGGCGGCCCGATCGAGGGTGATCGCCGGATCGCCGCGCAGCACCTGGTCCACGTCGAAGCGGATCGGACGGTCGAGCTGGTCGTAGCGACAGGAGCGGGGATCGCGGTCCGGCCGCCACCGGACGAACTGGGCGGTGTGCCGGAACCGTTCACCCTCCATCGCGTCGTAACCCACCTCGACCACCAGCTCCGGGCGCAGCGGCTCCCACTCCAGGTTCTTGGTGCCGGTCCACCGGCTCACCCCACCCGGAATGCGCTGGCCACGCTCGTGGTCGCCGTGCACCCACGGATGCTCGCCGCCGGTGTCCCGGTAGGGGGCGAGCTCGTCGAGCAGCTCGGCGCGGCGGGCCATGCTGAACGACGCGCTCACCCCGACGTGGTGCAGGACGCCCGCGTCGTCGTAGAGGCCGAGCAGCAGCGAACCCACCACCGGACCGGACTTGTGCCAGCGGAAGCCGGCCACCACCGCGTCGGCCGTGCGCGAATGCTTGACCTTGAACATCAACCGCTTGCCCGGCTCGTACGGCAGGTCGGCCGGCTTGACGATCAGCCCGTCCAGCCCCGCGCCCTCGAAGACGTCGAACCAGCGGCGTGCGGTGTCCGCATCGGTCGTGACCTGGGTGACGTGCACCGGGGGTCGCACCCCGGCCAGCGCCTGGACCAACCGCTCCCGGCGGCGCGGGTACGGCTGGTCGAGCAACGCCTCGTCACCGATCGCCAGCAGGTCGAAGGCGACGAAGTCGGCGGGAGTCGTCTCGGCGAGCATCTTCACCCGCGACGCCGCCGGATGGATGCGCTGGGCCAGCAGCTCGAAATCCAGCCGGGGCTGACCGGACGGCCCGTCCCGCCTGATCACGATCAGCTCGCCGTCCACGGCGCACCGCTCGGGCAGCTGACGGCGGGCCTGCTCGACCACCTCGGGGAAGTAGCGGGTCATCGACTTGCCACCTCGGCTGGCCAGCTCGACCTCGTCGCCGTCGCGAAACACGATGCACCGGAACCCGTCCCACTTGGGCTCGTAGGTCACCCCGGCGGTGGTGGGCAGCTTCGCGACGCTCTTGGCCAGCATCGGCTCGACGGGCGGGTTGATCGGCAGGTCCACGGCGACCAGTCAATCAGACGGGGCCGACAGTCGTGAGGCAGATCACCGTGGGCACGGCGGGGGCGTGTCCGGCCGCGCGCCGCTCGTCCCGGGTGGGCGAATCGGATAGCCGCAGGTCAGAGCTAGTTTCGCGGGGTGTCCGAGTGGGTCTGTGACTGCTGCGGGCGGTGGCGGGTGAGCGTGGAGCTGATCCGGGGCCGCTACCGCTACCGGCTGACCCGCCGATACCCGCAGCGGTTCGGCGGTGGCCGGAACGTGCTCGGCGAGGTCGGTTCGGTGGCGGAGCTGGAGGAGCTGTTGCGTCGGCGTACCCCATTGAGCCTCGCGGACCTGCGCGAGGCCGCCTGATCCCGCGCGGCCGGTGGGCCCGCGGCCGGTTCGATGATCGGACCGGCCGGTGGATGCCGCCGTCACCATTCACCGGGCAGCGTCGTCGGCAGGGCGTGGGCGCCGGTCGGCGCCGCCGGGGGAGGGGACGCGATGCGATTCGAAACGGGTACCGAGATCGCCGCCGATGTCGAGCAGGTCTGGGCGGTGCTTGTCGACGTGCCGCGGTGGCCGGAGTGGACGGCCTCGGTGCGTCAGGCCGAGCGGGGCGAGTCGGGGCCCCTCGCGATCGGTGCGACGGCCCGCCTCACCCAGCCGAAACTACGGCCCGCCGTGTGGCGGGTCACCGAGCTGACCGAGGGACGGGAGTTCACCTGGGTCTCCGACACTCCCGGGGTGCACACCCGCGGCGAGCACCGGTTGCTGCCGCTGCCCGACGGGCGTACCCGGGTCGAACTGGCCATCGACCAGTCCGGACCGCTCGCCGGGCTGATCGGGCGGCTGTACGGCGGCCTGCTGCGCCGCTACCTGCGGCTGGAGGCCGACGGGCTCAGGGCCCGAGCCGAACGGAGCTGACGGCCGGCTTCTCGAGCACGGCGAGCGGAACGCCGTTCGGATCCGGCCGGTGCGCCACGACCCGGTAACCGCGCCGCTGGTAGAGCCGGAGATTGCGGGTGCTGTCCGCGCCGGTGAAGAGGGTGAACAGGGCCACCTCGGCCGGGCAGGCCGCCTCGATCGCGGCGAGCAGCCGGGCGCCGATGCCGCACCCCTGCTGGTCGGGTGCGACCGACAACCGCCCGATGTGCGCGGTGAGCCCGTCCAGGCGGGCCCGCACGGAGCCGACCAGCCGGTGTCCCAGCCGGGCGGCGAGGACCGTGGTCGGGCCGCTCAGCACCGCCCGGACCTCGTCCAGCGTCTCGGTCAGCGGCGGCAGGAACGGATCGGCGTAGTGCTGTGCCTCGGTCAGGTACGCGGCGCGCTGCACGGTGAGGATCTCACCGGCGTCCGCGACACCGGCCGGGCTGATGCGGGGCTCGACGCTCATCGCTTCAGCACACCACGGCCACCCGGTTCCTCAGAACCGGGCGAACGAGCGGATCGCTGCGCGCGGGCCGTACTTCGGCGCCTGGATGCCGGCCGCCGCCAGCAGCAGACAGACCCGACCCCGATGCCCCCGGAACGGCTCCAGCAGGGCCAGCATCCGCGCGTCGTCACCCCTCGGTTCGCCGGCGAGCGCCCAGGCCACCGTGTTCGGGATGTGGTAGTCGCCGATGCTCACCGCGTCCGGGTCGCCGTAGGCGATGCGGACCACCTCGGCGGCGGTCCACGGGCCGATGCCCGCGATGGCTGTCAACCGGCGGGTGGCCTCGGTGGCGTCCACGCAGCGCTCCAGCCGGTCGGCGAGCGCGGCGGCGCGGCGCAGTGTGTCGGCCCGGCGCTGCTCCACGCCGAACGGGTGGAACACCCAGTACGGCGTGGCGGCCACCGCGGCGGCCTCGGGCGGCAGCAGCAGCGGTTGCAGCGGGCCGGGCGCCGGCTCCCGGAAGTGCCGCACGGTCGCCGCGTACGCCCGGTACGCCTCCTTGCCGGTGACCTTCTGCTCGAAGACCGCGCGCAGCAGCCGGGGGAAGACCTGCCCGGTGGTGGGCATCCGCAGGCCCCGGTGCTCCCGAGCCAGCCGGGCGACGAGCGGGTGCGCCGCCGCCAGTTCGGCGAAGCCGGTCAGGTCGTCGTGCAGCCCGGCGATCGCGTCGGCGCGGGCCACCACGTGCTCGGCGCCCGGCCCGTAGCCCTCCGCGAGCAGCTCACCGCCGGCGGGCCGCAGCGCGAGGGTGGCCGGCCCGTCCGGGGTGCGGGTCGCCCACCAGAAGGTGCCGGCGGCGATGCGCGCACACGGGTCGTACGGGCTGAAGGTCAGGGCGCGGACCGACGCGGCCAGCCGGTACCCGACCGGCGGGTGCAGCACCCGGGTCGCGGCGGGCTCGGTGTCGGTCACCCCGCCACTCTGCCAGGTCGGGGCGCGACCACGGTCACCGCAGGCCCCCGGGTACGACGGTGGCCGGCCGCGCCCTTTCCGGCTGCGACCGGCCACCGTGCCCTGGCGTTGTCGGGATCAGTACGAGTAGCCCGAACCGCCGGAATCGCTCGTCCCGCTGTCCGCCGGCGGGGCGACGGCCTTCGGCGTGGAGGTGGGCAGGCAGGTGAGGTTCTTCTTGCCGTTCTGGTCGACCACGAACCACGTGCCGCCGACGGCCTGACCCTTCCACTGGCCGGGCTTCTTGTCGCCGATGTAGCGGTACACCGGCCAGCCGCCGATGGTGAGCTGGCGGGTGCCGTCCTGTCGGGTGACGCTGCCGACCTTGTCGTCGGAGAGGCCCTTGAGCTGCGGGTTGCCGTCGGTCAACGCCGGCGGCCACACCTGCGCGCACTTGTCGACGCAGTTCGACGCGGGCGGGTCGGCGGTGTCCTTGTCGAAGCGGTACAGGACCCAGCCGTCCTGGTCGGTCACGACGTTGCCCATCCGGGCGATCTTCTTGCCGATCAACTGCTCGGTCAGGTCGACGTCCGCGGGCGGCGGCGCGTCGGCGACCGGCGCCTCCGCGGATGCCGACGCCTCGGGCTCCGCCGACGCGGTGGGTTCGGCCGCGGCGACGGCGACCGGCTCGGCCGCGCTCGAGTTCGCCCCGTCGTAACCCGCGGGAGCGCAGGCCGTTAGTGCGACCATCGCGCTCGCGACGATGACGGTCCGCTTCATCTGTGCCACGTGCCCTCCTCATTCTTGGCAGTTCACCCATAGGTACGGCGGGCGGGCTGTCAAGGTTGAAGCAGCAACAGTGGTCAATTTCACTCGACCGGATTGAACCGAACATCGCGGCCATCCGTACGGCTCCGCACGGTACCTCCGACGACACAGAAAGATCGGCGCCGGCCATTGGAAAATGGCCGGCGCCGATGATGGTACGCGGCCCTACAGGGGCACCGTGACCAGCGGACTGGCCACACCGTTACCGTCGATCGACTGCACCTGGAGCTGCTTGATGTCACTCGCCAATGCCGACGTCGACGCACTCAGTTCAAGACCCTGCGGACGACTGTTCGTGCCGTACCCGCCCGCGGGCACCGACCACGACGAAACAACCTCCGTGCTGGCGTTCTTGCGTACCACCACCAGCCGGCAGATTCGCGGGCCGGGCAATTTCCGCAGGCTGAAATTGATGCGGGTGCCGTACTCCCGCTCGACCAGGAACATGGTCGTCTGCACGCCTGTCGTCGGATCGGTGGCGTCGACCTGGTCGCCCTCCTCCTCGGTGCCGCCGACGCCCGGCCCGCTCGGCGGCGCGGTCGGCGCACTCGTCGGCGGGTCGTTGGCCGCCGCGCTCGTCGTCGGATCCGCGAGAATCCCCGGCGTCTCCTCACCGGCCACACTCACGAAGCCGTAACCCGTCAGACCGCCGAAGACCACCACCGCCGCGGCGGTCGCGAGCAACTGACGAAACCGGGTGCGCCGCCGGTCGGCCCGGACCGCTACCAACGTCCGGTCCAGCAGTGCCGGATCGGTGGCCGTCTGCTCCAGCGCCATCATCGTCTCGCCGTCGATGCCGGAGAGCAGCCCGACCACCGGCACCATCGTCTCCAGCTCGGCCGCGCACGCCCAGCACGCGGCGAGGTGCTCCTCGAACCGCTCGGTGTCCTGCTCGTCGAGCACGCCGAGCGCGTACGCGGCGACGTCCATGTGCTCTGGCCGGCTCATTCTGTCACCCCCCGCTCCTGCAGAGCCGTGCGCAGCGCGCGCAGCGCGTAGTAGACCCGCGACTTGGCGGTGCCCAGCGGAAGCCCCAACTCCTCGGCAGCCTCCGGCACCGTCCGCCCCCGGAAGTACGTCGCGATCAGGATCTCCCGGTGCGACTGACTCAGCGTACGCAGCGCGTCCGCCACCGTCATCGTGCGCAGCACCCGGTCGGTGCTGTCCGCTTCGGCGAAGGCGGTCAGATCCCGGTCGTACGTCTCCGGCGGTCGGGCCTCCTGGCTGCGGTGCTCGTCGATGGCGATCCGACGGGCCACCGTGACCAGCCACGGCCGCAGCGAACCCTGCCCCTGCGCGCCGAGGCGGTGCGCGTTGCGCCAGGCCCGCAGCAGCGTCTCCTGCACGATGTCCTCGGCGCGCTGCCGGTCCCCGCCGGTGAGCCGCATGACGAACATCAGCAACGGGCCGGCGTGCTCGGCATAGAGCTGCCGGATCAACTGGTCGGAGTGGTTCGCCTCGGTTGTCGTCGCCTGGTGGCGCCCGGGCGCCGGTCGGGGCGTCACCGGACCATTTTGGCGAGACGTGGCTCGGGCGTCGACCCCCCGGGCAGTCGACGTCGGCCGCGACGACGACCGCGCGGACAACCAGTCTGCGCGAACCGCGTCGCCGTGCCAACCGGCCGCCACCGCATGCATGCAGACCTCCGGGATGTCCGTCACCATCGCCGCCACAAGGCGGGCCGCCCGGTGGTACGCAGCGGCGCCCCGAGCGGATCAACAAACGGCGAAAAAAGTTCGCCGGCCCGGTCTGCGGGTGTGGACAGGCCGGCCTGCGGACTCCGACGGACCGGTCAGCGGCGGACCGAGAACAGCCCCGGCGGCGGCGGATCCGAGCCGGTGGCGTCCGCGTCGCGCACCACTGCCGCGCCACCGACGAAGCGGTCCAGCTCGTCGCCGGCCACCACCCGGCCGGGGAACCAGTCTCCGGCCGCCCGCCTGGTCAACGCGGGCACCGGGGGCGTCGTCCGCCCGGCGACCAGCACCAGATTGCCGTACCGGCGGCCGCGCAGCACCGCCGCGTCGCCGACCAGGCACGCCTGGGGCAGCACCGAGCGGACCGTGGCGACCTGGCCGCGGGCGTACCGCAGTGGCGGCCCGTCGGCCAGGTTCGCCAGCAACCAGCCTGCCGGGCGGAGCACCCTCGCCACCTCGGCCGCGTACTCCACCGACGTGAGATGAGCCGGGGTGCGGGCGCCGGCGAAGACGTCGGCGACCACCACGTCGTAACTGGCGTCCCGGGTCGAGGCCAGCACGGCCCGCGCGTCCTGAACGCGGACCCGCAGTCGGGCGTCCGCCGGCCACGGCAACGCGCGGCGCACCAACTCGACCAGAGCACCGTCCACCTCGGACACCCGCTGGGTGGACCCGGGCCGGGTGGCCGAGACGTAGCGGGGCAGGGTCAGTGCGCCACCGCCGAGATGCAGCACCCGCAGCGGCTCGCCGGACGGCGCGACCAGGTCCAGTGCGGCGGCCAGCCGTCGGACGTACTCGAACTCCAGATGGGTGGGGTCGGTCAGGTCGACGTGCGACTGCGGCGCCCCGTCCAGCAGCAGCGTCCACGAACCAGCCCGGTCCGGTGACGGCACCAGCTCGGCGAGCCCGGTGTCCACAGGCTCGACCAGGCGGTCATCCGATCGTTTGCGTCCCAACGCGACAGGTCCCCGCTCAGCGACCGACGCGCGC
The DNA here is from genome assembly GCF_040678875.1 of Micromonospora sp. NPDC049274. Lineage (NCBI taxonomy): Bacteria > Bacillati > Actinomycetota > Actinomycetes > Micromonosporales > Micromonosporaceae > Micromonospora > Micromonospora sp. NPDC049274. The sequence goes on from NZ_JBFAQS010000005.1 coordinate 101,624, forward strand.
CGCGGTGCTCAACGCGCGGTGCAGCAGACGGGAATCGCCGAGCAGCGCCCGCAGGCGGCGCTCCAGCCCGGCGATCGGGACGAGGTTCTGCGGCGCCCGCGGATCCTTGTACGGGGTTGACGCGAACCGGGGCAGCGTGACAAGCGACAGGTCGGCTAGATCGATCGCCGCCTCGACGGGCAGGTCGGCGGAGCACTCCACCCGGACGATCCCCGCCCACGGCGCACCCACCGCCACGGGCAGCCGCAAATACCACGACCACCCGCCCCAGGCCGTACCGAGCCGGAACACCGGTGACCGCTCACCGGACGCCAGGCCGGTCACCACAGCCGTCAGTCGGGCGTCCAGATACTGGCTGTGCTGCGTCTTGATGTAGCCGAGCGTGCGCGGCAACTGGCGGCGACTGCGCAACGGGCCGTCCACCACCAACAGGTCACCGTCCACCCGGGCGGCGTCGGACACCGCCACCTCCAGCGCGGTCAACGGGCCCTGCACGGCCGCCGGCAGCTTCGCCAACTCGCCGGTGCCGCCCACCCGGTGCACCGGGTAGCGGATCGAACCCGCCACCACGTCCTGCGCCGACGGGCTCGCCGTGAACAGACCCCGGCCCACCCGCGTACCCGCCAACTGGGCCGCACCCCGACCGAGGTCGCAGCGGACCACCCCGGCCGCGTACGAGGCCGCCACACCGGGAAACGACACGCCGTCCGGTTCGGCCGTCCAGATGCTCGCGTCGATCCGGCGAACCCCGTCGACAAGCAACACCACGTCAGGGGCTCGCACGTCCGCGCGTACCCCGATCGCCCGCCAGTCGACGGCCGGCAGCTCCACGTCGGCGTCGACCTGCGCGCTGCTCGGCGCCGCCGGCCCCGACGCGGACGCCTCGAACGACGCCCCGTACGCCGGATCCCACGAGTCGACGAAGAACGCGGCGTCGCTCACCGGCCGGTCCGTTCGACGCGCGCCGAGCGGGCATCCTTGCGCACCTCGAAGCGGACCGGAATCCGCTCGGCCAGCGCCGAGACGTGGGTGACCACGCCGACCATCCGGTCACCCCGGGCGGCCAGGTTCTCCAGGGTCGCGGCAACCGTGTCCAACGTGGCCGCGTCCAGTGTGCCGAAACCCTCGTCCAGGACTATCGACTCCAGACTCGCCGCGGTCGTCGACATGCCGGCCAGCTGCTCGGAGAGCGCCAGCGCCAACGCCAGCGACGCCTGGAACGTCTCACCACCGGAGAGGGTGCGTACACCCCTGCGCAGCCCGGCGTCGTGGTGGTCGACCACGAAGAACTCGCCCTTGTCGTGCACCAGCTCGTACTGGCCCGAGGACAGCTCCCGCAGGATGCCCGACGCGCCGTCGACAAGCAGGTCCAACGCCTCGGCCAGCAGCCACCGCTCGAAGTTGTTGGCCCGCAGGTGCCCGGCCAGGGCCCGCGCCACCTGCGCCTCACGCTCGTGCCCGGCCCGCTGTTCGCGCAACGTGCCGGCCTGCTCGCGGCGCTCGGCCAGCCGGCGGAGGTCGGCTTCGGCCCGCTCCACCGCCACCGTCGCGGCGTGCACCGGGTCGTCGCCGACCGGCACGTCCGCGGCGGCGAAGATGTCGGCGATCCGCCGCCGCACCTCCTCGGCCGCCGCCTCCGCCTCGGCAACCACTGTGGCCCGGCCCTCCCGGTCGGCGCGGCGACGCTGGGCCTCGGCGGTCGCCCAGTCGGTGAGTGCCGTCCACGAGGCCGCCACGTCGTCCCGGTCGGCCGCCGGCGGACCGAACCGCGCGAGCCCGTCGCGCGCGGTGTCGAAGCCTCGCCAGGCCGCCCGCAACCGCTCCTCCGCCGCGTCCACACCCGCGCGGGCCTGGCGGGCGCTGTCCCGGCCGGCCCGCACGGCGGTCGCCGCCTCCTCCAGGGCACGTCGCAGCCGGGCGTGCTCGGCCAACTCCCGGCGCAGCACCGCAGGCTCGGCCGTGCCCGCGAGCTGCTCGCCCAGCTCGGCCAGCCGGGCGTCCACCTGCTCCTGCCGGGCGCGGGCCTGCACCAGCAGCCGCTCCAGGTCGCGCGCCGCGGCGTCGCGCTGCTGCACCGCCGCCTGCGCCGCCTTGGTGGCGGCGCGCGCCGCCTTGCCGGCCGCCGTCGCAGCGGCCACCGCCGAGTCCGCGGGGACCGCCGGCACCTCGGCCACCGGGTGCTCGCAGACCGGGCACGGCGCGCCGGGGTGCAGGTGCACCCGCAGGCTGACCGCCAGGTCGGTGGCCTTCGCCTCCTCGTGCGCCCGGAAGGCCGCCTCCAACTCGGCGTCGGCCCGCTCGGCATCCGCCCGGGCCGCCGCCAGCGCCGCCACCGCCGTGGCGTGCTCCTCGTCCGCCGCGCGCACGGCCGCGCGGACCGTGTCGGCCTCGCCGGTCAGTCGATCCCGATCGTCGTACGCCCGCAGCTGCAACCGCAGCGCGCTCTCGTCACCGGCGCCGGCCAGCTCACCGCGCAGCTTCTCCTCCCGCTCCTCGGCAAGCGACACCGTCGCGGCCGCGGCGTCGGCCTCGGCCCGCGCCGCCGTGACCGCGCGGGCCACCTCGGCCACCCCGCGCGGGGCACGCACCCCGGACAGCACGCTCAGCTCGTCGTCGAGGGCTGTCAGCGCCGCCGCCGCCTCCCGCGCGCGGGTCCGGGCTGCCGCCAGCTCCGGTACGGCCCCGGTCACCGCATCGGCCAGCTCGACCATCCGGCCCACCCGGGCGTCGGCCTCGGCCAGCGCCTCGTCGTCCACCCCGGTCAGACCGGCGAGCACCTGGTCGACCGCGTCCAGTCGGGCCTCCGCCTGCGCGGCGCGCGCCGTCGCCCGCTTCTGCACGTCCTCGTAGACACCGAGGCCGAGCAGGTTGACCAGGATCTGCTGCCGGGTCGCCGGCTTGGCGTGCAGGAAATCGGCGAACTGCCCCTGCGGCAGCACCACGCAGCTGGTGAACTGCTCGTACGGCAGGCCGACCGCCTCCAGCACCGCCTGCTCCATCTCGGCGGGCGTCCCGGCGATCACCTCGCCGAGGTCGTCCGGGCTCAACCCGGTGTCGAGCTTGGTCACGTCGAAGCCGGCCGGCATCACCTGCAACCCGGCGTTCGCTGTCTTCACGTTGCCCCGGCCGTCGCGGCGCACCACCCGGGTCGCCACGTACCGGGCGCCGCCGGACTCGAAGACCAGCCGGACCCGGGCCTCGGTCGCCGACGGCGCCAGCGCGTTGGCCAGCCCTCGGGCGCCACCCCAGCGGGGCACCGTGCCGTAGAGGGCGAAGCAGATGGCGTCCAACACTGTGGACTTGCCCGAGCCGGTGGGGCCGATCAGCGCGAAGAAGTCGGCATCGGTGAAGTCGACAGTCGTCTCGTCCCGGAAGACCGTGAAACCGGCCATGTCCAACCGCATCGGCCGCATCAGTGCTCGACCTCCTCGAAGAGCTCGTCGAAGAGTTCCCGCACGCCCTCGTCGGCGTGGCCCCGGCTGTCCAGGTAGTCGGCGAACAGCTCCCGGGGCGAACGCCCCGACCGCTGCGCGATGCGCGCGCCGCTGCCCGGCGAGGCGAGCAGCTCCGGGTCGATCCGGATCTCCAGCGCCCGGGGGAGCAGCTCCTGGATCTCCTCGCGCAGGCCGGCGCGGGGCTGCTCCCGGACGAACACCCGCAGCCAGGCGTCCGGCGCCTCGATCTCGGCGAGCTGGGCCAGGGTGCCGCGAACCGTCCGCAGCGCGCTCGCGGCGGTCACCGGCACCTCCCGCACCCGGGCGGCAGTGCTGGCGGTCACCTCCACCACGGTCACCGAGGGCACGTTCTCCTGTTCGCCGAAGTCGACGGCGAGCGGGCTGCCGCTGTAGCGCACCGGGCACGGGCCGGCGACCTGCTGCGCCCGGTGCAGGTGGCCCAGCGCCACGTAGTGCGCGTTCGCCGGGAAGACCGTGGCCGGCACCGCGTAGCCGAGCACCGTGTGTGCGTCCCGCTCGCCGCCGCCGGCCGCCGCGCCGGTCACCGTCAGGTGCGCGGTGACCAGGTGCACCCGGTCCGGCTCGGCGAAGCCCTCGGTGAGGCGGCCCAACACCCGGCCCAGGTGATCGGCGTACGTCTGGTTGGCCTCCGCGGCGGTCAGCTCGTACATCTCCAGCGCGCGGATCGCGTACCGCTGGGACAGGAACGGCAGCGCGGCCAGCTGCCACCGTTCCCCGCCGGCCGTGGTGCCGTCGATCACGTGCTCGGCCGGATTTTCCCGGACGCCACCGCGCAGCGTGATGCCGGCGGCCTCGGCCCACGGCCGCAGCGCGTCCAGCGCCGGGCCGTTGTCGTGGTTGCCGCCGATCGCGACCACGTCCGCGCCGGTGCGACGCAGCGCGGTCAACGCCCGGGTGACCAGCCGGGTCGCCTCCGAGGTCGGCGCGGCCGTGTCGTAGAGGTCACCGGCGACGATCACCAGATCGGGCTGTTCGGCACGGGCGATGTCGATCACCCCCGCCAGCACGGCCTTGTGCTCCTCGGCCCGGGACTGCCCCTTGAGCACCTTGCCCACGTGCCAGTCGGAGGTGTGCAGGATCTTCACAGTTGCACCGGCCCCTACCTAGAACGGGATGTCGTCGTCGGTGCCGCCGCCGGAGCCCACCACGGCGAACGGGTCGGCGGACTGGGTGATCGAGCGCAGCGTCTCCGAGGGGGCGCGGCCCGCCTCGGAGACCCGGGTGGCCCACGCCGGGAACGGGAACTCCAGGCAGAGCGGCACCGGGATGTCCGGCTGGTTGACGAACATGGTGCCCGGCTTGGCGAGCAGCGCCCGCTGCCGCTGGGCGGGCGGGAGGAAACCGTACTCCGGGCGGGACGCCTCGGCCGGGTCGAGCCGGCCGACCACCCGGATCGCCGAGTTGGTGACGATGCGCCGCTCCACCTCGCTCGCCGTCTGCTGGGCGCCGATCAGGATGACCCCGAGCGACCGCCCGCGCTCGGCGATGTCGAGCAGCACCTCCTTGATGGGGGAGGAGCCCTCGCGGGGGGCGTACTTGTTGAGCTCGTCGAGGACGACGAACAGCAACGGCTTGGCCGTGCCGGACTTCTCCTTGCGCTCGAACTCGCTCTTGAGCGTCACACCTACCACGAACCGCTGGGCCCGGTCCGGAAGGTTGTGCAGGTCGACCACGGTGACCTGGGCCGACTCGCTCGTGTTGATCGAGTGTGGGCGACGGGTCGCCAGGTCGCCACGGATCAGCCGGGCCAGATCCTTCTTGCTGCCGATCAGCCGGCGGGCGAACGCGTTGACGGTGCCCAGGCCGACCGCGCTGCCCGCCCAGTCGGAGCGGGTCTCGTCGTCGTTGAGCGCGTCGACGATGTGGTCGACGAGGTCGCCGTAGGAACCCAGCCGGACCCCGTCGATGCTGACCCCGCCGTCGGCGGGCTGGGCGTGGCGGGCCAGGTGCGCGGTGACCGAGTGCACGACCATCGTGTACTGCTGGCGCTCGTCGTCCGCGTCGGCGAAGACGTACGGCAGCAAACGGTCGGCGCAGAACTCGCTGAGCGTCCAGTAGAAGGCGTCCACGCCGGTGAGTCGGCTGCTCACGTCCGGTGTGCCGGCGGCGTCGCCGACCCGCGGCGGGGCGTACACCCGCACGTCGGGGAAGGCGCCGGCGCTCAGGCCCAGCTTCGCGTACGCCGCTCGGGTCGGCTCGTCGAGGCGCAGGTTGGGGTGGTCGAGGAACAGCAGGTCCTCGCCCTTGACGTTGAAGATCAGCGCCTTGGCGTTCACCGCGTCGCCGCCCAGGACGCCGGAGCGGAAGACCGAGTAGAGCAGGAAGGTGGCGAAGCTCGTCTTGGTGGCCACCCCGGAGATGCCGGAGATGGAGACGTGGGCGCCCCGGCTGCCGTCGAGGAAGTCGGCGTTCAGGTAGACCGGCACCCCGTCGCGACCCATGCCCATCGGGATGCGCCGCTCCATCCGGTCGAAGTGCAGCGCGCGGGCCCGGGCGTCGCCCTCGGCCCGGTGCACGACCGCCCCCGGGGTCGGCGGCACGTACAGCTCCGGATCGACCCGGGTGGTGGTGACCTCGGCCGCCTCCTGCACCTGCGCGGGCAGCGTGCCGTCGGCGATGGCGAAGACGTCGGAGTCGAACTGGGCGCCCTCGTGCCGAGCCCGGACCTGGGTGACCACCCCGGCGATCGTCACCGGCTCCCGGTCGGGCAGCTCGCGGCGGGTGACCACCACGTCGTCGAGCTGGAGGTAACTGCCGGGCGCCACGGCCGTCCAGAACTGCAACGGGGTGGCGTCGGCGGTGCCCAGCACCCGCCCGACCGCCTCGCCAGGGCTGTCGATGTCGGCGTCGGTCATCGGGCGAATCGGGTCGGTCGGGCGGCATGGTCGGGGCGCATGCCCTGCATCCTGCCCGAGGAGTACGACAGGTCGCCACGCGACGCGGCGGACGACACCATGCGCCGTCACACTCATGACGCTGGGTGCTCGGCCGAGCGCACGAGGTGGGCGGGAGTCGTGTCGGCCCGAACCGCGCACGGCAGGGACTCAACCCCCGAGGCGCGGGTCGCGTTACCTAGGCATGGAGCACGGATGAGTGACGACTTCGGCGCGTTCGTCGCGACGAGCGGCCCGCGGCTGCTCCGCTTCGCCGTCCTGATCACCGGGCAGCGGGCGGACGCCGAGGACCTGCTGCAGGAGGTGCTGGAGCAGGCATACCCACGGTGGCACACGGTCCGGCAGCGGCAGCCGGAGGCATACCTGCGTCGCGCGATGACCAACCGGCTCGTCAGCCGGTGGCGCTCACCGTGGAACCGACGTCGGGTCGCCGGCGTCCCGGACAGCGTGCCGCAGCAGGATGAGATGACCCGGGTCGACGACCGCGAGCTGCTGCTGACGGCGCTGCGGGAACTGCCGCCGCGGATGCGGGCAGTGGTGGTGGTCCGGTACTGGCTCGGCTTCTCCGAGGCGGAGGCGGCCGCGGAACTGGAATGTTCGGTGGGCTCGGTGAAGAGCCAGGCTTCCCGTGGTCTGCACCGCCTGCGGGCTCGACTGGAGGCGGCCGGTGTTCCCCCACTCGACGTCGACGTTGCTGAGGAGAACCATGCGTGACCACGAGGTGGCCGGCCTGCTCGACCATGTTGTCGCAACCGTGGAACTGCCGCCCGGTCTCGCCCAACGGGTCATCGCGAGAAGTCAGGCGCGTCGCCGTCGGCGTCTGCTGCTGTGGGGCGGCACGGCGGTCGTGGTGGTCGCCGCCGGAGCACTGCTGCTCCCGCAGCTGGGCCCTGCCGGTAGCGAGGGCGGCGGCACCGGGCCGAGCGCGGCCGCCGACGTCCCGGCCGGAATCGTCGGTTCCGACGGTCGACAGGTGACGCAGGCGCAGGTCGTGGCGGTCGGCCGGGTCGGTACGGAGACGCTCGTGCTGATCCGGCGCGAACCACGGGCCGCGGGAGAGCAGGCGGTCGAGGTCCTGACCGTCGCGGACGGGGGCGAACCGCGCCGGTTGCTCGACTACCTCTCGTACGACCTGGCCTGTGTCGACGGCGACGTGGTCTGCGCGGCCATCCGGTCCACCGGCGGCGGGCTGGGCGTCGCCGTGGCGCGGCGCTCCGGCGGACGGCTCTACGTCCTGGTCCAGGCACCGCAGGGCCGTACCGTCGAGGTCGTCGCCAACGGCGTGCCGCATCCGGTCGGCGCGGCGCCGCGGGGCGCGGTGGTCGAGGTGGTCGCCGACGAGCCCTACGACGAGGTGCAGGTCTGGGCGAGTACCGAGGACGGTCGGCGCTACCGGATCCCGTGGGCGCCCGGGGCGGTGCTCGTCGACTGAGCCCTCAGCCGCGGGCGTGGCGGAGCAGCAGGACGCCGTCGTCGGCGGCGAGCACGTGTCGCAGCGGCAGGTGCCGGGGCGCGCTGGCGTCGCCGGCGGTGATCCGGCCAGGGCCGGGGCCGGCGAGCAGCGGTGCGACGGTGAGGCACAGCTCGTCCACCAGGTCGGCGGCGGTGAGCGCGCCGAGCAGGTGCGGGCCGCCCTCGCAGAGCAGCTGGGTCAGCCCGCGCCGGTGCAGCTCAGCGAGGCCGGCGGCGAGGTCGACCCGGTCGGTCCCGTAGCGCAGCAGGTCGGCGACGTCGGTCAGGCCGGGTGGCGGGTCCGCGTCGGCGCGGGTGAGCACGATCGGCCGGACCGGCGCGTCGGCGAAGGCCGCCTGCGCCGGGTCCAGGTCGAGGGAGCCGGAGACGACCACAAGCGTGGGGTACGCGGCCAACCCGTTCGCCCGACGCCAGGCGCGCCGGCCCTCGTCGAGCCGGACCGCGCGGTACCCCTCGTGGCGCAGGGTGCCGGCGGCCACCACCAGCGCGTCGCAGAGCATCCGCAGCAGGCCGAAGACCCGCTTGTCCGGCTCGCCCGACAGGCCGGCGGAGTAGCCGTCCACGCTTACCGCGCCGTCCAGGCTGGCGACGAAGTTGACCCGCAGCCGGGGCCGGTCGCCGCGGCGGAAGAGAGCGGTGAGCGTGGCGTCGTCGAGCGGCTCGGTGGAGGGCTCGGGCCAGAGCCGCCGGATCGGGATTCCGACCGTCATTCGCCGGCCGGACCGGTGACCGGAGGGGTCGGTTCGGCGGTACGGTGCTGGCAGTCGCACCAGTTCCGGCCCGGGCAGTCGTCGTGCCGCCGGGCCCGGCACGCTCGGCAGATCATGCTCGCAGCCTAAGCCGCGGGAGGACGGGACAGCATGCCGCGTCAGATCTTCCAGTTGAAGATGTCCCTCGCCGGTGTCCGTCCGCAGGTGTGGCGGCGGGTGCTCGTCCCGGCCGGCTACACGCTGGACCGCCTGCACCGGGTCGCTCAGCACGCGATGGGCTGGCGGGACTGCCACCTGCACTCGTTCGAGATCGACGCGGTGGCGTACGGCGAGCCGGACCCGGACGGGGGCCTCGCGCTGCACGACGAGCTGGACGTCCGGCTGGACGCGGTGCTCGGCAAGGGCAGCAGGTTCTCCTACACGTACGACTTCGGTGACTGGTGGGAGCACGACCTGGTCGTCGAGGACGCGCTGACCGCCGACCACGACGAGCGGTACCCGGTCTGCCTGGACGGTCAGCGGGCCTGCCCTCCGGAGGGCATCGGTGGGTCGCCGGGCTACCAGGCGCTGCTCGCGGCCCTGGCCGATCCGACCCATCCGGAGCGGCCCGAGCTGCGGAGCTGGGTCGGTGACGGCTTCGACCCGACGTTCTTCGATCCGGCCGTCGCCACGACGCTGCTGCGCCGCTTCTGCTGACCCCGCCCGGCCGCTCGGGTCGACGTCCGGCACGTCCGGCGTCGGCCTGAAACAGGGCGGTAACGATCTGGGAACGCTCCCAACGGTCTATTGACACCCTGGTAGCGCCCCGGCAATCTCATGGGAGCGCTCCCGGGGGAGTGGCCGAAGCCTCCTTCACAGTTCTCCCCAGATCGTCCACGACCACCGGTCCGGCGACGGCAGGGGCGCTGCAGCACCCCCCACCACGCACGACACACCAAGCCTCACCACTTGAGAGGGGTCAGGATGAGCGTCACCTCACGTCGTCGCTTTGCGGCGATCGCGCTCGCGTCCGTCGCCGTACTCGCCTCGGCGACCGCCTGCGGCGGCGACGACTCGTCGTCCGACAAGGACGGCGGCAAGGTCACTCTGGTCGTCGACGTCTTCGGCGACCAGGGCTTCGGCTACGAAGATCTTTACAAGCAGTACCAGACTGAGCACCCGAACGTCACCATTCAGGAGCGCGGCAAGGGCCTCGGCCTGGGTGACTACAACACCCGGCTGACGCAGCAGATCACCGCGGGCGCGGGCGCCGGCGACGTCGTCGCCCTCGAAGAGGGCACGATCGTGCAGTTCTTCGCGCAGGCCGACAAGTTCGTGAACCTGGCCGACCACGGCGCCAACGACCTCAAGGGCAACTTCCTGCCCTGGAAGTGGGAGGGTGGCGTCACCCCGGACGGCAAGGTGCTCGGTCTCGGCACCGACGTCGGTGGCATGGCCGTCTGCTACCGCAGCGACCTCTTCAAGGCCGCCGGCCTGCCGACCGACCGCGAGCAGGTGGGCGCCCTCTGGCCGACCTGGGACGCCTTCATCGAGCAGGGCAAGAAGTTCGCCGCCGCCGACACGAAGCACAAGTTCGTCGACTCGGCCACCAACTTCTACAACATCGTGCTGATGCAGACGGCGGGCGCCGGCAGCGGCTACACGTACTTCGACAAGAGCAACAAGCTCGTCGTCGGCGAGAACCCGGACGTGCAGTCCGCGTTCCAGCAGACCACCAAGATGATCAGCTCGGGTCTGTCGAACAACCTGCGCAGCTTCTCCAACGAGTGGAACGCCGGTTTCAAGAACGGCAGCTTCGCCACCATCGGCTGCCCGGCGTGGATGACCGGTGTCATCAAGGGGCAGGCCGGTGACGCGGCGACCGGCAAGTGGGACGTCGCCAAGGCGCCGGGTGGCGCCGGCAACTGGGGCGGTTCCTGGCTGGCCGTGCCGAAGTCCAGCAAGCACCAGAAGGAAGCCGCCGAGCTGGCCAAGTTCCTGACCAGCGCCAAGGGCCAGACCGAGGCGTTCAAGAAGGTCGGGAACCTGCCCTCGTCGCCGCAGGCCCTCAACGACCCGGCCGTGCTCGCCGCCACCAACGACTACTTCAGCAAGGCGCCGATCGGCAAGATCTTCGCCGCCGGCGCGACCGAGCTGAAGCCGGTCTACCTCGGCCCGAAGAACCAGGCCGTCCGGGACGCGGTCGAGAACGCGCTGCGCAGCATCGAGCAGGGCAAGGCCGCCGACGCCGCTTGGCAGGACGCGGTGAAGAACGGCCAGGCCGCAGGCAAGTAACGGCTGTGGACGCGCTCACGGGTGGTGCCGGACTCCGGTGCCACCCGTGAACCCGCGTCGGAACGCCCTGCCGCGGCGCCCACGACGGTGCCGCCGAGTGTGAAGGACCGCTCATGAGCTCCCTGAAGACCCCCGCGCCACCGGGTGCGTCGGCCCGCCGGTCGCGCCCCGCCCCGCGGCACTCACCGGCGCGCCGCCGTCAATTGAACCGGCTGGACCTGCGCTTCACCCCGTACGTGTTCGTCCTGCCGTTCTTCGTGCTCTTCGCGATCTTCGGCGTCTACCCGATCGTCTACACGTTCTGGATCGCGATGACCGACAGGTCACCGATGAACGCGACGATCAGCTTCGTCGGCCTGGACAACTTCGTCGAACTGTTCACCAACGATCCGCAGTTCTGGAACGCGGTGGTGAACACCTTCGGGATGTTCGCGCTCTCCACCATCCCGCAGCTCATCATCGCGCTGCTGCTGGCCAACGCCCTGAACCGGCGCATCCGCGGCCAGATGTTCTTCCGACTGGCCATCGCGATGCCGATCATCACCTCGACCGCCGTGGTGGCGCTCATCTTCTCGATGATCTACGCCCGCGAGTTCGGCCTGATGAACTGGCTGCTCGACCTGGTCGGCCTTGGTCCGATCGACTGGCGCGCCAACCGCTTCGCCTCCTGGTTCGCCATCGCCACGATGGTCGACTGGCGGTGGGTCGGCTACAACGCCCTGATCTACCTCGCGGCGATGCAGTCGATCAACAAGGACGTGTACGAGGCGGCCGCCCTCGACGGCGCCTCCCAGCGCCGGCAGTTCTGGTCGATCACCATCCCGCAGCTGCGTCCCACCATCATCTTCACGCTGATCATCTCGACCATCGGCGGTCTGCAGCTCTTCACCGAGCCGCTCATGTTCACCAGCGGCTCGGGCGCGCTCTCCGGCGGCACGGAGGGGCAGTTCCAGACGATCACGATGTACCTGCTGGATGTCATGAACCAGCGGTTCCGGTGGGGATACGCGGGCGCCGTCGCGCTGGTGCTCTTCCTGCTGATCGCGTCCGTCTCGTTCCTCAACTACCTGCTGGCCCGCCGAATCAGCTCCGACAAGTGAGGGTGGCCCACCCATGACCAGTACCACTCTGCGACCGCCGGCGGTCCAGCCACCGGCCAGTCGCCCCGGCATTCGCCACCGGGCGGAGAAGCTCTGGACGGCCAGTCCGCTGACCTGGTTCGGCCTCGTCCTCGGCGTGATCCTGTCGCTCTTCCCGTTCTACTGGATGATCGTCATCGCCTCGCGGACCAGCGACGCCGCGAACTCCTGGCCGCCGCCCTTCCTGCCCGGCGGCAAGCTGGGCGAGAACATCCAGCGGGTGCTCGACAACGGCGACGCGAACATCGTCAAGGGCCTGCTGAACTCGTTCCTGGTGTCCGGCACGATCACGGTGGCTACCGTGTTCTTCGGCTCGCTCGCCGGGTTCGCGTTCGCGAAGCTGCGTTTCCGCGGCAAGAACGCGCTGTTGCTGATCATCCTGGCCTCGATGATGATCCCCATTCAGCTCGGCGTGCTGCCGCTGTACATCCTGATGGCGAAGCTGGAATGGCTGAACACCATGCCGTCGGTGACCGTGCCGTTCCTGATCGGCGGATTCGGCATCTTCATGATGCGCCAGTACGCCGAACAGGCCGTGCCCAACGAGCTGATCGAGGCGGCCCGGGTCGACGGCTGCTCCACCTGGCGCGTCTACTGGCACGTGGTGGTGCCGGCGCTGCGACCCGCGGCGGCCGTACTCGGGCTGCTCACCTTCATGGAGCAGTGGAACCAGTTCTTCTGGCCATTCGTGGTGCTCGCCGACCCGGCCAATCCGACCGTGCAGATCTCGCTGCGCAGTCTGAACACCGCGTATTTCGCGGACAATTCTCAGATTTTCGCGGGTACGCTCATCGCGACCCTTCCGTTGTTCATCGTGTTCGTTCTGTTCGGCCGCCAGATCATTGGCGGGATCATGGAAGGTGCCGTCAAGTCGTGAGCAACCCCGCCAGCCCACCCGCCGTCGACGTCCTCGACGAGCGCCCCGGGCTGACCTTCCCACCCGCCTTCCTGTGGGGCGCCGCGACCGCGGCTTACCAGATCGAGGGGGCGGCGGCCGAGGGCGGCCGCACCCCGTCGATCTGGGACACGTTCAGCCACACCGAGGGCCGGGTGATCAACGGACACACCGGTGACGTCGCCTGCGACCACTACCACCGGCTCCGTGACGACGTCGCGTTGATGGCCGAGCTGGGCCTGAAGTCGTACCGTTTCTCGGTCTCCTGGCCCCGGGTGCAGCCCGGCGGCTCGGGTGCGGCCAACGCGCAGGGTCTGGACTTCTACCGCCGGCTGGTCGACGAGCTGCTGGCCCACGACATCGAGCCCTGGCTCACCCTCTACCACTGGGACCTTCCCCAGGAGTTGGAGGACGCCGGCGGTTGGCCGTCGCGGGACACCGCGGCGCGCTTCGCCGACTACACGACGCTCGTCGCCGACGCGCTCGGCGACCGGGTTCGCTACTGGACGACGCTGAACGAGCCCTGGTGCTCGGCGTTCCTCGGCTACGGCTCCGGCGTGCACGCCCCGGGCCGGTCGAACGGAGCGGACGCGGTCCGCGCCGGGCACCACCTGATGCTCGGGCACGGCCTGGCCGTCCAGGCGCTGCGGGCCGCGCGACCCACCGCCGAGGTGGGCGTGACAGTCAACCTGTACCCGGTCGACCCGGCCAGCGACGCCCCCGCCGACGTCGATGCGGCCCGGCGGATCGACGGGCTGGCCAACCGCTTCTTCCTCGACCCGCTGCTGCGCGGGTCGTACCCGGCGGACCTGGTGGCCGACCTGCGCACGGTGACCGACTTCGACCACGTGCGCGACGGCGACCTGGCGACCATCGCCACGCCGCTGGACCTGGTGGGGATCAACTACTACAGCCGGCACGTGGTCGCCGCGCCGGTCGAGGCCGCCGAGTCCGAGCCGAACTGGCGGGAGCCGTCCTGCTGGCCGGGCAGCGAGGACGTCCGCTTCGTCACCCGGGGCTTTCCGGTCACCGACATGGACTGGGAGATCGACGCCCCGGGCCTGGTCGAGACGCTGCGGCGGGTGCACGAGGAGTACACAGACCTGCCGCTGTACGTCACCGAGAACGGCTCCGCGTTCGTCGACACGGTGGTCGACGGGCAGGTCGACGACACCGACCGGCTGGCCTACTTCGACGCCCACCTGCGCGCCTGCCACGAGGCGATCAACGCGGGCGTGCCCCTGCGGGGCTACTTCGCCTGGTCATTGATGGATAATTTCGAGTGGGCCTGGGGTTACACCAAGCGCTTCGGCATGATCCACGTCGACTACGACAGCCAGCTTCGCATCCCCAAGTCCAGCGCCAGGTGGTACGCCTCGGTGATCCGACGCAACGGTCTGGCCGCACAATAGGCTCGGGCCAGCCATCAGGGCGGTCCTGGTGTCCACCTTCCGCAGGTGGCACCGGGCCCGCCCGCCGTCGGAGGAGCAGACGATGACAACGCAGCGCACCCGGTCGCTCGGGCGCCCGACCCTCGACGCGGTCGCGGCGCGCGCCGGCGTGGGTCGAGGCACGGTCTCCCGCGTGGTCAACGGCTCGCCCCAGGTCAGCCCGGAGGCTCGGGCCGCGGTCCAGCAGGCCATCGCCGAACTGGGGTACGTGCCGAATCGCGCGGCCCGCGCGCTGGTCACCCAGCGGACCGACTCCGTCGCACTGGTGGTCTCCGAATCCGGCGAGCGGGTCTTCACCGAGCCGTTCTTCGCCGCGATCGTGCGGGGGATCAGCTCCGGCCTGCTGGAGACGCCCATGCAGCTCTGGCTGGCGATGGCCCAGTCGCCTGTCGAGCGGGAGCGCGTCGAGCACCACCTCACCAACCAGCACGTCGACGGCGTACTGCTGCTGTCGTTGCACGACTCCGACCCGCTGCCCACCCTGCTGGAGGAGCGCGGCCTGCCCGCGGTGCTCGGCGGCCGGCCGGCCCGGATGCTGCAACCCGGCGCCCAGCCGGCCTGGTTCGTCGACGTCGACAACGTCGGCGGCGCCCGGCAGGCGGTGGAGTACCTGACCGGCCAGGGGCGGCGGCGGATCGCCACCATCGCCGGCCCGCAGGACATGGGCGCGGGCCTGGCCCGCCTGGCCGGCTACACCGAGGCCGTCAAGGCCACCGGCGCCGGCGTCAACCCCGACCTGATCGCGTACGGGGACTTCAGCGAGGGCAGCGGGGCGACCGCCATGCGCCGGCTGCTGGAGGCCTGCCCCGATCTGGAGGCCGTCTTCGTCGCGTCCGACCTGATGGCGTTCGGCGCGCTGCGTACGCTGCGAGACGCCGGCCGGCGTGTCCCCGAGGACGTCGCCGTGATCGGCTTCGACGACGCGCCTGTCGCCCGGCAGGCGGACCCACCGCTGACCACTGTGTTCCAGCCGGTGGAGGAGATGGGCCGGCAGATGGCCCGGCTGCTGGTCGCCCGCATCCGTGGCGACGACCTCCCCGCCCCGCACATCCTCCTGGACACCCAACTGGTGCACCGCGCCTCCGCCTGAGCGGCGGTGGCTCAGGCCCAGCGGCGAAGTTCGCGTTTGGCGAGCGAGTTGCGGTGCACCTCGTCGGGACCGTCGGCGAGGCGCAGGGTGCGGGTCTGCGCCCAGAGGGCGGCCAGCGGAGTGTCCTGGCTGACGCCGGCGCCGCCGTACCCCTGAATGGCCTTGTCGATCACCCATTCCGCCATCGCCGGCGTACCGATCTTGATGGCCTGGATCTCGGTGTGCGCGCCCTTGTTGCCGACGGTGTCCATCAACCAGGCCGTCTTGAGCACCAGCAGGCGGGCCTGCTCGATACGCACCCGCGACTCGGCGATCCACTCCCGGACGACGCCCTGCTCGGCGAGCGGTCGGCCGAACGCGACCCGCCCGAGCGCCCGCTTGCAGAGCAGCTCCAATGCCCGCTCAGCCATTCCGACCAACCGCATGCAGTGGTGGATCCGGCCGGGGCCCAGTCGCGCCTGGGCGATCGCGAAGCCGGTGCCCTCGGCGCCGATCAGGTTCTCGGCCGGCACCCGGACGTCCGTGAAGTCGATCTCGGCGTGCCCGCCGTGTGAGCCGTCGGTGTAGCCGAAGACTGTCATGCCCCGGCGGACGTGCACCCCGGGAGTGTCCCGGGGGACCAGCACCATGCTCTGCTGGCGGTGCCGGTCGGCGTCGGGGTCGGTCTTGCCCATCACGATGAAGATCTCGCAGCGCGGATCCATCGCGCCGGACGACCACCACTTGCGGCCGTTGATGACGTACTCGTCGCCGTCACGGACGATCCGGGTGGCGATGTTCGTGGCGTCGGAGGACGCCACGTCCGGCTCGGTCATGCAGAACGCGGAGCGGATCTCGCCCTCCAGCAGCGGCATCAGCCAGCGACGCTGCTGCGCTTCCGAGCCGAACTCGGCCAGCAGCTCCATGTTGCCGGTGTCCGGCGCCGCGCAGTTGACCGCCTCCGGCGCCAGGTGCGGGCTGCGCCCGGTCAGCTCGGCCAGCGGCGCGTACTGCAGGTTGGTCAGGCCGGCGCCGTAGCGGGGGTCGGGCAGGAAC
The DNA here is from genome assembly GCF_040678875.1 of Micromonospora sp. NPDC049274. Classification (NCBI taxonomy): domain Bacteria; kingdom Bacillati; phylum Actinomycetota; class Actinomycetes; order Micromonosporales; family Micromonosporaceae; genus Micromonospora; species Micromonospora sp. NPDC049274. The sequence goes on from NZ_JBFAQS010000005.1 coordinate 118,061, forward strand.
AGGTTCCACAGGCCGCGCTTGCGGGCCTCCGCCTTCAGCTCGGCCAGCACCGGTGTACGCGACCACGGGTCACCCGCGGCGACCTGCTCGGCGTGCACGGCCTCGGCCGGGTAGACGTGTTCGGTCAGGAACCGGGTCAGCTCGTCGCGCAGCTCCTCGGTCCGGGTGTCGTACGAGAAGTCCATCACCGCTCCCTGGCGGCGGTCAGCCCGTGCGCGACCAGCGGTGCCACCATCTCGCCGATCCGGTCGAAGCCCTCGCCGAGCGTCTGCCCGAGCGTGTGGCGGTAGTGGATTCCCTCGCAGATGACCGCGAGCTTGAAACAGCCCAGCGCCACGTGCCAGTGCAGCGGCCCGACGTCCACGTCGCTGCGTCCGGCGTACCTGTCGATCAGTTCGGCTCCGGTGGGGAAGCCGGCGCGCGGCCCGAGCCCGTCGGCGACCGGGTTGCCCTCGGCCGTGTCGCTGCCGCCGAGGACATCCCAGTACGTCAGGAGCAGTCCCAGGTCGGCGAGGGGGTCGCCGAGGGTGGCCATCTCCCAGTCGAGGACGGCGTGCACGGCCACCGGGTCGGCCGCGGCGAGGAGGTTGTCCAGTCGGTAGTCGCCGTGCACGATCCGGCCGGCGTTCGCGCCCTCCGGGGCGGTGGCGGCCAGCAGGTCGCGCAGCTCGTCGATGCCGGGCAGGTCGCGGCTGCGCGAGCGGTCGAGCTGCCCGGCCCAGCGGCGGACCTGCCGGGCCAGGTAGCCCTCGGGACGGCCGAAGTCGCCGAGCCCGACGGCGGCCGGTTCGACTGTGTGCAGCGCGGCCAGCGTGTCCATCATCGCCATGGCGAGAGCCCGTCGTCGCTCGTCGCCGAGCGGGTCGGTCTGCGCGCGGGTGCGGAACACCTCGCCAGGCATCCGTTCCATCAGGTAGAACGGTGCGCCGATCACCTCGGGGTCGGTGCAGAGCAGCAGCGCGCCGGGCACCGGCACCTCGGTCGGGGCCAGCGCCGAGATGACCCGGAACTCGCGACCCATGTCGTGCGCGGTCGCCAGCACGTGCCCCAGCGGTGGCCGGCGCAGCACGAGCTCCCGGTCGCCGAGGCGCAGCAGGTAGGTGAGGTTGGATTTGCCGCCCGCGATCAGCTGGGCCCGCACCGGCCCCGTGGCGAGGTCGGGTCGGCGCGCCGCCAGATGGGCGGTGAGCCGATCGAGGTCGAGCCCGGCGGGGGAGGCCGGAACCGCGCCCGGCCGGAGCGCGCTGACGGCCGGATCGGTCATCCGACTAGTTGATGGCAGGCCGCTCACGTTGTCAAGGTCAGATTTTCCCCTCGGGACATGCCTCGGCAACAGGGACGAAATGGTCAACAGGCAGGCTGTGACGCAGCCTGCCGGCCAACTGTCGCCGGCCCGCCGAGCGGAGGGACAGACATGTTGCTGCGAGTTCGGGTCACCCTGCCGGACCGTCCGGGCACCCTCGGCCAGGTCGCCCGCACGCTGGGTGTCTCCGGCGCGGACATCGTCCAGGTGGTGGTCCTCGAGCGTCTCGGCGGGCGCGCGGTGGACGACTTCACCGTGGTGTGGCCCGGCGCGGCTCGGGTCGAGCGGCTGCTGGCCGGCCTCGCGGCGATTCCAGGCGTACGGGTGGACGGGGTGTGGCGGGCGATCGGCGCGCCCACCACGACCGGTCAGGACGCGGAGTTGCTGGCGCAGGTCGCCGCCAACCCGGCCGACGGGCTGGCGACCCTCGTCGACGCGGTACCGGGACTGCTGGCCGCCGACTGGGCGGTCGCCGCGGTGGTCCCGGTGGACTGGGCCTCGCGTACCGGGGGCGGTGGCGCCACCGTGGGCCACGCGAGCTGGCGTGCTCCGGTGCCTCTGCGGCTGCCGGAGGTGACCCCGCTGCGCGGCCGGTCGATGACCACGCCCGACGGCACCCACCACGCGATCGCGCCGTTCGGCCGGGCCGGCCTCGTGCTGGTGGTGGCCCGCGAGCACAACGACACCCTCTGCGCCGCGAATTTCCACAGCACCGAGGTCGACCGGCTCACCCAGCTCGTCCGGGCCAGCGCGGTGATCCTCGGTGACCGGCTCGACCTGGTCGGCGCGCCGCCGGTCGTCGCCGGCCCCTGAGCGGCCTCAGGGCCGTTCCCGGGCCGACACGGCCGAGCAACCGGGCGGCAACAGCCGCGGGCGAGGCTCTGAGGTGGGGAAGGGAGCCAACCATGACGTTGTGGCGGATTCGGGCCACCGTGGACGACCGGCCGGGTTACCTGTCGGTTCTCACGGCGAGCCTCGCGCTGCGGGGGGTCAACATCCTCACCGTGCAGGTGCAGCCCACCGAGCAGGGCGCGGTGGACGACTTCCTGGTCGACGCGCCGGACGCGCTCGACGAGGCCGAGCTGATCGCGGCGGTCGAGCGGGGTCGTGGCCGGGACTGCTGGGTGGCGCGCAGCGAGGCGCGCGGCCTGGCCGACCAGCCGACCCGGGTTCTCGGGCTGGCCAACCGACTCGTGCGTGACCCGGACGCGACGGGCGAGGCGCTGCGTACCCTGCTCGGCGCGGACTCGGTCACCTGGCGACCTGCGTCGACGGGTGTCGACCGGGGGATCATCGACGCCACCATGACGCTGGCCGACCCGGCGGGCGGCTCGTTCGCGCTACGCCGGGCCGCGCCCGCCTTCACCCCGGCGGAGTACGCCCGGGCGCAGGCCCTGGTCGAGTTGGCCGCCACGGTGGCGCGTCGGGCCGCGGAACAGGTCACAGTGGTGCTGCCCGACGGGGCCGAGGTGGTCGTCCGGCCGGCCGGCGCCCACGATTTGTCCGGTGTGGTGGAGCTGCACGAGGCGTGCTCACCGCGTAGTCGACAGCGGCGTTATCTGGGCGCGGCGGCGCTGCCGCGGCCGGCCCGGCTGCGCCGGCTGCTGGAGCCGAGCCGAGGGCTGACGCTGATCGCCACCACCAGCGGCGCCGACGGCGCTGCCGAGTCGGTGGTCGCCATGGCGAACCTGCTCGGCGAGGGCGACGAGGCCGAGGTGGCGCTGCTGGTGCGCGACGACTGGCAGCGGCGAGGGCTCGGCTCGGCGTTGCTGCGCCGGTTGGTCCGGCACGCCGACGCGGCCGGGTACGCGGCGCTGGTGCTGCACGTCCAGGCGGAGAACACGCCGATGCTGCGGACGCTGCGGCGGCTGGACCGGCCCAGCTCGGTGCAGCGCGACGGGGCGTTGCTCACCGTGACGGTCCCGCTCGTCGTCTCCGCTGCGGCGGAGAGGACGCGCACGGTGCTGACGCCTGGGGCGTAGCGAGGGTCCCGGTCACCACCGGGGCGGTTCGCGGCGGCCCGACGATCCACTCGTCGCCCGGGTGGCGGGGTGGGCGGCGGCGGTAGCCGGGGGCGGCAGCCCAGAACGCTCCGGCTTGCTTCGCATCGGACACTCCCAGCGAGAGCGGCGCGATCATCGCCAATGGCCGACCGTACCCCTTCACAAATCGATGACGCGCGCATTACATTGTCGATTATCCATGGGAGCGCTTCCACGGCCCGTGGTTACACCGCCACCCCCGCTGTCGCCGGTGGCCGTGTCGCCCGTACGCCGTCCCGCGTCGGTGCGGCCGCCGGCGGCACCTCCGACAGGAGCCCGCATGCGCCACCTGACCCGGCCGTTCCGCGGCCACCCCGGTCGGTCACCGGTCGCCGACCAGCCTTGGCCCCGGCGCTTGCTGGCCGTCGGCGTCGCGCTGCTCACCGGCGCGTCCCTCGCGGTGACCGCACCGCCGTCCGGGCCCGCCGCCGCTGCGCCGGCTGCGACCTACAACTACGCCGAGGCGTTGCAGAAGTCGCTGCTCTTCTACGAGGCGCAGCAGTCGGGCAAGCTGCCCGACTGGAACCGGGTCTCCTGGCGCGGCGACTCTGCGCTCACGGACGGCGCCAGCGCGGGACTGGACCTCACCGGCGGCTGGTACGACGCCGGCGACCACGTGAAGTTCGGCTTCCCGATGGCGTTCAGCGCCACGATGTTGGCGTGGGGCGCGGTGGAGTACCGCAGCGGCTACACGGCCTCCGGCCAACTGCCGCACCTGCTCAACAACCTGCGCTTCGTCAACGACTACTTCATCAAGGCGCACCCGTCGGCAAATGTTCTCTACGGGCAGGTCGGCAAGGGCGACGACGACCACAAGTGGTGGGGTCCGGCCGAGGTGCTGCCGATGGCGCGTCCCGCGTACAAAGTCGATGCGACCTGTGGCGGCGCGGACCTCGCCGGCGAGACGGCGGCCGCGATGGCCGCCTCGTCGATGGTGTTCCGGCCCACCGACGCGGCCTACGCCGACAAGCTGCTCACCCACGCGCGGCAGCTCTACACGTTCGCCGACACGGTGCGAAAGTCCTACAGCGAGTGCATCACCGACGCGGCGTCGTTCTACAAGTCGTGGAGCGGCTGGCAGGACGAGCTGGTGTGGGCGGCCATCTGGCTGTACCGGGCCACCGGCGACGCCAGCTACCTCAGCAAGGCCGAGAGTGAGTACGACAAGCTCGGCACCGAGCCGCAGTCCACCACCCGCTCCTACAAGTGGACCATCGCCTGGGACAACAAGCAGTTCGGCGCGTACGTGCTGCTGGCCAACCTGACCGGCAAGCAGAAGTACGTCGACGACGCCAACCGCTGGTTGGACTACTGGACCGTCGGCGTGAACGGGCAGCGGGTTCCGTATTCACCAGGCGGGATGGCGGTGCTCGACTCCTGGGGCGCGCTGCGCTACGCGGCCAACACGTCCTTCGCGGCGCTTGTCTACAGCGACAAGACCACCGACACCACCCGCAAGGCGCGCTACCACGACTTCGCCGTCCGGCAGATCAACTACGCGCTCGGCGACAACCCCCGTAGCTCCAGCTACGTCATCGGGTTCGGCGCCAACGCACCGAAGAACCCGCACCACCGCACCGCCCACGGGTCCTGGTGGGACAGCCAGACCGTGCCCGTGCAGACCCGGCACACCCTCTACGGCGCGCTCGTCGGCGGCCCGTCGGCGGCCAACGACGCGTACAACGACAGCCGGTCCGACTACGTGATGAACGAGGTGGCCACCGACTACAACGCCGGCTTCACCTCCGCGCTGGTGCGGCTGACCTCCGAGTACGGCGGCAGCCCGCTGGCCAACTTCCCGGTCGCCGAGACGCCGGACATGGACGAGTTGACAGTGGAGACCACTGTGACGCAGGCCGAGCCCCGGGCCACCGGGCTCAAGGTGATGGTCTACAACAAGTCGGCGTTCCCGGCCCGGGCCCTGACGAACGGGAAGTTCCGGTACTACTTCCGGCCCGACGGCACCGGCAGCGTGCAGGTCACCCCCGGCTACACCCAGGGCTGCCCGTCCCCGACCACTGCCAAGCAGTACAGCGGCGACATCTGGTACGTCGAGGTCGACTGCACCGGGTACACCATCGCCCCCGCCGGTCAGTCGCAGCACCGGATGGAGGTCCAGTTCAAGATCGGCGTGCCGGAGGGCGGCACCTGGGACCCGACCAACGACCCGTCGTACCAGGCCACCGCCGGGCCGAACCGGAAGGTGCCGCTCTACGCCGGCACCACCCGCGTCTGGGGCGACGAGCCGGGGCCGGTCGTGCCGGACACCACCGCCCCGACCACGCCAGGTAAGCCCGTTGCGTCCGGCCTCGCGCCCCGTTCGGTCACCCTGGCCTGGGCGGCGTCCACCGACAGTGGCGGCAGCGGCCTGGCCGGCTACGACGTCCGCGAGGTCCTGGTCGGTGGCGACACGGTGGTGAACCGGCCCGTCACCGGCACCACGCTCACCATCTCGACACTGCTTCCGGAGCACACGTACGAGTTCAGCGTGGTGGCCCGCGACGGCGCCGGCAACCGGTCGGCGGCGTCACAGGTGCTCACCGTGACCACGCCGCCGACCGGCTCCGCCGACACGACCGTGCCGAGCACGCCCGGCACCCCTGTCGCCTCGGCGGTCACCGCCACCGGGCTCACCCTGGCCTGGACCCCGTCGACCGACAACGTCGGTGTCACCGGCTACCGGGTCTACCGCGAGGCCGGCGCCACCGACGCGCTCGTCGGCTCGCCGAGCGGCAGCACGCTCGCCGTCACCGGGCTGACGGCGTCGACGGCGTACCAGTTCTACGTGGTGGCCGTGGACGCGGCAGGCAACACCTCCGCGGCGTCCGCGCCGGTCGCGGTCACCACCGCGCCCGCGCCGGTCGGCGGCACCTGCTCGGTGGGGTACGCCAGCACCGACTGGAGCACCGGCTTCACCGCCACGGTGACCATCACCAACAGCGGCACCACGGCGATCAACGGCTGGACGCTGCGGTTCAGCTTCCCCGGCGGGCAGACCGTCAGCCAGGGCTGGTCGGCGACGGTCAGCCAGACCGGCGCGGCGGTCACCGCGACGAACCTGTCCTACAACGGCACGATCGCGCCGGGCGCGTCGGTGAGCTTCGGCTTCAACGGCAACCACACCGGCACCAACCCGAAGCCCACGGCCTTCACCGTCAACAACACCGCCTGCACCGTGGCCTGAGGCTTCGAACGTTCGAGATCGTGGACAGTTTCCGTCAGCGCTCACGGAAACTGTCCACGATCCGTGCCCGGAGTACGCACACCGTCGTACCCGGGATGACGTCGCGGGGCGGACGCCAACCGGCAGGCGTCGGACCATCGTGGTGGCATGACTGTCACCGCACGGACGTTCACAATCGCCGGTCTCGTCGTCGGCGCCGCGGGCATCGGCGTGTTGTGGGCCGCCGGAGTCGAGTTCCCCATCGCCGTACCGCCCGGGATCATCATCCTGCTGGCCGGCGCCCTCTTCGTCGCGCTCGCCCCGTGGCGCCTGTCGCCCGCGGTGGGCGCGCTGCTGGGCCTGTTCGTGGCCGTCGGGTTCGCGATCAGCCCGACCGGCGTGGACAACCTGCTCGGGCGGCACGGGGCCGACGTGGCGACCGGACAGGCGATCCAGTTGGTCGGGGTGCTGACCGCGCTTGTCGCCGGCGTGCTCGCCACCTACGCCGCCCGGCGGGTGCCTCAGCGCCGCTGACCTCGGCGGCTCGACGTCAGTCGGTGAGGTCGTCGGCGAGCAGGTCCAGATGCGCGGTCGTCGGCCGGCCGAGCGTGGTTCCGAAACTTTTCCGAAACATCATTGCTCGGACCGGCGCGTGTGCAAGCATCGACTGAGTTAGATCCCCGAGACCTCCGGTCGTCCCGCCTCGGCGGCCCGGGGTGTTGGCCAATAAGGAGGCCGAGATGGCAATGAGCCCAACCGTTCATAGCGGCGGGACTCGGCGACGGCGATCGCCCGCCGTCCGAGCGCTGCTCGCCGGCGCGTTCAGCGTCGTGACTGTGGCCGCCGTGGCGGTGATGATGCCCTCGGCGAACGCCGCAGCGACCACGCTCGGCGCGGCCGCCGCGCAGTCGGGCCGGTACTTCGGCACCGCCATCGCGGCAGGCCGGCTCGGCGACTCGACGTACAGCACGATCGCCGCGCGCGAGTTCAACATGATCACGGCTGAGAACGAGATGAAGCCGGACGCGACGGAGCCCCAGCGGGGCCAGTTCAACTTCAATTCCGGTGACCAGATCTACAACTGGGCGACCCAGCGCGGCCTGAAGGTCCGTGGGCACACCCTGGCCTGGCACGGGCAACAGCCGGGGTGGATGCAGAGCCTGAACGGCAGCAGCCTGCGTCAGGCGATGATCGACCACATCAACGGCGTGATGGGCCACTACCGGGGCAAGCTCGCCGCGTGGGACGTGGTGAACGAGGCGTTCAACGAGGACGGCAGCCGTCGTCAGTCGAACCTCCAGGGCACCGGCAACGACTGGATCGAGGTGGCGTTCCGCACCGCGCGGGCGGCCGACCCGTCGGTCAAGCTCTGCTACAACGACTACAACATCGAAAACTGGTCGTACGGCAAGACGCAGGGCGTCTACCGCATGATCCAGGACTTCAAGTCACGTGGCGTGCCGATCGACTGCGTCGGGTTGCAGACCCACTTCACCGGCGGCAGCTCGCTGCCGAGCAACTTCCAGACCACGCTGTCCAGCTTCGCCGCGCTCGGCGTGGACGTGGCGCTGACCGAGGTCGACGTCACCAACTCCTCCACCACCCAGTACGCCGGGCTGACCCAGGCGTGCCTGAACGTGCCGCGCTGCATCGGCATCACCGTCTGGGGCGTACGCGACAGCGACTCCTGGCGCTCCAACGAGAGCCCGCTGCTCTTCGACGGCGGCGGCAACAAGAAGGCCGCCTACAACTCCGTCCTCAACGCGCTCAACGCGGCCCCCCCGACCTCGAGCCCAACCGCGAGCCCGACGGTGAGCCCGACGGTGAGCCCGACGGTGAGCCCGACCACGAGCCCGCCGCCGAGCGGCGGCGCCGGCCGGATCGTCGGCGTGCAGTCGGGCCGGTGCATCGACGTACCCAATTCCACGCAGACCAACGGCACACGCGTCCAGCTCTACGACTGCAACACTCAGTCGAACCAGCAGTGGACGTACACCTCGAGCAAGCAGTTGCGGGTGTACGGCAGCAAGTGCCTCGACGCGAACGGCGCGGGCTCCGCGAACGGCACCGGAATCATCATCTGGGACTGCAACGGCCAGTCGAACCAGCAGTGGAACATCAACTCCAACGGCACCATCAGCGGCGCGCAGTCCGGCCGGTGCCTGGACGTCTGGGGCACCGGCAACGGCCAGCAGGTTCAGCTGTACGACTGCCACGGGCAGACCAACCAGCAGTGGCGGACCGACTTCGGTGGCGGCACCACGCCGACGCCCACCACCACGCCGACGCCGACCACCACGCCGACGCCGACGCCGACATCGACGCCGCCGAGCGGCTGCGCGCTTCCGTCGACCTACCGGTGGTCGTCGACAGGCGCGCTGACGAGCCCGAAGAACGGCTGGCTCTCGCTCAAGGACTTCACAAACGTCGTCTACAACGGCAAGCACCTGGTCTACGCGTCGAACGTCAACAGCGGCGGCTCGTACGGCTCGATGAACTTCGGCCTGTTCACCAACTGGTCCGACATGGCCTCGGCCAGCCAGACCGGAATGAGTCAGGGCACGGTGGCGCCCACGCTGCTGTACTTCGCCCCGAAGAACATCTGGGTGCTGGCGTACCAGTGGGGGCCGACCTCGTTCAGCTACAAGACGTCGAGCGACCCGACGAACGCCAACGGGTGGTCCGCGGCACAGACGCTGTCCACCGCCAACCTCCCCGACGCCCCGTACGGCGTGATCGACCAGACCCTCATCGGCGACGACCAGAACATGTACCTGTTCTTCGCCGGGGACAACGGCAAGATCTACCGGTCGAGCATGCCGCTGGGGAACTTCCCGGGCAGCTTCGGCTCGAGCTACACCACTGTCATGTCCGACTCGACGAACAACCTGTTCGAGGCCGTCGAGGTCTACAGGGTGCAGGGCCAGAACCAGTACCTCATGATCGTCGAGGCGATCGGAAGCCAGGGGCAACGCTACTTCCGGTCGTTCACGTCCAGCAGCCTGGGCGGCTCGTGGACCCCGCAGGCCGCCAGCGAGAGCAACCCGTTCGCCGGCAAGGCCAACAGCGGCGCGACGTGGACCAACGACATCAGCCACGGTGACCTGGTCCGCACCAACCCCGACCAGACCAAGACCGTCGACGCCTGCAACCTGCAGTTGCTCTACCAGGGCAAGGACCCCAACGCGAGCGGCGACTACAACCGGCTGCCGTGGCGGCCGGGTGTGCTCAGCATCCAACGCTAGGCGTCACTTCGTCCGCGGAACACCGGGGCGTGTCCGGCACCATGCGGTGCCGGGCACGCCCCTCCGATTCAGTCGGTCAGGTCGTCGGCGAGCAGGTCCATCAGCAGGGCATCGTGCCAGCGGCCGTCCTCGCCCCGCTCGTAGCGGCGCATGATGCCCACCGGACGGAAACCCACCTTCGCGTACGCCCGGATGGCCGCGCTGTTCGCCGCGGCCGGGTCGATGGTGAACCGGTGGTGGCCGTACTCGTCGATCAGGTGCCGGGCCAGGGTGCGGATCGCGTCGACGCCAAGCCCGGCACCGCGCACCGCCGGGTCGAGGAAGATGTCCATGCTGGCATGCCGGTAGTCCGGGTCCGGCTCGGCGTGCCACTGGATCGCGCCGACCACCCGGCCGTCGTGCTCGATGGCGTACAGGGCGAGGTCGTCGTCGCCCAGGTCGGCGTGGACGGCTGCGGTCAGGTCGTCGCCGCCGCGCCACCACCGGCGTACCTCCGGGTCGGCCCGGATGGCCGCGAGGGCCGGCACGTCCGCGACCGTCGCCGGTCGGAGGGTCACCGCACGTCCACGCAGCATCGGCTCAGCCCCGACTCTCGCCGTGCTCGACGCAGACCGCCGACCAGCCGACCGGCAGCACCTGCACCTTCATCCGGCGTCGGCAAGCCGGGCAGTAGCGCGGCGGCTCCAGCGCCCGGGCCGCCGCGCACGACTCGTGACCGGCGGCCGACGCGTCCTCGCCGCAGCGGTCACACCAGCGCTGTGCTGCCACAACCTCGGTCACGTCGTCCTCACCGGTTCAGCTCAGAGGGTCGCGGACAGGGCCTTGACCGGCATCTTCAGCTCGTCGAGCAGATCCAGATCGGCGGTCGCCGGCCGACCCAGGGTGGTCAGGTAGTTGCCGACGATCACCGCGTTGATGCCGCCGAGCAGACCGTCGCGGGTGCCCAGGTCACCGAGGGTGATCTCCCGGCCGCCCGCGTACCGGAGGATGGTGCGCGGCATGGCCAGCCGGAACGCGGCGATGGCCCGCAGCGCGTCCTTGCCCTCGACCACCGGACGGTCGCCGAGCGGGGTGCCGGGGCGGGGGTTGAGGAAGTTGAGCGGCACCTCGTGCGGGTTCAGCTCGGCGAGCTGCGCGGCGAACTCGGCGCGCTGCTCGACGGTCTCGCCGAGGCCGAGGATGCCGCCGCAGCACACCTCCATGCCGGAGTCGCGCACCATTCGCAGCGTCTCCCACCGCTCCTCCCACGAGTGGGTGGTGACCACGTTGGGGAAGTACGACTTGCAGGTCTCCAGGTTGTGGTTGTAGCGGTGCACGCCCATGTCGACCAGGTCGTCGACCTGCTCCTGGGAGAGCATCCCCAGCGACGCGGCGACCTGGATGTCGACCTCGGCCCTGATGGCGGCGACGCCCTCGCGCATCTGCTTCATCAGCCGGTCGTCCGGGCCACGCACCGCCGCCACGATGCAGAACTCGGTCGCCCCGGTCTTCGCCGTCTGCTTCGCGGCCTCGACGAGCGACGGGATGTCCAGCCAGACCGAGCGCACCGGGGAGGTGAACAGGCCCGACTGGGAGCAGAAGTGGCAGTCCTCCGGGCAGCCGCCGGTCTTCAGCGAGACGATGCCCTCGACCTCGACCTCCGGGCCGCACCACCGCATCCGCACGTCGTGGGCGAGCTGGAGGGCGGCGGGCAGGTGCTCGTCGGGCAGGTTCAGCACGGCGAGGACGCCGGCCTGGTCGAGGCCGACGCCGTCACCCAGGACCTGGGTGCGGGCCTGGTCGAGGATCTCTGGCATGGCTCGTACCCTACAAGGCCCCCGGTCAGCCGGGTACGACCTGCCGTCCGGTCGATCTTCACCAGCGACGCCGCGCCGACGGCGCAGTGGCAGCGAGTCACCGGTCGTTGACGTTGGGTGGTCGCACGCTCCTCGGCTTCACCGGTGGGTGGCCCCCGCGTGCCGTGGATTCGCCGGGTCGGTGGTGGCGGGTGGTAATTTCGCCCGGCGGGTGTCGGCGTGACCGGCGCGGACGGCGGTGAAGGGGTGACGGTGGCGGACTGGCTGGCGGCGCTCGATCGCCGCGCGCAGTTGCGGGCGAAGGCCGGGCTGACCCGTCGGCTGCACTCTCGTCCCGCCGACGACCGGATGACCGACCTGGCCGGCAACGACTACCTCGGCCTGGCCACCCACCCGGAGGTCACCGCCGCGGCCACGGCGGCACTGTCAGCGTACGGGCTGGGAGCGACCGGGTCGCGGTTGGTGCGCGGCTCGACCGACGCGCACGAGGCCCTGGAGGACGAGCTGGCGCAGTGGCTGGGCACCGACCGGGCTCTCGTCTTCTCCTCCGGATACCTGGCCAATCTCGGCGCGCTGCGGGCCCTCGTCCAGCCCCGGACCCTGCTGGTCTCGGACGCGCACAACCACGCGTCGCTTATCGACGGCTGCCGGATCTCCGGCGCGGAGACGGTGGTCAGCGCGCACGCCGACGTGACGGCGGTGGCCGCCGCGCTGGCCGTGGCGCCGGGACGCCCGGCGGTGGTGGTCACCGAGTCGGTCTTCTCGGTCGACGGCGACCTCGCGCCGCTTGCCGACCTGCACGCGGTGGCCCGCCGCTACGGCGCGCTGCTGCTTGTCGACGACGCGCACGCCCTCGGCGTGACCGGGCCGTCCGGGGCCGGCGCGGTCGCGGCCGCCGGGCTGGCCGGCGAGCCGGACGTGGTGGTCACCGCCACCCTCTCCAAGGCGCTCGGCGGGGCGGGCGGGGTGGTCGCGGGCCCGGCGGAGTTCGTCCGACATCTGGTGGAGACGAGCCGTACGTTCATCTTCGACACCGCGCTGCCACCGGCCGTCGCGGCCGGTGTGCACGCGGCGCTGCGGCTGGCCCGGGCGGGCGACGATCTGCGCGCCGAGCTGGCCGACCGGGTGGCGCTGGCGGTCGGTCGACTGGGCGCGGCCGGCTTTGCCGTCTCCGCGCCGGACGCGGCGGTGATCTCGGTGGCGGCGCCCGGCCCGGAGGCGGCGACCGCCTGGGCGGCCGACTGCCGGGACCGGGGTGTCGCGGTGGGTTGCTTCCGGCCGCCCTCCACCCCGGACAGCCGCTCCCGGCTGCGCCTCACGGTCAGTGCCGGGGTGCCCCGGGCGGATTTCGAGCGGGCGCTGGACGTCATAGTGGAGTGTGCGCCGTGAGCGCGAGGAGTGAGCCGGTTTTGCGAGCCCCGCAGTCGCGAACCTCTGGTGGTCCGGTGAGCGCGAGGAGTGAGCCGGTTTTGCGAGCCCCGCAGTCGCGAACCGAGACGACGCCGTGAGCGCGTGGGAGGGGCCGGTGCTGGTCACCGGCACCGACACCGAGGTGGGCAAGACGGTGGTCACGGCGGCTATCGCGGCGGCCGCGCAGGCGGCCGGCCTGCGGGTGGCGGTGGTCAAGCCGGGTCAGACCGGCACGGCCGGCGGGGAGCCTGGCGACGTGGACGCGGTCAATCGGCTGGCCGCCCCGCTGACCGGTCGTACGCTTGCGAGTTTTCCGGATCCCCTCGCCCCGCTGGCCGCCGCCCGGGTCGCGGACCTGCCGCCGCTGGAGCTGTACGCGGCGGTGGACGCCGTCCGGGAGGAGGCGGACAAGCACGACCTGGTCCTGGTCGAGGGGGCCGGCGGCCTGCTGGTGCCGATGGGGCTGCGGCCGTCCGGCGAGGCCTGGACGATGGCCGATCTGGCGGTGTCGCTCGGCGCGCCCGCGGTGGTGGTCACCCGCGCGGGGTTGGGCACGCTCAACCACACCGCGCTGACCCTGGAGGCGCTGGACCGTCGTGCGGTGCCGGCCGGCGTGGTGATCGGCGCCTGGCCGGCGTCGCCGGAGCTGGTGCACTGGACGAACCTGACCGACCTGGTGCCGAACCTGCTGGGCGCGGTGCCGTCCGGCGCGGGCGCGATGGACCCGGGGGTGTTCCGGCGGTCGGCGCCGGGTTGGCTCACTCCGGCGCTGCACGGGGTGCTGGACGACTGGCGCGTCTGGGCCGAGGAGAGCAGCTGAACACCTGACTTTCGTCAGTGTCCGCGCAGGTCGGACGTGGGTAGCCTGGCCGCCGTGAGGATCCTGGACCGGTCGGTGCCCGAGCGGTGGCGGCGTCCGTTGCTGGACGTGCTGCTCTGGGCGGTGGTGTCCGCTCCGATCGCGGCTGCCCGGCTGAGTCCGCCGTACCCGCGATTCGACGTGGCGCTGCTGCTGGGTTCGCTGGCGCTGCTGGCGGTCGCGGTGGCGTCGGCGCGGCGCTGGCCGCTGGTGGGGTTGCTGCTGGTGGTGCTCGGCTCGCTGGTGGACGGCAACTTCGTCTTCGCGATCCCGGTGTTCAGCTATCTGAGCGGGCGGCGCAGTGCGGGCCCCGCGCCGGCGGCCGTGCTGTTCGGCGTGATCGCCCTCGGTGGCACGGTGCTGAACCTGGGGTTGCTCGGCACCGGGGCGGCGACCTGGTTCCTGCTCGCTTCGGTTCTGCTGTTCGCCGGGGTGTTCCCCTGGCTGGTGGGCCGGTACCGGCGGCAGCAGCAGGCGCTGGCCGACGCCGGCCGCCTGCACGTCGAGGCGCTGACGCGCGAGCGGCGGGGCGCTGCGGAGCGGGTACGGCTGCGCGAGCGGGCCCGCATCGCCGAGGAGATGCACGACTCGCTCGGTCACGATCTGAGCCTGATCGCGGTGCGGGCCGCCGCGTTGGAGCTGGCCGACGCCCTCGCCCCGGAGCACCGGACGGCGGTGGGTGAGCTGCGGGCCAGCGTCGCGGCGGCCACCGAACGCCTGCACGGCATCATCGGGGTGCTGCGGGAGGAGGGCGGTCCGGCCGGCGTCCGTCCGGTGGGGGAGACGGTCGTCGACCTGGTGGCCGGGGCCCGCGAGGCAGGGATGGCGGTACGGCTGGACGCCCCGCCCGACACCGTGGAGTTGCCCGGGATGACCGGTTCCGCCGCCCATCAGGTGGTGCGGGAGGCGCTCACCAACGCGGCCCGGTACGCCCCGGGCGCGCCGGTGACCGTCGCCCTCGCCCGCGACGTGGACGTGGTGGAGGTGCGGGTGCGCAACGCGTCGGCGCCGGCCGGTCCGCTGCCCCGACCGGCCTCCTCGGGGAGTGGCCTGCTGGCCCTCGCCGAGCGGGTCCGGCTGGCCGGTGGCGTACTGGATGCCGGCCCGTCACCCGACGGTGGCTTCGCGGTGCGCGCCCGGCTGCCGCTGCCCGCCGAGGCGCACTCCGGCGCGGGGTGGACGGGGCTGCCCGTTGCGGTGGGGGACGTGCTCGACGGCACTGGTGACGCCCTGGTCGGCGGTGGCCCGGAACGGCCGGCGGACGCCGAGCGCCGGCTGCGTGAGGCGCGTCGGCGGGCTCGGCGCAGCCTGCTGACTGCCCTGGCCGCCCCGGCCGGTTTCGGGCTCGTCCTGTCGCTGCTCTACTACTCGTTCGCCACGGCAGGGACGGTGCTGGACGAGTCGGCGTACGACCGGATGCGGCCCGGGACCGAGCGCGCCGACCTGCGGGGGTTGCCCCGCCGGCAGCTCACGCCGCCGCTCGGCGTGTCATCGCCGGGATGCGAGTACTACACCGACGGCAACTTCCCCCTCGCCGAGCCGACGTGGCGGCTCTGCTTCACCGACGGCCGACTGGCCAGCAAGGAGCGGATCGAGTCGTGAACACCGACACGGCTGTGCCGACGCCGGTCCGGGTGGTCCTCGCCGACGACGAGGCGATGATCCGGGCCGGCGTCCGGGCCATCCTCGCCGCCGATCCGGGCATCGAGGTGGTCGCCGAGGCGGGCGACGGGCGGGCCGCGGTGGAGCTGGTGCGCGCGCACCGACCCCGGGTGGCGTTGCTGGACATCCGGATGCCCCGGTTGGACGGACTTGCCGCGGCCGCCGAGATCCACCGGGTCGCGCCGGCCACCGCGACGCTCATGTTGACCACCTTCGGCGAGGACGACCACGTGGCCCGGGCGCTCGGGCACGGCGCGAGCGGGTTCCTGCTCAAGTCCGGCGATCCGCGCGAGCTGATCGCCGGGGTGCACGCGGTAGCCGACGGCGGGGCGTACCTGTCGCCGCGGGTGGCCCGCCGGGTGATCGAGTTGGGGGCCGGGCGGCTGGCGCGCCGACCTGCCGCGCGGGACCGGACGGCCGGGCTGACCGAGCGGGAACGCGAGGTGCTGGCCCTGGTCGGGGCGGGGCTGTCCAACGCGGAGATCGCCCGCCGGTTGCACCTGGTGGAGGGCACCGTGAAGAGCTACCTGACAAGCATCTTCACCCGGCTCGACGTGCGGAACCGGGTGCAGGCGGCGATCCTCGCGTACGAGGCGGGGTTGGTCGAGCAGTGAGCGGGGGCCGCGAGGGCCCCCGCTCGCTGCCTCAGGCGTCGCGGCGGCGCAGGGCGGCCCGGCCGAGCAGCAGGGCGGCGCCCGCCCAACCGGCGAGCACCAGCAACCCCACCGTGCCCGGGTACGGGTCGGTGTCGCCGGCCATGAAGTGCCCACCGGCCACCCCGGGGAACGCGTTCGCGATCCGGTTCAGGACGGCGATGTCCGGTTCCTGCAGGGACAGCGGCACGATCATCAGGGTGGCGAAGAGCACGACGATCGTGAGCACCGCGCTGCGCAGTGCCGCGCCCAGGCCGAGCGCGAGGACGCTGACCAGGGCCAGGTAGGTCGCCACCGCCACGATGTCGCCGATCGTGCCGGCGATCGGCGCGCTGCCCCACTCGCCGAGCACCGGCCGGGCGACCAGGACGCCGAGACCGCCGAGCAGCAGTCCGAGGACGAAGGTGACGGCGCCGGTCACCACGGCCTTGGCCAGGAGCACCCGGCCGCGTGCCGGGGTGCACTGCAGGGTGGTCCGGATGGTTCCGCTGGTGAACTCCGTGGTGATGGCGAGCAGGCCCAGCGCCAGCACGGCGTACTGGGTCAGGTCGACGGCGTCGATCAGCACGCTTCCGGCGGCGACGATGCCCGGGTCGTCGGCCGGGTCGTCGTTGGTGTTGGCGTTGGCCGCGTAGATGGCGAGCTGTCCGGCGCTCGCGGCCATCACGAGCAGCCCGGCCAGCATCGTCCACCAGGTGCTGCGTACCGAGACCAGCTTGGTCCACTCGGCGGCTACCGCGGCGCGGAAAGCCGCCGGCGCGCTGACCGCCGGCGTGGCGGTGGGACGACTGTCCACCACGGTCTGCGTGCTCATCGTGCGTCACCTCCGGTCGGGCCGCCGGCGTACTCGACGCTGTCGGCGGTCAGCTCCATGAACGCCTGCTCCAGCGACGCGCCGTGCGGGCTCAGCTCGTGCAACCGCACCCCCAGCTCGTACGCCAGGTCACCGATGCGGTCGACCGTGGCCCCGGTGACTGTCAGCTCGTCCGGGCCGGCCGGTTCGACTGTGGCGCCGTGCGCGGCGAGACGTGCGGCCAGGGTGGCCAGCCCCTCGGAGTGCGGGCTGCGGACCCGTACGGCGTGCCCGCTGCCCGCGATGACCTCGCCGACCGGGGCGTCGGCGAGCAGCCGTCCCCGGCCGATCACCACGAGCTGGTCGGCGGTGAGCTGCATCTCGCTCATCAGGTGGCTGGAGACGAAGACCGTGCGGCCCTGCCCGGCCAGGGAGCGCAACAGGTGCCGCACCCAGCGCACCCCGTCCGGGTCGAGGCCGTTCACCGGCTCGTCGAACATCAGCACCGGCGGATCGCCGAGCAGCGCTCCGGCGATGCCGAGCCGCTGGCCCATGCCCAGGGAGAGGGTACGGCCCGGTTTGGCGGCGGCACGCGCGTCCAGTCCGACGGTGTCGAGCACCTCGTCGACCCGTCGGGAGGGGATGCCGTTGCTGCGGGCCATGGCCAGCAGGTGCGCGCGCCCGGACCGGGTGGGGTGGATGGCCCGGGCGTCGAGCAGGGCGCCCACCTCGTGCAGTGGTCGCCGCAGCTCCCGGTACGACCGGCCGTCGACGAGCGCCGTTCCGGCGGTGGGCCGGTCCAGGCCGAGGATCATCCGCATGGTCGTGGACTTGCCGGCGCCGTTGGGGCCGAGGAAACCGGTGACCCGGCCGGGTGCGATGTCGACGGTCAGCGCGTCGACCGCGACTGTGGCCCCGAACCGTTTCGTCAACCCACGTAATGTGATCATGCGCTGACGCTAGGCGTCCGCCACGTCGGTCCGCCGCGCCCGAAGGGCAGCACCCGACCCTGACTTTCGTCAGGCCGCCCGGGTCAGCGGATGTAGTCCTCCAGCAGCGCCGGGGTGAGCCCCGCCCGGTGGATCGCCTTCAACGCCGCGAGGAGGTCGTCCATCAGCGCCGGTCGGAAGTGCATGAGCAGCACGTCGCCGGGTTGGACCACCTTCTCCGGGGTCTGGTAGCGCACCTTGCCCTCGTGGACGGTCTCGGACCAGTGCAGGACCGCCTTCGCGCCGCAGTCCCGAGCGGCGGTCAGCGTGGTGCTGTCGTACTCACCGAACGGGGGGCGGAACAGGGTCGCCCGCTTGCCGAACAGCGTCTCCAGCCTGTCCGCGGCGCCGCAGATCTCCCGCTTCTGGTAGCTGTACGACCGGCCGGCCAGCGAGGTGTGCCGGATCGTGTGGTTCTCGACGACCCCGCCGACCGCCTGGATCTGCCGGAAGTAGTCGTCGTGCTCCTCGGCCGCCGGCGAGTTCAGGAACATCGTGACCGGGATGTGCGCTTCCCGGATGAAGTCGGGCACCGCGGGCGGGCGGGCCAGCCCTCCGTCGTCGATGGTGATGAAGGCGACCTTCTGGTCGATCGGCAGGCGGTGCCAGAACGGGATCGCTCCGGTCGCGGTCATTGGCACCGGCTGCGGCGGCGGCGCGTCGGGAAAGGTCGGCACCTGGGACACGTACCAGTCCAGGCTTCCGTGGGCGGGCCTGGCCGTCGCCGTCGGCGAGGCCGACGGCGTGTTTGTCGAAACCGCGGGGCTCGGCGGGGTCGCGGTGATCTGCCGGGCATGAAACACGGGGCCGGCTGTGCAACCGCTCAGCGCCAACAGGGCCAGAAGCGTTGCGGCGGCGAGGATCTGACGAGCAGGGGTGACGGACACGCCCGGAAACATACCGAGTCACGGTCAGGTGCCGCGTGCCCGTTCCCGTGCTTCCTTGCCCGGGCTGCGTAGCCTCGAATCGGAGTCGATTCGAGCAGCGGGGGCAGCCGATGACGCGGTGGATCTTGCAGATACTCGCCACAATTGGCTTCGGCCTGCTGCTGGGGTTCATCGGGCTGACGATGACCCTCGACCTGTTCGGCTTTGTCGACGCGGAAACCCGCCGGTTGTCGAAGAACCCGTGGAACCGCCTGTGGGGAATTCCGGATCGGAGTCCGGCCGAGCTGCGGAGGGACAGCGGCTTCACCCTCGGGCGGTTCCTCGTCGGCGGCGCCGCGCTCCTCCTCGGTGCCCTGGCCCTGATCGGGGGCATCGTGCTACTGGTCAGCGGGCCGCTCGACTGATCGCACCACGAAGGCGTCCGGCATCCGGAAGGTGAGGTTGTCCGGGCACCACGGCGGTCGGACCACTGTCACGTCGTCGAGCAGCGGCGTCGCCTCGGCCACCACCACGGCCGCCTCCATCCGGGCCAGGACGTCCCCGACGCAGCGGTGCGCGCCCGCCCCGAACGCCAGGTGCCGGCGCGACCCGCGCTGCCCCGGGCGGAACTCGTCGGGCGACTCGACGATCGCCGGGTCCCGGCCGGCGCGGGCCAGCCACAGCACGATGCTGGTGCCCGCCGGCACGGCGGTCCCCCCCAGCATGCCGTCCATCGCCGCGACGCGACGCCACGTCACGATGGGCGGTTCAAGGCGCAGGCCCTCCTCGACGACGTCGGCGACCGCGACGTCGCCGGTGCGCAGGCCGGCGCGTACCGCCGGTTCGCCGGCCAGCCGGTGCAGCAGCAGGGTGAGGAACTGCGAGGTGGTCTCCTGGCCGGCGACCAGCAGGAAGAAGAGCGCGCCGACCACCACGTCCGGTGGATGGCCGCCCGCGCGCAGCTCGGCGGCCAGGCCACCGCCGGTGGCCGCGAACTCGCGCAGGACGCCGTGGAAGCGGCCCACCTCGGTGGCGAGCGCCACCTGCCGGTCGTCGTCCAGGGGCGCCCAGAACAATTCCAGCGCCGCCCGGGCGAACTCCTTGACCGCGCCGACCGGCGCGTCCGGCAGCTCCACCAGCCGGGCCAGCACCAGCAGGGGCAGGTCGGCGGCGAGGTCCGCGTACAGGTCGACAGCCGCGCCGGCGTCGAGCGCGGCGCGCAGCAGGGCCACCCGCTCCCGGACCAGGGCGGTCAGCCAGGGCCGCTGCGCGGCGACCCGGGCGGGGTGCAGCGCGTCGGCAACGATCGCCCGGATTCCCGGATGGCTGGCGGTGGAGTTGTTTGCGAGGGTCGGCGGCAGCCGGAACCGGTGCCCGGCGAGCACCCGCAGCGCGGTCACCGGCATCGGGGTCACCGCGTCCAGGGCGTTGTCCGGCCGGTAGCGGCCCGGGTCGGCGAGGACCTGGCGGACCAGCGCGTGCCGGGTGACGACGAGGTGACGTACGCCGACGTGGTCGGTCACCTCGGCGACGTCCGGCCAGGGTGCCTCGACCTCGGACGCCCAGCCGGAGAACAGCACGTCGACACGCTAGCCGGCAGCCCCCGGCAGGCCGGCGCGCAACTGCCAGACGGTGGTGCGCTTCACCCGGACACTCTCCAGGGCCTCCGGCACCGGCACGTCGTACGCGGCCAACTCGTCGAAGCGGTCCCGGGGCAGGAACGCCCGGCCGGGGTCACCGACAAGCGCCGGCGCCCCGGCCCGGGCGGCCCGCAGCAGGAAGCGCAGCACCCGGCGAGCCATCGCCTCGCTGTAGAACACGTCCCCGGCGAGCACCACCTCGGCGTCGCCCGCGTCGCCGTCGAGGATGTCGCCGAACTCGGCGTCGACGCGTACCCCGTTGGCCTCGGCGTTGAGCGCGACCGCCGCGACCGCCAGCTCATCCACCTCGACGGCCCGCACGGACGCCGCTCCGGCCCGGGCGGCGGCGATGGCCACCAGGCCGGAGCCGGAGGCGAGGTCGAGCACCCGGCGGCCGGCGACCAGCTCCGGGTGGTCGGTGACGTACCGGGCGAGCGCCTGCCCGCCGGCCCACGCGAAGGCCCAGAACGGCGGCGGCCGGTCACTGGAGAACTCGCCCTCGGTCAGCTCCCAGAGCCCGATCGGTTCGTCCGCCTGATGCAGGCGCACCTCGGGAACGAACGCCACCGGGGCCAGTCGGGCGTGCAGCCGGACGAACGTGCTGGAGAGCTCGGACACGCTGGCGATTGTCCCAGCGGCCGACCGCCGGGCGTGTCGCGGGGCCCGGTGACCGGTTCACCACTGTCGGTGATAAGGCGTCCTCTCCTTGCCGCCCGGTGCGAACACACCCGTCTGGCCCCCTCGACACCGCGCTCCTAGCGTTGCGGGGTGGGGGCGACCGGACGGAGGGCGGCTGTGGTGACGGTGTGGCGAAGTGCGCTACGGATCGGAGTGGTGCTGGCCTGCCTGAGCGGGGTGGAGCTGGCGCTTGCCGCTCCGGCGCAGGCGGCCTTCGCGACCGAGATGAGCGGCCTACCGGCCCGGTTCACCGCCGGGGACCAGGTCCGCACGATCTCCGCGGTGGTCTCGCAGACGGACCGGCGCGGCCGCTGCGCGAAGGTGCGCTGGTCGATGGTGCTCCGCGTGCAGGGCATCCGGCTCGACCAGGTGAAGATGGACCGGGTGGAGGAGACCGGCGACTTTCCGCTGGAGATCCGGACCGAGGGCGACGTGGCCCGGCTGACCGACAGGCAACTCGATCCGGGCACGCTCTGCCCGGGGCGCACGGTCACCGCCCGCTACCGGGTGGCCTTCGACGAGGACGTCACCCAGGGACGGGTCACCCTCGCCGCCGAGGCGTACGACGTCAACCTGCGCCTGTTGGCCCGCCAGACGGCCACCCGTTCGGTGGTGGGGGCGGGTGTCCGGCCGACCGGTACGCCGACACCGAGCGCGACGCCGGCCGAGCCCAGCGACCCGCCCAGCGAAGCGGTCGAAGAGAGCACCCCGGCCGAGGAGCCGGTCGGCGACCAGCCCGTCGACGCCGCGCCACCCGCGGCCGGCGCCGGCCGTCCGGTCTCCCAGACCGGCGGATTCGGCGTGGTGCACGCCGCGTTCCTGCTCGGCGGGTTGCTGCTCTCCCTCGGGTTGGGGTTGCTGCTGCGGCTGCGTCACCTCACCCGGGCCGCGACGGCAGCGGAGGGCGACCCGCCGGTGGACCGGCTGTGGGAGCGCCCGGCGCCGGCCGACCCCTGGCGGCCGGCCCGCCGTTGACCCCGGGTCACGCGCGACCGGCCCGGCGACCGCCGCCACTGCGCCCAGAGGTGCCGGGGCCGGCGGAGATCCGCCGGCCCCGGCGATGTCACTTCGTGAACGCCTGGAACTCGGCGATCCTGACCTGGGCACGGGCCGGGCTGGCGGTCGCGCAGTCCGTCGTCGTGGCCGGATCGGCGTCCTGCTCACCGGCGTACTGCGGGCCGCCGGTGCACTGGCTGGCCAGCACCTCCAGGCGCAGGTGGGTGGCCAGGGTGGCGGGCACCGCGAACGTCCGCAGGTTGATGTCGCGGCTGTACGCCCGGTACACCCCGCCGGGGAACGCGTCGCCCGCGCTTGTGTAGATCCGCTGCCAGCGCGCCGGATCCGCGCAGTCGGTGGTCGTCGCGTCGCACGCGGACACCGCGAACGAGCGCAGCGCGGTGAGCGCGTTCTGACTGCCGGCGTCGGCGTCCCCGGTGATCGCGGGACGCAGCATCGCGCTGACGTTCACCCGCTTGACCGTCTGCGGACCGTCGCCCGGCAGGTCCACGGTGAGCTGCCGGCCGGTCACCCCGTCCAGGGAGGCCCAGTTCGTCGCCTCGGTGTCGTCGGCGACCCGGTCCAGGTTGACCCCGTCGCCGGTGATCGTGGCCCCGGAGGTCGTGGACGCGAGGTTGCGGCTCATCCGCAGGTCCACGGATCCGGTCCGGCCGGCCTCGGCGACCACGCTGAGCCGCTGGTGCCCGAAGCCGGGCGCGACGGCCAGCAGGTCGTACGTGCCGGCCACCAGCTCCACCGTGTCCGGGATCGGGGTCGCCGGGTCGGTGTCCGCGATGGGGGTGGCCCGTGCCTCGTACGCCCCGACGTACACCCGGATCGGCGCGTCGACGCTGTCCCCACGGGGGCGCAGGGTGAGCGTCGCGTTGCCGCCGCGGGGCGAGGCGAAGCTCGGCGTCGGGTCGGTGTCCGCGGCGCCGTTGGTGGCGGCGTCGCGGCCCATCCCGGAGCGGGCGAACTCGGCCCAGATCAGGTCCTGGTTCGCGCCCCCGAAGCGCAGCAGGTCGGCGGTGAGCATGTTGTCGCGCATGTCGAGCATGCTGACCTGGCTGACCGCCTGGAGCAGGAACGAGTCGAACACCAGTTGCGACCAGCGCCGGTTGCCGGGGCACCTGTCGGCGGCGACAGTGCCCTGCGCGCACTCCAGTTGCCGCTGCGGCGTGCCGAGGCCGTACCGCTTGACCAGCGCCGAGCGGACCCGGTAGTTGGTCGCGCCCCAGATCTCCCCGTCGGCGTGCACGGCCGGGCCACCGGTGTTGTAACCGATGTCGGAGTAGTTCAGCGGGCTGCGGCTCAGGTCGTAGTTGCGGATGCCGCTGACCAGGTTGCCGGTGACGTAGCCGCCGGTGACGAAGGGCGTCTCGCCGGGGGCGCGCAGCCCGTTCTGGTACAGGTACTCGCCGGCGAGCAGGTCGCCCCACGACTCACCCATCGCCCCGCCCTGGTGGCCGCCGATCCCGCTGTCCGGGCCGGCGATCATCCGGTTGGTGATGGCGTGCGTGTACTCGTGGCCGATCACCGTCATGTCGTAGTCGCCGTCCACGCACGGCGGGTACGGGCCGCCGGCCTGGGGCTGCCACAGGTACATGTTTGTCGTCGGCGGCTGGCCGTCGCGCCCGGTGCCCTGGTTGGCGTTGTTGCGGTTGCCGGTCAGCGCGCCCTGCTGGGCGCGGCCCTGCTCGGCGTCGCCGCCCAGCCCGGACGGGGTCAGGTTGACCGCCTGGAGGTTCCATGCCGACTCGGTGAAGCCCAACCGGTACGCCCAGTCGTGCATGCGGTTGTGCATGACGAAGAGGTTGGCGATCGCCGCGTCCGCGTCGTTGCGCTGCGCGGACGTGAACACCTCCGGGTTGCACTTCGCCTGGTGCCACTGGTCGGTGAACGGGTACTCGTAGCGGCGTTCCGGGCTGGGGGTGGCCGGGACGACAGGGGTGTTGTTGCCCCAGGAGAGCACGGTGTTGGCCGAGTTGCCGCGCGAGGTGAAGGTCGGGGTGCCGGTGGCCGCGTCGACGTCCCACGGCTGGCCGGTGGCCGGGTCCCGCTGGGCGGCCTGGCAGCCGGGGGCCGGGTCGCCGCACCAGCGCACCCGGGGGTCCTGCCCGGCGGCGAGGTCGCGGGGCGGGGTGGCCGGGAAGACCGCCCAGCTCGGGTTGTCCGAGTCGAAGTCGACGAGGTCCTCGCGGACCAGCACCTTTCCGGTGCTGCCGTCGACGTAGCTGGTGAAAGCGGCCGGGTGGTCGGTGTCCGCGCCGATCATGGTCACCTCGTAGGCGGCCCGGGGCCCGTCCAGCGGGGTGGGCACGGCCACCGCACGCACGGTGTGACTGGCCACGGCCGTCGCGGTCAGCCCGGCGTCGGCGAGGGCGTCGGCGTACGCCTGCTCGGCGGTGCGGGTGGCCGGGGCGGGCGCGCTGGTGTCGCGGGCCAGCGAGGAGTTGACGGCGAGCACCGAGCCGCCGGAGACCGCGACTGTGACCAGGCCCTCGGGCCCGGCCGGCAGGTCGCCGAAGCGCTGCCGCAGGGTCACCACGGCGCCGCTGCCGATCGGTCGGACCAGCACCCGTTCCAGGTCGGCGACCGTCGAGGCGTCCATGCCGTACAGGTCACGGTTGGTCCTCAGGTAGGCGCGGGCGGCGGCCTCCGGGTCGCCTGGCAGTCCGGTGGCGAGCGGGGTACGACCGGGGCCGAGCGCCTGCGGGGTGCCGAACCGGTTCCACCGCACGTCGGGATCGGCGGCGCGGGCCAGGCCGCGCTGGCGGGCGTCGGGTGCCGCCGTACCGGAGCGGTTGTCGAGGTCGGCGGGTTCGTGGTTGCCCTCGGCGAACGGTCCGGACGAGCGTGGGGTGGACGGCGCGCCGCCGGCGGGGGCCGCGGTGCTCGCGCCTGTGGGTAGCAGCGCGGCGATGGTCGCGGTCGTCGCCAGGACGGCGATGAGCCGGCGTCGACGCCGGCTCATCGGGGGTGACCACTCCGGTTGTGGCACGGAACCTCCTCGTGGGAGCGGAAGGGCCGGCGGCTGCCGGCCGACACAGCGCGGTGACGCATGTGCATCTGTGGATATCAGTCGGCCGGGGTGGCGGCAAGGCCCAAGGTCACTGATGCGCCACTCAATCAAGATGAGTCGACTTCGCAAAGCCGGTGACTGTCCAAGGTGGCCCTCGTTCCGGCCGCCTACGGGCACTTCCACGTCGAGCAGCACCGCGGCCACCACGTACGCGTCGCCACGTCGGAGGACGCGGCCAGCTCACGGCTGGGGGAGGGCTTCTGGGCGGGTACGCGACGATGGTGGTCGTGGCGCTGGTCCCGCCGCTGTGGCGGCGGGTGGTGGACCACCGGGTGCTCGTGCACTACGGCGGTGACGTGGGCCTGGCCCGTACGGGGCCGCGATGGTTACCGCTCAGTCGCCCGGGGCCCAGTCGGGGTCGCGGCCGAAGGCGGCCAGCAGGCGGTCCTGCTCGTCGGCGTCGGCGGGCACCTGTGTGCCGTCGCCGACCAGTTTGTCGCGGCGGTAGTCGTCGACCCGGCCGGCGAACCACTGGGCGCACACGTGCACCGCGTCCGGGTCCAGTCGCGGGTCGGCGCCGATCGCCACCGCCAGATCCCAGCCGTGCACCAGGTGTTCGGCGAGGAGCTGCTGGACGTACTCGGCGGCCGGGGTCGCGCCGGCCGACAGATGCACGGTGCGGTCGATCGTGCCGGGATGGGTGACGGCGATCTCGGCCTGCGCTGCCGCCTCCCGCGCCGTCGTGACCGGGTCGGCGCCGAGCACGTCACCGTCGAGGCGGTCGCCGACCTCCTCGATGGTGCGGCCGGCGAGCAGCGGGACGCTCCACCGGTCCTCGCCGACCACGTGGTTGACAAGGGTGCGGACGTCCCAGTCCGGGCACGGTGTCTCCTCGGCCCACTGGCCAGGCCCGATCTGGTCCACCCGGTCGACGAACTCGGCCAGGCTCCGGCGGTACGCCTCCAGCAGATCCATGCCGTCGATTGTTCTCCTCGGGGCGGTGGCCCGAGCCGTTTTGCCAGGCCCGGGAGCCCCGGGTCGTGCTGCCTGCCGCGGGGATCGGTGTCGCCCCGCCGGCCCCGCTCAGTCCAGGTCGGTCGGGGCCAGGCCCAGCTCCCGGGAGGTGACCAGACGCACCCACTCCCCGAGCTGTCGGCGGGAGATCACCCGGTCGTGCACGGCGAGCTGTACGGCGAGGCCGTCCATCACGGCGCTGATCCGCCAGGCGGCCCCCTCCGGGTCGGCGCACTGGAAGGTGCCGTCGGCGACCCCGGCGGAGATCACGGCGGCGAGGTCCTGCCGCCAGCGCAGGTCGAGTCGGCGGGACACCTTCTCCAGCTCGGGGGTGCGCAGTGACTCGGACCAGCCGTCGATCCACATCGACCAGGAGGTCGCCCGCCCGGCCGGGGTGTAGAGCTTGAGGATGCGGCGGAGCTTCGTCAACGGCGGGGCGGAGGAGCGGGTGACCGCGTCGAGGCGGGCCAGATCCTGCTCGACGGCGTACGCGAAGGCCTGCGCGAGCAACCGCTCCTTGGTGGCGAAGTGATAGAACACCAGTGCCTGGCTCACGCCGGCGGCCTGTGCCACGTCCGCCGTCCGGGTGTTGGCCAGACCGCGCTCCACGATCACGTCACAGGCGGTGCGCAGCAGGGCATCCAGGCGGATCTCGGCCGCACGTCTCGTCACGACCGTTACCGTAGCCCATCCACCCGAACACGAACAGTTACCGCTACCGTCCGATTGGTGGGGCAACAGTCGGAATCCGGACAGTTTCCACAGGTGCCGTGGGCCGGTTTCCGGGCGGCGTTCGTCGAGGTCCGCCGCCCGTCGACGAGGTGCGTCGCCGCCGGTCAACGGGCCTTTTGTCCCGTGGTGCCATCGACCGTTGGTTGATGCCGGAGTGTGACGGCCGGACGTCAATTGAGAAGCCAGTCCAGCTCCCTAGGAAGCCTGTGGTGGGTGGGCCGGACGTTCCCGGCACCCGGCACGGCCACCCCGTCCGAGCGGGAGGGGGCGCGCCGACGCGGACCCCGAGTTGGCAGTCGTTCACCGGCTCGGCTAAAGTTCTCATCCGTCACCCGGGAACGCCGGGGGCGTGCGGACGTAGCGCAGCTGGTAGCGCATCACCTTGCCAAGGTGAGGGTCGCGGGTTCGAATCCCGTCGTCCGCTCGGAGCTGCCGCCACGCATGACGGGGGCAACCTCGGTGGGGTGGCCGAGAGGCGAGGCAACGGCCTGCAAAGCCGTGTACGCGGGTTCAAATCCCGTCCCCACCTCGGTTTTAAGCACGGGCGATTGGCGCAGTGGGAGCGCGCTTCCTTGACACGGAAGAGGTCACTGGTTCAAACCCAGTATCGCCCACCAGCTGGACAAGTAGGTTGAAAGGCCCGTTACCGAATCTTCGGTGACGGGCCTTTGTCTATTCGGGTCGTAGCCCACCGGCCGTTTACTCGCCAGCGCGGAGCACCTCGCTCAACCGGTCGCGTCGCCGCAGCGCCGACTCGACAGGTACGACGGTGGCTGCCGCCGCCAGCAGCGCCACGCTCAGCAGGCCGAGCAGCCACCACGGCAGGACCGGACCCGGGTCGGTGGCTTGGCCGGTGAGCAGCCGCAGAGCGAGTGGGCCGAGCAGCAGGCGTGCGAGCAGGGCCCCGAGGAGCGGGCCGCACACCGCGGCGACCACGGCCGGCGGCAGCAGCTCTCCGGCGGCGACCCAGCGGGCGTCGCGTGGCCGCAGACCCAGAGTCCGCAGCCGGGTCAGGGTCTGCCACCGCTCCGACGCACCCGCGGCGGCGGCGAGCGCGAGGCCGAGCAGCCCCAGCGCCAGCATCACCGCGGCGGCCGTCCACGCGAGCCGCAGCAGCCCCTTGGTCAGCGGCGCCATCCGCTGCGCCCGCAGGACGTCCGCGCGCAGCACGACGTCGGCAGCGACGTCGTTGCTCGACACGGCCCGCGCCGCCCCGGGGCCGGTCACCCAGACGGTGTTCGGAACGGCGGGCAGCCCGGCGTCGGCGAGGGCCGCGGCGTCCACGATGACGACGTCGCCGGCACCGCCGACGGAGGGAGCGGTACCGACCGCGGTGAGATGGATCGCCGGGCCGTCGTCCCGGAGCAGCTGCAACCGCGTACCCGTTCGCAGCTCGCCGTCGCTCGATCGGACCAGCGCCGGGACGTCCCCGGGGCCGGGACCGGGTGCCGTGAGCCGGGCCAGCGCCGGCGCGTCGGGCAGCGGGGTCGTGGCCAGCAGGCGCTGAAACGCGCCGGCGTCCACGATGACCAGGCGTGGGGCGAGCGGTGTCGATTCGCTGAAGACGCGCGCCGAGTCGGTCACCCGGGCGACGACGACCTGCCCCACCCCGGGAGTGGCAGCGATGCGCTCGGCGAGTGCGGGCGTGGCGGTGGCGGCGTCGGCGCTGACGTCGAGGCGGGCGTCGGCGCCGACGGTGCTCCACGCGCCGTCGGCCAGCCCCCGGGTGACGGTGGCGCCGAGGACGAGCGCGAACGACGCGAGCGCCGTGCTGCTCACCAGTATCAGCAGCGGCAGCGTGCGCCCGGCCGTGGTGGCCGCCCGCGCGGCGCCGAACACGGCCAGCGGGCGGCGCGAGCGCAGGGCCTGTCGGAGCGCGATCCGCGCACCGAGGGGCAGCAGCCGGAGCAGGACGAGCGCACCGACGAGCGTGCCCAGAGTGAGGGCGCTGATCGGCAGGATCAGGTCACCGGTCAGCTCACCGGTCTCGCCGTCGGAGGCGACGGGCAGGAGCCCGCGCTGGTGCAGTGCGCCGAAGGCGGCGACCGCGGCGATCAGGACGGCGGCCTCCACGCCCGCGCGGCGCAGCTGGCCGGTGACCCGGATCCAGCGCCGAGCGGCCGGGTTGGCGGGTTGACGCCGGTCGCGACTGGCGCGGGCGGCGGCGAGGGTGCCGAACACCGGCCCGGCGACGGCACCGGCCAGGAGCACGGGAACGGCCCAGGTCCAGGAGACGCCCGGAGCGGCTGCGCCAGCGAGCGCGAGCCCGACAGCGGCGGCCGACAGGGACACCACTGCGGACTCGATGAGCAGTTCCGCACCGATGTCAGGTAGCGCCGCCCCGCGCTGCCGGGCGGCGATCAGAGCCGGAGCACGGCGGCGGACCAGCAGATCGGCGGCGAGCAGCAGGACCAGCACCGTGGCGGTCAGCACCCCGGCGAGCAGGACGGCGGCCTGTGTGAGGACGGCGCTGATCCGGCTACGGGCGTCGCGCAGCGCCGTGTCGAGCTGCGATTCCCACTTCAGGGACTCGTTGCGCTCGCCCGAGGATCCGGAGGCCGCCTTGAGCTTGACCACCTGGCTGGCGAGCGCTGCGGTGGTGTCCCAGGTCAGCGCGTCGGGTTCCGGGGCGAAGTGGACGGTGCGCGGCAGTTGGTCCTGGTCGACGGCGAGTCGGGCGTCCGGTAACGACTCACGCGACAGCAGGCCGCCGTACCGGGTGGTCCCCACGCCGTCGACACCGGGCAGGGGGCTCAGGAGCGACGGGGCGAGCCGCCAGGCGGGGTCGGCGCCGTCCGCGGGTCGGTAGATCCCGCTGACCCGGATGTCCTTGTCGCGTCCCCGGCCGTCGCTGACCGGGATCCGATCCCCGGGTCCGAGCTGGAGTGCGGCGGCGTCCGCCTCGGAGAGGCCGACCTGCACCGGCCAGGGCGGTCCCCCGTAGGGCGTCTCGACGTACTCGTCGGGGAGAGTGGCGCCGGGCGCGTTGCCGGCGATCCAGGTCACGGCCGGGCCACCGAGGTCACCGGCGAGGTAGGTGAACTGGAAGGTACGCGGCGCGTTGCCCTCGGTGATGTGCAGGATCGGACCGTTGACGACGGCGATGGGCGCAAGGAGCGTGGCGTCCAGGTCGGATCCGAGCGCGTGGGCCGCCCGGGTGCGGAAGGTGTCGACGTCGTCGGCGAGGCGGGGTGCGCGGACCCGCCCGCCGGTCGGGCCGTCGTCCCGTTCCCAGTCGGCGTGCACGAGGACGTTCGAGTCCTGGCCGGCGCGGCGGACCGCGTCCTGGACGGCGTTGTCGGCGGCGGCGCGGAGCAGTGCCGGCGCGGCTCCGGCGAGCAGCGCCACGGCCGCGATGACGGCGGCGGTGAGCAGCAGCGGTCCGGCGTCGGTTCGGGCCCGACCGCGGATGCTGGGCCAGTGCGGCGCCGGCCGTCGGCGGGTCAGCCACTGTTTCACGGCGCCACCCGCAGGTGCGCTGCGTCGGCCCGCCGGACCTGCACGGCGACCACGACGGTGACCGCCAGCAGGCATCCGACCAGCAGTACGGCGAGCAGTGCGGCCTCGGCCGGCCATGGCCAGTGCGGTTGGGCGGCCGGCACGGGCGCGGCGCCGCTGTCGGAGCGCACGAGCAGGGGAGCGACGACGCGGGTGGCGAGGGCGCCGACGGCCGCGCCCGTCGCGAGGAGGGGCAGCAGAACGCCGGCGTGCTGGCCGAGCAGGACGGCCCGGATGCCGCGCCGGGACATCCCCAGGCCGCGGAGCCGCGCCACCTCGACGGCGCGGAGCTGCAGATCGCAGGTGACGTGCAGGACGACACCGGCGAGCAGCAGCAGGACCGCGGCCGGGACGATGAGCCGGAGCGCGGCCGGCAGCCCTGCGCGCAGTGGGCCGCCGGTGAGGCGGGCGGTCTCCGCCTCGCGGGCCGCGACGCTGCCCAGGTGCAGGGCGGTGGCCCGCTCGGCGGCGCCGCCGGCGGGGTGACCGACCCACCAGGCGTCTACCGGGAAGGTCAGGTCGCCGGTGACGGCGCGTGCGCGGGACAGCGTGTCCAGGTCGGCCAGGACGGCGACGGCGCCGGGGGCGGACGGCACGGTCGGCACCACCTCGGTGACGACGATCGGGACGGGCGTGATGCCGACCGTGACGCTGAGCTGGCTGCCGCGGTGGGCGCCGACCTCGCTGGCGAAGCGGGCGGAGATCGCGACGGGCACCGGGCCGGGGTTCGGGAACGCGGTGGCGACCATGGTCCGGGCGGCGTCCTCGGCACCGCCGAGGTCGACGGTCGCGGCCATCCGCAGCGCGGTTCCCGCAGGCGTGGCGGACAGGCCGACGGTCAGGTCGCTCACCTTGGTCGGGACCGGGGGCGCGGACGTGGCGGTCCAATCCGATCCGTCGGGGGACCTCTCGGTCGACCCTGTGGGCGGCACGGTGAGTGTGACGGCTACGGCGACGGGCGCGCCGACCGCGTCGGAGGTGAGCGGCAGGGCGACCGCGACGAGGCGCTGCCCGTCAGCAGTCGCGCAGGCCGGCAGGCGGACCTCCTGGCCGTCGAGCGGTACGGCGGGACCGGTGCAGGTCGTGCGGAGGCCGGTGGCGTCCTGCAGCAGCAGCCGGGGTGTCACGGCGAGCGGGGTGTCGCCGGCGGCGGTCCCGCTCAGGACGAGTGGGGCGTCGGCAGGAATGGCGATGCCGGCGACCGGGGTACGTGGCGCCAGCGTGGCACCCACGTCCGACCATCCGCGGTCGCCGTCCAACCGCCCACGTAGCAGCGCGTCGGCGCGGGTGGTGTCGACGGCGACGAGGCGCGGCGGTTCGCCTGCGGCGCCGAGCCACTGACCGACGGTGGTGCCACGGTTGAGGGCTGGACTCACCGCCCCCGCGGTGGCGGCGCTGACGATCGCGCCCTCGCCGGCCACCGGCGCCGTGCCGAGGGTGAGTGCCAGATCGGTGCCGACGGAGAACGCGGCCTGGTCGCGCTGCGACTGGTGCCACGTGTCGTCGAAGGCGAGGCCGAACGTTCCGGCCGCGCAGGCCAGCCCGACGAGCAGCCCGGCGGCGACCGCCTGGGGCCGGCGGGCGCTCTCGGCGACCGCGAGCGGAAGCGCCAGCCCGCGGGCGCGGTACGCCAACCGGTCGGCGCCGCGCAGGGCGGGCAGTACGACCCGGAGCGCCAGGGCGGCGCCCGCGGTGAGCAGCAGCGCCGGGGCGAGCACCCGTACCGCGTCGGCGCGCGGGCTGGCGGCGGTGGGCTGCGCGTACAGCTGCCACCATCCGGCGGCGGCGAACACCGCGAGCATCAGGTCGGCACCGGAGCGGGCCAGTAGTTCGCGGCGGGTGCGTCGGTCGCCGGCTGCCGGGACGGCCCGGATCGCCAGGACGGCGAGGACGGCGGCGAGCGCCAGCGCGCCGCCGGTGACCGCGAGGACCTGGACGCCGGTGATGGCCGGCGCGACGGTCAGGCCGGCGGCGTCCAGCGGTGGCAGGTGGGTCAGACCGGCGTGCAGGGCCGACGAGGCCGGTATCGCGAGCGTGGCGGCGACGGCGGTGATGAGCCCGGCCTCGAGTGTGGCGGTCGCGGCGAGTTGGCGACGGCTGGTGCCCAGGGCGGACCGCAGGGCGGTCTCGTCGGCGCGGATGCCCGCGGTCAGCCGGCCGGCGAGGACGAGCGCCGTCGCGGTCAGGACACTGCCGAGGGCGGCGATGGCGAGCACGACGGCGGCGGTGACGTGCCGTTGGTCGTCGGCGGATCGCAGGGTCGCCGGCAGGTCGGAGGCGACACGTGCGAGCTGGACGCGGTCGCCGAGGGTGCCGGCCAGCCGGCGGTCGGCGCCGTCGACCGCCCCGGCGACGGTCTCCAGGTCGCGGCGGTGGGGGTCGGACAGGTCCGGATGAGCGGTGATCTCCATCCGGTCGACTGTGGAATCGGTGGTGACCAGGTCGGCGAGGTCGACGAGGAACGGGCCGTAGGCGTTTACCGGTTGCAGGAAGCGGCCGTCCCGGTAGCCGATGGCGGAGCCGGCCGCGGCCAGGGGGTCGCGGTCCCAGCCGCGCCCCGGCAGCGGCCGCACCACACCGACGACTGTCACGTCGACGGCCGGGACGGGCGCGTGGGCCAGCTCGGTGCCGAGGCGCACCCGGCGGCCGGGGGTGAGGCCGAGCAGGTGGGCGGTGGACTCCAGCAGCACCGCGTCGCCACGGTGCTGTGGCCAGCGGCCGGTGACCAGCTCGGCGCGGGTCGGCAGGTCGTCCAGCCCGGACAGGTACGCCTGGGGCGCAACGGTGGTGCCCGGGGCGAGCGCGGGCGGCAGCGCCCGCAGCACCGTGGACGCCCGCGCGCTTGTCGTCACCGGGAACGGTGCGAGTGCGGAGGCCACGACGGTGCGGGTGTCGGCGGTGACGGACGCCGCGTCCGGGCCCTCGACGGTTCCGGTGTAGACGGTCACGTCGACGGCGGCGGGGGCGGCGCGGGCCATGGCGACCTCCAGCGCCCGCTCGGTGGTGCGGGTGCTCAGCAGGGTGCAGGTGCCCAGCAGGGTCGCGCCGATCGTGACGACCCCGAGGAGGGCTGCCAGCAACGGCCACTGCGCGCGGGCACGCCGGCTGACCAGCCTCAGCATCGTCGCGTCACCGGGCGTCCGGCAGAGGCTCGCGCGGCTGCCCGGCAGCCTGCTCGTCGAGGTGCCCGTCGTGGATGCGGATCACCCGGTCAGCCAGGGCCATCATCACCGCGTCGTGCGTCGACACCACGACTGTGACGCCTTCGGATTCCACTATCCCGCGCAGCAGGGCCATCACCGACAGGCCGGTCTCGGCGTCCAGTTGCCCGGTCGGCTCGTCGGCGAGCAGGAGCTGGGGCGAGGCGGCCAGCGCGCGGGCGATCGCCACCCGCTGCTGCTGGCCGCCGGACAGCTCGGTCGGCCGCTGTTGGGCGTGGTCGGCCAGGCCGATCAGCTCCAGCAGCAACTCGACCCGCCGCTCGCGCTCGGCCGGGGCGACGCGGGCCAGCCGCAGCGGGGCGGCCACGTTCTCGGCGGCCGACAGCACCGGGATCAACCCGAAGCTCTGGAAGACGTACGACACCTTCTCGCGCCGCAGCCGGGACAGGCCGTCCTCGTCGAGCGCGGTGACGTCGGTGTCGTCGACGTGCACGGTGCCGGCGTCCGGGCGGTCCAGGCCGCCGAGGACGTTGAGAAGGGTGGTCTTGCCCGAGCCGGACCGGCCGACGAGCGCCACCATGGAACCGGCGGCCACGTCGAACGACACGCCGCGCAGGGCATGGACGACTGTCGGCCCGGTGCGGAAGCGCTTGTGCACACCGCGTACGCGAAGCAGCGGCTCGCCGCTCATTCGCCGCTTCCCGAGTCGGGGTGGATCGTGATGTGGTCGGTTTCCAGGGCCAGCCGAACCCGTCGGGTCAGGGCCAGTGCCTGGCGGAAGTCTCGGGGCACCTGGACGCGTCCGGCCCTGTCCATCACGGCGTACTCCTCGGCGATCGTGTGCGTGTCGCCCTCCGCGTCGGTGGTGGTGCGGCGCAGCACCTCGCTGCTGGTGCGCCCGTCCCGGATCGCGACGGTCCGTTCGACCTGGCCGCTGACCTCCGGGTCGTGGGTCACCACGACAACTGTGACGCCGTAGCGCCGGTTGACGTCCCGCAGGACGCCGAAGACCTCCGCGGACGTGGCGGCGTCCAGCTCGCCGGTCGGCTCGTCGGCGAGCAGGATCCGCGGCTGGTTGGCCAGTGCCACCGCGATCGCGACCCGCATCTGCTGCCCGCCGGAGAGTTGCCCGGGACGCCGATCGGCGCAGTCGGCGACACCGAGGCTGTCCAGCAGCTCGGCCGCGCGCTCCCGGCGCTCCTCCTTCGCCGTACGGGCCGCCGTCATGGGCAGGTCCACCATCTCCCGTGCGGTCAGGTAGGGGATCAGGTTGCTGGCCGTCTGCTGCCGTACGAACCCGACGGTGCGCCGCCGGTAGTCCACCCGGTCCGCGCGGGACATGGCCAGCAGATTCCACCTGTCGACCCGGACCCGCCCGGCGGTGGGGGAGTCGATGCCGGCCAGGATGGAGAGCAGTGTCGACTTGCCCGACCCGGAGGCGCCGACGATGGCGACCAGCTCACCGCTCTCCACGGCCAGGTCCAGGCCCTGCAACGCCTGCACCTCGATCGAACCGGTCTGGTAGATCCGCACCAGGTTCTCGCAGACGATGAGCGCGTCCCGGCCGAACTCGGGCGCCCGCGCGGTGGGTTGCGGCAGGGACAGCGGTGTACGGGACATTCCCTCTCCGTCCGCATGCGTCAGGGGCCTCGATTGCCGTGCTGACGCAGATTGAAGCAGCTTCGCGTATCGGCGGCTTCGTTGACCATGCCCCTGCGCGGCTTTCCTGCATCCTGGGCGAGGGTCTGGCGGCGCGGGGACGGTGCCGGCCGCGTACCGGGGTCGCCCGGTCGACGTCTACGCGGTCGCCGAGAGCAAAGCCTCCGCGAGGTCGGTGCGGGCGCTGAGCAGCGTCCGGCCCCGACGGTGGGTCACCACCAGACCGGCCGCGCGCAACGCGGTGAGATGCTGGGAGACGCCGCCGGGTGACATCCCGCTGCGCCGGGCCAGCTCGGTGGTACTCACCGGCCCGGTCAGTTCGGCGAGCAGCCGGGCCCGTCCGCGCCCGAGGACGGCGGCCAGCGCGTCCGGGACGCCGTTCGGCCGCTCCCAGAGGGTGCCCAGCCCACGGGCGGGGTAGGCGAGCTGCGGCGCGTCCCCGGTGGAGACGCTCAGCACCGACGGCCAGACGAATACCGACGGGACCAGCACCAGGCCCGGACCGTCCGCGACGTCCGGGGCCAGGCAGTGCCGCTGAGCGACGAGCAGGGTGTCGCCCTCCCACCGGACCTGCTGGTGCAGGTCGTTGAGGAGCACCGCCGCGCCGTCCTCGGCGAGCAGGCGCGCGCGTGCGGTGACGTCGGCGTCGAGCAGCAGCCGCAGCCGTGGCCAGTGCGGGGCCAGGGCGATCCGCCAGTACGTCTCGATCTCCGCACTCAGCCGGCGCAGCCCGGCCGGCGGGTCGGCGTACAGGGCGGAGAGCGCCGGCGTGCGCTCGCCCGGGTACAGGTCCAGGTGTGCCCGGACGGTGTCGGCCGGGGTGGCGCGCAGGGCGGCCAGTTCGGCGGCCAGGTCCGGGATGAGACCGACGGGCGGCGGGGTGAGGAAGTCGGCCAGGTAGCCCGGCGGGACCGGCACCAGCTGCCAGAGCAACGCGTCGTCCGCCTCGATCACTGCCGCCTCGGCCAGCGGTTGTCGTACCCGGCGGACCCAGGGCAGGTGGACGGCGTGGTCCCCGGGGTCGCGCAGCACCCGGACGCTCGCGACGACCTCCCACAGGCAGGAGACGGCGAACCGGATGCGGGCGACGGCGCCCGCCGACATGCTGATGGCGACCACGGCACCCCCGGTGGTTTCAGCTGACGCTAAAACATTACCGGCGGCCGCGGGTCCGGCCGAGACTTGCCGCGTGAGCGAACACCACACCCGAGCCGAACTCTTCCGATCCCTGCACACCCCCGGGTCGCCCCTGGTCCTGGTCAACGCCTGGGACGCCGCGAGCGCCCGCGTCGTGGCGGCCGCCGGCGTCCGCGCGGTGGCCACCACCAGCGCCGGCGTCGCCTGGAGTCTCGGTGCGCCCGACGGTGACATTCTCGGCCGCGACGCGGCCGTGGACCTGGTCCGCCGGATAACCGCCTCGGCGGCGCTGCCGGTCACCGCGGACATCGAGTCCGGGTACGGGGAGACACCCGCGGAGGTCGGCGTGACCGCCCGAGCCGTGCTGGACGCCGGCGCCGTCGGCGTGAACATCGAGGACGCCCAACGTACGGACGGCCCGCCGTTGCGCGACGTGCCCGACCAGTGCGCCCGCATCGGCGCGGCGCGGGGCGCGGCCGACGCGGCGGGCCTGCCGCTCTTCGTCAACGCCCGGATCGACACGTTCCTCAGCGGCGCCGGGGGCGTCGACGAGACGGTGGCCCGGGCCACCGCCTATCTCGCCGCCGGCGCGGACGGCATCTTCGTGCCCGGGGTGGTCGACCCGGTGACCATCCGCGCGCTGGTGCAGGCGGTGCCGGCGCCGCTGAACGTCCTCGCCGGGCCGGGTGCGCCGGCGGTGGGGGAGCTGGCCCGACTGGGGGTGGCGCGGGTGAGCCTCGGCTCGTCGATCGCGCAAGCCGCGTACGCGGTCGCCCGCCGGGCGGCGGACGAGGCCCTCGGCACGGGCACGTACGGCGCGCTGGCCGACGCCCTCGACTACGGCACGCTCAACGCCCTCATGCGCTAAACGGGCGGGCCAGGTCGGGCTCGGAGCCGGCGCCTCCCGTGGCGCACGGGGGCCAGGGAAGACTCCGGGCCGGCCGCCTCTGTCGAGGTGGCCGGCCCGGGCTCGCCTGCTCCGTCAGCGGTGGCCCATGCTCGCGTCACAGCGGCGGGGCGATGTCCCGCCGCTCCTCGACCCGGCGGTACTCCACCGGCTCCTCGACCTGGCGGTACTCCACCGGCTGCTCGGTGGCGACGGGGACCGCCTGGCGGCGGCGACCCCAGATCAGCGTGGTCATGATCAGGCCGAGCACGCCGGCCGCCATCAGGATCCAGCCGACCACGTCGAGGTTGATGCCGCCGACGTCAGCGTCCAGGGCGAAGGTGAGGATCGCGCCGAGCGCGATCAGGAAGATGCTGGTGCCGATACCCACGACAGCCTCCTTAGGGGGGTGTGGTGCGCTGTCGAGGTCTCTCAGTACCCCGGTGGCGACCTGCGCAATCGCCGCAGCCCAGGGTCGCGTGCCCGCCGATCTTGGCATCGGGTAGAGTTTGCCGCGTCGCCGACGTTCGTCGGGGACGTGCGGACGTAGCGCAGCTGGTAGCGCATCACCTTGCCAAGGTGAGGGTCGCGGGTTCGAATCCCGTCGTCCGCTCGCGATCCGCCTCGACGGGCCTGAGTGCCCGGGCCGGGCGGAAACCACGGGCGATTGGCGCAGTGGGAGCGCGCTTCCTTGACACGGAAGAGGTCACTGGTTCAAACCCAGTATCGCCCACCAGGAAAACGGCTCGTCATCGACATCGGTGGCGAGCCGTCGTGCGTCTGACACCGATCTGACGCCCGCCAATTCCGGTGGCGGGGCGGGGTCGCTCGTTGGGAGACTCGGTGCCGTGCGAGAGCCGGACCGCTTCCGAGCCGCCGTACGCCTCTGGGCGGCTGGCGGTCCCGATGCGGCGACTGCTGCCGGCGTGGCCCGGGAACTGGTTGCCGGCCTGCACGCCGTCGTGCTCGTCGAGGGCGTCAGCGACCAGCGCGCGGTGGAGGCGCTGGCGGAGCGACGGCGTCGCGACCTGGCCGCCGAGGGTGTGTGCGTGGTGCCGCTCGGGGGCGCGATGAGCGTCGGTCGGTACCTGCGGCTCTTCGGGGCGCACGGCCTCGCCGTGAGCGTCCGAGGGCTGTGCGACGAGGCCGAGGAGGGCTTCTTCCGACGGGGCCTGGAACAGGCGGGCCTCGGCGTCGGCCTGACGCGGTCGGCGATGGAGGTGCTCGGCTTCCACGTGTGCGTGACCGACCTGGAGGACGAACTGATCCGGGCGCTCGGCAGCGACGGCGTCGAACGGGTCATCGCGGAGCAGGGCGACCTGGATCGGTTGCGGGTCTTCCAGAACCAGCCCGCCCAGCGTGGACGGTCGATCGAGCGGCAACTGCGTCGCTTCCTGGGCACGATGAGTGGCCGTAAGGCCCGGTACGCGGGGGCGCTCGTGCGTGCTCTCGAGCCGGGCGCCGTGCCCCGCCCGCTGGACCGGCTGCTCGCCGGCTGACCGGCCCGAACCCGGATGGTCGACCCGACCCGGCCGGACCGAGCGGATTCCGGCCGCGCCCGGGTGTCGGCGCGGGTTCTGCCGAGGGCAGATCCGCTCGCGGTGAACAGGAGCACCGCCCGCCGCCCCGATCCGGCAGGGTGGAGCACATGAGACTGCTGGTGTTGGGTGGTACGGGTTTCGTGGGCGGCGCGACGGTCACCGAGGGAGTACGCCGGGGCTGGTCGGTGACGGTGTTCAACCGGGGGCTGCACGGGTCGATCCCGCCCGGCGTACACCGGTTGCGGGGTGATCGGACCGCGCCCGACGGCCTCGCCGCGCTGGCCGGCGGCGAGTGGGACGTGGTGGTGGACACCTGGGACGGCGCGCCGCGCGCCGCCCGTGACGCGGCCCGCGCGCTCGTCGACGCGGTCGGGCACTTCGTGTACGTGTCGAGCGGTTCGGTCTACGCCGACCCGGTGGTGCCCGGCTCGGACGAGACAGCACCGGTGGCCGACGGCGATCCGGACGCTGTCGACGGCGACTACCAGCACCTCAAGGCCGGGGCGGAGCGGGCGGTGCGGGAGGTCTTCGGGAACCGCGCGCTGATCGCCCGGGCCGGGCTGATCCTCGGTCCGGGCGAGGACATCGGCCGGCTGCCCTGGTGGCTGAACCGGATCGCGCGGGGCGGCGACGTGCTCGCCCCCGGGCCGGCGGAGTTGCCGATCCAGTGC
Organism: Micromonospora sp. NPDC049274; assembly: GCF_040678875.1. Classification (NCBI taxonomy): domain Bacteria; kingdom Bacillati; phylum Actinomycetota; class Actinomycetes; order Micromonosporales; family Micromonosporaceae; genus Micromonospora; species Micromonospora sp. NPDC049274. The sequence goes on from NZ_JBFAQS010000005.1 coordinate 157,477, forward strand.
ATCGACGTGCGCGACCTGGCCAGCTGGATGCTGGACCAGGGCGAGCGGGGGCAGGGCGGCACGTTCAACGCGATAAGCCGTCCCGGGCACTCCACGATGGGTGAGCTGCTCGACGAGTGCGTGGCGGTCACCGGCTCCGACGCCCGGCTGCGGTGGACCGACCCCGAGCCGATCCTCGCCGCCGGTGTGGAGCCGTGGAACGACCTGCCGATCTGGTTGCCGCTCGGGCATCCGTACCGCTGGCTGCTGGAGCGGGACACCAGCCGGGCCCACGCGGCGGGGTTGACCTGTCGGCCGGTGCCCGAGACGGTGGCGGACACGTGGCGGTGGCTGCGGGAGGTCGGCGCCGTCCCGCCGCGCGCCGGCAGACCCGGCCGCGGTTCGGTCGGCCTGGACCCGGCCCGGGAGGCCGCGCTGCTCGCCGCCGCGGAGTCGGCGGCGGGCTGACCGGCGGCGTCCCTCGGTGCGTGGCCGCTCCCGCCGGCGCGGGTCGTGCAGGGGCCCGTACGTCTCGACCGCCGACTCTTCCGCCCGGTCGGTCTCAGCGTTCCCGGACCACTGCGACCGGGCAGCCGGCGTGCTGGATCACCTGCTGGCTGACCGAACCGAGCAGCATCCCCGCCAGGCCGCCCCGGCCACGGCTGCCGACCACCACCAACTGCGTCGACCGGCTCGCCTCGATGAGCATCGCCGCCGGGTTGCCTCCGACCACGTCGACGGTCATGCTCAGCTCGGGATACGTCCGCCGCCACGGCTCCAGCGTCTCCTGCACGGCCGCCCGCTCGTCCGGCACGCCGGCCGCCCCGCCGGGGCCGGGCGTCCACGCGTGCAGCACCCGTAGCGGAACCCGTCGCTGGGCCGCCCGTTCCGCCGCGAAGCCGAGCGCCACCAGCGACGGCTCCGAACCGTCCACACCGACCGCCACCGGCGCGTCCGGCCCGCCCGCCGTTCCGTCGCGGACCACCACGACCGGGCAGTGCGCGTGCGCGGCGACAGCCACCGCCGTCGACCCGGCCAGCAGCCCGCCGAACCCACCGTGGCCCCGGCTGCCGAGCACCAACAGCCCCGCGTCGGCGGAGCGCTCCTGCAACACCAGGGCGGGAGGCCCGTCGTACACCTCGCCGGTGATCGTCAGGCCGGGATGCGCGGCGGCGGCGGCCGCCGCGGCCTTGCGGACCAGGTCGTCGACCTGCCGCCGGGCGGTGTCGTCCGGCCAGACTCCGGGCGCCACGCCCGGACCGACCCAACTGGCCACCGTCAGCCATTCGAAGACGTACGCCAGCCGCACCGGCTGGCCGCTGCGCTCGGCCTCGGTCAGCGCCCAGTCCAGGGCCACCGACGCGTCGGTGGAGCCGTCGTAGCCGACCAGGATCTCCGCGTCCCGCACGTCGTCCTCCTCAGGGGTTGGTCGGGTCGGTCTCGCGGACCCAGCGCCACTCGGCGACCCGGGGGTCGTCCTCGCCGTGCTCGCGGGTGTAGTCGCGGGCGGCCTGGCGGGCGTCGACCATCTGCTGACGCAGGTGCGCGGCGCGGGCGCCCAGGCCGGGCACCCGGTCGATGACGTCGATGACCAGGTGGAACCGGTCCAGGTCGTTGAGCATCACCATGTCGAACGGGGTGGTGGTGGTGCCCTCCTCCTTGTAGCCGCGCACGTGCAGGTTGTCGTGGTTGGAGCGGCGGTAGGTCAGACGGTGGATCAGCCACGGATAGCCGTGGTAGGCGAAGATGACCGGCCGGTCCGCGGTGAAGATGGTGTCGAACTCCTTGTCCGGCAGGCCGTGCGGATGCTCGGTGTCCGGCTGCAGACGCATCAGGTCGACCACGTTCACCAGTCGCACCTTCAGCTCGGGCAGATGCTCGCGCAGCAGCTCGGTGGCGGCAAGCGTCTCCAGGGTGGGCACGTCACCGCAGCAGGCCAGGACGACGTCCGGTTCGCTGCCGCCGTCGCTGCTGGCCCACTCCCAGATGCCCAGCCCCCGGCGGGTGTGCTGGATCGCCTCGGTCATCGTCAGCCAGTTCGGTGCCGGCTGCTTACCGGCCACCACCACGTTTATGTAGTGCCGGCTGCGCAGGCAGTGGTCCATGGTGGAGAGCAGGGTGTTGGCGTCCGGTGGCAGGTAGACCCGCACCACCTCGGCCTTCTTGTTGACCACGTGGTCGATGAAGCCCGGGTCCTGGTGCGAGAAGCCGTTGTGGTCCTGGCGCCACACGTGGCTGGACAGCAGGTAGTTCAGCGAGGCGAGGGGCTGCCGCCAGGGGATCGCCCGGGTCACCTTCAACCACTTGGCGTGCTGGTTGAGCATCGAGTCGACGATGTGGATGAACGCCTCGTAGCTGGTGAACACGCCGTGCCGGCCGGTCAGCAGGTAACCCTCCAGCCAGCCCTGGCACAGGTGCTCGGAGAGCACCTCCATGACCCGGCCGTCGGGGGAGAGGTGGTCGTCGCCGGGGACCGTGGCGCCCATCCAGGCCCGGTCGGTCACCTCGAAGGCGGCGCCCAACCGGTTGGACGCGACCTCGTCCGGGCCGAACAGTCGGAACGACTGCGGGTTGGCGCTGATCACGTCGCGGATCCACGGGCCGAGCACCCCGGTCGCGCCGGCCATCGGCTGACCCGGCTCCGGGACGTCCACGCCGTAGCCGCGGAAGTCGGGCAGGGCCAGATCACGCAGGACCACTCCGCCGTTGGTGACCGGGTTGGCGCTCATCCGCCGGTCACCGCGTGGCGGCAGCGTCCGCAGCTCGTCGACAGGGGCGCCGGTGGCGTCGAACAGCTCCTCCGGCCGGTAGCTGCGCAGCCAGTGTTCCAGCTCGGCCAGGTGCGCGGGGTTGTCGCGGACGCCCGACAGGGGCACCTGGTGCGCCCGGTACGTGCCCTCCACCTGGGTGCCGTCGACCTCGCGGGGACCCGTCCAGCCCTTCGGTGTCCGCAGCACGATCATCGGCCAGCGGGGCCGCTCGACGACGCCTGTGGAGCGCGCCCGGCGCTGGATCGCGGCGATCTCGTCAAGCGCCCGGTCCATCGTGGCGGCGAGCGTGCGGTGCACCACGGGCGGATCGTCGCCGGACACCACGTACGGCTGGTAGCCGGAGCCCCGCAGGATGCCGAGCAGGTCCGCCTCGGGGATCCGGGACAGCACGGTCGGGTTGGCGATCTTGTAACCGTTGAGGTGCAGGATGGGCAGCACCGCGCCGTCGCGGGCCGGATTGAGGAAGACGGTGGAGAGCCAGCTGCCGGCCAGCGGCCCGGTCTCCGCCTCACCGTCGCCGACCACGCAGGCCACCACGAGGTCCGGGTGGTCGAACGCGGCGCCGTAGGCGTGGCTCAGGGCGTACCCCAGCTCGCCGCCCTCGTGGATCGAGCCCGGCACGTCCGCCGCGACGTGGCTGGGGATGCCGCCGGGGAAGGAGAACTGTCGGAACAGCCGGGCCATCCCGGCCTCGTCGCGGGCCACGTCGTGGTAGCGCTCCGACCAGGTGCCCTCCAGCCACGCGTTGGCCACGATGGCCGGGCCGCCGTGCCCCGGCCCGGTGACCAGCATGGCGTTGAGGTCACGGGCGACGATCACCCGGTTGAGGTGGGCGTAGATCAGGTTGAGCCCCGGGCTGGTGCCCCAGTGCCCGAGCAGCCGGGGCTTGATGTCGTCGCGGGTCAGCGGCTCGCGCAGCAGGGGATTGCCCAGCAGGTAGATCTGCCCGACGGTGAGGTAGTTCGCGGCACGCCAGTAGGCGTCCAGCCGGCGCAGCTCGTCGTCGGTGAGTGCGCGGTGCACGTCGAGAGCGGTGTCCATGATGCTGCCTCTCGCGGGTAACGGGTTAGTGTCCGGCGTCCAGCCTCGCCGCTGCCGCCGTGGCGGGTCAGGGCCGTTGGTCCCGGGCCGGTCGCGCGTCGGGTCCGGTGAGCGGCATCTCGGCCAGGCCGCGTACGACCACCACCGGGGCGGGGGAGTGGTAGAGCAGGGACTGGGCGACCGCGCCGAGCATGGCTCGTCCCGGTTCGTCGCCCCGGGCGGCGACCACCGCCAGTTGGGCCGACCGGGACGTGTCGACGAGCACCTGCCCGGGGTCGCCGCGGACGACCCGGCACTCGGTGGGCACCCCGGTGTGCCGGTCGGCGTGGCGGGCCAGGGCCTCGCTGAGCTGTTCGGCGACCGCGTCGGTGTCCTCGTCGCTCTCCACCACCCGCAGCGCCACGAGGCGGGCGTCGCGTCGGAAGGCGCACTCCACGGCCCAGCGCAGGGCGAGGTGTGAGCTGGGCGAGCCGTCCACCCCTACCAGGACCGGGCCCTGCGGCGGCGGTTCGCGGCGGACCACCAGCAGCGGGCAGTCGGCCCGCGCGGCCAACTGGACGGCGGCCGTCTCGGCCGGGACGCACTGGCCGCTGCCGGCCATTCCGCTGTCGCCGACCGCCAGCAGGAAGGCCGTCTCGGACCGGCGGATGAGGGTGGGCAGCAGGCCGCTCTCGACGATCTCGGCGCGCACGGTCAGACCGGGTTCGACCTGGTGGGCTAGCTGGGCGGCTCGGGTGATCAGGTCCTCGGCCCGGTCCCGGGGCGCGGCGACGGTATCCGCAGCGAAGGCCGCGTGCCAGTCGAAGGTGTGCACCACATGCAGGGGTCGGCCGTGCCCGGCGGCCTCCTGCGCGGCCTGCTCCACGACCGGAAGGTCAGCGTCCGAGCCGAGGCCGACCAGCACCTCCGCGTCGGCGGATACCGCCATCCGATATCACCTCCCGGGCGTCGCGCCCGGCACGACCGCGCTGTCTCCTGACCGAGGGTAGTCGGATGAGCACGATGGCGGTGTGGGTTCTCGGCGGTGGTCAGCACATCGGCGGCGAGGCGGCCGGAACGTCAACAAAGGTTGACAGGAGTGGCGGTGTCAACGTATGTTGACGGCATGAGTCAGGCGACGGAACTCGCGGCGGCAGCCGGCAGCACCGACCCCCGGGTCGGGCTGCGCGCCGTCCGCGCGCTGCGCCGGCTGCTCGAGCGACTCGAGGTGGTCCAGGTGGACAACGCCCGACGACAGGGCTGGTCCTGGCAGGAGATCGCCGATGCGCTCGAGGTCAGCCGGCAGGCGGTGCACAAGAAACACGCTGGGCGACCGGCGGTCAACTCATCCTGGGAGGCGTGATGTTCGAACGGTTCACCGACCGGGCGCGCGGCGTGGTGCGGCAGGCGCTGGAGGAGGCGCGGGCCGAGGGCCAGCGGCCGGTCGGCACCGAGCACCTGCTGCTCGCCCTCCTCGCCGACGAAGCCGGCCTGGCCAGCCGGGTGCTTACCGACGCCGGGGTGCGCGCCGACGACCTGCGCGAGCGGGTCCGGCGGCACACCGGCGGCGGCGGCGCCGGCCTCGGCGACGCGGACGCGGAGGCGCTGCGCGAGATCGGCATCGACCTGGCCGCCATCGTGGCCCGCATCGAGGAGTCCTTCGGCCCCGACGCGCTGCGCGAGGCCGTTCCGGCGCCGCGCCGCCGCTGGAGGCGTCGACGCTACCTGGGCGGGCCGTTCTCGCCCCGGTCCAAGAAGGCGCTGGAGCTGTCGCTGCGGGAGGCGCTGCGGCTGCGCCACAAGCACATCGGCACCGAGCACATCCTGCTCGGGGTGCTGCGGGAGGGCCACGGGCTGGGCGCGCTGGTGCTCACCGAAGCGGGCATCGACCTCGACGATCTGCGCCGACGGGTGGAGAGCGCGCTGCGCGCGGCGGCGTGACGGGCGCGTACGCGTTGAAACCTGTCTGTGGCACTTCCGACGCCGGCCGGGCACCGGGTCGCTGAAGGCGGCCCGGTGCTGCACACTGGCGCCGTGGATGCTGGACAGGACAGGCGCCCCTCAGGGGGCGACGGCGGGCTGCGCTCCGCCGTGGTGGTCAACCCGTCGAAGGTCGACGATCTCGACGAGCTGCGCCGCACCGTGCGCGACGCCCTGACCGCCGCCGGCTGGCCCGAGCCGCAGTGGTTCGAGACCACCGTCGACGACCCGGGTCGGGGCCAGACCGAGCAGGCCGTGAAGGCGGGCGTCGACCTGGTCTTCGCCTGCGGCGGCGACGGCACCGTGATGTCCTGCGTCAGCGGGCTCGTCGGCACCGACGTGGCCCTCGCCGTGCTGCCGCAGGGCACCGGCAACCTGCTCGCCGCGAATCTTGGCCTCTCCACCGACCTCGCGGCAGGCCTCCAGGTCGCCGTCGAACGCGGTCGGCGACTGCTCGACGTCGGCGCGGTGGAGAACCAGTACTTCACGGTCATGGCCGGCATGGGCTTCGACGCCCAGATGCTCGCCGCCACCAACGAGACCGCCAAGGCCCGCATCGGCTGGCCGGCGTACGTCGTGGGCGCCGCTCGGCACCTGCGGGACCGGCCGATGCGGGTGCAGATCCGCATCGACGACCGCCCGCCGGTGCGCCGACGGGCCCGCTCGGTGCTGATCGCCAACGTTGGCCGGCTCCAGGGCGGGGTCCGCCTGCTCACCGAGGCCGAACCGGACGACGGCTGGCTCGACGTCGCCGTGCTCACCCCGCGCAACCTGCGGCACTGGCTCGCGCTCGGCTGGGCGGTGGTCCGCCGCAACGGCCAGGTGCCGCAGATGGAGGTCTTCCGCGGCCGCCGTGTGGTGGTCACCAGCAACCGGGCCCAGCCCCGGGAGTTGGATGGCGACCTCATCGCGCCGAATCGACACCTGCGGGCCGAGATCCGGCCCAAGGCGCTCTGGCTCTGTGTCCCGCAGCCCGAGGACGCCCCCGACCTGGCCGTCGACGCGCAGGGCGCCGGGGAGCGGGGCGAGCAGCTGATCGAGGAAGCGCGCCGTGAGTAGCACCCGGATCGTGCCGGAGACCCGGCTGATGGCCAACGAGGAGCTGTCCGCCGACGACGCCTGGCACACACTGCGCCGCAAGGGCAGCTGGCACCTGCTGCGCGACGCGTTCATCAGGTTCCGCTACGGCGACGGCTTCAGCCACTCCCGCGCCTTCGCGTTGCAGCTCTGCCTCGCCGTGGTGCCGTTCCTGATCGCCCTCACCGGTCTGATCAGCGAGCTGGGTGTCGAGGAGGGCGGCCAGGTGGTCGCCGACACCGTGCTGGCGCTCACCCCGGGCCAGAGCGCGCAGGTGGTCGGCGAACTGCTCGGCGAGGGCGAACGCGTCGAGGACGCCGGAGAGCTGGCGCTAACCCTCGGTCTGCTCACCGGGCTGGTCGCGCTGACCACCACGATGGCCCAGATCGAGCGGGGCGCCAACCGCATCTACGGGGTCGAGCGGGACCGCCCGGCGTTGTGGAAATACCTGCGCGCGGCCGTGCTGGCCGTCACCGCCGGCCTGCCCGCGCTTGCCGGCTTCCTGATCCTCGTGGGCGGCGGGGCGATGGGCGACTCGGTCCGCAGGCACTACGAGTGGGGTGAGGTCGCCAACGGCATCTGGGACGTGGTCCGCTTCCCGCTGAGCCTCGGGCTGACCGTGCTCGCCGTGGCCGTGCTGTTCCGGCACGCGCCACGACGCAACCAGCCCGGCCTGTCCTGGCTGTTCTTCGGCGCGGGCATCGCCACGGCCCTGTGGTGGCTGGCAAGCCTGCTGCTCGCCGCGTACGTACGGTTCAGCGACGGCTTCGGCCAGACCTACGGCGCGCTCACCGGCATGATGGCGCTGCTGCTCTGGGCCAACCTCACCGGCATGGCGCTCTTCGGCGGGCTGGCCTTCGCCGCCCAACTGGAGGCGCTGCGCATCGGCGTGGAGGAGCCGGCGCAGCCCGACCTGTGGGAGCCCGAGGCCGACCGCGTCGAGCTCGTCGACACCGGGGACATGACGGCGCTCTGAGCGCTGCCGGGTGTACGCCTGACCCGGATCGGGTACAGCGCCTCGCCAGGTACGACAAGGGAGGTGCGGGGTGACCGCGGTCAAAGAGGTGGCTCGGCGTCCGATCGGTCATTTCGCCGAACGGAGCATCGCCGGCCTGGTGGCCGTCACCGGCGCCGGGGTGGCCTTCGGGCTGTTGTTGTTGCTCGTCCGGGTGCGATGGAGCCCGTTGCAGGACGCCGACCACTCGGTCGCCGAGTGGTTCAACTCGCTCGTGGCCCCGCACCACCCGCTGGTCACCGTGCTCCAGGCGGTTACCGACCTGGGCGGCCGACCGATCCTCATCTGGCTGGTCACCATCGCGGTGGTCGGGCTGCTGATCCGACGACAGCCCCGGCTGGCCGTCTACCTGATCATCACCGGGGTCGGTGGGCTGATCCTCGACCCGTCGCTCAAGACCCTCGTCGGTCGGCTCCGCCCGGTGGTGGACATCCCGGTCGCCAGCGCACCGGGCAACAGCTTCCCGAGCGGCCACGCGCTCGGCTCGTTCGTCGCGTATGGGGCGCTGCTGCTGGTGTTCCTGCCGGCGATGGCGCCGCGCTGGCGTAAGCCCGCGATCGTCGGCGTCGGCGTGCTGGTGGCGCTGATCGGGCTGACCCGGATCGCGCTGGGCGTGCACTTCGTCTCCGACGTGCTGGCCGGCTGGCTGCTCGGCGCCGTGTGGCTGGGCGTGACCGCGTACGCCTTCCGGCTGTGGCGGCGCGAGCGTGGCCGGCCGGTGCCGCCCCTGAGCGAGGGGCTGGAGCCGGAGGCCGGGCACGACATCGCCCCCGCCCCGGCCGAGGAGCACGTGCTGGCGCACCCCCGGTCGGCGGTGGCCGAGCTGCTGGTCGGCTGGGTGCTGGTGTTCGGTGCGCTGTACGGCTTCGGCACTTACGTCAGCTACTACGCCAAGGGCACCTTCTTCGACACCCTCGACACCGACGTGCCCCGCTGGTTCGCCGAGCGGCACACCGACGTGCTGACCGACGTGAGTTGGTGGTGGAGCAAGTTCGGGGACACCCACGCGATCCTGCTCATCTCGCTGGTGTTCTGCCCGCTGGTGCTGGCGGTGTGGCGGCGGTGGCGGCCGGTGCTGTTCGTGGCGCTGGCGATGGTCGGTGAGCTGACCCTCTTCCTCGCCTCGGCGCGGGCGGTCGACCGGCCACGGCCTCCGGTGGAGAACCTGGACGGCCAGATGCCCACCTCCTCGTTCCCGTCCGGGCACATCGCGGCGACGATCTGCGTCTGGCTGGCGATCACCCTCATCGTGTTCCCGCGTACCGACCGCTGGTGGCGGTGGGTCTTCGTGGCGCTGGCCGTGATCATGCCGGCCGGGGTGGCCACCTCACGGATGTACCGGGGGATGCACCACCCGACCGACTTCATGGGCGCGATCCTGCTCTCCGCCCTCTGGATCGGGCTGCTCTACCTCGTGATCCGCCCGAACGCCGACCTGTTGGAGGGCAACCAGCCGGCCATCGAGTCGGAGGACGTGGACACCCTCGACGACGAGCTGGCCCGCGCCGGCCGAGCCGACTGAGCGCCGTCGTGCTGCGGGTGCTGACCTGGAACATCCGCACGGGCGGCCGGGACCGCGGCGGTGCCGACCGGCTGGATCAGGTGGTCCAGGTCGTCAACCAGCAGGCGCCGGACGTGCTGGTCCTGCAGGAACTGCGCGGCTTCGACTCCGGCGGGCTGATGGCAGGCGTGGCGGGCCGGGTGGGGATGACGCCCCACCTGGCCCGGTCCTGCTTCGGGCAGCCGGTGGCGGTGCTGGTCCGGCCGCCGTACCAGGTCGTCGCCGCCGGGGCGCTGCGCCGGCCGTTCCACCACGCCGCCGCCCGCGTCGTGGTGTCCACCTCGGCCGGCCCCCTCACGGTGCTCGGCACCCACCTCTACCCGTACTCCGGGGGACGCCGGCGGATGGAGGTCGACTGGCTGGTGGCGGCGACGCGCCGCGCCCCGGGGCCGCTGACGCTGCTCGCCGGTGACCTCAACTCGCTCGACCCGACTGTCGACCACAGCGAGCGGCTGGCCGGCATGCCTGCCCTGTACCGGCGACGGCACCTGCGCCGGGGCGGTCGCGGCGTCGACACTCGGGCGATCGCCCGGTTGCTCGCCGCCGGTCTGGTCGACCTGTGGCCGTCGTCGAACGTCGGAGCGCCGGAGGCCGACGGCCTGACCGTGCCCACCCGGTTCGGCGGTGCAGAGTTCGCCGGGATGCGGCTGGACTACCTGCTCGGCACCCCCGCCGTGGCCGAGCGGGTGCGGGGCTGCCGGGTGATCCGCGGCGGGGCCGCGGACACGGCCTCCGACCACTACCCGCTGCTCGCCACGCTCGACCTGAGCTGACCACGGTGTAGCCCGGGTGCTGACGGCTCAGAGCACGACGTTGAGCAGGACGGTCAGCACCACCGAGGCGACGATCGAGAAGAGGATCATCAGGAGGCAGCCGAGGCCGCCGCCGAGGGGCCTGATCTCCGTGTTGCCGAAGCGCATGGACCTCACCTGTTCACGAGAGTCGGGGCATGGAGCTGGCGGATCGCGTCCGCGACCGCCTTCGGAGCCGTGGTCACCACGTTGTGCGCGGCCCGGGGGACGACCGCCAGGCCCGCGTCCGGCACCAGCCGGGCCACCTCGGCCCGCCACGTGGCCGGCGCGACCGGATCCCGGGCGCCAGTGACGACCACTGTCGGTGCCGTGATCCGGACCAGGTCGGCCTCGATCGCGTTGTGAACCGAGTGCGACAACGTCGCCAGGACCCGCCAGGGTCGCGCGTTCCAGACATCACGGGCCAGGATCGGCGCCTGCAACGGCGACTCGCGCAGGACGTCCACCAGCCATCGGCCGAACTGGGCCCGCCGGGACCGGGCGGCCGGGTCGGTGGTCGGCCCGGCCAGCACCAGCGCGCGTACCGCCTCCGGGTGGTTGGCGGCGAGCGCGGCGGCCACCTCGGCGCCGAACGAGTGCCCGAGCAGGCAGACCGGCGGCAACCCGTACGCGGCCAGCCAGGCGGCCAGGTGCGCGGCGTGCTGGCGCACGTCGTACGCGCCCCGGGGGTGCGCGGTCAGACCGAAGCCGGGCAGGTCCGGCACGTACACCGGATGGGTTTCGGCGAGCGCGACGGCCAGCGGGGTGAGGTAGCGGTGCGAGACCGCCAGGCCGTGCACCAGCACCACGGGCGGGGCGCCGGTGCCGGGGTCCGGCCCACGCCGCGTGTGGGTACGCAGCCCGTCGACCAGCCGCCACTCGCTGGTCAGGCCGGCGGCCGGCCGGGGAGCGGCCATGGCGAGCCGCAGCTCGGCCGGCCCGAATCGACCGGCGGGCGTCAACCTCACAGCTGGCGCAGCCGGGGCAGCAGCTGCTCCTGTGCCCAGTCCAGGAACATCGGCTGGGTTTCGCCGCCGACCTGGACGATCGCCACGTGCGTGAAGCCGGCGTCGACGAACCTGCGGAACGCCTCGACGTGCGCGTCCACGTCCGGGCCGCAGGAGATGCCCTCGGCGACGTCCTCCTCGCGGACGAACTGGGTGGCGGCGGCGAAGGCGTCCGGGTCGGGCAGGTCGGCGTTGACCTTCCAACCCATGCCGAACCAGCGGAACTGGTCGTGCACGATCTTGCGGCACTCGGCCTCGTCCGGGCCGTAGCAGATGGCCACCTGCCCGTAGCGGGGTTGGCCGACGCCGCCGGCGTCGTCGTACATCTCGATGATGTGCCGGTCGGGCTCGGTGGAGACGAGACCGTTGCCGTACTCGGCGGCCAGGGTGGCGGACTGCCGGCCGGAGGCGGCGATGGCCATCGGCACCGGCCGCTCGGGGCGGTCCCAGACGTAGGCGTCGGGCACGTCGAAGTGGTTGCCGGAGAAGGTCAACGTCTCACCGTTGAGCAGCGGCCGGATGATCTGCAGCGCCTCCTCGAACATCTCGTGGCGCTGCTGCACGTGCGGCCAGCCGCCGACGACGTGCTCGTTGAGGTTCTCCCCGGCGCCCAGGCCGAGGGTGAACCGCCCGTCCGAGAGCGCCCCGATGGTGCTGGCCTTCTGCGCCACCACCGCCGGGTGGTAGCGGCGGATCGGGCAGGTCACGAAGGACATCAGTTCCGCGCGGGAGGTGGCGTGCGCGACCGCGCCGAGCACCGACCAGGCGTACGGGGAGTGGCCCTGGGCGTCGAGCCAGGGAGAGTAGTGGTCAGAGATCACCAGTTGGTCGAAGCCTGCCGCCTCGGCCCGCACTGCATGGTCCACCAGTTGCTTCGGACCGGCCTGCTCGCACATCAGGGTGTAGCCGACGCTCACCATCCTGGTATCTCCTTCTCGCCGACGGTTCGTCCCGAGATACCCAGGTCAGCTGCGGTCAACCCTCACGTCCGGTTCGGCCGGCCGATCCTTGACGGATGTGAGCGACCCGCCTACGGTCGTCTTAACCGGTTAAGACCTACGGTCTGGCGCACATCCTGTGGTGGGGATGACCGCCCCGTGACGGCCCGCGTCCGCGCGGGCCGTCACGGCTGTCTGCCGCCCTGGCCGAGCTACTGAACCGGTTGCGATGGCTGGTCCATCCACCTACGCTGATGCGAGCGTCGCCGGGAGTCGGGCGGCGGTTGTCGGGCTGCAGCCGCCTTCCCCTGTCAGTCCCACCCCTGTCGGGCATCGGGGGTCCTCCCTGAGGAAGGCCATGAAGACTCGACTCTCCGCCGCCGGCGCGGCCCTGCTCGCGCTGCTCCTCGCCGTGCTGGCGTTCGGCCAGCCGGCGCACGCCGCGGCCGGCTTCTCCGTCGCGGGCGGCAAGCTGTACGACGCCAACGGCACCGAATTCGTCATGCGCGGGGTGAACCACGCCCACACCTGGTATCCGCAGCAGACCAGATCGTTCGCCGACGTCAAGGCACTCGGCGCGAACACCGTACGGGTGGTGCTCGCCAGCGGCGACCGGTGGACCCGCAACACCAACGCCGACGTCGCCAACGTCATCTCGCTGTGCAAGGCCAACCGGTTGATCTGTGTGCTGGAGGTGCACGACACCACCGGCTACGGCGAGCAGAGCGGCGCGATCACGCTGGACCGGGCCGTCGACTACTGGCTCAGCCTCGCCGACGTCCTCGCCGGCCAGGAACGCTACGTCCTCGTCAACATCGGCAACGAGCCGTACGGCAACCAGAACTACGGCTCGTGGGCCACCGACAACGCCAACGCGATCAAGCGGCTGCGGGCCGGTGGGCTGACCCACACCATCATGGTGGACGCCCCGAACTGGGGGCAGGACTGGTCCTTCACGATGCGGGACAACGCGGCGTCGGTCTTCGCCGCGGACCCGGCCCGCAACACGGTCTTCTCCATCCACATGTACGGCGTCTTCGACACCGCCGCCGAGATCAGCGACTACCTGGGCCGTTTCCGTGCGGCCGGGCTGCCCATCGTGGTCGGTGAGTTCGGCTTCAACCACTCCGACGGAGACCCGGACGAGGACACCATTCTCGCCTACAGCCAGGCCAACGGGATCGGCTGGCTGGGCTGGTCGTGGAGCGGCAACGGGGGTGGCGTGGAGTACCTCGACATGGCCACCGCGTTCAACCCGGCCAACCTGACCAGTTGGGGGCAGCGGATCTTCAACGGCGCCAACGGCATCCGGCAGACAGCCCGCGAGGCAAGCGTCTTCGGCGGCACCCCGCCGCCGACCACGCCCCCGCCCACGACGCCCCCGCCGACCACGCCACCTCCCACGACGCCGCCGCCGCCCGCCGGTGGCTGCACGGCGACGTACACCGTGCTCAACCAGTGGCAGGGCGGCTTCCAGGCCGAGGTGCGGGTGACCGCCGGCGCGACGGCGATCGCCGGCTGGACCGCCCGGTGGACCCTCGCCAACGGCCAGAGCGTCACCCAGTCCTGGAACGCGACGGTGACCAGCAGCGGATCCACGGTCACCGCGCGCAACGTGGACCACAACGGGCGACTGACGGCCGGCGCAACCGCCAGCTTCGGCTTCCTCGGCGGCTGGACCGGCACCAACCCCACGCCGCAGGTGAGCTGCACAGCGAGCTGACCGACGCCAGGTGGCCGGGCCCGCAGCGGGCCCGGCCACCGCGCCTGCTGCGGTCAGTGCTCCCCGGTCAGGTTCACGATGACCACCCCCGCGATGATCAGGGCGATGCCGGCGAGCTTGACCAGCCCGACCGACTCACCCAGGAACACCGCGCCGATCGCCACGATGGCCGCGGTGCCGAGACCCGACCAGAGGGCGTACGCGACACCGACAGGTATCTCCTTCACGGCCTGGGCCAGCAGGAGGAACGCCAGCGCGTACCCGGTGAGGCAGCCCAGCGTCGGCCAGAGACGACTGAACCCGGCAGTACTTTTGATCAGGCTGGTCGCCACAACCTCGGCGAGGATGGCGATCCCCAGCAGCACGTACGCCATACGGCTCCTCAGTCCTCGATGGTCGCTGTGGCAGCGCAGCCGGCCGTTCTACGGAAGATCTACGGGGTTGGCGGCGAGCCGGGCGGCCCGCATGGTGAGGTAGCGCTGTTCGGGGAGGCTGCTGGTGCGTGCGGCGGCGGCGCGGTAGTCCGCTATCGCCCGCTCCCGGTCGCCGGCCATCTCGTGCAGGTGGGCGCGGGCGGCAGCCAGCCGGTGGTGCTCCGTCAGCCGGGGATCGGCGTCCAGCGCGTCGAGGGCCGTGAGGCCGGCTGCCGGTCCGTGCACCATGGCGGTGGCCACGGCCCGGTTGAGCGTCACCACCGGGGTGCCGGCGAGTCGTTCCAGCACCTCGTACAGCGCCAGGATCTGCGGCCAGTCGGTCGCCGCGGTGCTCGGCGCCTCGTCGTGCAGGGCGGCGATGGCGGCCTGCACCTGGTACGGGCCGACCGGGCCGCGCGGCAGCGCCCGGGTGACCAGTGCGATGCCCTCGGCGATCGCCGCGGCGTCCCAGCGGCTGCGGTCCTGGTCGGCCAGGGAGATCAGCTCCCCGGAGGGGCCGGTCCGCGCCGGGCTGCGCGCCTCGGTGAGCAGCAGCAGCGCCAGCAGTCCGGCCGTCTCGCTGTCGTCGGGCAGCTGGGTGTGCAGCGCGCGGGTCAGCCGGATCGCCTCGGCCGCCAGGTCGACGCGGCGCAGGGCCGGGCCGGCGGTGCTGGTGTGCCCCTCGGTGAAGATCAGGTAGAGCACCTGCCGGACGGCGGCGAGCCGGTCGGCCCGCTCCGCCTCCTCGGGCATCCGAAACGGCAGCCCGGACGCGCGAATACGCTGCTTGGCCCGGCTGATCCGCTGGGCCATGGTCGCCTCGGGCACCAGGAACGCGCGGGCTATCTCGGCGGTGGTGAGCCCGCCGACCGCGCGCAGGGTCAACGCGACAGCCGACGCGGGGGCGAGCGCCGGGTGGCAGCACAGGAAGAGCAGCACCAGGGCGTCGTCCCGCTCGGCTGTCAACTCCTCGTCCGCTGCCGGCGCGTACTGCCTGTCGTCGGGATCCCGGCGGGCGACCAGGTCCTCCCGGCGGCGGCGGGCCTGCTCGCCGCGGATCAGCTCGATCATCCGGCGGTAGCCGACCTGGATCAGCCAACCGCGCGGGTTGGCCGGCAGCCCTTCGGCCGGCCACTGGGTGGCGGCGGCGAGCAGCGCCTCCTGCACGGCGTCCTCGGCCGTGGCGAAGTCACCGAACCGACGGGCGAGCACGCCGAGGACCTGCGGCGCCATCTCGCGCAGCAGGTCCTCGATGCGGGGATCGGTGGTCAGCCCGTCACAACTCCTCGGTGGGTGCGGACATCACCGGGTGCACCTCGATCGGCATGTTCAGGGGCCGGCCGCCGGGGCCGGGCGCGGTGGAGATGTACGCGGCCAGCTCCACCGCCCGCTGTGGGCTGTCGCAGTCGACGATCCAGTAGCCGGCGAGGAACTCCTTCGTCTCGGCGAACGGCCCCTCGGTGACCACAGGCGTTCCGCCCTCGCCGGCGCGCACGATCCGTGCCTGCTGTGGGCCACCGAGGCCCTGCGCGTCGACCCACTCTCCGGCGGCGGTGAGCTTGTCGTTGACCTCGCCCATGAACGCGATGTGGGCCCGGACCTCGTCCGGGGTCCAGGTGTCGATGCTCGGGAAGTCGGTCCCGGTGGCGCTGAACTGCATCAGCAGCATGTACTTCATGTTTGGCCCCTCACGTCCGCGCACCGTCCTCGGTGCTCTCACCCTGAGGTAGAAGCACGCGGCACGGTTCTCGACACTCCGGCGGAAGAATTTCTAGCCGACCGCGTCGACCTCCAGCACCAGGCTCTGCTCCGGGTGCAACGCGGGCAGCTGCACACCCACCCGGGCCAGCGCCGCCCCGCTGAGCGTGACACCGGAGGCCAGCCACGGTGGCGCGGACCGTTCGATGGTCGCCGGAGCGGGTACGTCCGCCACCGGCCGCACCCGGTACCGCCGGGCCGGGTCGAGGCCGGGCAGCCGTACCGCGCCGGGGAACGGCGTCGTGGAGGTGGCCAGCCGGGTCACCGCGTACACCGCTCGGGTGGTGTCGTGATCGATCACGCCGTGCGCCCAGACGGCCGGGTCCGGGTGGTCGACCCGGACCACCCGGCCGGCGTGCAGCAGCGGACGCAGCCGCTTGTGCAGCGCCACCCAGGCGGCCAGCTCGGCCTGCTCGGCGGCGCTGATCGACGCGATGTCCCACTCGATGCCGTGGTGGCCGAACAGCGCGGTGGCCGCCCGGAAGCCCAGGTCGTGCACGCGGTGGGTGGTGTGCGAGCGTTCCGGGCCGATGTGCGTGCCGATCAGCTCCGGTGGCAGCAGCAGACCGGTCCAGCGCTGGATGCTGAGCCGTTCCAGGGCGTCGTTGCAGTCGCTGGCCCAGACCCGGTCGGTGCGGGCCAGGATGGCCAGGTCCACCCGGGCCCCGCCCGACGAGCAACTCTCGATCTCCACTCTGGGGTGGAGGCCGCGCAGCTCGTCGAAGAGCCGGTAGACCGCCAGGGTCTGCCCGTGCACCCCCGGGTGGCCGTGGTGGCCGGCCTCGGTGAGGTCCCGGTTCTGGTCCCACTTGAGGTAGCTGATGCCGGGGTGTTCGGTGAGCAGCCCGTCGAGCCGGTCCCGCACGTGGTCGTACGCCTCCGGGCGACCCAGGTCGAGCACCTGCTGGTTACGCCAGGCCGGGGGGAGTCGCCCCGGTACGGCCAGCACCCAGTCGGGGTGCGCGCGGAACAGGTCGGAGTCGGGGCTGACCATCTCCGGCTCCACCCAGAGACCGAACTGAAGGCCGCAGCCGGTCACGTGGTCGATGAGCGGTTGCAGACCGTCGGGCCAGACGCCCTCGTCGACGTACCAGTCGCCGAGGCCGGCGGTGTCGTCGCGCCGACCGCGGAACCAACCGTCGTCGAGCACGAACCGCTCCACGCCGATCTGCGCCGCTCGGTCGGCGAGGGCTCGCAGCCGGTCCAGATCGTGGTCGAAGTAGACGGCCTCCCAGACGTTGAGCGTCACCGGGCGGGGGGAGCGCGGGTGCCCGGGCCGGGCCCGCAGGTGCGTGTGCAGCACGTCGCTGAGCCCGTCCAACCCGGCGTCGGACCAGACCGCGTAGAGCAGCGGCGTCTCGTACGACTCGCCGGGGCCGAGCCGGACCTCACCGGGGGCCAACAGCTCGCCGCCGCCGAGGGTCGACTCGCCGGTGGGCCGGCGCTCGGCGACTGTGACGTGGTCGCCGCTCCACGCGGTGTGCACCCCCCACACCTCGCCGTGGCCGAACCCGAACCCGGCGGTGCCCGCCACCAGCAGCAACGTGGCGTCATGGCCGGTGCGGCCGTGCCGGCCCTCGCGGACCCAGGCGCCCTGCTGCCAGCGGTGCCGCTGCGGGGACCGTTCCCGACACCACCGGCCGGTCAGGTCGAGCAGTTCGGTGGCGACCTCCGGCACCGGCAGCACAGGCGTCAGCTCCCGTACCTCGTAGGCGCCGTCACCGTCGTTGCGCAGCCGGTGCCGGACGGTCAGCAGGCCGTGCGGGTCGAGCATGATCTCGCTGGTCAGGGTCAGACCGGCGGCCGGGTCCGACGCCCGCACGGTCAGCAGCGCCGCGCCGGGCGCGTCCTGCCCACCGTCGGCCGGGAGTACGCCCACCACCTCCCCGCCCGCGGCCACGTGGCCCGGGTCGGCGCCGGTGTCGCGCACGTCCAGCCCGTCGAGGCGGAAGGAGGTGGACCAGTCCCGTCCGTCGCGGTGTCCGGCCAGCCCCGGCCTGCCGCTCCAGCCGGCGCTCGCCTCCGGCAGCAGGGACAGCACGGGCGGCTCGTCGAAGCTGCTCGGCACCACAGGTGGCACTGTCGCGTCGGCGAGCTGACGCAGGGCGTCGTCGTCGAGGTCGCCGACGTCGCCACCCCAGTGCACGACGCGCGGCAGCCCCGGGCCGCGCGCGTCGAGCACCAGGCTGGTCCGCGCGCGGCGCAGGTGCAGGATGGTCATCCCTTCGAGGCTCCCAAGGTCAGGCCCCGGACGAAGTGCCGCTGGAGCATAAAGAAGATCACCAGAGTGGGGATCGCGACGAGCACGCTGCCCGCCGAGACGAGGTTGTTGTCGGTGAAGAACTCGCCGCGCAGGTTGTTGAGCGAGCTGGTCACCGGGAACTTGTCGCCGGTACGCATGAGGACTGTGGCCCAGAAGAACTCGTTGTAGATCCAGGTCACCTCCAGGGTGGCGAGCGCGGCCAGGGCCGGCCGGCACAGCGGCATGGTGACCTGCCAGTACTGTCGCCACACGCTGGCCCCGTCGACCATCGCCGCCTCGTACAGGTCGCGGGGCAGCGCCTTCATGTAGTTGCTCAGCACGAAGACGCAGAACCCGCACTGGAACGCCACGTTGATCAGGATCAGGCCCCAGTAACTGTCGTAGAGCAGCTCCGAGTCGCTCATGAACTCCGGCAGCGGCACCTCGGTGAACAGCCGGAACAGCGGGATGAGCAACGCCTGTTGGGGCAGCAGGTTGGCGGCGGTGAACACCCCGAGCAGGACAAGATTGATCTTCCAGTTGAACCGGGCGATGACGAACGCCACGCAGGAGGCGAGGAAGAGCGTCAGCAGCACCGCCGGCACGGTGATGTAGACCGAGTTGAGGAAGTGTTTACCGAACTCCGCCGTCCGCCAGGCGGTGACGTAGTTGTCGAAGGTCCAGCCGCCGAACGAGACGTAGCCGTTGGCGGCGGTGTAGTCGTACGAGCGCAGCGAGGTCAGCACGGCCCAGGCGATCGGGAAGATCCAGGCCAGCGACACGACGATGAGGAAGCCGTGCAGCAGCAGCCGCGCCGGGGTCAGCTTGCGGCGGCGGACCGGGGTGTCGGTGCCATCCTCGGAACGCCGGGTCCCTGTCGCGGTGCTCATTCCCGGTTCTCCCTCATCACGGTCGCCAGGTAGATGGTGATGAAGACCAGTGAGACGACCAGCATGATCGTCGCCAGTGCCGAGCCGAAGCCGATCCGGCTCGCCTCACCCACCACGTTCTGGGTGACCAGCGCGGAGATCAGCTCCAGGCCATTTCGTCCCTTGTTGACGACCCAGACCAGGTCGAACGCCCGCAGCGACTCGATCACCGTCACCACCAGCACGATGATGTTGATGGGCCGCATGACCGGGAACACGACCCGGAAGAACGTCCGGCTCTCCGAGGCGCCGTCGACGGCGGCTGCCTCCCGCAGCGACGGGTCGACGCCCTTCAGGCCGGCCAGGTAGAGCAGCATGATGTAGCCGACGTGCCGCCAGCTGGACGCGATCATGACCGCCCAGATGTTGACGCTCGAGTCGCCGTACCAGTCGACGTTGCTGCCGAAGACGGCGTTGATGAGCCCCTGATCGCGGGAGTAGAGCAGCTGCCAGACGAAGCCGATCAGCGCCAGCGAGAGCACCACCGGCAGGTACAACGCTGTCTGGTAGAACCGGCTGCCGCGCAGTTCCTTGTCGAGCAGCACGGCCAGGAACATGCCGAACGGGGTGGCGAGCACGAACAGCACGGCCAACCAGAGCAGGTTGTGCTGGATCGCCGGCACGAACGGCGGGTAGATGTTCACGACGTCGCTGTAGTTGCGAGCGCCGACGAAGTCGATCTCGTTCAGTGGGCCGATGCCGTCCCAGTCGGTGCCGGAGAGCACCACTGTCGCCAGCGCCGGCAGCCAGACGAAGGCGGTGACGAGCAGCAGCGGGACGAGCACCATCAGCGTGATGACCACGCGGTCGGTGCGGGACAGGAGCCGTAGCCGCCGGCGACGACCACCCTTTGAGGTGGTCGCGGCCGGCGGCGGCACGGCGCGATCCGCTTGGATCAGGGGCAGGTCGGACACGATGTCCTCCCCCTTCCGCCGTCAGTCAGTGAAGATCGACTTCTTCTGGTTCTCGATGGACGAGGTGAGACCGTCGATGTCCTTTGGGTTCTTGATGAACTGCTGGATCGCCGGGATCATCACCGTGGAGGCGAAGTCCGGCCGGGTGTCGCGGTCGAGGAACTGCGCGATCTCGGTGGCCGACCCGACCAGCTCGGCGGCCTTCTTCTGCAGGGCGGTGTAGCCGCTGACGTCGGCGCCGGTGTTGGCGACCAGGGTGGTCGGATCGCTCTTGACCGTGATGTCCGCGGCGGTCTTGCCGCCGAAGTACTCCATCAGCTTGCGGGCGTTGTCCTCGTTCTTGGGCTTGCGGGCCATCATGTAGCCGTCGATCGGGGCGTCCAGGGCCTTCGCTCCGATGGACGGGTCGATCTCCGGGAACGTGAAGAAGTCGAGGTCGCTCTGCTCGTCGTTGCTGAACTGCTGACCGACGAACAGACCGAGCAGGTACATGCCGCTCTTCTTCTGCTGCAACGACTGCGCGGCCTCCTGCCAGGTGCGCCCGAGGCTGTCCGGCTGGTGCAGGGGGAGCAGGCCGGCCCAGGTGTCGAAGACCTTCTTGACCTTGTCGGAGGTCCAGGCCTCCTTGCCGGCCATCAGGTCGACGTGGAACTGGTAGCCGTTGATCCGCAGGTTGAGGATGTCGAAGGTGCCCATCGCCGGCCAGCCGTCCTTGTCGGCGAAGGCGATCGGGGTCAGGCCGTCCTTCTTCATCTGCGCGCCGAGCGCGGTGAACTGGTCCAGCGTGGTGGGCACCTGGTAGCCGTGCTGCTGCCAGACCGACTTGCGGTAGAAGACGGCCCACGGGTAATACGACGCCGGAACGAAGTACTGCTTGCCGTCGTCGCCGGTGGACGCCTTCTTGAAGGCGTCGGAGTAGCCGGAGATCTTGCCCCACACGTCGCTGATGTCGCTGGCCAGGCCCTTCTGGGCGAAGAAGCGCATCCGGTAGCCGGCGAACCAGGTGAAGACGTCGTCCGGCTTGCCCTGGAGGTAGTTGTTGATGTTCTCCTGGAACGTGTTGTGATCGACCGTGTTCACCGCGACCTGAACGCCGGACGAGGTCTTGAACCCGTCGGCGACCTTCGCGAGGACGTCCTTGGGCTTCGGGTCGGACTGGTTGGATCCGAGCGACACGTCCTTGCTGGACCCGCCGCCGGAGCCGGAGTCGTCGCCGCAGCCGGCGAGCAGGCCGGTGCCGAGCAGCGCGCCCGTGCCGGCCGCGCCGGCCAGCAGTGACCGTCGGTTGATGCCGGCGACGGAGGGCGGTACGAGCCGAGCCAGATACTCGGCTTGGGATCGGGGACGGGACATCTGTGCCTCCTGCTGATGAAGAGGTGCTACGCCCGAGGGCCGTCAGGGTGGTGGGTGAGCGGGTCCGGCCATGTCAATACGCATCGTGATCCACCGAGAATCCACATTGGCGAACACGATCGGCCAGTGGGGCCTCAAGCTACCCCTCCGTAGGCCGCTGTCAAGAGGGCCGTTCGCCTCCGATAACCCAGTTGTGATACGGCTGTTACGCGGTAAACGTTGTAAAGAAAGTCGATGTTGGAACCTGTTGACTTCGGTGCGGCGGCGGGTGCACCCTCACCTGTCATGCGGCGATGGCAGGGGAACGGCATCTATTTCGGCGGCGACTACAACCCGGAGCAGTGGCCCGAGGAGACCTGGTCGGAGGACATCGAGCTGATGCGCCGGGCCGGGGTCAACCTGGTCTCCGTCGGCATCTTCTCCTGGGCTCTGCTGGAGCCCGCCCCGGGCCGGTTCGAGTTCGGCTGGCTGGACCGAGTGCTGGACCTCCTGCACGACGGCGGTATCCAGGTCGACCTGGCCACCGCCACCGCCAGCCCGCCGCCCTGGCTGGCCCGCGCGCATCCGGAGATGCTGCCCCGAGAGGCCGACGGCACGATCCTCTGGCCGGGCGGCCGGCAGGCGTACTGCCCCAGCTCCCCGGTGTTCCGCGAGCGCTCCCTGGAGCTGGTGCGCGCGGTAGCCGGCCGGTACGCCGAGCATCCCGCAGTGGTCATGTGGCACGTCTCCAACGAGCTGGGCTGCCACAACGCGCACTGCTACTGCGACGTCAGCGCCGAGGCGTTCCGGCGGTGGCTGCGGGAACGCTACGGCGACCTGGATCGGCTCAACGACGCCTGGGGCACGGCCTTCTGGAGCCAGCACTACGGCGACTGGGCCGAGATCAACCCGCCGCGCACGGTGACCGCCTTCGCCAACCCCACGCAGCAACTCGACTATCTGCGCTTCTCCTCCGACGAGCTGCGCGCCCAACTGCGCGCCGAACGCGAGGTGCTGAAGACACTCGTCCGCCAGCCGGTCACCACCAACTTCATGATCGGCATGGGCGTCAAGCACATGGACTACCAGTCCTGGGCCGACGACGTGGACCTGGTATCCAACGACCATTACCTGACCGCCGCCGACCCGCAGGCGCACCTCGGTCTGTCGCTCGCCGCCGACCACACCCGGGGCGTCGCCGGCGGCGATCCGTGGCTGCTGATGGAGCACTCCACAAGTGCGGTCCAATGGCAGCCGCGCAACGTGGCCAAGCTCCCCGGCCAACTGCGACGCAACAGCCTCGCGCACGTCGCCCGCGGCGCCGACGGCGTGCTGTTCTTCCAGTGGCGGGCCTCCCGGGCCGGCGCGGAGAAGTTCCACTCCGCGCTGGTGCCGCACGCCGGGCCGGACACCAAGGTGTTCCGCGAGGTCTGCCAACTCGGCGCCGACCTCAAGGCCCTCGCCGAGGTACGCGGCAGTCGGGTGGACGCCGACGTGGCCATCCTGTTCGACTGGGAGGCATGGTGGGGAGTCGAGCTGGATTCCCACCCCAGCGCCGACATCCGGTACGACGACCGGCTGAACACCCTCTACCGGGCCCTCTGGCGGGCCGGCGTGACCGCCGACATCGTGCACCCGTCGGCCGACCTCAGCGGCTACCGCCTGGTCCTGGTGCCCACCCTCTACCTGGTCCGCGACGCCGACGCTGACGCGCTGCGCCGGTTCGTCGAGGCCGGCGGCACGGCTGCCGTCACCTACTTCAGCGGCATCGTGGACCCCGACGACCACATCCGGCTGGGCGGCTACCCCGGCGCGTTCCGGGACCTGCTGGGCGTACGGACCGAGGAGTTCTTCCCACTGCGCGAGGGCGAGCGGGTCGGGCTCGACGACGGCGGCACCGCAGACGTGTGGACCGAGTGGCTGCACGCCGACGACGCCGAGGTGCTGGCGTCGTACACCGACGGGCCCTTGCCGGGTGTGCCGGCGCTGACCCGGCGGCCGGTGGGCGCGGGTGCCGCGTGGTACGTCGGCACCCGCCTCGACGAGCCGGCCACCGACCGGCTCGTCGCCCGGCTGCTCGACGAGGCCGGCGTCCGCCCGGCGGCCCAGGCGCCGACCGGGGTGGAGGTGGTACGACGGCGCGACGGTGAGCGAAGCTGGCTGTTCGTCATCAACCACACCGACGCGGAGGTACGGCTCGCGGCGCACGGCGACGAGTTGTTGACCGGGACCCGATGCGCGGGTGAGCTGACCCTACCGGCCGGTGAGGTGGCGGTCGTCCGTGAGGATCGGACCTGATTCTGACGACAGTCACGGTACGAAGGAGGTTCCCTCGATGCTCGCCCAGCAGCGGCAGACCGCCATCCTCGATCTGATTCGCCAGCGCGGCGGCGTGCGGGTGAGTCACCTGGTCAGCCGGTTCGGCGTGTCCGACATGACGATCCGGCGTGACCTGGAGGCGCTGGCCGAGCGTGGCCTCGTGGACAAGGTCCACGGCGGCGCGACCCTCGCCGGGCCGGGCTCGGCCGAGGAGCCCGGGTTCGCCGCGAAGTCGATCCGCCAGCAGGCCGAGAAGCGGGCCATCGCCGAGCGGGCGGCGACGATGGTGGAGCCGGGGATGGCCATCGCGCTGTCCGCCGGGACGACCACCGCCGCGCTGGCCACCCTGCTCTCCGACGTGCACGGGCTGACCGTGGTGACCAACTCGATCCCGGTGGCCGACGCGCTCTACCAGAACCCGCGCGCCGACCAGACTGTCGTGTTGACCGGCGGCATCCGTACCCCGTCGGACGCGCTGACCGGCCCGGTGGCCGAGGCCGCGATCAGCGCCCTCAACGTCGACCTGCTGTTCCTGGGCGTGCACGGGATCAGCCCGCGTACCGGATTCACCACGCCGAACCTGCTGGAGGCCGGCGTCAACAGGTGCTTGATCGGCGCGGCCCGCCGGCTCGTGGTGCTCGCCGACCACACCAAGTGGGAGACGATAGGCATCGCCACCATCGCCCCGCTGGAGGCGGCCGACGTGCTGATCACCGACGTCGGGATACCCGCCGAGGCCCGCACCACGATCGGCGAACAGGTCGGCGAGCTGGTGATCGTCGACCCGTGAGTCTGATCGACTCGGGTTCCTGGAAATCGGGGTGTCCTCTTCGGCGGGACGCCCCGACTTCCAGGAACCCGAGTCGATCTAGCTGCCACGCTGCGCAGCCGCGGCGCTTCACAGCCATCTCACAGGGGTGCTGGATAGGGTGCCCGTCGAGTCAACGTCCGACTCCAACCTGGAGCGGTCGGCTGTCGCACAGGAGTTCCGATGGTCTTCAAGAAGATGTTGAGCGCGTTCGGCGTGGGCGGTCCCAGCGTGGACACCGTGCTGACCAACCCCAACACCAGGCCCGGCCTGACCCTCGACGGTCAGGTCAACCTCGTTGGCGGTGACAGCCCGGCGGTCATCGAGCAGGTGGTGATCGGTCTGGTCACGCGGGTCGAGGTCGAGGGCCACGACACGGAGTACGCGGGCACCATGGAGTTTCACCGGATGGCAGTGAGCGGCGCGTTCCAGCTCGCGCCCAAGCAGGAGCTGTCGATCCCGTTCCAGCTTCCGGTGCCGTGGGAGACCCCGATCACCGACGTGTACGGCCAGCGCCTGCACGGCATGACGATGGGCCTGCGGACGGAGCTGTCGGTGGCCCGCGCGGTGGACAAGACCGACCTGGACCACGTGGCGGTGCACCCGTTGCCGGTGCACGAGCGGATCCTGGAGGCGTTCCAGCGGCTCGGTTTCCGGTTCAAGCACGCCGACCTGGAGCGCGGTCACATCCGGGGCGTGCAGCAGACGCTGCCGTTCTACCAGGAGATCGAGTTCTTCGCGTCCCCGCAGTACGCGGGCACCATCAACGAGGTCGAGCTGACCTTCGTGACCGGCCAGCGCGGTGTCGAGGTGATCCTGGAGTGTGACAAGCGGGGCGGCTTCCTCAGCGCCGGCCACGACGCGTTCGGCCGCTACCAGGTGTCCCACGCCGACGTCGACCGCGTCGACTGGGCGCAGGTCGTCGACGGGTGGCTGCGCGAGACGACGTCCCGTTACGGCAACCTGCGCTCACAGTACGGGCACGGCCACGGCCACGGCCGCGGGCACGGCGGTATGGGCGGTATGGGTGGCATGGTGGCCGGCGCGGCGCTCGGTGTGGCCGGCGGCATGGTCGCCGGCGAGCTGATCGAGGACGCCTTCGAGGGCGACTTCGGCGGCGACTTCGGCGATTTCGGCGGCGACGAGTAAGCGGTCCACACACGACGGCAGTGGCCTCCGGGAGAAGTCTCCCGGAGGCCACTGTTCACGTGCGGCGGCGTCAACGCCCGCGCATGCTCCGCTCCTTGCCGGACCGGCGCTGCGAGCCGGCCTTCGACAGGCCACGGCTGACCAGGTAACCACCGGTCAGGATGGTCAGGAACAGCCAGGCCCGGTTCGGGTCGTTGATGTTCAGCCCGTTCGCTGTGGTGCCCTTCCAGAACGCGGCGATCACCACGAGCGCGACGGCAGCGGCGTAGACCCAGAATTCCGTCGTCAGGAACGCCTGCTTGGTCTCCGTGCCCGGCGACGGCATCGGGTCTCGGTGCCCGTCGTGCATTGCCGGCATCTGCTGCGTCTCCCGCATCGAAGCGGGGTTCTGCACGTCCGACATCGGCCGGTTCATCGGCCGGGTGGAAGCAGCCTGCGTGCTCATCTGGTCCTCCTCAGGATGCGATGAGTCGTACCTGCGTTCCCTCGCCCCGCTACCGCGTTTCGGCCACGGCACGGTTCGCGTTCACGGCGGGGACACCCCCCGACTACCCGAGGCCGCCGACCAGGTAACACGTCCTCCGGCCGGAAAAGAATCGGCGGCGGCCGGGCCGCTTGATATTCAGTGCGGGCACCCGTGCCGGGCGGCCCATTGCGCCGGATGTCCGATTCCCTCTCGGCGGGCGCGCTGCGGGTTTGGCCGACGGGTGACCGGGCACGCTGTCAGTTCCACAGCTTCTGCGAGGTGATGAACGTGCGTGAGGACGACATGCGGCAGGACGCCGCCCGGCAGGCCGAGAACCGGATCGCGGGCGGCGTGTATGGCGAGGGCGCCCTCGACGAGGTGACTCTGCCCCGTACCGACATCGAGAGCCAGATCCAGCGAGACGACCCGTTCGACCCGGCGAAGGAGCGGATCGATCCGCAGGTGCTGCGCGACGGCGGCCCCGTCGGTGGCCAGGGCGCGGTGACCACCACCGGCGGCACGGCCGGCCCGGCCAGCGTGCGCCGGGTGGCCCGCCAGCCGGAGCGGCACCCCGGCAAGGTGGCCCCGACGACGACCGGGGACGCCACCACAGGCGGTCTGAGCACGCCGATGGGCGGCGGCACCAGCGATCAGTCCACGTCGGCGACCGGGCCGGCGAAGTCCATCAGGGACAAGGCCGGAGACTGACGCGCTGCGGCGCCCCGTTCGCGGGGCGCCGCACGTCCCCCGGCCCGTCGATCATGAGGTGGTGGGGCGCAGGACGCCCAGGCGCTGGGTGGCTCGGGTGAGCGCGACGTACAGGTCACTGCGCCCGCGGGGCGACTCGGCCACCATCCGGTCCGGGTCGACCACCAGCACCGAGTCGAATTCCAGCCCCTTGGCCTGCGCGACAGTCAGCACGACCACCCGGCTCTCCAGCTCCGGGTGCTCGCCCACCGTGGCCTCCGGCAGCGCCGCGGTCAGCGCCGCGCCGAGCGCGTCCACACGGCTCGCCGGCACGATGACGCCGAGGCGACCCTCGGCCAGCCCCGCGGCCTCACGCGTCGCCGCCGACACCAGCTCCGCGGGGAGCTGCTCGTCGGGCACCGCGCGGTCCCACGGGAGTACGCCGCTCTCCCGCACCGAGCGCGGCGGTCGCAGCGCCGGGTCGATCTGGGTCAGTACGTCGGCGGCGACAGCCATGATCTCGGCCGGCGTGCGATAGCTGACGGTCAACTCGGTCAGCCGCCAGCGCTGCGCCACGTAGGGGGCGAGGGCGTCGGCCCAGGAGGGCGTTCCGGCGAGCGCGCCGGTCTGCGCCACGTCCCCGACGATCGTCATCGACCGGCTGGGGCACCGGCGCATCAGCAGCCGCCACGCCATCGGCGACAACTCCTGCGCCTCGTCGACGATGACGTGGCCGAACGCCCACGTCCGGTCGGCGGCGGCGCGCTGCGCGGTGGTCAGCCGGTCGGCCTCCTCCTGCCGCTCCAGCAGCCGGTCGGCGTCGATCAGGTCTGTCACGCCGAGGATCTCACCGCCCTCGGCCTCGTCCTCGACGTCGATCGAGCGGGAACCCCGGGCGATCTCCAGAACGCCCTCGGCGTACTCCCGTTCCATCAGGCGGATGCGGTCCCGGCGGGCGGCGGCGGCCCGCTCGTCCTCGCCGAGCAGCTCGGCGGCCTCGTCCAGCAGCGGTACGTCCGCGGGCGTCCAGCCACCCGGCTCGCGATGAAGCCGAGCCCGCTCGTCGTCGGTGAGCATCGGCGCGGCGGCGGCGATCCGGTCCGGGTCGGCGTACAGGTCGGCGAGGAGGCGCTGCGGGGTGAGCACCGGCCAGAGCCGGTCGAGGGCGGCCTGGATCTCCGTCTCCTCGCGCAGCTCGCGGCGGATCTCGGCGCGGTCCGCCTCGTCGAGCAGGTTGTCCCCGCCCAGCGGGTCGGCGCCGATCCGCTCGGCCACCTGGTCGGCGAGCGCGTGCACGATCTCCACGTCGAACAGCGCCCGCGCCAGATTGTGCGGCCGGTCGGTGCGGCGCACCCGGTCCCGGGCGGCGCGGACCGTCTCCGGGTCGAGGGTGAGCACCTCCCGCTCCACCTCGATCTCCAGCGGCTCGTCCGGCACCCACTGCCGGTCCCGCACGGCCAGCGCCAGCACCTCGGCGAGCACCGCGCGGCCCTTGAGCGCCGCCGTCTCGGCCGGTTCGACGCGCTGGGCGCTCACCCCCGGAAACAGATCACCCTGGGTACGCAGCAGCACGCCCGTCTCGGCCAGCGTGGGCAGCACCTGGGAGATGTAGCGCAGGAATGTCGCGTTCGGGCCGACCAGCAGCACACCACGGCTGGACAGCTCCCGCCGGTGTGTGTAGAGCAGGTACGCCGCGCGGTGCAGCGCGACGGCCGTCTTGCCGGTGCCGGGGCCACCCTGGACCACCATGACGCCGGGCAGGTCGGCGCGGATGATCCCGTCCTGCTCGGCCTGGATGGTCTCCACGATGTCGCGCATCCGGCCGGTCCGACCGGCGTTGAGGGCGGCGAGCAGCGACGCCTCGCCCGTCAGCTCCTCGTGCCCGCCGGGGGAGGCGCTGTCGATGTCGAGCACCTCGTCGTTGAGCCCTGTCACCTTGCGCTGGCGGGTGCGCAGGTGCCGCCGCCGGCGTACGCCCTGCGGGTTGGCGGCGGTGGCGAGGTAGAACGGACGCGCGGCGGGGGCCCGCCAGTCCATCAACAGCGGGTCGTAGTCACCACTGGTGTCGAAGATCCCGATCCGGCCGATGTAGCGGCGGGAGTCGTCGTCGCCGTCGAGCCGGCCGAAGCAGAGGCCATTCTCCACGGCGGAGAACTGCTCGACCTGGTCGGCGTACATCGCCACCGAGCTGTCGCGCTGAGAGCGATCCTGCAGGGTGCCGCCGGTGCTGCGCAGCGCGTCGGTGAGCCGGTGGGCGGCCTGCTCACGCAGCCCGTCCAGCCGGTCGTAGAGCATCGAGACGTACTCCTGCTCGCGGCCGATCTCGTCGTCGAGCGGCAATTCGCCGGTACCGCCGGAGTGCCTTGACAAGCCGTCTCCCTAAAGATTAGAATGCCTTGCAGGAACGGCTTTTATGCCGTTCTTTTTTGTGCCCTCGAATTGTTGAAGATAGCGCGCTGCGGCGGCTGCCACCAAGCCGACCGGCCCGATTCAGGTCACACAAGCCGAACGCCGGGCCGACCATCTGGTCGACCCGGCGTGGGAGCTTCGAGGCGTCAGCCGCGGGCGACCTGGTAGAGCCGCTCGGGGGTGACCGCTCCGGCGAGCACCCGACCGTCGTCGGTGAGCAGGACGGTGAACACCTTGCTGGTGAGCAGCCGGCCGCTGCCCCAGTCCCCACTGACCGCCGGCAGCCCGCCGAGCAGCTTCGACACGTCCGCGGGCGGCGCGGCGCCGGCGGGCTCACCGGCGGCCGCCTTGCCCGGGGTCCCGTCGAGGCGCGCGACCAGGACGGTGGCCCAGCCCTCGCCCACGGCACGCACCTGCGGGTTCCCGCCCCGCGCGGCCTGCGCCGGCCGGCCCGCCGACGGTCGCTCGGCGGTCTCCTCGGTCACGGTCACCCCGGGCGGCGGGTTGAAGGCGAACTGGTCGGCGTCGGGGTGCCGGTAGTCGACCTGGGTGAAGGCCATCTCGAACGCCGGCTGGTCGCTGCCCTTGGCGAGCACCTCGAAGCGCAGCGGCACGTGCTGCTTCGCGTCGATGGCGATCCGCAGCTGGTGCACCAGCGAGTCACTGTCGCGCGGCTGGAGCACCAGCTCGTACGCGTCCCGCCCGGCGACGGTGGCCGAGCGACCGACGCTTACCTCGGTGCTCGGGTCGATCGCGCCCAACGCCAGGTCGGCGGCCTCCTGCGGGGTGGCGGGGAGACTGGGCGTCGCCGCGTGGCCCGGCTTCCCGGTCGTGCCCGCGTCGCCCAGCGTGCGGTGGCGCGCGGTGTTGCCCCGGCTCTCCCAGGTCCACACGTCCCGGCCGTTGCGGATGACGTCCTGCTCGCCGAGGGTGTCCAGCAGCGCGAGGCGCTGCCGCTCCGGGCCGGAATACCAGACCCGCAGGGTGTGCGTACCTGTCAGCAGGCTCGTCAGGTCGTTGCCGGGAATCAGCCCGACCAGCGGAGGCAGACCGAGGTCGGCGCGCTGCACGACAGTCCCGGACAACCCCTCCAACCGGGAGGTCTGAAGATCCACCAGGAGCTGGGCGGCGGTACGTGGCGGCAGGCTCGGCTCCGCCTCGGCGGCGAACGTGCCGACTGCGGCACCTCCGCCGATGACGACGACACCGGCGGCAGCCGGGACCAACCAGCGCAGAACGGGACGGCTTCTCAGGACGGACATGGTGGCACCTCCTGCCCGACATCCTGCCTCCTCGGCCCTGTGAAAGCGCTGAGGACGCCGGCTTTGACCCGGGTGGCACCCTTGAGGCGTGCGGGTGTTGGTGGTGGAGGACGAGGCCCGGCTGGCGGCCGCCCTGCAACGCGGCCTGCAGGCGGAGGGGTTCGCGGTCGACGTGGCGGCCACCGGT
The DNA here is from genome assembly GCF_040678875.1 of Micromonospora sp. NPDC049274. Lineage (NCBI taxonomy): Bacteria > Bacillati > Actinomycetota > Actinomycetes > Micromonosporales > Micromonosporaceae > Micromonospora > Micromonospora sp. NPDC049274. The sequence continues at coordinate 188,214 of NZ_JBFAQS010000005.1, forward strand.
CCCGCCGGCCTGGACGCGGCGCGGCACGGCGGATACGACGCGATGATCCTTGACGTGATGCTTCCCGGGCTGTCCGGCTACGAGCTGGTCCGCCGGCTGCGCGCCGAGCAGCACTGGCTGCCGGTCCTGATGCTCTCGGCCAAGGACGGCGAGTACGACCAGGCCGACGGCCTGGACTGCGGCGCCGACGACTACCTGACCAAGCCCTTCTCGTACGTGGTGCTGCTGGCCCGCCTGCGGGCCCTGCTGCGCCGGGGAGCGCCGGAACGTCCCACCGTGCTGAGCGTCGGTGACCTGCGGCTGGACCCGGCGCGCCGACGGGTGACCCGCGCCGACGCCGAGGTGGCGTTGACCGCGCGGGAGTTCGCGTTGCTGGACTACCTGATGCGTCGCCCCGGCCAGGTGATTTCCAAGATCGAGCTGCTGGACCACGTGTGGGACGCCAGCCTGGAGACGGCACCCAACGTCGTCGAGGTGTACGTCGGCTACCTGCGCCGCAAGCTCGGCCGGGACCGGCTGGAGACCGTCCGGGGCGCTGGCTACCGGTTGGCTACATGACAACGGCCGATCCGCCGGGCCGCCGCCGCGTCCGCCGGTTACCCGGATGGGGTCTGCGCGGGCTGGGTCTGCGGGGACGGCTCATGGCGCTCGGCGTGGTCGGCCTCACCGTGGGGCTCGCCCTCGGCGGCGCGGTGCTGCTGGGCGCGCTCGGCTTCCTGCTCCAGCGCACGGTGGACACCGAGGCGTTCCGGACGGCCGACGCCGTCGCCCTGCTCGCCGCCGAGGACGCGCTGCCCGACCCGCTGCCGGTGGCCGGTGGGCAGGTCCGGGTCCAGGTGATCGACGCGCAGGGTCGGATCCGGGCCGCCTCGATCGACGCGGACCGGCTGGTTCCGATGGTCCGCCCCGAGCGGTTGGACACCGGTCACCGTCAGCGTCTGGTGGTGCCGGCGGAGCGGGCCGGACTCGCCGGGCCGGTGCGGGTGGTCGCCGTACCCGCCGGCACGGCGGCCGACCCGCTCACCGTCCTGGTCGCCCGGTCGATGGCCGACGTCCGGCGCGGCACGCACGTGGTACGGACCATCCTGCTGGTGGCCTTCCCACTGCTGGTGGCGATCCTGGCCGGGGTGGCGTGGCGGGTGGTCGGTGCGACGTTGCGGCCCGTGGAGGCGCTGCGCCGAAGCGCCGAGGAGATCACCGGCCGAGCGGCCGGGGGCCGCCTGCCGGTGCCCGCCTCCGCCGACGAGATCCATCGGCTGGCGGTCACCCTCAACGGGATGCTGGACCGGTTGGAGTCGGCGCGGAACCGGCAGCGGGCCTTCGTCTCGGACGCGGCACACGAGCTGCGCAGCCCGCTCACCAACATCCGTACCGAGCTCGAGGTGGCCCAGCGGCTCGCCGACCGGACGGACTGGACGACGGTGACCGTCAACCTGCTCGCCGACACCGACCGGTTGAGCCGGTTGGTCGACGATCTGCTGCTGCTGGCCCGCCTGGACGAGATGCCATCGGCCCGGGGAACCGGCCCGGTCGACGTGGGCGCACTGGTCGCCGAGGTCGCCGCCCGTTATCCCTCGCCGCCGGTGCTCCTCGTGCCGGCGGCGGGCCCGCTGTGGACGGCAGGAAACGCGGCCGAGCTGCGGCGGGTGCTGTCGAACCTCGTCGACAACGCGGTCCGCCACGCGCGGGGCAGCGTGATCCTCACGGCCGAGCCGCACCGGGAGGCCGCGTACCACCTGGTGACGGTGACCGACGACGGCCCGGGGATTCCGGCGGCCGATCGGCAACGGGTCTTCGACCGGTTCACGAGGCTGGACGACGGCCGGGCCCGCGACGACGGCGGCGCCGGCCTGGGTCTCGCCATCGTGTGGGAGCTGGTCCGCCGCGCGGGCGGCACCATCACCCTGACCGACGCGGACGACCAGTCGGGGCTGCGGGTGTGCCTGCTGCTGCCGGCACTCCCGCCCGAGGACGAGCGCCAACCGGCGGTCCACACACCATGACCAGGGTGGCCAGCCGGCCGGGGGTCAGCGGCGACGGGTGCAGACCTGGTCGGCGCTCGCGACGGTGTCGGTGGACCAGACGACCGCGACGGTGAAGCAGTAGTCGTTGGCGCGGTTCAGCGCGTAGACGATGTAACTGTCGGTGCCGGCGGGCAGCGTGGCGATGGCCGTCTTCTCCTGCCCGGCCCGGCCGGCCGAGACCACGACAGGCCCCTCGCCGCCGGCCGGGTACGTCCAGCGCAGAGCGATGTTGTCCCGGTTGTCGCGCAGGCTCACCGTGCCGGGCGGGGTGCCGGGTGCGGCCACGGGCGGGGCCGTGCCGGCCGGACCACCGCTGGTGGTCGGCCTGCCCGCGCCGGTCGGGCCGGCGCTGGGGGAGCCGTTGGTAGGCCCCGGCAACGGGTCGTCCCCGTCACCGACCCGCGCCACCCCGGCGATCACCGCCGCCGCGCCCAGCAGCACCACGACCACGCCGGCCACCAGCACCGGCACCAGCCGGTTGCGCGGCGGTGTCGGCGCGCGGTGCACGGGCACCGGCAACAGCCGGGACGGTGTGTACGGCTCCAGCGGCGCGTACGGCGGGGCCGTTTGATCCGGCTGACTCGACGCGCCGGGGCGGTGCAGCCGGTAGACGCCGTACGCCTCCTCGCTGCCGGTGAACCCGGCCACCGATGGGGGCACCGGCCCGACGGTGGGGTGCGGGGCCGGCTCGTCGTCCGGCGGGTCCGGCGGCCAACGGAAGCCCGACGACCCGTCCGGCTCGTCGGCCGGGACCCGGGGGCTCGGCACCGCGCCGACCCCGTGCCCGGCCCGGCCCTCGTCGGGGCGGTCGGCCGGACCGGTCACCTCCGGATCGAACTGGTGTGGTGGGGGCGCGGGCGGGTCGTAGGCGGACTCGACCGGCCGGTCGCTGTGCGGCGCGGTACGCGCGGCCGGCACCACCGGGGCGTCCCGGTCGGCTGGCGCGTCGTCCACGCAGACGTGGTCCGGGTTGGCCGCCGCCCGGGCGAGAGCCGCCACCTGCAGGGCCAGTGGGTCGTCGGCGGCCAGGTGCTGCCGGCACAACTCGCGGGCCAGCGCCAGGTTGTCGTGCGCCTCGGCGAACTGCCCGCAGTCGCGCTGCATGGCACCGAGCCGGGCCAGCATCTTGATGCCGCTGGGGTGACCGTCGCCGTACACCTCGCGGTGCAGCTCCCAGGCGTCCTGAAGGCGGTCGCGGGCCACCGTGCACTGGCCGCGGGCGTACTCGACGGTGGCGAGGTCGGCGTGCGCGGCCAGCACTCGCAGCGACTCGGGGCCGTCCTGCGCGGTCAGCTCGATGATGACTTCCTGGTAGAGCCGGGCGGCCCGGGAGTGGCTGCCCACCCGGTGCAGCACGGCGGCCAGGGTAGCCGCGGCGGCAACCGTGCGCGGGTCGGAGCGGCCGTGCAACCGGGTGGTGGCCGCGTACGCGAAGGCGGCCCAGCCTCGGGCGGAGTGCGGCTCGCCGAGGGCGACGAGCACGCGCGCCTGGAGGCTGGCCGCCTCGGCCAGATCGGGTGTGGCGTTGGCCGGGCTGGGGTCGGCGTCGGTGAGCGCGTCGGAGAGCAGCCGTTGCGCACCGGCCACGTCGCCAGTGGACACGAGGTGGTGCGCCTGGTCAGTCAACTCGTCGAAGCCGGAGGACACGCCCCATCGTGCTCATCCGACGACGGTAAGTACAAGACCCGCGCCGGTGCCGATCGGTCAGGATCTGGTCAGGTGCTCGGCCAACGTCTCGCTGATCCGGCGCAACTGGTCGACCTGGGCCGGGCTCAACGCGTCGAACAGGTGTCGGCGTACCCCCTCGACGTGGCCGGGGGCCGCGGCCGCGAGGATCGCGAAACCCTCGTCAGTGAGCACCGCGATCTGCCCGCGCCGGTCGGTGGGGCAGTCCTCGCGGCGCACCCAGCCGGCCGCCTCGAGGCGGGCCACCGCGTGCGAGAGCCGGCTGCGCGACGACCCCGCGGCCTCGGCGAGGTCGCTCATCCGTAGTTGCCGACCCGGGGCCTCGGAGAGCCGGACCAGGATCTCGTAGTAGGCGTGCGGCATGCCGGCATCGCGTTGCAGGTCACGGTCGAGCGTGTCCATCAGCGCCCGGGAGGCGGCGAGGAACGCCCGCCAGGTGCGCTGCTCGTCGGGGTTCAACCAGCGAGTCATGACGGCCATCATACCCGCAATGGTTGAACGCTCAACTAAATGGCGTTAGTCTCGGGTCATGGGTATCCACCGGCTCAACCACGCGGTCCTCTACGTCAGTGACCTCGCCCGCAGCGTCGCCTTCTACCGCGACGTGCTGGGCTTCCGCCCGGTGGCGATGACCCCGGACGGTTTCCGGGGCGCCACCTTCCTCCAGGCCCCCGACTCCACCAACGACCACGACCTCGGCCTGTTCGAGATCGGCGCGGCCGCCGGACGATCCACCGCCGGCCGGGCCACCGTCGGGCTCTACCACCTGGCGTGGGAGGTCGACACCCTCGACGAGCTGGCCGTTACCGCCGAGCGGCTCGCCGCCGCCGGGGCGCTGGTCGGCACGTCCGACCACGGCACCACCAAGAGCCTCTACGGGCAGGACCCGGACGGACTGGAGTTCGAGGTGGTCTGGCTGGTCCCGGCCGACCGGCTGGACGACGGCGCGCTGGCCGCCCGCAAGCGCATCGGCCGGCTCGACCTGGCCGCCGAGCGGCAGCGGTACGGCGGTCAGACCCGCGGTGGAGTGGGGATCTCCGTCCCGGCGTGAATCGGCCATAGGGTAGAACGGACCGATGCCTACCAACCGGACCACCGACTTCCTCCGTGAACTGCTGGTCCGCCAGGTGGCGACCTGGCTGCCCGCCGCCCTGCACCGCTCCCGCCGGGCAACCGTCGCGCTGGCGTGGGCTGGTGCCGACGGCGGCGGAGCGGAGGCGGTGTTGCGGGTGGTCGCCGGCCACGCCGCCCAGGTGCGCGGCCGCCAGGTGACGGTGCTGGTGCTGGCCGACGACGCCGCCGACCTGCCGGTCCGGCTCGGGCCGATCGAGGCGGAGTTGCCGGCCGAGGTGACCGTGCACCTGCTGCCCGGCGGTCCGGACCGGCTGCCGGTCGCGGTGAAGGCGGCCGGCGCGGCCGGGTCGCCGCTGTTCTGCTTCCTGGACGTGCCCGGCGAGGTGCCCCCGCCCCTGCTCAGTGCCGCCACCAACGGCCGCACCGGCGAGGTGCTGCTGCACGCCGGCAGCACCACCCGCGCGGCCCTCGTCGCCGCCGGGTTTCCGCTGGTCGCCGAGGTGGCGCCGGTGCTGACGGCCGACACGGCAGCTGACGCGACAGACCTGGCTGACGCGACAGACCTGGCCGACGGGACGGACGCGGCCGCCGTGACAGACCTGGCCGCCGCGGCCGACGCGGCCGACGTGACGGGTGGCGCGGCGGCCGGTGTCGTCGCGTTCGGCAGCCGCTCGGATCGAAGCCTGGAGGCGGTTCGTGACGCGCTGTGGACGGTCGGCGCGGAACTCGGTGTGCGCTACCGCGACCCCGCCGATCCGGCGGCCCCGCCGGTGGACGTGACCGGGGCGCCAGCCCTGCGACCACTGGCCCGAAAGCTGCTGGCCGAGCTGCGCCTGGGCGGGCCGCGGCCGGTCACCGAGCTGCGCCGGCACACCCTCACCGCGACCGTCTACCGCGCCGCCGACGCCAACCAGGCGCTCGCCGACCTGGTCAAGGCGGGCGACGTCCGCCGCGAACGCGACACCGGCCGGCTCGCCGGCGACGAACTCATCACCCCCACGCCCTGAGCGGCCTGCCCCTCCGCGATCGTGCACTTCTGCCCCGGGGTCAGGGGTAATCCACGCGGCACGTCGACCGAGAGAGCGTGATCGACGGGGCCAGGACGGTGGGGTCGGCGGCGCAGACGCCGAGCGGGGTGCCGGTGAATCACCGGCACCCCGCTCGACTCCCGGGACGCTACGACCGGGACTTGTCCTGCTTCCAGGACAGCGGACCCGGCAGGTCGACACGGTGTGCCCGGGCCTTCGAGTTCCAGGACCAGCGCCCGATCTTGATGCTCCACGAGGAGAAGCCGTTCTCGGTGAAGTTCAGGATCAGCGGACCGATCTTCTTGCGCTTGCGAAACATGAGGCCCATCGGAGGACTCCCCTCGTCACCGTTCCCTGCCGTGTCGAGATCGAACATTCCCGAACGGGCGAATTCCGAAACCCTCTCGGCGTCCCCGGTGGACGGTGACGTGGCGCCGCTCGGCAATCCCTATCCATCAGATAGGTCTTGCGTGGCGGTAAACACTGCTCGGGGCAGATCGCAACATCGGCGCCGATGGAAGTCCCACCTTCTGGAAGGCCGTTGACCGGTCGATCCCACCAGCGGCAGCATGAGGTCATGTCGCAGCGGGATGAGCTCCTCCTCATCGCTTGCGTGCACGTCGACCTCGTCCGGCACGCGAGCGCGCTCTGTTGAGCTGAGCGGTTCTCCCGGCTCGGTTCCGTCGCCGCACCCTCACCGCTCGCCCGCTCACCGCGGAGCGGCGTGCCTCCGGCACCTGACCCGGGTGCCCTGCACACCCACCGTGCGACAGATCAGGAGACCTCTCATGTCCCCACCCCGACGTGCCCTTCCGCGTACCCTCGCGATGACCCTGCGCACCGGCACGCCCGCCAACGGCCTGCCTCGACCGGCCAGCTCGTACGCCGTGCCGCCCCTGGCGTCGGCATGACCACCGTGGAGCGTCCGGCCACGGACGCCGCCGCCGAGCTGCGACCGGTGGACCGGAACCTGTTCCGTGCGGTGCTGCTGCGACAGGCCACCAGCGTCACAGTCGTCACCGTGGTGGCCCGGGCCACCGACCCGGCCTGCCTGGGAGGGATCGGCGCGCCGATCCGGGCCGGGTTCACCGCCACCTCGTTCACCTCGGTCTCGGAGGAGCCGCCGCTCGTCTCGTTCTGCCTCGACGTGGCGTCGTCGAGCTGGCCGGTGCTGGCCCGCGCCGAGCACGTCGCGATCCACCTGCTGGCCGCGGCACAGCGGGAAGCCGCGACGGTCTTCGCCACCGGTGGCATCGACAGGTTCGCCGCCTACCCCGACTGGACACCCGGCCCGTTCGGGGTGCCGCTGCTGACCGGGGTGCTGGCCCGGCTGCTCTGCCGGGTGGTGCACCGCGTCCCGGCCGGGGACCAGACGCTGGTGATCGCCGAACCGCTCGCCCTGAGCGACGGCGGCGACGGCCGACCGCTGGTACGCCACCAGGGCCGCTACGCCACGGCGGTGCCGGCATGACCGCGCCCGCCGCGGCCGACCTGTTCGCGTTGGACCGGGCCGCCCAGGACCTGCTGTTCCGGGCGGCCCGCACGGCCAACACGTTCACCGACGAGCCGGTCACCGACGCCCAGGTCGCGGCGATCCACGACCTGATCCGGTACGGGCCGACGGCGTACAACGGGCAGCCGCTGCGGGTGCTGCTGCTGCGCTCGGCGGAGTCGCGGGCCCGGCTGCTGCCGCACGTGTCGTCGAGCAACCGGGCGAAGACGGCCAGCGCGCCGCTGGTGGCGGTGCTCGCCGCCGACGTGGACTTCCACGAGCGGCTGCCCGAGCTGTACCCGCACCGGCCGCAGGCCCGCGACTGGCTCGCCGACCGGGCGGCCCGCGCGGAGCAGGCCCGCTTCAACGCGACCCTGCAGATCGGCTACCTGCTGGTGGGCGTACGCGCCGCGGGACTGGCCGCCGGACCGATGGCGGGGTTCGACGCCGCAGGGGTGACCCGGGAGTTCTTTCCCGACGGGCGGCAGGAGGCGCTGCTGCTGATGAACGTGGGCCACCCCGGCCCGGACGCCTGGCGCGATCGGCTGCCCCGCCTGCCCACGGCCGACGTCATCCACACCCTGTGACCAGTGTCAGCGGGGCTCCCACGCGTCGGGCAGGGCGGTGAGCTTGCGGACGTGCGCGGGCAGCCGCCCGCTGACGATCTCGGCGAGGCTCACCTCGTCGACCACCCGCCGGACGGCGGCGCGTACCGCGACCCAGAGGCCGGGCAGGTTCTCCGCCGCTCCCTCGTAACGGGTCTCCTCCGGGCGCAGGCCGCGTACGCCCGCGAGGGGGCCCTCCACCGCGCGCAACACGGCGCCGACGGTCACCTCGCGGGGCGGACGGGCGAGGGTGTAGCCGCCCTCGGCGCCGCGCTGGGCGCGCACGATGCCGGCCCGGCGCAGATCGGCCAGGACCGCCTCCAGGAACTTGCGGGGCATGTCCTGCTCGGCGGCGATGGCCTGGGTGGACAACAGCGAGGGGTACGCGGTCGCGAGGCTCAGCGCCGCCCGTACCGCGTAGTCGCCGCGCGCGGAGATCTGCACCTCGTCATCATGCCCGCCCGGTGCCGCCGCCCGACCCACCGGGCATCCCCGACCGCGTGGCGTGACCGCCGTTGGTCGGGTCGGCGGAGGTGCCGGAGCGGAACCGCCCACCGTTGGCGCCCGTCGGCTCGAGCGCCGGTCGGGGTCGGACGACCCGGCCGGCGTGCGGCTGATCGCGGGCAGCGCGGAACGCGCCGGGGCTGACCCCGATCTCGCGCGTGAAGAAGCGACCGAAGTTGGTCGGCTCGGAGAACCCGAGCTCGCGGCCGATCTGCGCGATCGGGTGGTCGCTCGCGGCGAGCAGCCGGGCGGCCTGCAACGCGACACGCTCGTCGATGACCTGTTTGGCGCTGCGACCGGTCTCGGCCAGGCAGGCTCTGGTCAGGGTCCGCACCGAGCAGCCGAGCGCGGCGGCGTAGTCCTCGACCCGTCGGGTCACCTGGTAGCCGTGCTCGACCTCCCGGCAGAACCGCTGGAACGTCTCGACCTCCGGCCGGTGCCCGGAACCCGGCGCACCAGGCAGCGACAGCCGCAGCAGGAGCACGGCGAGCTGGTGGCGCAGCAGCGCACGACCGGCTGGGCCGGCGCCGTGCCGCTGGCAATCCACCGCCAACTGGCTCACCTCGTTGATCACCGCGTCCTCGTCCTCGCCGGCCAACTGTCGCCACGTCTGCGGCGCGTCCGGGTCGACGGCCAGGCCGTCCAGAGCTCCGGTGGTCCAGCCGACCACAGTCGCGTCGAACTGCGGGCCGGCGCAGCGCAGCACCTGGCCGACGCGGACCCGCAGCAGCGTCCCGGGTCGGCAGGGCAGCCTGTGGAAATCCAGCTCGGCGTCGCCGTGACCCCGGGTGGTGAGGATCAACAGCTCCCGCTCGACGAGCACCGGCCGCCGCCAGCCGGGGTCACCGGCCAGGTCGGCCAGCGCGAAGGTGGAAATCTCGTCGGGTACGGGTGACGCCGTTCCGATCGATGGCGCGGGGGAGGGATCGGTGGAGACCATCGTCTGCGACGGTAGCCCGAACCGCAGGTCACCGCATCCCGATCTCCGTACGCGGCGGTGTCGCGGCTTGTCGCGGTCCCCACGGCCGGGCTACGTTACCCGGCGGTAGCGCTGTGCGGTCCGTGGCCCGCCTGGCGTCCGCCGTCCGCCCGACCGCCCGGCGGACCCGCCGACACCCGATGGGATGGGCATGACGCAGCTGTTCTCGGTCGAAGGTAAGACGGTTCTGGTCACCGGCGGGTCGCGGGGGATCGGGCTGATGATCGCCCAGGGCTTCGTCCGGGCCGGCGCCCGCGTGATCATCTCGTCCCGCAAGGCGGACGTCTGCGCGACGGTCGCCGAGGAACTCTCCGCCGAGGGCCACTGCGAGGCGATCCCCGCCGATCTGGGCACCGACGCGGGCGCCGAGACGCTGGCCGCCGCCGTCCGCGAGCGCGTCGACCGTCTCGACGTTCTGGTCAACAACGCGGGGGCCACCTGGGGCTCACCGTTGGAGGACTACCCGGAGGCCGCCTTCGACAAGCTCTGGGCGGTCAACGTCAAGGCCGTCTTCCGGCTCACCACCGCGCTGCTGCCGACGCTGCGCGCCGCCGCCAGCGCCGACGACCCCGCCCGCGTGATCAACATCGGGTCCATCGACGGCATTCGGGTGCCGTCCATGGAGGTGTACGCCTACTCGGCCACCAAGGCCGCCGTGCACATGCTCACCCGCGGCCTCGCCCACCAGCTGGCCGGCGAGCAGATCACCGTCAACGCGATCGCGCCCGGCCCGTTCGAGAGCAAGATGATGGCGTTCGCCCTGAACGATCCGGCGAGCCGGGCCGCCATCGAGCAGCAGGTGCCGCTGGGCCGCATCGGGCGCCCGGAGGACATGGCCGGCACCGCCATCTACCTCTCCTCACGGGCCGGCGCGTACCTCACCGGCGCGGTCATCCCGGTCGACGGCGGTATCACCACCCACGGCTGAGCCCCGGACCTTCACGGCTGAGGACCGGTTGGCCACGGCTGGGCGCCGGCCGGCCACGGCTGGGCGGGCTGCCGGCCGACCCGGGTCGGGCTGCCCGCGTACCCCCGGGTATGCCGGAGCCGCGCGGACTCGGCAGATCCGCGCGGCCCCGTCTGGCCGGTTTTGGCCGTTCGGGCGGTGCTCAGCGACCGGCGAGCAGCCGGTTCACCGCCGTGTCGACATCCAGGTGCTCGGCCTCACGGCCGCGCGGGACGACGACGTACGTGCGTCGAAGGAAACGCACCAGGACGCTGCGCGGCACCTCGAAGAGGGCGTTGCCGTCCGGTGACGAGAGGGCCAGCGCGACGAAGTCACCGCGCGGTGTGGCCCAGGGCCAGACCCGCACATCACCGATGCCTGCCGGTTCGTCCAGGCCGGTGACCAGAAGTTCGCGAGCGAACGACCAGCTCACCGCCTCGCCCCCTGCCGATTCGGCATGGAACAGGACATGGACCGCATACGGGTCAGCAGGGTCGTAACGCAGACTGGCACGCACCGGCAAGGCGGTGGCGTCAGGTGCGACGAGCCTTAGCGACGTCTCGACCTCTACGGTCGTCGGTCGAATGACACTCATGGACGTTCTCCCCCCGGCACCGCTGCGGAACGCGCGTGTCCCGCTTTTCCCATACTCAGGTGCTACTCCTGGCTACGCTCCGCCATACGCTGACTTCACCCAGTGGTGGGAAGGGGGACGGAAAGGCCGCGTGAATGTGAGCATTCAGGTAGGATTTCCGGTTCTGCCCAGTGCGTGATTCCGCCCGGCGTCGGGTGGCTCAGTCGTCGACTTACTCCGGTAACGTCCAGTCGGCCGTTGCAGTGACGGGCCCGAGCGACACTGGGGGGTGAAATGGTCACGAACCGATCCTCAGTGGATCCGGTGGCAGCGTCCGGTCCGCCGAAGGTCGCGGTCCGAGCAGCCGAACAGCGGGGGTACGACGTGCCGATGGAGCAGCCCGAGCGACCCGGACGGTCGACGCCCGACGCCGGCCGCCCCGGCGGGGTCGCCGTCGTCGGAGAGCCGCCGCGCCGCCCACGCTGGCGGGACCGCATCTCGACGACCCTCGACCTGATCCGGGCCAACCCCACCGGCCGGATCGCCCTCAAGATCTTCATCGCGATCGCCGGCGCGCTGGTGGTCACCATCGGCATCGCCCTCATCCCGCTACCCGGGCCGGGCTGGCTGCTGGTCATCGCCGGCCTCGGGATCTGGGCCGTCGAATACCACTGGGCCCGCCGGCTGCTCGGCTTCACGCGTCGACACGTGCACGGCTGGACGCAGTGGGTGACGCGACAGTCGCTGCCGCTGCGCTTCGTACTCGGTGCCGTCGGCCTGGTCTTCGTGGGCGTGGTGGTCTGGCTCTCCCTCAAGGTCAGCTTCGGCATCGACGTGGTGGCCGAGGCGATGCGGTATCTCGCGACGCACTGACCCCGGATTTCCGGTCCGGTTCCACGATCGGGTAGAGTCAGTGGCGCTGAGGGCGATTAGCTCAGTGGGAGAGCGCTTCGTTCACACCGAAGAGGTCGCTGGTTCGATACCAGCATCGCCCACCCTCTATATGACAAGCTCAAGGCCCCTCGATTGAGGGGCCTTGAGTCGTTTCCATCGATCAGTGCTGGTCCGGAGGCAGCGAGAAGGCAGCGAACGATGCCAGCACCCGGCGGTCACGTTCCCCGGTGGAGTGCGTGTACCGGTTCAGTGTGGTGGATGTCTGCTCGTGACCCATCACCTTGGCAACGTCGTTGATTGGAACGCCATCGGAAACCAGCCACGTCGCGTACGAGTGGCGTAGGTCGTGGAACCGCAGCCCCATCGGAAGGCCCGCCCGCTGTAGCGATGGCTTCCACACCCGAGCGCGGAACGTGCCACGACGCACCGCCTCCCCGGTCCGAGTGACGAAGATCAGGCCATCCGCACCTGGCTCGACCGTGCGGCGATGCTCGATCAGCGCCTGGACGACGAACGGCGGCAGCGGAACCGTCCGGCGGCCAGCTCGTGACTTCGGATACGGCTTGAGGTTGACGTACCCGGAGACCTCCTCGGCCACCCGGACGACGCGGACGACGGCAGCGTCCAGGTCGACGGCGTCCCAGCGGAGTCCGGCGCATTCTCCCCATCGAAGCCCGGTGCCGGCGGCGAAGGCGACCAGGGCGCGGTACCGATCGGGCACGACGGGCAGTAGCTTGCTGAACAGTTCCGGGCGGGAGATGACCTGATCGTCGGTGTCCAACCGTCGGCGCGGAGGCAGACGGACACCCTCGCAGGCGTTGAACCCGATGAGCCGGTCACGAACGGCCGTGCGCAGGACGCCGGAGGTCAGGCGGTAGCACTCGCGCACCGTGGCGGGGGAGAGCCGTTCCCCGAGGCTGGTAATCCAGCCTTGCACGGCCGAGTGCTCGACCTTTGCCAGCGGAACCGTGCCCCAGCGCGGGATAACGTGATTGCGCATGATCGAGGCATCACGGGCGGCGGTGGCCTTCTCGTCGTTGCGGTTGGCAAGCCACTTCTCGGCGTACTCGGCGAAGTGGAGCCGGCCGGCGTCGGGTGCGACGTAGGTTCCCCGATTCAGAGCCGACTCGACTTCGGCCAGGAAGGCGTTGGCTTCCTTCTTCGTGCGGAAGGTCTTCGACTTCTGCTTGCCGGCCGGATCACGCCAACAGGCACGTTGACGGCCGGCGGGAGTCTTCCGAACGAATCCCATCAGGCACACTCCTCCGCGTCGGTGCCATCGAGCCAGGAGTGGAAACGGCCCTTCGGGATCACCCACCGTCCGCCCAGCTTGCGAGCGGGGATCTCACCCTCACGCACCAGGGCGTAGGTGCTGCCGAGGGACAGGGACAGCAGCCCGGCCACCTCAGCGACCGTGTAGACGGCACGACTGTCGGCAGCTCGTACGAGCCGATTCGACTGAGCAGCGTCGCCGGTGGTGGAGCGCTGACGGGGAACGAGAGACAAGACGGATTCCACGATGTTCCTCCGCTCAGGACGTAAGGGTGGGCAGCGATATCGGCGCAGAGGCCGAGACCTCATCGGCTCTGGTTCTCGCGGCGTTGAGAGCGGCTTTCCACTGGGCCCGTTGGGACAGGGCACGTAGGAGCCGGTGTTGCAGGGGTGGGATGTCCGGGTCGTCGGGGCGGGCCATTTCCCAGGCGTAGGCGGCGGGTTGGTCCGGGCCGGCGGGGTCGGAGTCGTCGGCGCCGGTGGTGATGCCGAGAAGGTTGCGGACCCAGGCCCGAGCGTCGGCACGGTGGTCGGCGAGGGTTTTTCCGGACCAGTCGCGGGAGACGAGGATGCGTCGGCCGCCGATGCCGAGGGTGGCCCGTTGGTGGACTTTGCCTTTGCAGCGTCCCGCTTGCAGCCGTCCGTGTGCCTTCTTGGGTTGGACACCGTAGAGCAGCCAGTTGGCGCACCGCTCGTTGCACGGTGTCACCCGGAGTTGGTGCCAGAGCCGGTCGAGGTGCTCGCGCTGGCGGTTGGTGTCGGTCTTATGGCAGTCGGCGGCGCTTTTGGTGATGTACTTCGTGATGTAGCCGATGGTGCGGTCGGCGTGCACGGTGCCGGGGGTGACGCCTTCGGCGTGGACCTGCCGACCGAAGCGGACGACGTGGACGGGTTCGGCGTCGGGGTCGGCGTCGATCAGGTCCAGGGCGTCAGCCCACGACTGCAGCGGCTCTGCGGTGTCGGGATCAATCCACTCGCTGCGGTCGTTGTCCCAGACGGGCAGCCGATCGAGGGAGTACACGAGTTCGTCAGCGGGCGGCCACCACACCTGGTGATAGGTGGCGGCAGCGACCTGCCGCAGCATCGCCCGAGGAATGGTTCCCCGAATGGCGAAGTGACCATGCGGCGCCAGACGGCGCTGCGGCTCGACGCACCCGGCGTACTGGACGTTCCAGCCAGCGCAGCGGCGCAGGTTCTGCCAAAACCGATCGAGGAGCCGGGCGAAGTGCACCGCATCCCAGGCGGCCCGCCGGTAGTCGTAGCTGTCCGGGTCGACTGGTGTCCCATCGGGCCGGACGCGGCCGTAGCTGTCGAGGGTGAGCGACAGCCACATCGACGGGCGGTGTTCGGTGCCGTCCGGGGCGGTGTAGACCTTGCCCACGGTGCGGCGTTCGACTTTCTTGCGGGGTAGGTCGGGGGCGTCCTGGCGACGCTTGGTGGACCGCTTGCGCCGGGCGCCTTCGGAGTCGTCATCGTCGTGAGGTGGGGCGACCTGCCCACGCAGCCCTTCGGCGGCGATGGCTTCTTCTACCTCCGCGATGGCGTGGTCAATGCCCGGTACCTGCTCGAACTGCGCGGCGCGTTGGGCCTCATCACGGGCGAATTCTAGGTGCGCCCGCAGGAGAATTAGCTCCCGCTGAGCGTCGGTGGCCGGGTTGGGTGCGGGGGCGGGTTCGTCGGTGCGGTGCCAGCCTTCCCGGATCTGGGTTTGGCGTAGCCGGCGGGCGCGTTTGGCGCACGGCTCGCACTTGTCTTCCCGAGTGGAGCCGCAGGGCAGGTCGATGACTTCGGTTTGGCCGGTGTGCAGGTCGGTGCGGCGCAGGGTGACCGGGCGCAGACAGACGCCGTACTCGGCGGCGATCTCGGTGAGCACCTGACGGGACATGGGCAGAGCGAGGCGGGCAGCACGGGACCCGCTCGCCGGCGGGACAGCCGGGGCGGGGGTGGGTTCGGTGGTGGCGTCGGGGGCGAGGCCGGGCAGGGTCGGGGCGGTCAACGGGTCACCTCCGGGAAATCGAACAGGGCGGGTTGGGTGTCACCGATCGGGGTGGTGCGGGTCGGGCCGGCGGTGCTGGCCCAGCGGTGGGCGGCAGCGGTGTGCCGGGCGCAGGCGGTTTCGGCGCGGTAGCGGCCGGTACCGGGGTGGCCGGCTTCGATCAGGGCGGTGGCTGACCCACCGCAGCGGGCGCAGTAGGTGGGCCAGCCGGTAGCCATGGCGGTCAGTGGCCGCAGCCGGGGCAGTGCAGACCGGGGCAGCAGCGACCCGAGCGGCGCAGGAGCAGGGCGATGACGATCAGGACCAGGACGCCGCCCGCGATAGCGGGGAACGCGGCCCGGATCGTCTGGACGAGCTGCGCGGCGAGGTAGCCGACAGCGGCGAGGGCGCCCACGGTCGGGACGGCGATCGCGGCGGCGACTCGACCGCGGTTGACCCGGCGGGTCGGGGCGGGTGTGGGTCGGGTGGTGTCGAGGAACCGCACCGTGACCGTCACCCGGGAGTCCCCGGGGATCAGTTGGGGCTCGCTCATGGAGAGCAGCCGGTTGGAGTCGCGGACCAGGGCGACGGTCGCGGCGACTTCGGCGGGGGTACCGATAATCCGGCGGCTGACGGCGGTGGGGCGGCGGGTTTGGACGCGGGCGAGTTGGGTGCGGGTCATCGGGTCACCTCCGAGGTGAAGACGTGGCCGTTGCGGGGCGGCTGGACGACGGACGACACCAACGCGGGGCGTCCGATCGGTGTCGGGGTGGGCGTCGGCGGGGTCGGGACCACGGCGGCCGGAGTCGGGTCGGCGGGCACGGTGACCGGAGCGAGGTCGGCGGGCTGTTGCGCCGGGACCGGCGTGGGCTGAGTTGGCGAGGGCTGAGCCGGTGCGCCGTTGAGGACGAGTTTGGACAGCGCGAGGAACGCCAGCGCTGGGACCGATGACAGCAGCCGCGACGAGAAGCTGTCGTTGGCGACGGCGATCTGCGCGGCCAAGGACAGCGCCACGGCGGCGATCAGGATTGCCAGCGGGTAGAGCACGGAGGCTTCCGGGTCGTGACGGCGGCGTCGGCGGATGACCAGCAGCGCGGCGGCCGGGGTCAGTTCGGAGATGACGGCGTTGGACCAGCCGAACCAGTCCCCGGTGCCGGCGGGGGCGTGGAGCATGGTCCAGTCCTTGACGTGGGTGAACGACGCGGCGCCGGCCATCCCGCCCACGGCCAGGAGGATGAGGACCAGGGCGACGGCTTCCAGCCGATCGGCGTTCAGGACGCGGCGCATTCGGTCACCTCCGCTTTGGTCGCGGTCGGCGGGGTGGGGCGGAGCCAGGCGACCAGGTTGCGGATGTAGATGGCGCCGTAGGCGAAGCAGGAGACGAGGAAGCCCCACTGCTCGGTCGTGATCGAGTAGGCCAGCCACAGGAGTTGAGCGGCGAGGCCGACGGCCCAGCCGGTCCAGGAGCGCTTACCGGCGAGGTAGAGGCCGGTGACGCCGACGGCCATCAGGAGCCAGGACCACAGCTGAGGATTCATGCTGCCCACCCCCACGCTTCGGCGTCGTCGGCGGCGATCTCGGCGTGCCGGGCGAGCGCGGCGGCGAGGATCGCGTCGACAGCGGTGTCGGGGGCGCAGTAGGGGCACTGCTGGTCGGGGTCGGTGTGGGCGAGATCGAGGCAGGTCCGGCGGATGGGCCGGCGGTTGAGTCGACGGGTACGCATCACGTGCTCCAAGCAGGCAGAAGGTCAGCGGTGGGTGGGGGTGATGTGCACGCGGATCCACTCCGGCGGCTCACCGGTCGAGGCCACGGCTTCCGACAGGCAGCGCCACAGCGCCCACGCCTCAGCCGGGGTCAGGTACATGCGGCGCCGGCCGGAGCCAACCGCGACGTACAGGTCGGCGTCGGGGGTGACCCGGACCGTGACCGGCACCGTGGCCTTGTCAACGTGCGGGGCGCGCAGCCGGTAGAAGCGACGCTGCTGCGGGGTTTGCTCGTCGGGTTCGTCGGCGTAAGGCATCCGCACCGGGACGTCCTCGGGCAGCTCGGTCATCGGGGATCACCGCCGTTCGGGGTGGTATTGAGGTCCAGGGCGTTGAGCAGCGACGGCGGCAGCAGCGGCGCAGCCTGCCGGGGCGGGGTCGGCCGGTAGGTGTGCCGCCCGTTGCCGTTGGAGCGGGCCGGCTTCACCGGGGCCGGGGACTCGACGGGTTCCGGCGCCATCTCAGGCGACGCGGGGAACGTCGCGGCCATGTCCCGGATCACGTCATCAGCGATGTAGGAGAACCGGACCCGGGCAGGTTCCGGCTGGCCGTCAAGCAGGACGTAGGCCACGCCCTTGGCCGACAGCGGGATCTGATCGGCCAGGGCTCCCCGGTCGCGAGCGCCGTCACCGAGAAGGAGGTCGACGTGGCCGCGTTCGGTGAGGCCGAGGGCGATGCGGGTCGGGAACAGGTCCCGGACCGAGACGACTTCCTTGCGGGGATCCTGAGTGGCGGCGACGACCAGGACGCCGAGCCCGGCACCCTGCGACAGCAGCAGCCCCAAGCTCTGAGCGATCCGGTTACGGATGTCGGTGTCGGGCAGGTACGCCAGCAGAGCGGCGATCTCGTCAATGACGATGACGATCAGCGGCTCATCCACGGTCGGCGTGTGCACCCGAACCTTGCCCCGCAGCAGCCGTTGCCGGGCACGCATCCGGGTCACGGCGTCATCGAGCATCTCCGCCATGCGCGACCAGTCGTCATCGACGTAGCGGGAGAACAACGGCCGACCGATGGACAGCTCCATGCCGCCCTTCGGGTCGATCGCCCAGACCCGCACGAGGCCCGAGCGGATGCCGGCGGCAAGCGCCCGTAGCAGGGACCAGATGACCGAGCCCTTGCCCATCCGGGTCGCGCCGCCGATCAGGACGTGAGTCGCGAGCAGTCGCAGGCAGTAGACAGCGAGGTCTTCGCGTAGCCCGAGCGGTAGCGCGGTGAAGTCCGGGCGGGCCGGCACGGGCAGCGGCGCCACGATGCGGGTCAACGGGTCGCGGCGGATGAACACCAACCACACATGCCGAGGTCGGTCCCGGAACCGGATCGCGTCGACCCGGCGCAGCAGCCACGCCAGGCGACCGGAGCGCACAGGTGGTGCCTGCCGACGACCGGAGAAGACGCGGCAGTGCCGGGTGCCGAACGAGTACGCCAGGTCCCGAGCCGCCTTGTGGTACGCCTCCGGGTTCTGCCCCCGAGGCATCCGCAACACGACTTCATCGGTGGCGTAGGAGCAGCGCACCGAGAGTAGGTCGGGGACCTTCTCGCCACCCTCGTACTTCTTCACCAGCCCGCACAGCGTCATCGCCTCGTGCCACTGACGCCGATAGACCCACAGCCGCCGCCACACCGTGACCACACGCAGGACAACCAGGCGGTGGAAGGAGTCCCGACCGCGCCAGAACCACAGGCCAGCACCAGCGGCGAGGACAAGCAGGACCAGGAGGTGAGGCCACCAGCCGCGTGACTGGTGAACATCGACGGCGACCAGGACCAGGGCGACGGCGGGCCAGGCCCGCCAGTGCCGCAACGCCCAAACGGCGAAGCGCACCGTCGCCACGACGAGGCGGACCAGGAGGAAGGCGACCGTGACTGTCCAGACCAGGGGCCACGGGGTAGCCACCTGGAGGCGGCGGAAGTTGACCAGCGGGGCGCGCATCAGGCCACCGCCTTACGGGCGCTGTGCTGCTCGGTCCACGCCTCTGCGCAGGTCTTGTGCACTGGCTTGCCCGCAGGGCTGCGGCAGATCGCCGGCTTCCCGCAGATCACACACGGGACCGGCGCGCCGGCACTACCGCCGCGAGTCCAGTCCAAGGAAATTGGCATGATGAACCTGCCCTTCCAGGCCGAGAGGGTTGAGAGGGCAGCGGGGCGGTCAGGCCGTAGGAAGCGGACCGCCCCGCGCCATGAAAGGGATCAAGCAGCCTTGCCGCGCGACTCCGCGAGGGTCTTCGGCGCCGTCAGCGCGGTCGCCCGGTAGGAGTAGGCCAGCCGGCCGTTGCTTCCGACGTACGGCGTCACCATCAGGTTCTCGAACTCCACCGGCTGGAACGGACCCACCGGCGGTACCGGCTGCACATCCGCCAGGACCTTGATCGACACCTCACGCGAGCGGGAACCCAGCTCCGGGTCCATGTCCATCACCCGGCACTGCCACACCCGCTGACCCGTCAGCTTGTCCTTGCTCGGCGTCCGCGCCCGGGTCTTCTCGTCGAAGTCCTGCGCCTCCGCGATCGAGTCCGGCACCAAGACACACCCGTGCGGGAAAACCGCCTCGAACGGAACCGAGAACCGAGTACCACCCCTGAGGGCCATGTCCGTCTCCTTCGCTGCTGCGACTTGACCGGCGCTCCGGTCTCTGTGATGCATCCAACCTAACAACTGATATGGCCACCAGTCAACTGTTAGGTACAAGGTTCTCGTGGAGCGCAAGCGAGCAGCCAGGGCACCGCTCATCTGTTAGGCCACTGGTAGCCTGCAATCGGTATGCGACGCCAACCACAGGGAGCACCGCGATGACCTCTCCGCAGGGCCGCACCGAGCGGCCGGAGGCCCGGCATCAGCAGGTGGCTCGGAACATCCGCAACGAGATTGAGGCGGGTCGACTGGTGCACGGCACAGCCCTGCCGTCGACCAGGAAGCTTGCGGACGAGTGGGGCGTCAGCGTCTTCACCATCACCGAAGCCATGAAAGTGCTGGCCGATGAAGGGCTCGTCATCAACGAGTCCCGCTCGAAGCGGGTGGTACACGCGCCAGATCAGCTGCGCCGCAGCGAGGTACGCCCGGAGCGTCCGCGAGTTTTGTTGATCGGTGGCTACGCAGGTAGCGGCAAGACCGAGTTGGGCCGCATCTTGGCTCGCGAGACGGGGTGGCCGATGCTCGACAAGGACACTCTGACTCGGCCAGTAGTCGAGGCGGCGCTGGCTACGCTGGGACTATCGCCGAACGATCGCGAGTCGCAGACGTACTTGAGCACTATCCGCCCCCGGGAGTACGAAGCCCTGCAAGACGCGGCCAGTGAGAATGTGCAGTGCGGTAACAGCGTCGTTGTGACAGCGCCCTTTATTCGAGAGTTCGGCGATCCCGCATGGATGGCTCGCACACGTGCGTTCTATGAAGCGGCGAACGCCGCTGTCACGGTGGTGTGGGTGTACTGCGATGCCGAAACGATGCTGACTTACGTACGTCGGCGCGGTGCGGCCCGCGATGCGTTCAAGCTTGCCGACTGGCCGGCGTACGTCGGCTCCATCAACCTTGGCTTCCGCCCGGCGGACACTCACCTGGTGGTGGACAACTGCGCTTCAAGCCGGCC
This sequence comes from Micromonospora sp. NPDC049274, assembly GCF_040678875.1. NCBI lineage: Bacteria > Bacillati > Actinomycetota > Actinomycetes > Micromonosporales > Micromonosporaceae > Micromonospora > Micromonospora sp. NPDC049274. The sequence continues at coordinate 208,616 of NZ_JBFAQS010000005.1, forward strand.
CTTGCAGGAGCAGGCCAAAGAACTGGTAAAGGGGATCCTCGCGGGCGAGGGCTTTTGATGCGGGGTGTGATCCTCTACGGACCACCAGCGGCCGGCAAGGACACCGTGACCGCCGCGTTGCGCGACCTCGACCCCCGGTACGTCCTGTTCGAGCGGCTAAAGGTGGGATCAGGCCGCACGAGGGGTTATCGCATGGCCGATGAGACGACGGTCGACCAGTTGCACCGTGCCGGCGATGTCGTTTGGGAGAACCATCGATACGGCGCGCGGTACGTGGTCGACCGGCGGTTCCTTGCGCAGCAGCTGTCGGACGCAGTTCCTGTCGTACACCTTGGGCAGCGCCCAGCCGTCGCGGCTGTCACGAGGGCTGTCCCCGATGCCAGCTGGTGGGTGGTCTACCTCTGGTGTCCCCGTGACGTGGCTGAACGGAGAATCGTGGCGCGCCACACCGGCGACACGGACGCACGTCTGCGGGCATGGGACGACACCGAACCTCTACCCGACGCGGACCTCACCATCGACACCGCAGAAGTGTCGCCGCACGCCGCAGCCGAGCGGATCCACCGTCACGTCCTGGCCGATGGCCGATCAACCGTGCCGAACGCCTGACGGAGCAGTTCGAGTAAACCGTGACCGTCCTGGATCGTCGCGTCGGGGATCAGGTCGGGGTCCGGTGGCTCACGATCCGTGCGGGGTGAATGCATCAGGATGGCGGCCTGAGCACCAGCGCGGCGGGCGCAGGCGATGTCCCGGTGCAGGCTGTCACCGATGAACCAGCAGTCTCCGATAGGTACGCCAACGGCGTCAGCTGCCAGAAGGGCCAGCTGAGGGTTGGGTTTGCGGGGGCCGGCTTCGTCGCTGTAGAACTCGACGGTGAACAGGTCGGACAGGCCGGTGGCGGCGAGGTAATCGCGGTGGGCGGCGCCGCACAGGGTGTTGCTGACCACGGTCAGGGGGAGACCGGCATCGGCAGCGGCGCGCAGTGCCTCCGGGACGCCGGGACGTACCTCCCATTCGGCCCGCCAAGTCCAGGCGTATGCCAGCGCGGTGGCTTCCCGCTCAACCGCATCTCGGGCTGACTCTGGCCAGGTGGCGGAGACGAAGTTATCCCACACCTGCGCGTGCGGAAGTTCAATCGGATCGCCGGTCTTGCCCACCCCATCGCGCCACAGCGCGTATGCCCGTGCGCCCTGGCTCAGATCAGCCGCGATCTGCTCATCGGATACCGCGCCTTCCACGATCCGAGCGAACTGGCGAACCAGCTCGGGCGGGGCCGAAGGCTGCGGAGGGGCGTCAACCAGGACACCACCGAAGTCCAGCAGGAGTGCGCGAGGCGTACGAAGCATGCGGCCATCCTCCACCAGGGAAGAGAAGGGGAGAAGGAACAGTGGCCAGGGCTTGGTGAGCCGGCAGGATCTCGATGTGAGCGGGTCGGGGCGCCGGAGCGTTGAGTGGCCACGTCGCGGCTGTTCCAGTCGACTGCACCGGAGCGTGACCCGGGCGGCACGTCGCGGCCGGCGGACAGCTCGATTGGGTGAGTTGCTTCGCGCTGGCCTTGGTCGCTCGGAGCTGCCTGTGATCTGTTGCCGAATTAGCCTGTACTAGATCAAGGCGCTCCGCGCGGCGCGGGCCGGGGCGCGGTAACCGGCTCCTGACGGAGCCGCCGCCCCGGCCGCCTACGGCGCCGGGGCGGAAAGTCAGCCGGCCCGAACCCCACACCCCGCCCCGCGCGTCACCCTTGGGTCAGCGAGGTGACCCGGTAACGAGCCCGGAAGACCGTGGCCGGGCGGAAACGGCTCTACCCGTCCTCGGCGATCCAAAGGCGTACAACGACCGGTAGGCACCTCGGGAAGCCGGAGTTGCCGAACGGCGGTCACGGCGCCGTCGAGGCCCATGGGGAGGGGAGAAAGGTGGAGGGGGTGGGGTGAGGGGAGGGGCGGGTAAGGGCTGCCTCCGGCGGGGGCCAGACGACTCCGGGATGGAGTTGCCGAACGGTTTCGGTGGGTGGGTGGTTGGGGAGCTGCCATCCCGTCTACCACCGACCCAGGCAAGCCGAGCAGACCAGGGCCAGGGCGCCAAGGTCGTTCGTCCGGTAGGGCGCTCCACCTTGTCACCCTGGCCCTGGCCCGCTCCACGGTGTGTGGGTCGGCGGCAGACGGGATGGCAGCGGAGGTGGACGAGAGGCTAGCTGTTTGACTCCTGTACCTGTTGCTCAATCAGGAGGGAACGAATGGCCTCGCATCGATCAATCAGGTCGTCAAAGGTCAGGATCGTGAGACGCCCTCCGTACATCATGTTCCGCCATCGCAGTCGCTCAACATCTTTCTCCGAAAGATTCGCCCGCCGCCCGATCACTACGATTCCGCATGCTCGACGGACTCCCGGCAGGTTCCTCCGCGCATAGGATGACTGCTCATCGAGCCAGGCGAGCCAATCAAGAACTTGTTGCTCGGCGTGTATCAGTGCCTGGGATGGATTTCCTCTCTTGCCGTACAGGCGATGCGTGCTAGCCTCAATTTCCATTACGTCTATGCTCCCGTCAACAATCTCTAGGGCATAGTCTGCTTCATATTCAGAGCCTAGTTTGTGTTTGGGCAGAATTCGGCGATAGCTGGGGCCGAAAAAGATCGGATATTTCGTCAGACATCGCTGCAAGTCGTGCTCGTTGCGCTCTTCGCGAGTAAGCAATTCTCTGAGTTCGCGCAGTGCGGCAGTTATTCGGGCAAGGGCGATTTTGGCCTGCCTGCCCTGCTCAACTTCATGTTCAAGGCGGCGTTGCAAGGCGGAGAACTCAGCTGGCTGCGCGATAACCCTGCCGGAGTCTGGGGCGCCCTCGTGTGTTAGAAGTAGGTGACCTGTAACCGCGTAAGTCTGTTCTTCGCCGTCCACGAAGTGTGTGACGCCATTAGTCATCATGTCTGCGAATAGTGCCTCCAGTCTGGGGGCTACTACCTCGTTGTTCGGGACAACGGGCACCTCGTTGACAAGCGCGTCCAGTAGCATGACCTTCGCGGACTCATCGGTGGTGAAGGTGGCCTTGATGATTCCGGAAAGCCGGTATTCAATCGAGTCTGTATCTATTATCCAGGTCATAGGCGTGAGGGTCGCTTGGCCTTCTTCGTTGACGTCAAACACGATCTCCTTCGCCATCTTGAAGAGTTGGTTGGCGGGTGCTCCGTGTCTGGGTCCTGGTGGAGCCGAATCCCCAAAAACGCGCTTATGTAGCAGTTCGGCCAATTCTGGGTCTTGGCCGGTCGTTATGAAGTCCGTCCGCCATTCGGGCTGCTCCCATTTCTGGAACCTGTCCATCTGCACCTCACGCCCTTCGTCCTCCACCTCGCGCAATGATCTCAGCCTGTAGCCTTTGGACTGATGCCCTGTCGTCCCAACGACAGTTGCTCGATCGGGGTCCTGCCCCTGCTGTACAGCCGAAACCAGTCGAAGGGCGTGGTCCAAGGGGCTGCAGCCGAGACGACGAGCAGGTTCAGCGACGCTGGCCGACAGGGGCCATGAGTTCTCCAAGGGCTGAGGCAGCGAGGAGGCAGCGAGACGGCTGGTAGCTGTCGACAACATTTGCCAACGAACGGCATCGCTGTCGCGCTCATACGCGTGGAACCGCAACCGACGGCAGGCCCCGGTCTGCGGTGCTGGCGTTCACACCGAAGAGGTCGCTGGTTCGATACCAGCATCGCCCACTCTCAGTTTATGCAGGTCAGAAGCCCGTTGCCGGATCATTCGGTAACGGGCTTCGCCGTATGTGCCGCTCATATTGGGAGCGGATGGGGAGCAGCGGCACGTAGCCGGATATGCGGCGGTCGCCGCGATGACCAGGCAGGCAGCCGTGACACTGGCTCTCCTCGATCTTCGTGTTCGCAGGCGATCCGGCCAACGACACTCGACGCCGATCAGTCCACGACATCAGGTGAGCGCGGTCATCGCTTCCAGTGTTGACGTCATTGCTTAGCGTCAAGGCATGTCCGATGAGCACTCAGGAATTCGTTACCTGGTCCACGGCGACGACGTGCTCGCCCTCGCAGTGGCACGACAGCTTCTCGCCACACCTGATGCGCTGGTTACGGTCGTCATTCCACCGCAGGCGGCTGACCTAATCGGCGCCGAGCCGCTCTCGAACGCGAAAGTGCTTATCACCGCACGCCTGGATCCCGAGACCCTCGCCCGCTGCGGATCCACCGACGCGGCGGCGCTCCTGAGCAGGGACACCGCCGCCCGAAACGCGATGCTCGTCAGTGCCACGTACCCGCAGGCACGGCTGGTGGTACGCACCGACCTCGACCCTGATGCCACAGCCAGCGTGCGGCGTTTCTCACCCGCCGTGCTCACCGCGCGGGCCTACCTGGCTGCGGTGGCCACCGTGGCGCCCCGACAGCACCGTCCGCTGACGAGACTTCTGCGCGCAGAACGGCCGCACCGCCAACAGCGGGTCGTCCGCGACCAGCTACGGGGCCGCGCCACGCGTGCCGCCTTCATCGCGCTCGCCTTCGCCGCGGTGAGTACGCTGCTGCTCGTGGTGCTGGAGCAAGTCAGCATCAGCCAAGCTCTCTACATCACGCTGCTGCGCGGCGCGGACGAGCCCGACTTCGACAGCAGCACCGCCGTGCAGATGTACCAGGTCGGCTTCGCGCTACTCACGATCCTCGGCAGCGTTATGACGGGTGTCTACCTCGGCGACGCACTGCAACAGGGTCGCGCGCTGGCGGCAGCCGGCGCACCGGCGGCGGGCACCAGCGGGCACCTCGTCCTCGTCGGCCTCGGCGAGCGGGGCACACAGGTCTTGCAGGCACTGCACGAGGTTGGCGAGGAGGTCGTCGCGGTCGACACCCAACCGACCGCGCGCGGCGTCCGAGCCGCCCGCCAGCGGGACATCCCGGTCATCGTCGACGACGCGAGGTGGACCGACACCCTGCGCCAGGCGGCCCTCGAACGCAGCCGCGCAATGCTCGTCGTTCTCTCGGATGACGACACCGGCCTCGAGATCACCATGGCCGCGCGCAGCATCCGTCCAGACCTCCCGGTGATCTGGCTGCCCGCAGAGAGCGAGGTCGCGGCGCTGGCGTGCCGACTAGAACGCGTGACCGTGCCCGATCTAACCCTCCACCACCTCGCACGGGCGATCGTCGCATCACTACGCGATGGACGACAGCACGAACGGCAGGACCGGCGCGCGGTCATCCATCCTCACACCGCCGAAGCGTGACAGCCTCACCGCCACCGTTGACAACGCCCTACGGGCCGTCCAAGACTCCGACCGACCCGGCGCGGGTCGGGCTTCCTAGTCGCGGACGAGTCGGCGGGGGACTCCCTATGTCGCGTGGCAGGGAGGTGTGCCCGGGTCAAGGCGGTAAGGAGCCGTTGATCGACCCGGACGTGGACGACCAGGTACGGGCTTAGTGAACGAGCTGCCCCAGTCGGAGCCGGCCTGGTTGGACAACATCGGCATAGGTCCCGAAGCAGGCCGCACGCCCTAGGCCGGCCACCGGGATGCGGTAGTGCCTGGCCAGGGCGCTCAGCACCGAGAGGTCGGCCGGCAGCTCGGCCTGGGAGAGCCCGGGAATGACGCACCTCGGAGTGGGCAGGACCACCCGGAGCACGACGTCGCCCAGACGTAGTTCCTGCTCCGGTTCGGGGTCACGCGGTGCGTCGATGACCAGGTTCGGGCGGAACCTCTCAGCTGCCACACTGACACCTCCCATGCGCTCACCCAGCAAAGACAGCGCACCAGTGGTCACAATATGAACGGCGCCGAAGTCGACGAACCGGCCGACCCGCCCCGCGCCCGCGATCGCCGTGATCGTTTCCTGACCGGGCCGGGCACCGTCCATCCAGTCCGGCACCATGCCGACCTCATCAGGCAACGCCCGGTGCAGCCTCGCGTCGGGCGGCAGCTCCCGGCTCAGCCGCACCGGCCGGCCCAGGTGCTTGCTGAGTGCGGCATCTGCCGCGGCGCTTCCGGCTTGCAGCGACGTGCCGTTGACATCCAGCGTCAACATCGTCTCCGGGCCGTCATCGCGCATTGTCGTACCGACATCGAACAGACGACCCCATCGTCGGGGGTGTTTGGCACTGCCGACCGTCCCGTCCAGGCAGTCGATACAGGCCCACGTCCGATCGCCGCGCAGACCGGTCGACTCGACATCAGCCGCCTTGAGAACCTCACCTCGGGCGCTTTTGAGCGGGTAACGGCGGAGCGCAACAACCGTCTGCATGACGATGATGCTGCCTTACCGCCGTAAGCATCTCGAGATGGGTGGCACTAGGAACATCCGCTCACGCCGCCGGATGTACGCGCCACCTTCCAAGCATTTGCGCCATATGGGCCTCGTCGACACGTGTCCGAGGCCACCGTCAAGGGCTATGTCTCGCGGTTGTTGGTCAAGCTGGGCTGCAGCACCCGTACTGAAGCCGCCCTGCTGGCCCACGAAGCTGGCCTCGGCACACCACCCTGAAGCCGTCAGAGAGACGTCTCGTAACCCTCGCCTGCGTCCGTTGCGGACGGTCGCCGGCGATGGTGACCTAGTTGATCGGCGATCCGCCGCCGACGATCCCGGTGACCGTCGCGGGGACGAGCAGGCCCGGAGCAGCGCTGCTGCTGCCCAACGGGTCAGTCCTCGTCGCCCTTCTTCTTGTCGCGGTCCAGGGCCAGGTCGAGCGCGAGGACGCTGCCGATGATGAGCAGTGGGTCGATACCGGCAGTGACCTGCACGGCATAGGTGTCGCGGATCGTCAGCCACCGCTTGGAGACCACGGCCACCTCGGTGCCGTCGCGTTCGATCACGTACTCGTGGTCGAGCAGGTCGCCCTTCATCTCCAGGTCGTTGGGCCCCGGCACGTCGATGGTGAACTTGTCGCGGAACGGCGTGAGGAGCTTCTTGCGGACTTCTGCGGCCTTCTCGCCGCCGATCCGGATCTCGTAGGTGGGACGCAGCGCCACCAGGTGCCGGTGCAGCGTGGCGACCTCATGGCCGGAGGCGTCCTCGATGACGACCTTGTTGCGGACGCTGAGCACCTTACCGTCGACGTGGAAGACCTTGGTGCCGTGCTCGTCGAGTACGTCGAAGTCGTCGCCGATCGAAAAGAACCGCTCCCTGATGACAAACATTCTTCGATTCTCTCTCACGGTGGGGGAAAGGGCTGGCCGGCGAACCGGTCCTCCCGAGAAGGCGGACGGGTGGCCGGGATGCGCCTACGGCACGTTCTGGCGATGGCGCCACCGAGGCAGAGGGCCGGGCCATGGTTGAGGCATGCCGAAGCCGCGAAGTTCGGACTCATGGCCGCTCCCGCCAGCTGAGACGCCGATCCCACCGGCAGTGCGGCTATTGGCGAGTCCTTTGTGGTAAGACGAGGCTCCTGCCAGGGTCAGGCGGGCCGGGCGCGGGCGTAGACGTCGCCCGAGTTGGCCTCGTGGGGCAGCGCCCGCAGGTAAGCCGCCACCTCGCGCGCTGGCCGCCAGCCATTGAGTGCGAACGTCATCTCGTCGCCGAGCGCCACGGTGAACCTGGTGAAGCCCAAGCGGGTGAGCCGGTCCAAGCAGTGCGCGGCCAGGTCCCGTTCGATGGTGGTGAACTCGAAGGACAGCGCCGGCAGGGGGCGGCTCAACCCGGCCAGCACGGCGTCCTCGAATCCCTCCACGTCGATCTTGACGAAGGCCGGCACGCCGTGCGCCGCGACCAGGGTGTCGAGTGTGGTTCCGGCCACCTCGATCTCGACGTCCCAGATCTCGTCCTCCCAGCCGCCGGCCCCCTCGGCGGCCTGCAGGAAATTCGCCGACGCCGTGGAGATCGTCGGGTTCGCCGAGTTGACGTGCAGCCGCACCGGTCCGGTAGACGCCCCGCACGCCGCCTCCACCACGGTTACCCGGTCGTCGTCGGCGTAGAGGGCGCGCAGGGCCTGGGTGCAGAGCGGTTGCGGCTCGACGGCCACCACGCGGGCGCCCAGCCGCCGGAAGCTGCCGAGCCGGTCGCCCACGTGCGCGCCGACGTCGAAGACCAGGTCCCCTGGGCGAACCAGGGGCGCGTAGAACGCGTCCATCGCCGCCTCGCGGGCCGGGTCGCCGTAGTACGCCTCCAGCGAGCGGCGCAACCCGGACAGGGTCGGGTCCGCCTTGAGTGCCTCCACCGCTCTGGGGTCGTCGACCACTGGTCCGACCGTAGTCGCGTCCGAAGCAACGCGAGGGCGATTCGCGTCCATCTCCTGGGCACCCCCGGATGCCCAGCCTCCTAGGATGGCGTAGACAGGACCGTAGTCCTGGTTTGGTGAAGGCTCAGGTTCGGCTGGCCGATCCGGGCCGACAACAGCACCCGCACCGCCCCTGGTTGCCGACCTGGCGACCCGAACACTGGCTGTCGAACGGGCTACCCGCCGGGCGCCCCTTTGCCACCTGCGACGTACTGCGCTTGTCTGACCTTGCCGCCGAGAACTGGTTGCTCACGCCGCGAGAGTCGTGGCCGCCCTGGCACGCCAAGTACGATCAGGACTTCACCGCCGCCGGGTTCACCCCAGGGTCGTCCATCGCGCCGACGGCGTGCCGAATCTGCTCGGCCTCGTCGCGCAGGCGTCGGAGTGACTCGCCTCGCCCGCTCGGCCCGCAGCATCCGACGCACCGGGGTCGTGTTCGTGCCGCTGGCCGATGACCACGCCGAGACCGTCGTCGCCTGGATGCCCCCCCCGCGAAGGACCGGCGCTACGGAACCTCCTCGACGTCACCGCTACCTTGATTGGAACCGCCGACCTCACATCCGAGGGCTGAGCATTTGAGCTGTCATTCCCGGTTCGGCCCTCCTTCACGGGCGGGGAGGAGCATGGACGAGACAGAGGCAGTACGCGACTTCGAAGCCTGCGTGGCGGCCGCTTGGTCCCGGCTGCTGCGCTCGGAGTGGTTGCTGACCGGCGACTGGGACGGGCGCCGCGCCGCGTTGTGGACCCACTCGCGGACCGAACCAGCCCGGATCGTGAGCCTGGGCGACGGTACGACGTGGGGAGTTCGGCGGCGGCGAGGTCTACCTCGTCACGGTCTGGTTCCCGCCCGCAACCATCAGACAGCGCTCTCGTACGGGACGGCTGAGCATTCAGAACAGGGGTGGTAAGACATGACGGGCCTCGGCGGTGATGGCATCGACGTTCCGGCCCTGCGGATCGAGACGCTCCATGCGTTGGCATGTGGGACCGTCTCGGTCACGGCCGTGTTGGCTGTCGGGCTGTGGACGGCAGACCAGGACTGGACCGTGTCAATAGGTCCAATGTTCCTCTCCCTCGCCGCGGCACTCTGCGCCGCATGTGTCATCGCCGCGTTGTCACGGCTGCCATGGATGTTGGTGATGCGGCGGAGGGGACGTGGAGTCCATCTGGCGCATGCCCTGGCGCCGATCCTGCTGGTAGTCCTGATTCCGGTTGGGGTGGCCAGCGGCGGGCCGGTACGCGACCGGTGGGAAACCACCGGCTGCTGGGCCGTGTTTACGTTGTGTGTGCACCTCGCTGTGGCGTTGGCGGCTCGTCGGCGGCTGCCGGGCTTGGCCCGAGTGAGCGCCGTGTTCGCTGTGGCGGCCATGTTCGTCGCCGTCGTCGGCATCGAGCGCGCCAGTCAATTGCGGTGGCGAGTCGACGATTTTCGCGTCCTCGGTGTGCCGCTGGTCGTTCCGGAGATCCCCGGCTTCGAACTGACGGACGCGTATCCCGGCCAGCCGGGCCATCCGGACCTCTTTCTCGAGCTCTCCGATCGACCAGCCAGGCCCTACGGCCGCACGGTCACCGTGCTCGTCCAGAGGACGGCGGGCGCTGGCTACCCGACCTCTGGAAGGGTGTCCTGCCGGGGGCGCGCGGACGACCGACTCGTTTCCAGCGACGGGGGCCTGGTCTATTGCCTGGCGGAGAAGGGGTTTCAAATGCACATACGACCCGACCCACAAATGCCGAGCCTCGCGCCGCTGGCACCGCAGGTCACCCTTCGACGGGTAGAGGCACAGCAACTTGCCGAACTGCCCGGAACCGACTGGCAGCACTCAGTTGGTTGGACGACCGACTGAGAACGGCTGGAAGGTCGTCACGAGCGCACAGTCGGGCGGTGATCCGGCGACCGTCGCTTCCGCGGGCACCCGTGATTCTATGATGCCCGTCAGGATGGTCGGAGGGTTCGGCTGCTCTCCCGATCAACGTCGCGACAACACTTCGATCCCTCGCCGGGAGGCGCGTCATGCCCGCTTCTGCGGCCTGGGGGCCGACGTCCGGAAGTCTGTCGCGGATGTGTCGTGTCGTGGGTACGGTGCCCAACGAATCCGCACTTCGTTTCACCGAGGAGCGTTCTGGCCGCGATGACGGAACCGACGACCGCTCTCTGGTACTACGCCAAGCCAACAAGCTTCGTAGGCTCGCTCCAGCACGGCCTTGGACGGGGCGCGTACCGGGCGTTGCGCGACCCTGCGACGCCACAGGCCGTCCTCGCGTGCGTCAAGCGGGACTATCGCTGGGATTGGCTCGTTGACGAGCGCGCCGTCTACCTCGCCCGGCTGATTCGCGACCTTGCGCTACCGATACCTCCGCTGCTCACCCTGCTGCACCAAGACGCAGTCGATGACGATGACAACACGTTCGACAACACCCTTGAGGTACTCGAGACGTTGGGCCGTGCGGGCGACCGGCACGTGATCGACGGGTTGCGGTGGTACGTGCGCAACGGTCCGCGTTGGGTCGACGTACTTCAAACGATCGCCCGTGATTGGCCCCGCGAGCTCTGGGACGATTTGTTGCCGGTCGCAACCGCCCGGCTCGCACAGGGTGACAACGCGGACGACGTGTTCTGGCGTAGCAGGCCATGGCAGGACTGGGCTCACGCGGACGACCAGGTCGCCACCGCGGTTGCGGCGTTCCAGCCACGATCCGCCTCACGACCACTTGAACAGCTGTCGATCGATGATCTTCTGACGATGCTTCGCACCGGCGGGACCGACCGGCAGAAAGACGTGTTGCGTGAGCTGAACCGTCGAGGGCCGCAGCCGGCCCTGCTGCCGATCGTGGACGAGCTGCCCGTGGCAGAGCTCCACGGCCCGTTGGGCCGCGCGATCCGAATGCTCGGCTCCGAGGCACTTCCACTGGCCCGGTCCTGGGCCGCACCCCCGATCCATCCGATGGTCTGGACCGCCTGCCTGGTGTTGGCCAAGCACGGCGACGACTCCGACGTTCCGGCACTGCTCGCTGGCTGGGACTGGCTGGATCGCAGGACGAATGACCGCTGTGGTTACGATGACCTCGCCGTGGGCATCGCTCGTATTGGTGGACCGGCCGCGCTGGCCGTGGTACCCCGGCTTCGCCAGCTCTGGTTCACGCCGCACACCTTCGAGCGGGCGGCCTATCTACGGGCCGTTGTAGCGCTCGACCCAGGTAACACGGATTACCTGCTCACAGAGGGCTTGTGGGACTGCGAAAGCGACGTACGACAGCTCGCGGCGGAACACGTCCCACTCGACGACATGACGCGCAAACAACTGAGCTATCTCCGCGACGACCCGATGGAGACCTCCGAGGTACGCGCCACCGCCGCTGCTCGTCTGTGCTGGCCGCGCCGACCACAAGATCCGCGAGGTTCGACCTGCGGTGGGCAATCGCGATGAGAGCGATGCCGCCGGTCACCTCGACCAAGCCTGGCTGGGCTGCGGTCATGCCAAGAGTCACCAGGTAGCCGCGATCTGCGCCATGCCCGGCGCGGTGCGGTCGCGCTCGCGGTGGAAGCGTGGAGCCGAACCTAGACCAGAGGGTGAGGTTGGGCTGGACCAACCGATCGTCGCCCGATCCAACGTGGTACGACTACGCGTCATGGACCCGTACACCTACCCCGACCTCGTTGAGCTTCGAGCTGCCTTCATGGTGGACGACGCCGGTGAATCGGCGCTGGGTTGGCCAGGGGTGCACGCCTTTGAAGCGGAGCATGGGGTCGTGCTGCCGGAGCCGTACCGAACCTTCGTCGCGGAGATCACCGACGGATCGTTCTCCGGACCACCGGACTTCGGCCTCCTCGGCGTAGCCGAGATGCCCGATGACTGGGGCAAGGACCGCCCGGTGCGCGAGTTGGCGGCCTCGTTCCCGCTGACTGAGGCGTGGCTGTGGGAGGAGGACTCCCGGCCGTCGGAGGAGATCGAGCCGCTGCTCGATCCCGTCTTCGAGCATGGATCGATCGTGCTCGGCACGGATGGCTGTGGGATGTACTGGCATCTCATCGTGACCGGCCCGCATCGCGGTCACATCTGGAATATCAGCGGTGAGGGCGCGATGCCCTTCGGAGCGGAGTTCGGCCACACCACCGGGGCGTCGGGGTTCGTCGGGTGGGTTCGGCACTGGGCGGCCGGCAAGCCATGGTTCGACGCTGCCTGAATCGGTTCCTGCCGCTGGTGATGACAAGAAGCGATCCCGCTTGATCTGCCACCCTCGTCCGTTTGCGTGCAGGAGCGACGTACAAGCACAGGTGGGCGCGTCCAACGCGTCCAGCTGAAAGAAGCGTCGGGGCAAGACCCGTGAGGTTGAGCCCCCGATGGTGTGCAGCGGCGTTACAGCCACTGCTCATCGACGTTGCCGGCGTACAGGTAGGCGGTGCGGTAGGCCGGTCCGGCGAACAGCTCCGACTCGCCCGAGTACACGGCAACGAGCAGGCCCGGCCTGTACCACCAGCCGTTCGTGATGCCACCAACCTCTGCGACCGGTTGCATCGCGGTCAGGTCGAGCTGGTCGACGGCCGAACCTGTCAGCCGGGTGACCGTGTCCGCGACGTCCATCGCCGTATACGCCAGAGCCAAGGCCTCAACCCAGCCGTCGATGCTGCGGTGCAGCGCGACCCACTGCCCGTCATCGCCACCGGCGATGCCGAACGTGCCATCCGGACCGATCAGGAACGCATACGGCACAGCGGTGCGTTGCGGCCCAGCCTCGAAGAACCATCCCTGGGGAGCACAGCAGTCTTCCCGTTCTGGTGTGTCCACGTGGAGCATTCGAGGGCCCGCGGCATCCTCGGGCATGCCTGGCGCACACGGCAGGACAAGGCCACCCCACCGTGCCTGATATGCCGCCGCGCGGTCGATGGCCTCGTCAGGGATCTGCGCCTCCTGCCACGCGCCTCGAAACTCACTCCCGGGCGGCACGTCGAGCCAAGCTCCGTGAACGCTGACGAACGAATGGGCCCGTCTACTCAAACCCGTCGGCGGACGACGCATCCCCAGCACCTGCGCATGGTATCCAGCTACAGGACGGGGCTCATTCCGCGATCCGATCGCTACTGGATGCCCGCACCTTCGTACGTGCTCCTCACTACGCCCCAGGGCGATGTGCCCTGCGTCACGGACGTCGCCCGACTGGTGACCGGGAGCAGTTTTACTGACGTCGCCGGGTGGTCGAATCTCTCGAAGCCCGCTCATGCCCAGATCGGTAGGCACCGGATGCCGGATTGATGACAGGGACGTCGTTGACCGGCGAACGGATAGACTCCCGTCGGTGAAGGCTGGCGGGCGTATTCGTGGAGTGATGTTTGACGCCGGAGGTGTCCTGACGCGACCGATCGGTGGTCGGTGGAATCCCCGGTACGACTTCGAGAGCATCGTCGAAACGCATCACCCTCAGGTGAGAGAGGGCCTGTTTCCCCAGGCCATCGAAGCCGGGCAGCGCTTCCTGGACTCAACAACCGCGACGGCGAATCGCACCGACTATCACCGGACGATGCTGGCGGTGCTCGGCATCGACCACCCATCGGAGCAACTGCTGCAGCAGCTGGAGGCTCCGGCCGCGGGGCCTACCATCGAGCCCTACCCCGACGTTCGCGTCGTCCTCGACCGGCTCAAGCTGTGGGGCGTTCGCATGTCGATCGTCTCCGACAACTGGGCCGGCTTGGAGGCGACGTTCGCCGGCCTGGACATCCAGCACTACTTCGAAGGCTTCGCGATCTCCGAGGTCCTCGGTTGCCGTAAGCCCGATCCGCGGATGTATGCCGAGGGTAGTCGCTTACTCGGCCTCGAGCGGCACGAGTGCCTGTTCATCGACGATGACCCGCAGCTCGTGGCCGCCGCCAAGGACCTCGGATATCAGGGCGTTACGCTCGATCGAGATGCGGAGCGCAGCACCGCGAGCGATGTCATCGTGTCGTTGAACGATCTCCTTCAAATGATCGAGGCAAGGCGAGTCGCCGACAGCACTTGGTGAGCCGCGTCAAGATCGAAAGCCCTGATCTGCAGCTCGCAGGGTGTCCGTGCCAACCCCGACAGGTTGACAGCCGGACAGGTACGGGCCAACCAGGACGATGACGCCGAGGGCGAGCGAGGCTAGGCGAGGCCGGCTTGGCTGCATCGGCGGCTGTACCGCCACCCTCTAATCCGTAGCTCCGGACGGTGCGACCTCACTTCGGCGTCCTCGAGCGCTGCCACCTCCGACGGGCCCTGTGTCCTGTCGTGCGGGCGCCCTCCCGACCTCCGGACACGCACCAGGGGTCGCGCCTCACGGGGCGCTGAAGTACACACACCATGCCGAGCCGACGCTCCGCCTGTCGGATCACGGACGGCTCGCCGTACAGGTGGTTGCCCGGTGATGTACTGAGGCGCTCCAACGCCGTCGAGATGCGAAGGTTCCCTCATCATGCCCATCGCAGACCCGGATGATTTCGACGTGCCCGAAGACGTTTCCCAGGAACCGTCCGCGCCGGACGGCAGCAGAACGCGGGAGGGAACCACCAAGCTCCCGAACGTGCCGATGCCGAAGGCGCGGCCGGGCCGCCCCCAGCCGTTGCCGCCGCCGGTGGACGACGCGGACCGATGACGATGCCGACCACGGTCGTCGGCGTTGTGTTCGTCCTGGTGATCTTCCTGCCTGCGCTGGCATTCTCGACCGTCCGCAGCCTGCGCTTCCCGGAGATCGCGACCAGCCAACTGAGAGAACTGAGCAGAGCGGTCACGATCGGTTTCGTGTGCGACGTCGCGGCCCTAGGCGGGTTCGTCCTCGTCAGACTCATCGCGCCGCGATCCACGCCCGATGTCACCGCCTGGGTCGTCCAGGGCGGGGCGTACGCGCGGTCCCACTTCGCCACCATTGCCGGCTGGTCGTTGGGCCTTCTGATCCTCGCGGTCGTGATCGCCGCCCTGGCCGCGCTGGTGGTGCCCCGTGGCATCACGAACCTGGGACCCGATTCGTCCTGGTGGCGCTTGTTCGAGGAGTACCGTCGCCAGAGCGGGGCCTATACGGTCCGCGTCGAGTGTGAACTGGTCAACGGAGCGTCGGTGGTCGGCACGCTCATGCACTTCTCCCACGATCCGCGCGAGACGCCCGACCGTGAGCTGGCGCTCGGACAGCCGCTGAGCTATCGGCGACCAGGCGACCGCGGACCGCGCGACATCTTGGATCATGACGTCATCGCGGTGAGCGCGCGGCAAATCGTCTTCTTCTCGGTCACCTACGTGGCGAAGGAGGCCGACGAGCCCGCTGACGACAGCGACGCCGGTTCGGCGACTTCACAGCCTGCCCACTCAGCGGGCTAGCCGGACGACAGGGCAGCGTGGTGGACCGCATCCAGATGGAAGACGAATTGGCACGTATCCAGTCCGGAGGCTTTTCACCGATGGACGAGTTCGGCCAGCTGGTGCGGTTCGCCGGTCGGCTGCGTACCAGTCAGCACCAAGACCTCGTGTGGGAGGCGCTCGTCCACGCCGGTCGGATGCGGTCGAGCATCGCTGACCCGGCCCTAACCTCGGCGTACGCGATCCAACGGTCGGCGGCCCACCGCAGGCGCGGGGACGACGACGAGGCGATCCAGTGGGCGGAGCTGGCTCACCGGACGGCGCAGCAGACGCCCGACCGCCTGCTGGAGGCCAAGGCACTCCGCTTTCTCGGTCGGGCCCTCGAGTACCGGCAGCCGCAAGCGGCTCTTGGGCACCACCTTGCTGCGTACGAGGTCGGCATGACCGACGTCAGCGCGGCGGCGACAGATCGCGTCGCGACCAACGCGCTCTGGGCTCTTCGCTACGCGTCAATTGTCGCACGTCGAATCGATGATATTGAATCTTTTGAGCACGCCCAACGGCTTGCCGGACTCATCACGCTCAGCAGCGATCGTCATCGGGAGATTCTCTGCGGCATCCGCCGGCAAAACGGCGTACGCCTGCGGAAACTCGGCCGCTACGAGGAAGCACGAGCTGTCTGCGAGCAACTGCTGCACGAGTTCGGTGACCTGCCCGCCGCCCGGCAGAGTTTGCTCGGCGATCTCGGGATTGCCACCCGGCTGGACGGCGCGGTGTCCCTGGCCCAGGAACTGGCGGTGGAAAGGCTTGCGATTGCCGACACTCTAGGCAAGGACACGCCGCGCGCGAACGCGCTGCTCGAATTGGCTCGGGTGCTCAACGAGACGGGCAACCGGAACGAGGCGAAACGCCGGGCGGAGGAGGCCGCGGAGCTATTTCAGCGCAGCGGCGGCCGAACCGGTCTGACGTGGTCGGAGGCGGCCATCGCGGACGCGGTGGAGGATCCGACCGTCGCTGCTCAGCACCTTCTTCGCGCGTACCTGCTGGCGCCGGACGACCACAGCCGCGCGGATCTGCTCCGCCGGCTCGTGATGACGTTGCCCTGTTCCCCGCTTCGTCTTGCGCTCGGCGAGCTGGCCGTCGAACACGCACGAGTAACTGCCGGCACGCGTCGATTGGGCAGGGCACTCCACGCCTACGGCGTGGCGCTCAACGAGTGCCGGGCGGAAGGACAAGACGTCGGAAACCGATCGGCTGCCGTGATTCTCGAAACTTCCTGCGAGCTGCTTCCACCAGATCGATTTCCTAATTATGGACCTCAAGCTATGGCCGCGCTGGCGCGTGCCGTGGCGGAGGAGGGCAACGATCCGGACCGTGCCCTCGAGCTCGCCATAAGCGCAGTGGCCGGATACGACCGGGCCCGCCGCAGGCTCACTGTGCCCGCAGATCGAAGCCGCATACTCGCGCTCCGGCGGTCGGACTTTCTCTACGCACTCCGACTGGCGGTCAACGTCGGCAGATTCATGGAGTCCGCGATGGTCATCGAGGCATCGCGCAGTGACCTGCTGGCTACGCTGATGCTGACCGGAGCCGACGAGCTGCCCGCCGAGATTGCCGCGATCTACCAACGGCTCACCGAGGCGGCCCCTCGCGCAGACAGCGTCGGAGGAGGGGGTGTTCGTCATTGGCGACGAAGGCGACCTGGCCGACGAGCCACCAGTGACGCCGAACCACGCCGGCAGCGCGACATCGGAAGCGGACGCCCGGACGGCCGGCGCGCTGCAGGATTTGGAGACTGCAGTCTCCCATGCCTTCCGAGTGGCCCTCGCGCCGGACCCGCTCGATGTCGGCACTCTGGCCGACCTGCGCGGTTGCCTGGCCGGAGCGCACTCCCTGCTGCTGGACGTCGATGACAGTGATCCGCGCCGCTGGGAGATCTTCTCGGTCTGGCTCGCTCCGGACGGCGGTGGTGCCACAGGCCGAGGCCGTCTTTCGGGAGCCCGGCTCCGCCAGGTCGCCGACGGGACGAGCGGCTCTTACGCGTGGACCCAACAGCAATGGGGCGAGCTGGGTGCCGCTCTGTTGCCGCCCGCGCTCCTCGATTACCTGGACAGGCCGGAGACGCCGGCCGTCATCGACCTCGTCGTGGTCGCCGTGGGCGCGTTGGCCTCGATCCCGATCGCGGCACTACCCCTGCGATCGGGTCACCTCCTGGTCGATCGCGCCCGGCTCTGCCAGACCCCCAGCCTTAGATTCCTCCAGGCGCTGGTCGACCGCGAGCGCCCCCCGCACCAGAGAACCGCTGCGGCGTACCTGGACCCGGATCTGGAGTCCACCTCGATCGAGGGAGCCGCACTGTCCGCCCTGGGCGATCCCGGGCCCGACAACCGACGCATCGACGTAGAGCGATTGCGCTCCTATGGCGACGTCTGCCGCGTGCTGGCCGCCGAAAACGGCTTGCTGTTCCTGACACTCTCCGCCCACGGCAATGGCCGCGAGGGCCTCGCGCACGCGATTGAGGTGGACGGCCAAGACTTCACGGCCGCAGCCGCTCTGCGCTTGAACTTCCCCAGCCTAGTCATCGCCGCCGCTTGCTGGTCGGCCAAGGTTCGCTCCACACCGGGCACGGAGCCGTGGGGCTTGCCGACGGTGATGCTTTCCCGCGGAAGCCGTTGGTTCGTCGGCGGGCAAGTCGCCGTCGAGGACACCGGGACGGCGGAGATCCTCGCCGCCTTCTACGCCGCAACTGCGGCGGGTCGGCCACCGAGTGAGGCTCTCCGTGACGCCCAGCTCGACTACCTGGCCCGACATGGACGCGAAGTCCCGCCCCGTCGATGGGCCGCCCTTGCGCTGATCGGCGTACCGGGGATCGTCGACCCAGTATCCGAGGATCTCGGACCAGGGTAGTCCGTTGACCTCATTGGTCGCGCGGCTAGCTCCGCCACAGAAGTGCACCCGCTGCACACGACTCGCGGCTGCCATCCGCCCGAGCGCTAAGGTCTCGGCTGACCTCGCATCCGCCCGGGACCAGGTCGTGGTCTGTCCCATTACTGAAGTGCGGAAGTCGTTGACCAGGGTGACCTCGGCACGGGGGCGTAGTGGGAGAAGTCGACGCGTACGTCGAAGCGTTGGGCGGGGGCCAGCTCGAGGTGATCGTTGGTCACGCGGGGTCATTGGCCGAGTCGGGCCGCCATCCGGCGGCGCAGCGGCGGCATGGCATTGACGGTACGCAGTGTCGTGCGGAGCGCGGTCCTGGCCAGGCGGTTGGTAGAGCTCGCCTGCCGGGCGTTGCGCAGCGACTGTCGTACCGCGGCGAAGCCGTAGTTGAGCATCTGCCGCTCGTAGTCGTGCAGAGCCGGCACCATCGCGGTCGTGCCGGCGTGGACCTCGGTGAGCTTGCCGCACAGCAGGGTGGCGTCGCGCAGTGCGGTGTTGGCGCCTATCCCCGCCATCGGTGTCATGTTGTGGATCGCGTCGCCCAGAAGGGTGACTGGTCCGGTCTCCCAGGCGTCGACGGGAGTGGCACTGCGCACTCGGATGGCGTTGATCGTCTGCGGATCGGAGCCGGTGATCACCTCCCGCAGCGCCGGTGCCCATTCGACCGTGCGGTCCAGCACGAGGCGCTGGAGGTCCGTTCCGGAGAGGGACTCGACGGCCTCGGCCGGGAAAGCCGTCGCCGCGTCCGTGTAGCCCCAGAGGAGGTAGGCAGTGGTGTTGTCGAGCAGGAACTCTTCCGGTGGAGCGATCACCTGCGGGCCGGGGTGCCACACCGCGGTGAAGAAGGATCCACGGCTCTTCGGGATCACGAGGTTGACGTCCTGGGTCAGCACTCTGGGCAGGGTGGCGTCGGCGAGGCGATGCTTGCCGGCGACCGTCACGACGCCGGTGTCGACGCGCCGCGCGTGGGGGAGTAGCTGGCGGCGGACTCGTGAGTTGGCGCCGTCGGCGCCGATGAGCACGTCGGCGGTGGCCGTGCCGCCGTCGGCGAAGTAGGCGATCACCCGCCCGTCGGCCGTGGCCTCATAGTGCGTGAACTCGTGGTCCAGCCGCACCACGTCATCCATGCCGGACAGCAGCACCTCGCGCAGGCTGATCCTGCTGACGCCATAGTGCCGGCTTTCGGGAGCACGGGCGGGCGTGATCTCCTCAGCGGTGAAGCGGAGTAGGTCGTCGAGCCGTTCGGTGGTGAAACCGAAGCCGCCGGTGTCGATCGAGACCGTGTCGAGGAAAGCCTGCCAGGTGGCGGGCGGAAGGCACGCGTGCAGCGCTCGGCTCCCGTTCGGGTTGATGTGGATGCGGTAGCCCTGCAGCCAATCGGTACGGGCCTTCGTGCGTTCGTGGACGGTCACCGACACCCCGGCGCGGCGCAGGCCCTGGGCCAGGCACAGGCCGCCGATCCCGGCACCAATGATCATGACTTCTGGCGTGTCCATGCGACGACTATCACCCAACTGCATGTCACTGTCAACCAAACAGTTGATTAGGGTAGTCGCCCGCGTGACCGTGTTACGGTGATCTTCATGGGCAAGCCTCGCCGGTCCCCAAGCGGTGAACAGCGCAAACGCGATCCCGAGCGCACCCGCGAGCGCATCCTCGACGCGGCGTTCGTCGAGTTCAGCGAACATGGGTTCGCCGGTGCCCGAACTGGTGCGATCGCCGCCCGCGCCGGGGTCAACCAGCAGTTGATCTCGTACTACTTCGACGGCAAGGACGGCCTCTACCGGGCCCTCCAGCGCAAATGGGAGACGACCAACGGCGCCGCCCGACCGGACCTGCCCTTGGCCGAGATCGTGAGCGGGTTCCTCACCCCCGGTGAGCCGCAGCGGTCGTGGGCGCGGCTGCTCGCCTGGGAGGGGCTCACCCGCGCCGAGGCACCCACCGACCCGGATGTCGATCCGGCGACCGACGCCTACTTTGCCGCGATGGTCGACGACATGCGCCGTCGGCAGCAGGCCGGCGAACTCGCCGCCGATTTGGACCCGGCGTACGTCCAGGTGCTGCTCTTCGCGGCGACACTGGCGCCGACGGTGCTGCCCCAGGTTGCCCGCCGAATGACCGGTCTCGCCGCTGACTCACCAGAGTTTCTCCACGCCTACGCCGAGCAGTTGCGTCGCGTCATCGCCCGTCTCGCCGGACAGTCGGACGCCCCCTCATAAAGCCCAAGTTGGCGCAAGCCATGCCCAAAGCGGTCCCGACCAGCCCTGTTTGATCGAACCAGGTCCGGGGAAGTGCGGTGGACCTTCGATCAACGGTTCAGGCCACGGCAAGCGCCTGGACCTCCTGACGCCTCACGTTGAGCGAAGGCTTGAGGCCGCAGAGCCGCGGCCCATCCGATGTCGATCGACATACGCCTTCATTCGGAATGTCAGCGGCTCTGCACGGACCAAGTTCTCTGCACGCTCCTCGGATGCACTTCGGCCGACAAGAGAGGGAAACTGATGCCCATCACTCGTATTGCGATTCGCGAGGGCAAGTCCGAGACGTACAAGCAGGCACTGCTCAGCCAGGTCTACGAGGCCATGCGCGAAACAGTCAAGATCAAGGACGGCGACCGCTTCATGGCCATCACGGAGCACGGTGAGAGCGCATTCGCCTATGGAGATTTCCTCGGTATTCAGCGGTCGGCTGACCTGGTGCAGATCCAAGTCTTCTGGACATCGGGCAAGTCCCCTGACGCCAAACTGGCGATGTATCGCGCGATCGTCGATCGGCTCGGCCGCGACCCGGGAGTGCGTCCGGAGGATGTGTTGATCTCGGTGGTCGATACTGGCGCCGAGAACTGGTCTTTCGGTAACGGAGAAGCTCAACTCTTCAAGGGGAAGTGAGCGTCTCGGCAATGCGGGTGGCCGGCAGCTTTCGCCGCCACCCGCTGTCGGTTGCCGGGGCCGTCCAGCCTGCGCACCGGCGCGAGGATCTCGTCCACCTTTCCTCCTGGCTGGCCGATTGGGATGCAGGTCAGAAGCCCGTTGCCTTATGGACTTAGCTGGTCGTCTATCGGTCGGTCGAAGTCGATGCGGTGGTCGTACAGCCAGGCAAACGCGCCCGGAGTGCTGAATTTCCTCATGAACAGGGGGAACGTCACGTCGCGCAGGACTCGACTCACGCCGGTGGCCGCCTTGCTGCGGTTGACCTGCTTGGCTCCCGCCAGCACCTTGCTGACTCGGTCGACGCGCAACCGTTGGTAGTCGTGGAACGCCGCAGGCGGATCGTCTCGATCTCGCAGACAGCGGGCCAGTTGCACGGCGTCCTCGAAGGCCATCGACGCGCCTTGCCCCGAGCTGGCTGAGCTCACGTGCGCGGCGTCACCGATCAGGACGACGCGTCCGCGGTGCCACCGCTCCGGTGCATGCATGTCGTGCATGGGAAACCACGTGTAGTCCGGCGGTGTCGCGCGGATGAGCCGCGCGGCCGGCGACCTGTCCTCGGCGAAGGCTTGCAGCAATCGCTCTTGCCACTGCGAGCCGGAAGTCGCGGCTAGGTCGGTTGCGGTGGGTTCGTCGGCCCAGGGCAGATTGGCGAACCACCAGACGCTGCCGTCCGGACTGGCCATGGAGGCGAAGAACGCCCGCCTGCCAAAGACCATATTCATCACACCGGGATCGGACTGCGGCGCGACCTCGCGGGTGATCCCGCCCGTGCCGATGAGCCCGACGTATCGGGGTCGTGGTGCGTGCGGGGCGACAAAGTGCCGGGTCGTCGAGCGGATGCCGTCGGCGCCGATGAGCAGGTCGCCGACAGCTTCCGTGCCGTCGGTGAAAACTGCGGCGACCTGGTCACCGCGTTGTCCGATGTGGGCCAGGCGCTTGCCGTGGTGGATGGGCACGCCACGGCGGAGGGCCTCCTCCCGCAACGCGGCGTACAGGTCGTAGCGTCCGATGACGATGGGGAGTGTTCCGTCGGGCAGTGGAGTGCCGGTGTGTCCTTCGCCAAGGCGTCTGCCGTTGCCGAGCCACATGATGCCGCGGGGTACGGGGAATCCGGCGTCGCGGACGACGGTGTGCGCGTCGAGGGTGCGCAACGCGTCGAGACCGTTGAGGGAGATGCCCATGCTGGCACCCACGTCGTGAGCCGTGGTGGCGTACGCCTCGTAGACGGTGGCGTCGATTCCGATTTTTTGGAGTGCGATGGCGGCGGTGGGACCCGCGACACCGCCGCCGATGATCAGTGCGTGAGCCATGCCCTCTCGTTCCTGTTCTAGGCTTTCGACGCGGTTGTCATCCCGCTCAGGAAGTAACTTCTTCAAGAAGTAACTTCTTCAGGAAGCTATCCGGAGAGAGGTGAGCATGTCAACGGGGCACGAGGCGCTCGTCGCGGCTGCCTGGGTGGAGATCCCGCAGTTCGTCAGTGCCACCGCGCTGTTCCAGTCGGCGGTCGCCGACCAGCTCGGCGTACCGGTCAACGACCTGCACTGCCTCAACCTCGTCAGCGCGGGTCTTGCCGTCACACCCACTCAGCTCGCCGAACGGATGGGCATGACCACCGGCGCGATGAGCAAGATGCTCGACCGGATGGAGGCGCAGCGCCTCGTCCGTCGCGAGCATGATCCGCACGACCGCCGCCGGATCACCGTGCACGCCAGGCCCGACCGGACCGAGGAACTGTCCGCGCTCTACCAGCCGATGGCCGCGTACCTGACCGAGCGCATCGCCGGGTTCACCGACGACCAGCTGCGCCTGCTGACCGACTTCGCCCGCACCGGCCGCGAAGTGGCGCTGCACGAGGCCACCCGGCTCCGCGAGGGCGGCAAGCCACATTCCACGCGGAATCGCCGGCGGTCGGATGGTCTACCGGACTGAACGCGCGACGTGTCGCAGATTTCGATCAGCAGACCTGGAGCGAACACCGCTCCGCTGAACGGCGTCGGTTCTGGATCCGCCATGCCGGAGTCGATGGGGATTCCGGCAGCCGAGCCTCGGATCCCCCTTCCGGACACGCGTGTCCGGTGCGTCGGTGAGCGCCGGGTGGCGCGGTAGGTCCTCAGCGGTTCCTGTGCGGACGCCGTGCGCGAAAAAACGCGGTGGCCATCGTGCGCCGCGTTGGCGTGCCGGCCGCGGCCAGGGCGGTCATGTATGTGTCGAGACGTTCGCGTTCATCGTGGGTCAGGGCAACGGCGATCGCTTCGCCGTACGTGGGGACCAAGGGGTTGGGCGCCACGCGCTTGAGTGTTTCCCAGTCCTCGATGGGATCGGCGGGCACGTCGACCTGGGCGTGGTAGTCCAGTTCCACAGCCTCGAAGCCGGCGGTAACCGCCCAGTCGACGATGTCACGCTCGTCGAAGTCCATCATCGGTCGCATGGTTTCCTCGGTGGTGCCCCGGTAGACGTCGCGCACCTTGGCGATCAGGTCGTGCACGGGCGCGGTGCCCACCCCGAACAGATCGTCGGGTCGAAGCCGCATCGCGAAGCTGTTGATGGGCTCGAACAGGGAAATCCGTCCGCCCGGCCGCAGGACTCGGAAGAACTCCGCGAAGGCGGCGGCCTTGCGATCGGAGTAAATGAGCACCGACCGAGTGGTCACGACGTCGACAGAGGCGTCGGCGATTCCGGCGAGATCATCGGCGGACGCGACGACAAAGCTACACCGCGGGTCGTCCCTCGCGGTGCGCCGGCACTCGTCGAGCACATCGAGTGAGACATCGCTGAAAATGACATGACCGTCCGGGCCGAGTCGACCCAGGGCGCCGAACCCGATCAGTCCCGTCCCGCAGCCCACGTCGAGGACCACGTCGTCGGCGGCCAGGTCAGCTCCCGCAAGGACGCCGTCACGGAACGCCGCCAGATCTCGGGCGTTGCGGGCGCACAAGCCCGCGCTGTTGCCGTCCCGGCGGGTCAAGAGCCACTGTGCCCACTTGTCCGGTGCCACCGGTTCACCGTAGCCCGGACGCTCACGGACATTCGTGTACCGGCGTGCTTCCCGATGGACCGATGCGGCTGCGGGAGCCAGTGCGGGCGCCACCAAGGTACTGGCCGGAAGTTCACGACCGGTCAGCGGTCAGCCTCGGGTGCGAGTCCGGTTCGGGGAAGCAGGTTGAGAGCAGCGGGTTGCCCTGAACGGCCTTGAACTGCGTGAACGCGTCGGCTACCGGGCTACCGTGCTGCTGGTTGGCACCGGACCGGCAGATGAATGGTGCTCGGGTCGAGGGCCCTGGCGGGCGCTATGCCGTCGACCGGGTGTGGTGGCCGCACATGGTGGTGCCATCACCGTGGCTAGGTGGTTGACCGGGGTGGATCGAGCGTCTGTAGCAGGGAGGTGGCGTCCCGCATCGCCACCAGCAAGTCAAGGGAGTTCGAGCGTAGGAGAGTCACCGGATAGGCTCCGTAGGCGTCGGCGTGTGCCGCGACGGTGATGAATTGGGCGCTCGCGGCGACGGTCCGCAGCACACTGCTGGCGAATGCAGTGGCCATCGCCGGCGGACGGTTGGCCGGTCGCCCGAGCACCGATACGAACGGCTGATGCCAGTCGCGATCCAGCGGTTCGGGCAGGCGCAGGGCCGTCGCCAGATTAGCGCCGACGCGGCCCAGCGCCTCGGGCGGCGTCCGCTGAACAATCTTCCAGAGTCGCGCGACCACGGTGGTGCCCTTCCCGGCGTCGGGGCGGAACGCTTGCCTGTTGCGTACGGCGGCACGGGAGCGGCGGGACCGGGACAGGAAGGCGCCGAAGTCGTACCCGTCGTCGAAACGCACCCGCTCCCAGAAGGCGTCGGCAGCCGCGGGCTCCGCGGCGTGGACGCAGGTGAGCCGTTCAAACAGCGCTTCGTCCAGTCTGAACAACCCGCTGCTGATCTCGGGGACCGCGGACTCGCTGCAGTCGATCGCCGCACCGCCGGTCCACGTGAGGTCCCGCAGGTAGACGGAAACGACGGTGCCGCCCACACGAGGGAACCACCCCGGCATCACGGCCGGCGACGCCAACTGCGGCACCGCCGGTACGCGGCGGGTCAGCAGCACGACTGCCACCACGGGTGCGTACTCGGGCAGGGCGCCCAGCACCTTCTCGAACTCGTCGCGGTGCTTGTCGATCAGGTCGACGAACTCCGCCTGCACGGCATTTGGGTTGTCGAAGACGACCTCGCGGACGACGAGGACCACCACGGGGCTGCCGGCGAGCAGCCTGCGCAGCTCGTCCGCGTACGTGCCCCGGTCGCCACGGACCTCGTACCAGTAACCGGCGACCGGCGACTCCTCGGTATCGAGGCGGTCCGCCACGACCTGGGCCAGCCGGTGCGGGGACATGTGCTCGTCGATGTACGCGGTCATGTAACTCCTCCCTGCGCGACAGCGGCGATCCGGCCGAGCAGCCGGATGCGTGGCCAGACGTGCTGGTCGTCGTAGGCGAGGAAGTTGCTGTCGCTGGACGTGGCCAGCAGCCGCCCGGCGTCGATCCCGTCCGACACCTGCGCGGCGATCTCTTCGAAGTCCTTCCGCGTGCAGCGGAGGCTCTCCGGTGAGGACCGTGCCACCGCGCGTAGTACGGCGTAGACCTCGTGCAGCCACGGCGACCGCTGGCGTCCGGCCTCGCTGAGCGCCTCACGGGCGGCCTCGTGGAAGATGCCGTAGTCCCGGTTGAGGCTCACCGCGGCGGGCCGCAGCCGGGTCGCGGCGAATTGGTCGAAGTCGTCTCGCGTGAGTTCGAGCTTGTTGACGGGCCGCTTCTCCTCGATGAGCCAGTCGACGAGCCCCGACAATATCGACACGGTGAGGTACGGGTGGCCGGCGGTCTCGCGGTAAACGGCGTCGACGAAGGACGCGTCCGGGTTCACCGGATTGGTGAGCACCTTCCGGATGAGCTGTGCGAACTCTTCCCGGGGCTCTCCCTGCTTGTGGTCGAACAGGGGGAAGGAGTCCTGCTGCACGTAGGGGCTGAGCTGGTTCTGATCCATCAGAATGTAGTGGGCGTTGGGCTGCTGCCCCAGAAAGATGATGAGGTTCTCCCGGGAGAACTCGACCATCTGGTTGAGAAGGGGCTGCACGACGAAGTAACGCAGGTCGTTGTCCCGCCGCAGGGACGCGCTGAGCGCACCGAAGAGCGTTTCGTACTCGTCGAGGACGAAGACCGTGCGGTCGGAGATCGCCTGGCCGTCACCGCACCGCCGGATGAGATCCCTGAAGAATGTTTCCGGCAACCAGCCGCCAGCAGTCAGGGCGGCCTGCACCTGCTTGTAGAACATGTTGTCGTTGGGGGTTTCGCCCGTCGTGTCACAGGTCTGCTTGACAACGGTCACCTGACCCGTGGTCGTGTCGGCGTCGAGCCGTGCTCCAGCAGTCGTCTTGCCGCTGCGCCGCACGCTGCACCAGAGGCGGACGCCGCTGCGGCTCTCGAATGTGCGGAACAGATCCCGCACCGTCTGACGGTGGACGATGTAGTAGGGCAGGAGGTTGGGGTTGTCCCGCGGGAAAGCCCTGGCGACGTTGTGGCCCAAGGGCTGCCGGCGCGACGACGCGGTGCCCTGGTGGTAGGCCCTGGCGATCAGCGGTGCCCTGATCGCGTCACGGATACTCGGCACCTTCGACAGGTCCGCCTCGGCGGGCACGACAATCTGCTGTAGCCGCGGGTCGTCCTGCACGCGGTGTGCGGGGCCGGTGCTGATCGGGACCACCGCGACCGTGACGCCCCGGCGGGCGGCTTCCAGCAGATCCGGCTGTCGCACGTACCGATCGCCGAGATAGCACTCAAGCTCGATCAGCTGAGGGTACGGGGACAGCGCCGAGGGTCTGAGCCAGATGTTCATCAGCCCGGCATCCGACCGAAGCTGGGAGAGTGCGGGCAGGGGCATGTGCTCCCTGCCCTCACCAAGCGATTCGATCGCCTCCACAAGCGGCGTGAGGTAGAACATCAGGCCGCGCGCGAAGTCGTTGTGCTCGATGAACCCCAGCAGCGCGTCCAGGTCGTCGGGGGTGGAGAAGGCGAGCGTGTGCGCCCACGACCGCGGGTAGCGGGCGAGCACGCCACCGCCGGTGACCGTGCCGAAGTCGAGCTGCATGTAGCCAGTCAGGATTGCCGAGAGCATGGTGGACGTGAGCGCCCGCAGCCTCGTCGCCCGCCTGGTGTCCACCGCACTCGGCAGCCGGGCCGAGTAGAACTCGATCGGCAGGTCGAGAAAACTCTGCAGACCCTTGAGCGACTTGTCGACCGCGTACTGCTCGGTCTCCCCCTGATTGATCTGGTGGCGTCTGCCCTTTTCGAAGATTTCCGCCGAGTGGGCCGCGAGCGCCTCGTGGATCTTTTCCAGCACCTGCGGATAGCGCACATAGCTCGCGAGTGTGTCCAGGAACCAGTCGAAGTCCTCGGACAGCCAGTCGCGGTAGAGGGTGTGCCACTGGAAGATGTGCTTCTCGCTGAGCTCGTTGAGAGCCTCCTCGAGGTCCGCCATCCGTTCGTCCACCTCTGCCTGCGTGACCGGTTGCTTCACGGGGCGGGCGGTCGGAATCTGGGATGCCGGAGTGCCTGGAGTGTTCCGCCGAAACACGGTCGCCGGTGTAGGCGCCGCCGGACGTGGAGGGATTCCCGGCTTCGGCGCGGTGAGCTTCTTTTCCAGGTGCAACAGGAGGCGGTCCCGGCGCTTGCGGAGAAACGCCCCGATCGTGTGCCGGAAGGCGGGCTCGAGTGCCCTGAGTTCGTCTTGCTGGAGGCTGTCCATCATCGCGCTCACGCGCTCTTCGGAGGGGCCGGGCTGGGAAATCGCTACAGCGGCGATCTCACTGAGGGCGGATTGCACCTGCGAGGCGATCTCAGTCTCAGCCGCGAGCTTTTCACCCGACACGCTGATGAGGCTATCCTTTGGCGCAGTCCGCCGGAAATGGCCCTCATGGATGGGCACCGCCGCCGATATGGGGATTGCGGTGGACGATGCCGGCCTCGGCGGCGAGCCCGAGACCGGCGACAACGCCGATGCCCAGCTGTATCTCGAGGATGCGGAGGGCACCGCACCGCGACCGTGCGACTATGAGCCACCATGAGCGCCGACGCTTGGAGCATGCTCGACGGCAGGGCTGAGCGAGCGAGGCGTTCGTTGGCGGAGACCACGGCGGCATTTGCTGTGAGTGCACGTGAGTCCCCTGTGTCACACCTCGGCTGAGACTGTCAGAATCGCTACCGAAGGTCGGTTCGCGGAGGCGAGGAGACGGCATGAGTGACTGGAACGACAAGATCATCGACGAGTTTCGTGCCAACGGTGGGCAGGTCGGCGGTCAGTTCGCTGGCGCGCCGCTGCTCCTGTTGCACACGGTCGGCGCCAAGAGCGGCGAGCCTCGCGTGCACCCGATGATGTACCAGAAGGTGGACGGCGGCTACGCCGTGTTCGCGTCCAAGGGCGGTGCGCCCACCAATCCCGACTGGTACCACAACCTGCTCGCGCACCCGCAGGCCCACGCGGAGATCGGCACGGACAAGGTCGAGTTGGTCGCCCGAGTTGCCACCGGGACCGAGCGGGAACGGATCTGGAGCGCGCAGAAGGCCGCGTATCCAGGCTTCGCCGACTACGAGCGGAAGACCACCCGCCAGATCCCAGTCGTCGTACTGGAACCCGCACCGTAGGCGGAGACGACACAACCCCGCTGCGGCTGGTGGAAGCTCACTCCTCGGTACGCGCTGTGGATCCAGGTAGCCGTGCGTCACCCCCTTGGGCGCGACCATGCAATGCTCGACGTCCGATCGGGCATGTCAGGCCGTCAGGCATGCGCCGAGACGTGCCAGAGGTGAAGTGCTCGGTAGCGAAGTGGCTGGGAGAGTTGCCGCGAGTCCTTCATGTCGGCCAGTAGTCCCCAAGCCGCACGGGCGAACCGGACGAGAGCGGGAAGCGGTGTGTCGGCAACGGGCACGTCAGGCGATGCCGCACTGACGTCGATCGGGGTCCACTCCAGCAGCGGCAGCAACCACCAGCCGGTCGCCGGCAGGATAGACCAATCCGTCGGCAGCGCCCTCGCCGAACAGTCTGTCATCCCCTGCTAAGGCGCGACATCACGCAGCAACCGTACGAACCTTCCCTCACGGTATTGGTCCCCGAGGATTCGCCGGCGGCCGGTGCGGCGTGACTTCTCAGTGAAACGCGACGTGGGTGAGGTAGCGCTGCTCGCAGGATGGCTGACACCGGCCGGCATCTCGGGTCACCTCACGCCGCGGCGGCACCGAAGAGGTCCACGTCCGCTCTGCGGAGCTATCAAGGTCCAGCTTCTGGTTGCTAGTCGGTTGCACCGGGCTCCATCCCAGCGGGGCCGGGCACGGGTCCACGGCCGGTCAGCAGCGTGACCGGCGGAAACGCCCCGCCGCTTCGCCGAACCTCCGTCCGGCAGCCGCGATCGGGCCATTATCCGCCAGCCCGGAACTTCCGCCCCACGGCGACCGACCAACGAAGCAGCAACAACCATCGGAGGAAGAATTCATGGCTACCATCAGCTCGCGCCGACGCTCGGCCATTGCACTCGCCACCGCCGCTGCGCTCGTGGCGGTCGGCGCGGCCGGGTGTGGGTCATCCGACTCGCCGGCGTCCGCGCAGCCAAACCCGTCGGCATCGCCGAGCGCCGCCGCTGGTGTGGTCACGATTCGTGACCCGTGGGTCAAGGCGGCCGACAAGGGCATGACGGCAGCTTTCGGGACCCTGGTCAACGACGGGGACACCGATGTCACGGTGACTGGTGCCACGACCTCGCTGTCGTCGATGGAGCTGCACGAGATGGCCATGAAGGACGGCAAGATGGTCATGCGGCAGAAGCAGGGCGGCATTGTGATCAAGGCCAGGAGCACGCACGCGTTAGAGCCCGGTGGCGACCACCTCATGCTGATGAACCTCACCAAGCCCGTCCAGGCCGGCGACGAGTTGACCTTTACCCTGACCTTCGCCGACGGCAAGACTCAGCAGTTCCGCGCCGTGGCCAAGCCGTTCACCGGCGCGCAGGAGAGCTACGCCCCCGGGCATGGCGAGCCCATGCCCGGGATGAGCGCCACGCCGGGGATGAGCATGAGCCCGGCATCGTGACCGGGACTTCACCGGTCCGGCCGGTGAGCAGGCGTGGCCTGCTCACCGGCGGTGCTCTCGCCGTGGGGGGAGCCGTGACCGGCGGTGCCGCGGCCGCCATGACACGTACCGGCGGGTCCGCGCGATCGGACGTGGTCGCTGCCGACACGACGCCGGTGGCGGCCGTCGGCGGCCTCATCGAGCCGTTCCACGGCACCCGGCAGGCCGGGGTGGCCACCGAACCACAGGCGTACGCGTCGTTCGTGGCACTGACCCTGCGCGGCCACACGGATCGGGCAGCGATGGGTCGGATGTTGCGGCTGCTCACCGACGACGCGGCCCGGCTCACCCAGGGCCAACCCGCGTTGGCCGACACCGAGGCCGAACTCGGGCTGCTGCCGGCACGGCTGACCGTGACCTTCGGCTTCGGCCCCGGTCTCTACAGTGCCGCCGGGGTCGACGACCGGCGGCCGGTGTCGGTCACCGAACTGCCCTCGTTTCGCATCGACCGGCTCCAGCCAGCCTGGTGCGGCGGTGACCTGCTGCTCCAAATCTGCGCCGATGACGCGATCACGGTGGCGCACGCCCAACGCGTCCTGATCAAGGACAGCCGACCCTTCGCCACGGTGCGGTGGGCCCAGCAGGGCTTCCGGCGCAGCCCCGGTGTCGAGCCGGGCGGCCATACCCAACGCAACCTGTTCGGTCAGCTCGACGGCACCGCCAATCCCCGCCCCGGCGCACCCATGGACACCGCGCTCTGGGTCCCGGACGGCCCGGCGTGGCTGCGCGACAGCACCACCCTCGTCGTACGGCGGATCAGCATGAATCTGGAAACCTGGGACCTGCTCGGCCGGCCCGACCGCGAAATCGCCGTCGGGCGGCGGCTCGACACCGGCGCCCCGCTGACCGGCACGGCCGAACGCGACGAACCTGACTTCGCCGCCACCGGCCCGGACGGCCTCACCATCATCCCCGACTTCTCTCACCTGACCCGCGCGCACGTCACTGACGACCGGCTGAAGATCCTGCGCCGGCCGTACAACTACGACGGGGCGCCGACGGCGGAGGGTCACGCCGACAGCGGGTTGATCTTCACCTCGTACCAGGCCGACATTGCCCGGCAGTATCTGCCCATCCAACGCCGGCTGGCCGAGCGGGACCTGCTCAACGAGTGGACCACTCCGATCGGGTCCGCCGTCTTCGCCATCCCTCCCGGTTGCCAGCCGGGGGGATGGGTCGGCGAGCAGGTGCTCGGATGATCACGCCAACCGGAGTTTCGTCATGACCGTACCGTCGTCCCGCCCCACCGCCCTCCGGCTCGGCTCGGCGGTCCTCGCCGTCCTCGTGGCGGTGCTCATTCCGGTCAGCCCGGCCTGGGCGCACAACACGCTTCGATCCTCGGCGCCGGTCCAGGAGTCGACCCTGTCCAGCGCCCCTACCGAGATCGTGCTCGAGTTCGTTGAGCGGCTCGACCCCCCGTTCACCACCATCGTTCTCACCGACGCCGCCAGGCGGAAGATCCCCACAGGTGACCCGGTGGTCGGCGGGGCAAAGGGCTCGGTCCAGGTGACCGAGGCTCTGCCCAACGGCACCTACACCGTCGCCTACCGCGTCGTCTCCACTGACGGGCACCCGGTGCAGGGGTCGTACCCCTTCACGGTGGCCGACCCCAATTCCAGCGCCCCGCCAATCGTCAGCACGACGACCGACGAGCCGTCCGCCGTCGCGTCGGTGCAGGACGACGATGGCCCGGGCGCTGGTGTCCTCGTCGCCGGCGGCGCGCTGGCCATCGTCGTCGTGGCGGTTGCTGGGCTGCTCTGGTGGCGAGCGAACCGTCGATGAGCCGGCCGCTCTCGCGGTCGCGCCACCTCACCACCTGACAGGTCAAGGTCAACACGTGTCCGACACAGATTCCCGGCAGTCCGCCGCCGACGATCCTGGTAGCGCCCAGACCGCAGTCCCGGCGCCGGCGGGGCCGGCCGAGGCGACGTCCACCGGCCGACCCCGGTCGACCGCAGCTATGACGTTCGAGTGGTTGGTCATTGTCGCCATCGGCGCCTCGGGCGTTGCTCTGCTGCTGCTCGGCCTACGGGTCGGAGGCGCCCTCACCGCCGCGATTCCGGGCCTGCCGGACGCGGGACCGGCCACGACCTGGGCGCTACCGATGGTCCGGCTCCTCTGCGACGGCCTTGCCACGGTCACCGTCGGCATGCTGGTGACCGCTGCGTTCCTGCTGCCCGGCGACGGAGGCAGTGTCTCGCCGCACGGCTACCTGCTGCTCCGGCGAGCGAGCGTCACCGCGCTCGGCTGGACGGTGGCGGCACTGTCGCTGATGGTGCTGACGGTGTCGGACCTGCTCGGTCAACCGCTGGAGACGCTCAAACCCGCGACGGTCATCAGCTTCGCCACCACGATCTCGCAGGGCCAGTCGCTCATGCTGCAAGCCGGGCTGGCCCTGACCGCGGCGCTGCTGGCCCGCGTCGGCGTGTCCCGAGGGCTCGCCGCGACGGTCACGATCCTGGCCCTGGTGGCGGTGCTGCCCCCGGCGTTCACCGGTCACTCCGCCGGAGCCGGTAACCATCAGATCGCGGTCACCAGCCTGGCCCTGCACATCCTCGCCGCCGCGGTGTGGATCGGTGGACTCGTCGCACTGCTGATCGTGCGGCGCAGTCGGCTGCTGGCCGAGGCCGCTGCTCGGTACAGTCGCCTCGCCCTGGGCTGCTTCGTCGCCGTGACGGTCAGCGGGCTGGCCAACGCTGCCGTCCGCCTCGGGTCGGTCGAGCAGCTCTGGCAGGCCCGCTACGGCTGGCTGGTCCTCGGCAAGCTCGCCGCCCTCGTGATCCTCGGCACGCTCGGCGCGATACACCGCGCCCGCACCCTGCCGGCACTGCACGCCGGAAGGCCCCGGGCGTTCGGCCGACTGGCCGCTGGGGAGCTGATCGTGTTCGCCGCCACGGTCGGCCTGGCGGTGGCTCTGTCCCGCAGCCCCACACCGATCCCCGAGTCCGGCATCGACGCCGACCCGATCACCGAGCTGCTCGGCTTCCCGATGCCTGCCGCGCCCACCGCCGTCAACCTGCTCGGGCAGCCACTACCGGACCTGTTCTTCCTGACCATCTGTGTTCTCGGTGTCGGCGGGTACCTGGCTGGTGTGCGCCGGATGCACAGCAGGGGGCACCGCTGGCCGGTCGCCCGGACGGCGAGCTGGGTGGGCGGGCTGGCGCTGCTCGCCGCGACCACCGACCTTGGTGTCGCCCGCTACGCGTACGTGTTGTTCAGCGTGCACATGGCCCAGCACATGGTGTTGTCGATGCTGGTGCCGATCCTGCTGGTCGGGGGTGCACCGGTCACCCTCGCCCTGCGCGCCCTGCGTCGACCGGCCGACCCCCGGGTGCGCGGCGCCCGGGAGTGGCTGCTGATCGCGCTACACAGCGGCCCCACCCGAGTGCTCACGCATCCGCTCGTCGCGCTGGGCATCTACACCGCCAGCCTGTTCGGTCTGTACTTCAGCGACCTGCTCGGCGTGCTGATGCGCTCCCACCTCGGTCACCTCGCGATGCTCACCCACTTTGTGGTCGCGGGCTATCTGCTGTTCTGGGTGCTCATCGGTGTCGACCCGGGCCGCCGACGAGTCCCCCATCCTCTGCTGGTGATCATCCACCTGGCGTCGATGATGGCGCACGGCTTCTTCGGCTTGGTCCTCATGCAGACCACCACCGTCATCGCCCCCGACTGGTACACCGCTGTCCACCCCGCCTGGGCGTCGTCGTTGCTGGCCGATCAGCGGCTCGGCGCCGGTATCGCCTGGGCGTTCGGCGAGCTGCCCGCCGTCGTCGTCATGATCGTCCTGATTCGCCAGTGGATCCGCGCCGACCAGCGTGAACAGGACCGCCTCGACCGGGCCGCCGACCGGGCCGACGCCACCGGCGAGGAAGACGACCTCGCCCGCTACAACGCGTTCCTCGCCGCCGCCCGTTCCGACAGCGACCCGCGCCGTACGAGCGGGACTGACCGACCCTGACATCGAAGACCCGATCATCCACAAATCCGGGGGAACCACCGACGTCCTCCGGCCACCTCACCGGACCGAACCTGACGCGACATGGCGATCCTCGCCGGCAAGTCACCCGCGATCCAGCGGCGCTATGCCCCCTGCAACCACTCCTCGACCACGACGAGGTCGGCGTCGGTGAGACCGGAGTCGGAAGCGACACGGTGGAGCAGCGCTCGCCCTGGGTGGTGCGCGGCGACCCAGGACCGGTCAACCTCGGTGATCTCGTCGTCGACCCAGACGAACGGGCGTCCCGCGGCAGTCTCGACGAGGGCCCGCGTCTTCCAGTGCAGCCTGGCGGTCCAGTCGTCCTCGGAGAAGACCGGATCGTCGATGTCCGGCAGCTCACCCATGTCAACCACTGGCAACGTGGGCAGGCCGAGCAGTGGCGCTATCACCTCGTTCGCATCTTCCATCCACGCCGTCGCCCACATCAGATCGCAGGACAGCGCCAACAGACGCGGGCCGTGTTCACGCGTCAATCTCGCCAGGTGCGGATTCGACGAGTTCTGCCACTTCGCGTTCCACTCCTCGAGGGTCGCGGGTTGCTGCACCCCGCCCGCGGGAAGGAGCGTTCCGTCGACGTCGAGGAAAACCACCGGACGTACGTCGTTATCAGTCATGGGCGGCATCCCAGCCTTCAGCAGTCGAGGACGTGGCGGACAGTCGGGACAACACCCTCCCACCAGTAGTCCTGGCGTTGGAAGCAGGCTGACGGACCTACCCGAGCAGCGTCGCCACCACGGCCAGGGTGGCAAGCGACAGCGTCGTTGTCACCACCACCGCCCGATTGGCCACCGCCTCGCCGACGCCGTACTCCTGGCCGAAGATGAACGTGTTCTGCGCTGTCGGCAGGCCCGCGCACACCACCACGGCGAGCAACTGCGGCGCGGACAGGTGCAGGGCCAGCCCGGCCGCGTACGCGATGACCGGCTGTGCGACGAGCTTCAGGGCGGTGATCACGGCCAGTTCTCCCAGCCCGCCCATCTCGGCCGGCTCGGCCCGCGACGGCGCCGTGCGGTGCAGCGACGCGCCGAGCGCGACCAGGGCGGCCGGAACCGCGGCGCCCGACAGCAGGGTGAGCGGCGCACCGGCCGCCGACGGCAGGTGCAGGCCGGTAGCCGAGCACGCGACACCGAGCAGCGACGCCAGGATCACCGGGTTGCGTACCGGCAGGGAGGCGATACGGCCGACCCGTACCCGGCCGGCCGGGTCGCTGTGCCGGTCCAGGGCGACCAGGATCACGGGCGTCACCACCAGCACCTGCAGCAGCACCACCTCCGCCAGGAACGACACATTGCCGAGAACCTGCGTTGCGATCGGGATGCCGAGGTTCGCCGAATTGACGTACCCGGCGGCCATGCCCCAGATCGGTCGTTCGCCTGGCGTGCGACCGAACAGCCGGCTCGCGCCGACCCACCCGAACCCGACGACCGCGGCCGTGCTCACCCCGAAGGCGAGCAGCGAGCGGCCGGCGAACCCGGAGAGCGGCATTCGGGACAGGGCCAGGAACAGGGCGGACGGCATCGCGAGATGGAACACGAATCGGCCCAGCACCGACGCCACCGCCTCACCCAGCAGGCCCCAACGACAGGCCGCGTAGCCGACCGCGGTGAGGATCCAGACCGGTACGAACGCCGACACCAGGCTCATGCGGGCGTCACCGGCGGGCGAGCATCGCGCCGGCTCAGGGACTGGCAGGCGTCCGGGGCGTACGAGTCGAAAAACCTGGCGACGATCTCCACGTGGGCGAGGTACGCCGATCCGGAAGTCACGCGTCCAGCCTCGCATCCCGTCCGGACCGAACAAGAATCCCGCTCAACCGCATCTGCGCGGGGGCATCTCCAACGTGCAGCTACGTGCGCCGCCGGAGGCAAAATCCGGTGGGCACCGATCCA
This sequence comes from Micromonospora sp. NPDC049274, assembly GCF_040678875.1. Lineage (NCBI taxonomy): Bacteria > Bacillati > Actinomycetota > Actinomycetes > Micromonosporales > Micromonosporaceae > Micromonospora > Micromonospora sp. NPDC049274. The sequence continues at coordinate 245,006 of NZ_JBFAQS010000005.1, forward strand.
CGCCTCGACATCGAACGTGCACGGTGTCGTGAACAGGATCCCGGTCGGGGAATCTCAGTGCTCATCCGCGGCTGCTGGCGCGATCTGGTCCAGGTGTGCGTCGACAGTGGCCTTGGCGGTTGCGTTCGAGGTCCGGCCGGGGCGCAGGAGGGCGTGCAGGATCACGCCGTCGACGAGGGCGTAGAGACGCTCTGCCTCGACCTTCTGATCGAGCCCGGGCCGGAGCGCACCAGCGTCGGCCAGTCGCCGGATCATGGCGGTGAAGGCGTCGGTGAGGCGTTTGTCGATGTCCTTGCGCAGGCCGGCCATTGTCGGTTCCACGACGGCGCGTGCCGTGAACGCCAGCCACACCTCGCACTCGCCCCGCCGCGGCCGGTCCAGTGGAAGCATCTCGTCGATCATCGACCGGACCACCGCACGCTGGTCGCCCGTGGTGTCCACGGCTCGGATTCGCTCCTCGATCCGTTCTCCCACCAACCGTAGGGCGAATCCGAGGAGTTCGGACTGGGTGGTGAAGAAGTGGCGCAACGAACCCATGGACAGGCCGGCCTCGCGCGCCACGTTTCGTACGGATGCCTGCTCCAGCCCATCCCGCATCGTGATCCGCCAGACCGCTTCGGCGAGCTCGGTCCGTCGGGCCTGCGCATCCACCAGCTTCGGCACCACTTTTTATAACACACTCGTGCTACCTTCCTTTGACTAACACGCCTGTGCTGGATAAGCGGGAGCGTCTGTGTCACGTCGAGAAAAAGCCTGGCTCACGGCAGCGGTGGTCGGCTGGATCGCACTCAACGGCGCGGTCTTGCTCCTCGCGCCCGGCAACGCCCCTTTCGACTGGCCGGCGCAGCACGACCCGCCATCCGGGCCCGGTCAGGTGATCGCCGCTCAGGCCACCCTCGTCGAGCTGGTACTGCTCGCCGTCATCGGATACGCGCTCACCCGAGGTCGACCCGCGCCGGTGATCGCCGAGCGCGCACCGACGCTCCCCACCGCTCGCCGTGAAACAGGACTCGTCCTGGCGTACGGCGTCCTCGCCCAACTTGGTGGCCTGCTCATCGGCCGAGGGCTCGGCTGGCACCCGATCGGCTTCCACCTGGCCGGCACCCTCGTCGGTACCACCGATCCGGTCGGGCCCGCCGAGGCGCTCGGCTGGGCCGCGTACAACGTTGTGGTCTATGCGCTGTTGCCGCTGCTGTGGTTCCGGCGGCGTTACACCGCCCACCAGATGTGTCTGCGCTCGGCGGATCGGCGCGGCGACGCCATCCTCATCCTCGCCGTGCTGGTCCTCGAATCGCTCGCGCAATGGGTGGTGCTCGGCCACGCGTTCGCCGGCCTGACCCCGGGTCAGCTCGCCGCCGGAGTGCCACTGACATTCCTGCTGTACATGGCGGGCACGGTGCTGCCGACAGTCATCTTCGTGCAGGGCATCCTCGTTCCCCGATACGCCCGTCTGACCGGCTCCACCACCGCGACCCTCGTTCTCGGCGGCCTGACGTACGCGGCACTGCACCTGTTCGAGGGCTGGGGCAGGTTCGGATCGCCGCGCGAGGCGACGCTGACGATCCTGTTCGTCCTTCTCATCTACACGCTTCCCGGCGCGTTCAAGACCTGGCTCACCGTACGGACCGGCAACGCCTGGGTGCACGCGTGGGCGTACCACGCCCTCGCGCCACACACGATGCACGACACCGGGTTGATAGTTCGGATCTTCCGCCTCTGAAGCGGCGCCGGCGATGACCACGACACCACGGCGTTTCAGGGCTCGTGTGCGTACCGATCAGGGTTGTGCGGTGGTGGTCACGGAACGCGTGATGCGCGCCGGTAGGCGCTCGGAGTCATGCCCAGCCGCGCGTGGAACCGTCGGCGCAGGTTGACCGCCGAGCCGAGGCCGACGCGTGCCGCGATCACCTCGACGGACAGATCCGTCTGCTCGAGCAGGGTGCGTGCCTCGGCCACCCGGCGCGACAGCAGCCACCCACCGGGGGTCGTGCCGAGGTGACGGGCGAAGCGCCGGGCCAACGTGCGCGGTGAGACGCCGACGTGCGCGGCCATGGCGTGCACGGACAACGGTGTCCCGAGGCGCGTCCCGGCCCACTCGAGCAGTCCGTCGAGCGCGTCCCCCGTGGACGGAGGCGGCGTCTCGCGGTGCGGCGGCATCGCCATGTGCCGGGTGAGGAGGGCGGCATGAGCCGCCCCGTGGTCCTGATGGACCAGGTGCAGGCACAGATCAATGCCCGCGCCCGCACCGGCGCTGGTGGCGACGTCACCGTGGTCCACATAGAGCCGGTCCTGCTCCACCCGGACCCGGGGGAATTCTCGTCGTAGCTGCTCGGCGCGTCCCGGATGGGTGGTGGCCGACCGGCCGTCCAGCAGGCCCGTGCGGGCGAGGGCGAACACTCCTGAACAAATCGTCACCAGCCGTGCTCCGCGCGCGTGCGCCCGCAGCAACGCGCGGTGCACCCGCTCCGACAACGGCGCCTCGACGGGCGCCCAACCCGGGATGATCACCGTACCGGCGTGCTCCAGCGCGGACAGGTCGCGTGACACCGCCATCGCGTACCCGGCGGATGTCGGCACCAGGCCCGGCGTCTCCGTGCACACCTCGAACTCGTAGTGCTGGGGCACCCCGGGCCGTTTTGTGCCGAAGACCTCGACGGCACAGCCGAGCTCGAACGTCGACTGCACCGGCCGGACCAGAGCCACAACGCGATGCATGGCAGGAAAATACCCCACGCTGTCCGCACGGGCTCTGGGCTGCTGTGATCATCGTCGGCACCCTGAGAGGCATGCATCCCGAGATCCTCGCCCAGGAGGGCTACGCCTTCGCCCGCGTCGACCAGGCACCGATCCAGGAACTCTTCCCCGGGGTCCGACACCGCCCGCTCTGGACCGGCCCGAATGGCGCGCACGCGGGAGTACTGGAAATGGACCCGGGCAGCTCCTGGCCGCGCCGCGACGTCCACGAGCCAGGCCCGGAGGAGGTCTTCGTGCTAGCGGGCATCTTCCACGACGGGGCACGCGACCACCCCGCCGGGACGTTCCTGCACGCCCCGGCCGGTTCCTGGCACGTGCCCGCCACCACCAGCGGTTGCACCCTGTTCCTCTTCTATCCCGCCGGCTAGTACGACCGTTCGTGCCGCCCGACGACGAAGGCCGCGCCCTGACCTCCGAGGAGAACACGTGCGACGACGAATGGCACCACGTTACGAGGGGTCGTCCGCAGGCTGTGGCGTCGGTGCGTCGGCGGGAAGTTGGCGGCGAGCCAGCGTGGTGATCGCCCGTTCCAGGTGTTCGGTGAACGTATTCCGTTCGTCGGGGGTGAAGGCGGCCGCCAGACGTTGCTCGACGGCGAGTGCGGCCGGGTCCGCTCGGCGTATCAGGTCGGTTCCCTTGGCCGTCAGTTGGGCGACCCGTACGCGCTGGTGAAGCGGCGACGCTGCTCGTTCGATGAGCCCCTTCCCTTCGAGGTTGGTGAGCACGGTGGCGATGGTCTGCGGGGTCACCAGGCAGGCGCGGGCGAGTTGCGCAGCCGATGCTTCCGAGGACTGCAGCAGGACGAGCAGGACCGCGTACTGCGGGACGGTCAGGTGAAACTCCTGCAGCACGCGCGTCTTCTCGGCGATCAGCGCCTGTTCGGCGCGTTTGATGACGAGGCCGAGCCGTTCCACCTCAGTACCGGGTGCCGACGGCGGTCGGTGCGGCGTCGAGCTCCGCCAGGTCGGCTGCGGTAAGCGTTACGTCGGCGGCGCCGACGTTGTCCGCGAGATGGCCGAGCCGACGCGTACCCGGAATGGGAATGACGTGCTGGCCCTGCGCCATGGTCCAAGCGATCGCGACCTGCGCGGGAGTCACGCCGTGGCGGGTGGCGACTGCGCGTACCGTGTCGACGATGCGGGCATTTGCCGCGCGGGCCGCGCTCGTGAAGCGGGGGTTGCGCGCGCGTAGGTCGCCCTCCTCGAACTGGGTGGTGGTGTCGATGGCGCCCGTCAGAAAGCCTCTTCCGAGCGGCGCGAACGGCACGAACGCGGCACCGTTCGCCGCACACCAGCCGACCACGTCGCCGACGTCGGTCGCACCGCCGCCGGCGATGGCAGGTGCGGATGCGCCCGTGGACGAGTGTCCGAGCGCCTCGCGGGTCCAGAGCGACAACTCGGACTGGATGGCGGTCACCGGGTGCACCGCGGCCGCGGCGGCGGCCTGCTGGACGGTTACCTCCGACAGGCCGAGGTAGCGGACTTTGCCCGCGCGGACCATGTCCGCCATGGCGGCCCAGGATTCGGTCAGCGGCACGGCGTCGTCGACGCGATGCAGATACCACAGGTCGATGTGATCAGTGTTGAGGCGCTTCAGCGACGCGTCGACGGCGGCGCGTAGGTGGGCGGGTGACCCGTCGCGATACATGCTCTTGGCGGGGAGGTCATCGACCACCAACCCGGCCTTGGTCGCCAGGAACACCGTGTCGCGCAGGCCGGACAACGCCTCGCCGACAAGCGTTTCGTTGTGGCCGGCGCCGTAGACATCGGCGGTGTCGATGAAGGTGACACCGCCGTCGACGGCGGCGCGCACCACGTCCCGTGAGGCGGCATCGTTCCGCGTGCTCTCGGCGTACGCCCAGCTCATGCCCATGCAGCCCAGACCGATCGCGCCGACGTGGCGGCCGGTGGCACCCACCTCGCGTGTCCGCATTTTCGACACCTCTCGAATAGCAGTACTCTGTCATTCAACAGTCTACTACCAAGGGGTGGCTATGGCATCGGCCCTGATCCTCATCGATCTACAGTGGTGGGTCGTCGAGCGGTACGCGCCCGATGGCGGCATGGCGGCGGCGCGCGCCGCCGAGCAGGCACGGCAGTCGTTCCGGGTGTCCGGCGATCTTGTTGTTCACGTGCGGCACCTCGCCCTTGACGGCTCGGACGGCGGGCCGGACGCACCGGCGACACGATTCGTCGACGCGGTGACGGTAGGGGACGGCGAGCCGGTCGTCACCAAGTACGACCGCAGCGCGTTCGCGGGCACCCCGCTGGACGGCATGCTGCGCGACCATGCGGTCAGCGATGTCGTGCTGGCCGGGCTGGTGACCGAGGGCGGTGTCGCGAGTACCGCCGTCGACGCGCTGCGGCTGGGCTACCAGGTCTCCGTGCTGCTGCCGGCGATCGCCGGGAACACGCCGGAAGGACACCGCAACACCCTCGACGACCTGCGCGATCGGGGCGTGACCCTCCAGGAAGGGAGGTAGGCACATTCGGCCATCGGTTCGCTGGCGGCCTGCGGCCGGCGCGGCACAGCTGAGGTGCTCGGCCCAAGGTCAACATCCCCGGACGGAGTACTAGGCTCGGGGGATGCCCGAGCTCCGCCGCCTTCCGCTGTGGGCGGGACGCACGGCCGCGCTGCTGGGCATCGTGCTCGTCGCATTCACCCTGCGCCAGGCGGTGGCGACGATATCGCCGATCCTCGGCGACATCCGGGTGGACATCCCGATATCGAACATCGGCGTCGGGCTGCTCGGCACGTTGCCACCGATCCTGTTGGCGGCATCCGGGTTCATCGCGCCGCGCGTCGCCCGTGGCTTCGGCCTCGACGGCGGCATCGTGCTCGCGCTGCTGCTCATGACCCTCGGCCATCTCGTGCGCGCGTTTGCCCCGGACTTCGCGGTGTTGCTCGTCGGCAGCGTCGTCGCGCTCGCCGGTACGGGCATCGGGAATGTGCTGCTGCCGCCGATCGTGCGGCGCTACTTCCCCGACCGGGTAGCACTGCTGACCGCCGTGTACGTCTGCGTCGTGGGCCTGGGCACGGCCGTGCCCGCAGCGGTCGCCGCTCCGGTCACCGAGCAGACCAGCTGGCGGTTCCTGCTCGGCGTCTGGTCGGTGACCTCGGTAGTCGCGCTCGTTCCGTGGCTCGTCATCATCGCGCGGGAGCGCCGCCAGCGACTCTCGGATGCCGTCCCCGTCGAGTCCTCGCCCCCCGCCCTCGTCACGCGACTGTGGCGGTCACGCGTGGCCCTGTCGATCACCGTCGTCTTCTCGACCAGCACGATCTGCACCTACGCGGCTTTCGCGTGGCTGCCCGAGATCCTCGGCGACATCGCCGGCTCGACGCCGACCGAGGCCGGTGTGCTGCTCGCCGTCACCGGCATCATCAGCGTGCCCGGCGCCTTCATCGCGCCCCTGCTCGTGGCGCGGCTGCGCAATGTCGGCTGGCTGATCGCCGCTGGTGTCGCGAGCTTCCTGCTCGGCTACCTCGGCCTGCTGCTCGCACCCGCGACACTCACGCTGCTCTGGGTGCTGCTCATCGGCTCGGGGTCGATCCTTTTCCCCGTCTGCCTCGTGCTCATCAACGTTCGCACCCGAACCCACGGCGGCACCGTCGCGCTGAGCGGCTTCGCCCAGGGGGTCGCGTACGCTCTCGGCGCGCTCGGTCCGCTGCTCGTCGGGTTGCTGCACGACGCGAGCGGCGGGTGGACCCTGCCGCTGCTGTTCCTGCTCGCTGTCGTCCTCGTGGCGACCATCCCGGCGATCACGCTCGCGAGGCCCGCGTTCGTCGAGGACGAGCTCGCCCGCTGACGCGCCGCGACCGCTCGCCATGGCGATCATCGACGTCTGTCGTTACTATCCGATTTCAGGAGATTACTCAGCGTCGATGTGTGCTGTTCGCGGGCCCTGGACGCTGGCAAGCCGGCGCCGCCGTGAACGTGGCGCCGGCCTCAGGATCACGCCGTCTCGACGAAGGGAATCCGGATGACGGAGAGCGCGCAGACCACCGAGAGCCGAACCGTTCCGCCCGCGCGGCCGTACCCGTTCAGCGTGCCCGACCGTCTCGTCGTCGATCCGACCTATGGCGAGCTGCGCGAGAACGAGCCGATGACCCGGGTGCAGCTCCCCTACGGCGAGGAGGCGTGGCTCGCCACCCGTTACGAGGACGTCCGTACGGTCCTCGGCGACGTGCGGTTCGGCCGCGCCCCGGCCGTCGAGCGCGACGAGCCCAGGCTCACCCCGCGCCAGCAGTACAGCGGCATGCTGACCATGGACCCGCCCGATCACACTCGACTGCGCCGGTTGGTGGCGAAGGCGTTCACGGCACGCCGGGTGGAGGCGCTGCGACCCCGAACCCAGGGGATCGCCGACGCGTTGGTCGACAACATGGTCCGGCTCGGTCCTCCGGCCGACCTGGTGGAGCACGTCGCCACGCCGCTGCCGATCCAGGTGATCTGCGAACTGCTCGGAGTCCCGTACGCCGACCGTGACCGTTTCCACATCTGGTCCGAGGCGATCGTCTCGACCACGTCGCTGCCCGCGGAGACGATCCAGGAGTACCTGAACAATCTCTGGGGCTACATGGGTGGCCTGGTCGCCGAGCGCCGCCGCGAGCCGGAGATCGACGACCTGCTCGGCGCGTTGGTGCGGGCCCGCGACGACAATGAGGATCGGCTCAGCGAGACCGAGCTGGTGGAGCTGGCCGGAGGGCTGCTCGCGGCCGGCCACGAGACCACGGTTACCCAGATCCCCAACTTCGTCTACGTCCTGCTGCACAATCCGGACCAGCTCGCTCGGCTGCGAGCCGACCCGTCGCTGGTGCCGGCCGCGGTCGAGGAACTGTTGCGGTACGTGCCGCTCGGCGTCGGCTCCTCCTTCGCCAGGTACGCCAAGGAGGACGTCGAGGTCGGCGGGGTGCTGGTCCGGGCCGGTGAGCCCGTTCTCGGCTCGCTGTCGTCGGCGAACCGGGACGGTACGGTCTTCGCCGACCCGGACCGCCTGGATCTCGGCCGCGAGCAGAACCCGCACCTGGGCTTCGGGCACGGCGTACACCACTGCGTCGGCGCGCAGTTGGCCCGCATGGAATTGCAGGTCGCCGTCACCACCCTGGTGACCCGCCTGCCCGGCTTGCGGCTCGCCGTACCGGAAGCCGAGCTGGAGTGGAAGCACGGCATGTTGGTGCGGGGCCTGCTCGGCATGCCGGTGGCCTGGTGAGTACCCCGTGGCGGATCGGGGTGGACGCGCGCCGCTGCATCGGCACGAGCATCTGCGCCGGAACCGCGCCCGAGCATTTCCGCCTGGTCGGCGGCCTGTCCACGCCGCTGGCCGACGTCGCCGCCCCGGCCGAGGCCATCCTCGCCGCCGCCGACTCGTGCCCGGTGGAGGCGATCACGGTCCGCGACGCCACCGACGGCCGGCTGATCGCGCCCCAGGAGTGACCCGCGGGCGAGGGGGCCAGGGCGCGACAGCGCCCCGGCCCCCTCCCGCCTGCTCCGCCGGTGTGGTGCGGAGCAGGGGTCTCTCAGGTCATCCGCAGCGTTGACCGTTGAGGGTGAATGCGGTTGGCGCCGGATTGGTGCCACTCCACGTGCCGTTGAAGCCCACGCTCGTGGACGCGCCGGGGGCGAGTTTGCCGTTCCAGCTCATGCTGTCCGCGGTGACGCTCGTGCCGTTCTGTTTCCAGGTGGCCGACCAGCCCTGATCGACCTTCTGGCCGGTGGTGGGGAAGTCGAAGCCGAGTTTCCAGCCGTCGATCGCGGTGGTGCCGGTGTTCTTGACCGTCACGGACGCGGTGAAACCGCCCGGCCAGCTGTTCGCCGTGTAGCCGACCGTGCAACCGCCGGTCGGGGCGGTGGGCGCGGTCCGCACGGTCAGGCCGGGTGAGGCCGCCGATACGTTGCCCGCCGCGTCGCGGGCGGTCACCACGAAGGTGTACGGGGTGTCGGGCGTCAGCCCGGTCACGGTGTACGCGGTGCCGGTGGCGCTGCCCACCTTCACCGTGCCGGTGGTGTCGACCCGGTGCACGTCGTAACCGGTGACGGCGGTGTCGTCGGTGGACGGCGTCCAGGTCAGCGCGACGCTGTCGCCGGTGATCGTGCCGGCGGTCGGCTTGCCCGGGACGGTCGGCGCCTGGGTGTCGCCGGGCGTGGTGCCGCGCGGCAGCACCAGGTGGGTGATCGAGTTGGCCGGGAACGTGGCCGTGAGACCGCCGGCGGTCACCGGCAGGTCGGCCTCCCGGACGACGCCGGCGAGATCCGCCCCGCTGTACCGGTAGACCTGAGCGGTGCTGGCGGAGACGCCGGTGAGGGCGACCGGGCTGGTCAGGTCGTCGCCGGTCTTGTTGACCACGACCAGGGTGAGCGCCTTGTCGGCGCTGCGCTCGGCGGCGTACACGGCCAGCTTGCCCTGGTCGGCGCTTGTCGCCCGGACGGAGGTCTCGCCGAACGCGCCGCCCTTGCCGTCGTAGTTGCGGTAGATGCGGAACGCGTTGGCCACCGGCTGGTCGGCCGTGGGTGCGGTCCAGAGGGTGGCCAGGTCGAGCCCCTCGCGGCCGAAGATGCCGAGCACGTCAGCCTGGGCGAGCGCGCCGTTGAGCGACCCGAAGGCGCCCCAGTTGTACTCGGTCATCGCGATCTTCGTGCCCGGGTAGTGCTGGTCGACCAGCTCGCGCAGCCGCGGAATGTAGCGGACCGGACTGTTGATCCAGCTCTCGTCGACGTACGTCGGGTCCCAGAGCTGGCGGGTCGAGCGCAGGCGCAGCGCCTGGGTGTTCGCGTCGCCGGCCGCCTCGCCCAACACTCCGGACTGCTGCGGGTAGAGGTGGACGTCGAAGTAGTCGAGGATGCGTGTGCCGTGCTGCTGCTCGTACTCGCGCATCCGGTCCAGGTACCACGGCCCGAGGTCCTGGCCGCCGTGAGCGGCCTTGTCCGGCGGGTTCGACCAGCAGCCGGTACGCGAGCAGGTGTCCTGGTCGAGGCCGGAATAGAGGATCGAGTTGAGGCCCCAGCCGACGGGACCGAGCGTCTTCGCGCCGGGGTCGGCGGCCTTGATCGCGGCGGCGTACTCGTAGGTGCGGTCACGCAGCTCGTCGTAGCCCAGCCCGGTCGGACGGACGTCGCGGTGGGTGGAGTGCCACAGGTCCGGCTCGTTGTCCAGGTTGTAGAACTGGACCCCGCCCTCAGCGGCGGTGCCGAACTGCGCCTTGAGGTGGTTGACGAAGTCTGTGGCGTATTCCGGACCGACGGCGACGCTGGTGTCCTCCGGATCGTTGCCGGTGATCAGCGTCCCGTCCGGCTTCTTGCCGTTGCCGCAGTCCGGTGCCCAGGTGTCGGTGGACTCCTGCGGGCCGTACTTGGCGACGCTGAAGCCACACGCCCGCGACCGGTCCTTGGCGACCCAGCCGAGCATCGGCATTGTCATCACCGTGGCGGCGCCGGTGGCCTTGTTCTGCTGCACGAACCGGTCGGTCTCCGAGCCCTCCGGGAGGTCTTCCGGACTCGTGTTGTCGTTGGGGATGTTCTCGAAGTACCAGTCCGCCGCGCGGTTGGTGGTGTCGGCACGGAAGTTGTAGCGGGTGGTGGCGTTGCCGCCGTAGCGGTGCACGGGCAGCCGCAGGTCGCGGGCGAGGGCCTGGTCGGCGAAGTTCATGCCGTAGACGTACGGGCTGATCTGGTGTCGGGCCGCGGTGGTGTCCACGGCCAGGGCCGGGCCGGCCGCGGCCAGGGCAGGCTGCGGCAGGGCCAGACCGCCGAGGGCCGTGGCGAGCACGACGGGGAGTAGAGCGGTGGTGGGACGCACGAGCAGTCCTTTCTAATAGAAGATCGACGATGGGAGCGCTTCCACAGCGTTGCGGTTTCCTGGCCCCGAGTCAACGCCGGAAGACTGGCCGTGGATCAGGTCGATTCGATTCGGCGTGTGCGGCCTGGTCGTGCGGGCCGGGCCCTACCGTTCGGTGGCGGTGTCCGCGACGCCACCGACGACCGGCTGATCGCGCCGGAGGAATGACCCGACAGTTCCGCCGTCGGGGCGGGGCGGCCGAGGCGTGGATCGTGGTAGGAGTGCGGCGCAGGCGTTGGCATTGCTGCGGTCGCCGCCTATGGTTGGAGACATGTCTCCGGTGACGTTCCGCTCTCCTGCCGTCACCGGTGTGGCGGCAATCGGGGCTGCCTACGTGGCGACGGCGGCGTGCCGGATGGTCGGGATGCGGGTGCCGGTTGTCCGCGTGCTGCACGTCGCGCCCACGTCCCGGCTGTCGAGCCCGGCGCGAACCGGCCGAGGCCCCCCGCGGAATCGTTGCATCACAAAACGACCGCCAGGGCGAAGCTATCAAGCTTCGGCCCTTTTCTTCTTTCCGTGAAAGGTAGAGGTAGACCATGAGCGTCGATCATCGAACTGTCGACCAGGGCTGGCTGGCTGATCTGCGAGCGTCCCTGGCGGAAGACTTTGCCACGCAGACGGCTCGGCTGCGGGAACTGACCGAGCTCAACGCGGACACCGGCGACCCGAGCGAGGCCCACAACCGCGCCGCACTGCTGGTGGCCACCCGCCGCAACATCGAGCAGATCACCGGTGCGCTGAGCCGCATCAGCGACGGCACCTACGGGGTCTGCAAGAAGTGTCACCAGAACATCCCGGCCGAGCGGCTCGAAATCCTTCCGCACGCGCAGTTCTGTGTGTCCTGCCAGGCGAAGCACAACGGCTGACCCGCGGTGTGGCTGCCGTGCCGCGGTGGGCACGGCAGCCACAGGCCGTCACGCGGGAGATGACTCCGCCATCGTGACGACGTCCAGGATTCCCAGGAGTCCGGCAAGGGCTACGGCCTCGGAGCGGGTCAGGGTCAGAGAGCAGGTGGCGTCGGGGTCGTCGGGGGACTCGTAGACGAGATCTCGCCGGCCGCCCGGATGGTGCGTGACCACGCCCACGCGGCGGCCGTCAGCGGTGGTGAACATGTGGCGTACCCCGATACCGGGCAGCCGGGTCAGTTCGACAATCATGGGGGCTCCAGCGGGCAAGGCGGCGGATGTGCCCAGCGGCTCGGCAGCGGCCCTGGCCGGCGAGCGTGGCCAGGTGACGTGCGGCGGCGCGGTGACAGCGCGGCCGGTCCTGGCTGTTCGCCGGGCGGTACGACGGGACGGGCGCGAGCCGGGGCGAGTGGGTCAGGCGAGGCCCCGCGCATGGCGCGGGGGAGCGCGATCCGCCGACCAGGCGGGCACACAACCGGGGATCGCCCGCCGTGCGGAACGGAACACGATGCACAGCCCGACCGACCGGGTGGCAGAGAGCACCAGTACGAGCACGGCAAGCAGCAGCATCGTCGGCAGCGGTGCTCGCTCGCCGATGCGCCGAAGGCTGCCTCGATCGTGCATGCCCAAACCATAGCCGTCGCCCAGAGTGTGGATCACATCCGCGTCGGGTGAACGGATATCGCTCTCCTGGTGCGGTGGGCTGGAATGGGCCGCCACCTAGGAGCAGCGAGCGGAGACAGGTGGGCCGGGTCGTACTGAAAGAGCCAGCGCAACGGCCGACCCCGTCGCAGCACCGACCCCGTGGTTCCGGAAGCGCCCGGAGCCACGGGGTTTTCGCTGGTGGCGGCGGTACGGGTGCGGACGGGCTGTGGGGTGACATCCGGAACCGTGGGGAGCGGTCGCCGGCGTTTCGCGGACAATGGGGGCATGAAGCGAGATGTTCGCCTGACACGGTTGGCCGGGACGCGCGCCGACGGCGCGGTGGCGACGGGCGCGACGGCTACCGGGGCGCGGGCTGCCGGGGCGGCGTCGCTCGGCGCTGTCGCCGTCGGTGCGTTGGCGGTCGGGGCCGTGGCCGTGGGGGTGTTGGTCATTGGGCGGCTGGTCATCCGTCGGGCGGTCGTGCGGGAGTTGCGCGTCGGCCGGTTGACGATCGACGAGCTGGTGGTGCACAGCCGACCCACTCCCGAGGGCTGATCCTCCCTCGGGCCGGGCGCGGAAAGCCCAGGCGCACGTGGCGGATCACCGACGCCGGCGGGCCATCCACTGCCAGATGTGGGTGCCGTTGCGGCTCGGGTCATTGCGGGCCACGTAGATCCAGGACCAGTGACCGGGGAACTGGTAGCCGTTCCAGACGACGTGGTCATACAGGGTGATCAGTGATCCTTGGATGAGGTCGTGCGCGTGGATCGTGTTGGTCTCGGGTGGCACGGTGTCGTCGTCGCGCGAGGCGACCAGCCAGGTCGGGGTGTGGATCCTCGCCAGCTCCGCGTCGGTGATCAGCGGTGGCCCCTGCCCGGTGAGGGGCTCGACGACGCCGCAGATCGGTACCGACGCGGCGAACAGGTCGGGATAGGCAACTGTCATCTCCAGGGACATGTAGCCGCCGTTGCTGCAACCCACCACGTAGATGCGGTCGGGATCGACACGCCTTTGGCGTACGAGGTCCGAGACGATCTCGCGGATCAGCGGGGCGAACCGGGGGCCGTCCTCCATCCAGTACGAGGTGCTCTGCGGAGCCACGACGTACGCGCCGGAGAAGATCCGTTGCGCCTCCGGGGTGGCGAAGCCCAGCGCGCCGCGGTTGGCGCGCAGCGTGGTCTCATTGTCGTAGTAGTCGTCGGGCAGTGAGGCGCCCTCGCCGGCGCCGTGCAGCCAGAGGACCAGCGGCAGTCGACCGTGGCGGGGCGAACGCTGCGGGGCGTACAACCGGTACTTCAGGCCCGAGCCCGAGACGTGGTGGCTGAAGGCGTCCACCTCGGGATTCGACAGCCGCCCCTGCACGAAGCGCGTGATGGTGACCGGCGGGCCGTGGCGCCGGACGAGTGGGGTGTTCTGCGTGATGGTGTAGACGAGGTTCAGCCGGACGTTGCGGCCCCTGCTCAGGATGTAGCCGAGGGTGCCGCCGCCGAGTTGGCCTTCGGCGTGGCTCAGCTCCAGCACGATGTTGCCGTGCCGGTCGACGCGGGCCGCGGTCACTGGGCGGTCCAGGTCGTACTCGCTGAAGATCTGGTCGCCGGGGGCGATCGGGATCGGGCTGGTGGCCTTGGCGTGCACGCTGAACGTGGCGGGGGTGAGCCCGGCGGAGTCGATCGGGCCGAGTCGGCCGGTGTCGAGGGTGACCGAGGTGACCTGCTCGCCGCCGTCGAGCGTTCTCGCGTCGAGGGTGAAGCTCACGCTGGTGGGGTGGTGGCCCTCGGCGTGGGCGGCAGGGCCGGGCAGCGCCAGGCCGACGGCGGCACCGGCGCCACCCGCCAGGACGCTGCGGCGAGTGACAGACGTGGACATGCGGGCCCCCGGACTTGTTTCGTAGACGTTCGTCGATGGAATTTCAACCTAGCGTCGCGGAGATCCGCTGGCAACCGGTGCCGCCGCGGGTGATCGGGCAGCCCGAGGTCGTCGCAGGGGCCGCGTTCACCTCGTTCTCCGGCGATCGCCGTCGAGCGGTGGCAGTCGCGGAGGTGGCATCGAACGAGTACGATGGCCGGTGCGTGAGTCGATCGGAGCCGCAACTCCAACCGATTCGCCTGGGAGATGGAGGCCGTGCATTCCGCGACCTCCAACTGCTGGCCTGGCTTGCCGGGCTGGCCGGGTGTGGTCTCGATTTCGGTCGTTGCCAAACGGGGCCGACCGAAATTCTGGGTCGCCCACACCCTCCCAGGGATTGGATGGTGGTTCGATGATCGATCCACGTGGCACAACAAAAGAGCCTGAGCAGAGTCACCTCCCGTTGCGGTGGGTTGTGATTCTGGCTGTCGGCACCGGCGTGGGACTTCTGGTCGGTTATGCGGCTGGTCCCGCCGCGGGTGTGACGGCGGGCGTCGCGACGATCGGTTTGCTTCACCGCGTCGTTCGTTAGCCCGGCTCAGGATTGCCTGACTTGCTCAGGCGCGGAGAGGTTTCGGCCTGTTGCCCCGGGCTGGCCGAACCCGTTTGGCCCTCGGCGAAGCCGAGGGCCAACTTCGTGCGCGGGCCGGGGGTGGAATGGGCGGCCGGGCTGGGCGCGTCGCCGCATGCTGTGTGGCACTGCCGGCCCGGCACGGCAGCGACGTGCGGACGGGAAGATCGCCTACGGTTTGCGGGCGAGGAGCCCGACGAAGGTGTGATAGGTGTCGGTCTGCTGCGGAGCGGGTGAGTCCGCCTCCGGACGCCACTCGGCCAGCGGCACCAGCCCCGGCTCCAGCAGCGTCAGCCCATCCACGAACGAGAGGATCTCCTCGTCCGTACGCCAGCGACCGGTGCCCAGCGACTCGTTGAAGACCCGCTCGACCTCGCGGGCCTTGCGGGAGCCCTCTGGGTCCCGCTCACCCGGGTCGCGGAAGTGCGAGATCGCCACGTAGCTGCCGGAGGGCAGCGCGTCGATCAGCTCCGCCGCTACCGCTCGCGGATCCTCGTCGTCACCGAGGTGGTGCAGGATCGCGAAGAGCAACAGGCCGACCGGCCTGTCGAAGTCGAGGAATCGGCGTACGTCGGGATGGTGGAGGATTTCCTGCGGTGCCCGAACGTCTGCCTGGATCACCGTTGCGGTGCCCTCGGCGGCGAGGAGAGCCCGCCCGTGGGTCAGGACAATCGGATCATTGTCCAAATAGACCACCTGAGCGGACGGATTCTGCTCGGTGGCGACCTCGTGCACGTTGCCCTGGGTGGGCAACCCCGATCCGATGTCGAGGAACTGGTCGATGCCTGCCTCGGTGACAAGGAAACGAATCACGCGACGCAGGAAGGCCCGGTTCGCCTGGCCGGCTGCCGGCCCGTCCGGTGTGATGCGCAGGGCGTGCTCGGCGACCTTTCGGTCGGCCTCGAAGTTGTCCTTGCCGCCCAGGAAGAAGTCATAGACCCGGGCCACGCTGGGAATGTTGGGGTCGATGCCGGGGGGTGCCGCCATGTCTCGGGTCACAGGCGTCTCCATTCGATCGGGACGGGCACAGGCTGAGGTCTGCGAGCGGTGCTGGGCTGCGGGCGAGTCTAGCGATCGGGAGGGTTGAATTCCGCCCCGCTGGTATCGCTCCCAGCGAATGGTCCCCATCTACGGGAGTAACCTCCCGCTCGCCTGGGCCGTCCTGATCCACCAGCGGCGTCGATCGTGACTCGTGATTCGTTCGGTGATCTACAGTGACGCCGATGACGCTGGTTGAGATCCGCCGGTTTCCGATCAAGTCGTTGCTCGGTGAGCGGCTGTCGACAGTCGAGGTTGAGCAGCGGGGACTCGCAGGTGACCGGCTGTGGGCCGTGCGCGACGCGGACGGCAAGCTCGGCAGCGGAAAGAACACCCGACGCTTCCGCCGGATGCCGGGGTTGTTCACGCTTCGTGGACACTGCGGTGATCCCGTGCCGGTTGTCGAGCTGCCCGACGGTCGTCGCTTCGATGCCAATGAGGCAGCCGGGCACGAGGCAGTCAGTGAAGTGGTCGGTCGTCCGGTGACGATCGAGCGTGAGGCTTCGGTCCTGCACCATGACGAAGGGCCGGTAAG
Source organism: Micromonospora sp. NPDC049274 (assembly GCF_040678875.1). Taxonomy (NCBI): domain Bacteria; kingdom Bacillati; phylum Actinomycetota; class Actinomycetes; order Micromonosporales; family Micromonosporaceae; genus Micromonospora; species Micromonospora sp. NPDC049274. The sequence continues at coordinate 261,191 of NZ_JBFAQS010000005.1, forward strand.
TCTGATCAGCACCGCGTCGCTGCGACGGCTTCACGACCTCTTGGGCGAGCCGGTCGACCCGGTACGGTTCCGGGCCAACCTGCTCGTTGACGTGCCCGGAAACGACTTCCCGGAACACGGATGGCTCGGGCGAACCATCCGTGTCGGCTCGGAGGTCGTGTTGCGGCCACACCGACGGCTGACCCGATGCGTCATGGTCGACCTCGCTCAGGAGCGTGCCGTGGAACATGGACAGATTCTCAAGACCGTCGCGGAGTGCAACGACATGACGTTCGGTGTGTGGGCAACTGTTGAGCGGCCGGGTCGTATCGCACTCCTGGACACCGTTGAACTGGCGAGCTGAACATCGCCGACGCCGGCGGCTCCGAACGCCGAGCCGTGCGCCCGAGGCCGCCGAGGCGGCCGGCGCCCCGGTGTCGCGGCAACCGCCTCGACAGGCGGCGGGAGCTGTCGTGCTGAATACTTCCCCGATGACCAATCCTGAGCTCGATCCGGACGTCTATCCACCCCTCGATCCCCGCGAGCCCGTTCCGGAGACCCCAGAAGAGCTGCTCCCCGGTACGCCGAACGAACTGCCGGACGCGCCGACCGAACCGATGCCCGACGACGGCGAGCCCGGCGGCGTGCCCGAGCCGGCGTGACAGTCGTCCGGCTGCGCTGACCCCGCCCGCCGGGGCGGGGTCAGCAGCTGCGCGGCTGCCAGCTCACCTTCGTCACGTACATGGGCACATACAGGTCACCACTTCCGCCGGCTCGCGCGCAGATCGTCCCGGTCAGCGGCGTCCCGAGATAGTTGAAGGACCAGGTGATCTCGGCGTTCCGGGATGTGCCGTTGTAGAAGTTGAAGGCCGGGGCGTAGCCGGACCACTCGCTGTTGGTCAACACGGACGGAGTCTCGACCGGCCCCTCCGGCGGGTGGTTCCAGTTTGGCCAGATGCAGAGCATGCTCTGCGGGCAGTTCCCCTGGCCCCAGCCGCCGTCTGCCGCCTGGCTGGTAGCGGCCGAGGCGGCGGGGGCGGTGGCCAGCACACCTACGACGGACGCGGCTACGGCGATGGTCTTCCACAGCATGGTTCACCCACTCGAAATAGACGTTCGTGAATGGCAATAAGCTACTGCGGGAAAGTTGAGACGTCAAGTACCTGGGTGGTCCCGCCTCGGGTGGGTGACAGCAGGTCAGAGGCCGATCGGACACCGTCCGGCCGGCCTCTTCGCTGCCCATCACCTCCCGCTCACGGCGTCAGGAGCAGTTCTTGCCCTTGTTGATGCAGGTGGCGATCCTTTGCATGGCCCGGGCGGAGTTGACGTTGACGAAGTCGTTGTGGTCCGAGAAGGGGTTGTGGTTCTCCTCGGGGAAGGAGTCGAGGGCGTACTGGCCCTTGATTTGCACGGCGCGAGGGATGTCGTAGGCCACGGTGATCCGCAGTTGCGGAATCGCCTGGAAGCCCTGCGGGCAGGCGCCGGTGGCCCTGTCGGCGAACGCCACGTGGTTGCGGTGGTTGTCGCTGTCGATGTTCCTGCCGTCCCAGCAGCCGGGGAAGTCGTGCACGCGCTGCACGCGGCTGCCGGCCGGGCAGATCGGGTACCTGTCGGAGAGCCGGTCGGTGAAACCCGAACAGGTCCAGGTGGCACGGGCGTTGGCCGGCCCGCGGCTGGTGGGCTTGGCGTCGCCGGTGAGGGCCCGGAGGAACTTCGGCATCGGCACCACCTTGCCGACGGGGTTTCCGCGATACTCGATCAGCACCTGCGCGGGGCGGACGATGCCGCCGGTGTTGCCGGGCAGTTCGAGGTTGGGGCCCTGCGGATCGGGGAGCGCGGCGGCGGTGGTGGGCGCGCTGCTCGGTGTCGCCGGGGCGACGGGGGAGTGGTCCAGCGTGCAGGCGGCGAGCGCTCCGAGCCCCTGCGGGCGGGGGGCCTGTCGCCCGATCGCGATGGCGATCCGGTCGAGCACGGCGGCCCGCTTGGCGCGCAGCGGTCCGAGGATGGCGTTGTCCACAAAGGCCGCGCCGCCCTGGCCGCGGCTGGTGACCAGGCGTTCGTTGGCCTCGGAGACCTGCCGGTCGAGGTCGTCGAGGGCGCGGTCCACCTCGGCGAGCGCCCGGTCGGGTACGCCCGGCAGCCTGTCCCGCACGGCGGGGCACTGAATTCGCGGATTCGCGGCTCGGGCCGCCTCGACGCTCGCGCGGTGGGCGCTGCCCGGCATCCGGGCATGCATGTCGTCGTAGCTGATGTCGCAGTCGACAAGCGAGACCAGGCCAGGCTGGTTGCCGCCGGCGGTGGTGATCGTGGCGCTGATCTCCTTGATCATCGCGGCACGGCGGGCCCGCAGCGAGTCGATGACCTCCCGGTTGAACGCGGCGTCGATGCGGCCCCGGGTGGCGGTCATTCGCTGGTTCGCGGCGGCCTGCTGGCGATCCAGATCGGCGAGCAGGCGGTCGACGGTGCTGCGAGCCCGGACGGGGACGGCCCGCAGCCGCTTGCCGACGGAGGGGCAGACGACCGTCGGTTGGGTCTGGGCGAGAGCTTGCCTGACCTGGTTGCCACTGCGGACGGCCTTGTCGATGCGTACCACCGGCCAGAAGTAGGACGACTTGTCACCGTTGCGGCAGGTGGTGCCCGAGGCGTCCAGGTCGGCGTTGGAGGAGTTCGCGGTGATGGCCAGGTTGCCGACGAAGTCGTGGACGTGTTCGGCGCCGTTGCGGATGCCGGGCTGGGCCACCGGATTGTCCGGGCTGAACTTGCCGTTGCCGTTCGTCCCGCAGTCGACGGTGAACCGGCCGGTCGACGCGCCGGCGGCAGGTCGCGGGTTCTGCACGTTCGGCGGCACCTTCTCGATCGCCACGAACTGATCCAGGCTGGTGGCGGCATCCGCGGTGCCCCGGCCGCCACCGGAGACGAAGGTGGCGGTGATCCCACCGGTGGCCGCCAGCACGAGCGCGGCCATGGCGAGCCTGGCCGGTCGGGTATGGACCAGCGCGGTCCCGTTCGTTCTGCGCTTCATCGGAATCTCCTCAAAGCCGGAAGCGGCTGTCTCCCCTCGGTACGGGCCGGCCAACGGTCAACGGTCAACCGTCGCCGGGTACGTCATGGTTCGGTAAGAAGTCCCGGCGCGGGAGTAGCGGCGCGACGACGACCCGCCGGAATTGACCGATCGCTGGCCGAGGCGTGAGATACGTTGGCGATCTTCGATGTGTTGCGTCATCGTCGACGTATGACAGGCGTCTTCTCGTCCTCGCTGTTCCGCCGTCTGCGACCGGGTCTGCTGGCCGCCGTCGTGGTGTCGACGGCAGTGCTTGGATCCGCGCTGAGCGTCGCGCCGGCGGCCGATGCCGGCACCGCGGCGCCCGCCGCGTATCCGGGGGTCGCCCCGGCGCCCGGTGGGGCCGCCGTGTCCGTCGTGAAGGCGGCCGCAACCGCGCCGTCGCCGACGGCGCCCGGCACGCCGAACACCTCGCCCGGCCCGCCGACCAGCCCGCCCGGCACGCCGAACACCTCGCCCTTCCCGCCGAGCGCGCCCACGAACCTGACCGCCACCGAGGTACGGACCGGGTCGGTCACCCTCACCTGGACGGCCGCCAGGCCGGGCTGTTGCGCCGTCACCGGCTACGACATCACGTACTACCAGGCGTTCGACGACGTGATCTACAGCGCCAGCGTCGGGGCCGTCACCACCACCACGATCAGCAACTACATCCAGCCGGGCCGGCAGTACTCGTTCCGGGTGGCCGCTCGGGACAGCCTCGGACACCTCTCGACGTGGACGGACGCGCTGACCGTGGTCACGCCGACGACGGACACCGGGTCGGACACCACACCGCCGAGCGCCCCGCAGAACCTGACCGTCGGCGAGGTGACCGCCTCGACCGTCACGCTGTCCTGGTCGCCGTCGACCGACAACGTCGGCGTGCTCGGCTACAACGTCTACCAGTTCGACGGCTGGTTCAGCTCGAAAGTGATCGCCACCGTGCCGGGAACGACGTACACGGCGTCGCTACCCCCGTCGACGCCGCTGCGCAGCCTGTTCTACGTGCGGGCCCGGGACGCGGCGGGCAACGTGTCGATCGCCTCCAACACGGTCGCTCTGCCCACGACGTCCACTCCGCCGCCGCCACCGCCCTCGACCTGCCAGGTGACGTATCGGAACCAGTCCGAGTGGCAGGGCGGTTTCGTGGCCACGGTGACGGTCCAGAACACGGGGGCGGCACCGATCGACGGCTGGATCGTCACCTTCAACTTCCCCGGAGACCAGCAGGTCACCTCGGGGTGGAACGCCACCGTCGGCCAGAGCGGTGCCACCGTCACCGCCCGTAACGTCGACTGGAACCGCGTCCTCGCGCCGAACAGCTCCGCGAGCTTCGGCATCCAGGGACGGTGGAGCACCAGCGACACGGCGCCGACCGGCTTCTCGCTCAACGGCGCACCCTGCACCGTGGGCTGAGCGCGGCCCGCCGGTCGCCGGTCGCGTCCCGCCGCCTGTCAGGAGGAGTCTCGTGAGCACACATTCGGGCACCCCCCGACACCGGACGCTGATCCGGGCTGTCACGGTGGGCATCCTCGCCGTCTCCACCATGCTCAGCGGATCGCCCGTACCCGCCTCGGCCGCGAACACGCTCAACATGCGGGGCGCCGACGTCTCCTCCTTGCAGCGCAGCCTCGATCTGGGTGCCAGGTACTACGACTTCGGTGGCGTCGCCCGCGACCCACTGGACATCCTGAAGTCCGTCGGCGTCAACTACGTCCGACTGCGCGTCTGGAACAACCCGATCAGCGGCTACAACAACAAGAGCAGGGTGTTGGCCCAGGCGAGAACCGCCAGGGCGAAGGGCTTGAAAGTGCTCATCGACTTCCACTACTCCGACACCTGGGCCGACCCCGGCAAGCAGTACAAGCCGGCAGCCTGGGTCGGCCACAGCCTGAGCCAACTGCGCACCGACGTGTACGCCTTCACCTACGACGTCTGCGCCAGCCTGCGGGGACAGGGCACCCCGCCGGACAGCGTGCAGATCGGCAACGAGATCAACGTCGGGATGCTGTGGGACGAGGGGAAGGTCGTCAACAACGACTTCGCCCCACTGGCCAGCCTGCTGAAGCAGGGCTACAACGCGACCAAGGCGTGTGGCAGCGGCATCCCGGTGATGATCCACACCGCCGACGCCGACAGCAACGCCAACGCCCGCTGGTTCTATGACGGCATCCGCGCGCAGGGCGTGCAGTGGGACATCACGGCCCTGTCGTACTACTGCATGTGGCACGGCACCCTGGCGAACCTCTACAACAACATCGTCGACCTGCGCGGCCGCTACGGCAAGCCGGTGGTGATCGTGGAGACCGCGTACCCCTTCACCCGGGACAACGCGGACAGCGAGCCGAACGCCATCGGCGGCGCGACCTGCGACGGCATCGCCGCGACCTGGTCCGGGCAGGCCCAGGAGTTCGACTGGGTCCAGAACACGGCCCGCAACGCGGGGGCCGTCGGTGTCTTCTACTGGGAACCGACCTGGTACGCCGTCCGGGGCAACGGCTGGGACCCGGCCAACATCAACGGCACCGGAAACCAGTGGGACAACATGGCCGTCTTCGACTGGTCCGGGCGGGTGAACCCGAACGTGCGCTGGACGCCCTGACCCGTCACCGCTGCGCCGCCGTCTCCCCTGAGCTGCCCGCCATGGCCGACCGGACCACGCGAAGATTCGTGCGGACCACGACGCTTGCCACGAACACGCCGCACACGGCCTGTTCGATGCGCAGCCAGGCCGGGAACGCTCCCGGCCAGGCGACGACACCGACGATCGCGGCGAGCACGACCATGGCGATGATGCGGAGCCGGCGGAAGGAGCTGCGGTGCCCCGCGGCCGCCCTCCGGGACAGCAGCAGGAGCACCGCCGCGCTGGCGGCGACAAGTGGTGTACGGATCCAGACGGCCGTGGTGACGAGCGCGGGGTTGTGGCGCATGAGCACCACGGCTACGACGGTGGACACGCTGATCACCAGGAAGGCGGCCAACAGTTTGACAACGGTGTTCAGGTGGTCGTTTCTCATGCCGGTCAGCCTGCTCCCGAAGGCCGGGGCGAAGCATCGGCGCGCGGATCGATGTTGCGTCTGCACCCACGGTTGCAGACGGGTCTGCAACCGTGCGCCGATGCTGCCATGGGCGACATCCGTCTAGGTTTTACCTGTGCAGACCGAAGAGCCCACGCTGACCCGCCTGCGGGTCGTGCGGTGGATGCAACTGCTGACACCACTGATGCTGGCGTGGTTCGTGTGGGCCGCCGCCACCGCCGAGCCTGGATTCGGACTGACCGGCAGGCGGTTGATCGTCGTGCTGGCCACCGCCGTGTTCGTGGTCGGGGTGTTCGGCCGCAACTCGGCCACCGACCTGCCGATCCGACCGGCGTACGTGGTGTTCGTCGGGGCGATGCTGGTCAGCTCGGTGACGCTGGTGGTCGTGCAGCCCGGCGGGCCTGCCTCCGTGGCGGTTCTGGTGGCGGTGCTGTGCGCCGCGACCGGGCTGATGCCCGTACGGGTGGCCGTCCCGGTGTTGATCGCGGCGTTCGTGGTGCTCGAGATGGTGGCGTCGATCACCGGGCAGGACTTCGGCTTCCTGGCCGTGCTCGCCGGGTTCGCCGTGCTGTTCGGCCTGATGTACCTGGCGTTCCGCCTGGCCGAGGCGCAGCGTGAGACGAAGCGACTGCTCGCCGAGTTGGAGGCCGGTCAGGTGGCGCTGGCCGAGGCGGCCGGGCTGGCCGAACGCCAGCGGCTGGCCCGGGAGATGCACGATGTGCTCGCCCACTCGCTGTCGGGGTTGTCGCTGCAACTGGAGGGCGCTCGCATGCTGATCGCCGAGGATCCGACCGACCCACGCCTGCCGGCGGTTGTCGACCGGGCCCACCACCTCGCCCGTACCGGCCTTCAGGAGGCTCGACGGGCCATCGGCATGCTGCGCGACGACGACCTGCCCGGCCCGGATCGGCTGGCCGCGCTGGCCGAGCAGTTCACTCGCGATCAGGCCGTGCCGTGCGACTTCGTGGTGTCGGGGGAGCCGCGCCCGCTGGAGTCGGAGGCGCGACTGGCGCTCTATCGCGTGGCGCAGGAGGCGATGACCAACGTGACCAGGCACGCGTCTCCGGCGCGGGTGTCGCTGCGCCTCACCTACGAGTCGACGGTCACCCGCCTGATCGTCGAGGACTTCGCCGCTCGACCGCCCGTGGTTCCCGACGAGACCGACGGTTACGGACTGACGGGGATGCGGGAGCGGGCCGAGTTGCTCGGCGGGACCCTCAGCGCGGGCGCGACCGACAAGGGGTTCCGGGTGGAGTTGGCGGTGCCGGCGTGATCCGGGTGCTCATCGCCGACGACCAGCGGGTGGTCCGCGAGGGGCTGGGCATGGTCCTCTCTCTGATGAAGGACGTCGAGGTGGTGGGCGGGGCCGCCGATGGTGCCGAGGCGGTCAGGCTGGTTCAGGCCGAGCGGCCGGATGTGGTGCTCATGGACCTCCGGATGCCGCGGTGCGACGGGATCGAGGCCACCCGCCGCCTACGCGTCGAGGCGCCCGAGGTCAGGGTGGTGGTGCTCACCACCTACTCGGACGACCGCTCGGTGCTGGAGGCGTTACGGGCCGGCGCCCGCGGCTACCTGACCAAGGACGCCAGCGGTGAGCAGATCCACGAGGCGCTGCGGCAGGTGGTCGACGACCACGCCGTCATCGACCCGGCCGTCCAGCGGCACGTCGTCGACGCCATCGCGGCCGACTCGACGCCACCGCCGAGGTTCCCCGGCGGTCTCACGCCGCGTGAGGCCGAGGTGCTGTCACTGATGGCCCAGGGCCTGTCCAACGCGGAGATCGCCTCTCGCTTGACGGTGAGTGAGGCGACGGTGAAAAGCCACGTCAACCACCTTTTCGCGAAGATCGGTGCCCGTGACCGGGCGCAGGCCGTCGCCTATGCCTTCCGACACGACCTGGGCGGGTCGTGACCCCCTGACGCTGCGCTCTCCGTGATCGAGAGCGGTGGCGGCTGGCTGCTCGGTTACTGTCGGGGCCGTGGATGCGGTCCCTCTGGCGTCGGGCCGAGACGCTGACGTCTTCGCCATCGACGATCGACGTGTCCTTCGTCGCTACCGCCACGGTGGAGACTTGGCCGCCGAGGCCGCGGTCATGGCGTACGTGGCGGGTCTCGGGTTCCCGGTGCCCACCGTGTTCCAGGCACGCGGGGTCGATCTCGTCATGGAACGACTGGACGGGCGCACCATGCTGTCGGCGCTTCTGGCCGGTGAGCTCGATGCCGCGGAAGCGGCCACCTGTCTGGCGGATCTGCATCGTCGACTCCATGCGTTGCCGTCCCGGCTCGGCGCGGGGGACGCCCGGATCCTGCACCTCGACCTGCATCCGGACAACGTCATGCTGACGTCACGAGGGCCGGTCGTCATCGACTGGCGCAACGCCGCCGAGGGGCCGGCGGACCTCGATGTCGCGCTCTCCGCGGTCATCCTCGCCCAGGTGGCAGTCGGGGAGAACCATCACCTGGCGTCGCCGGCCGCAACGCTGCTGGCCGCGTTCCTCGACCGCGTCGGGGGTGACCTGCTGACCGAGCTGGACCGCGCCCTGGCGATCCGGCGCGACGACGCGGCTCTCACCGGCGGTGAGCGGGAGCTGCTCGGCGCCGCCGCCGCCCTCGTCGTCGGCCATCATCGAGGCCGGGAGAAGACGTCGACCTTAGGCGCCTGACCTCCGATGGTGCGGGTACCCAGCGTTGCCCAGGGCGCGGCACGGACAGGGGTGGGACGCTCGACGCCGTCCGATGGTCAGGAACGCTTCCGGAACGGAGCGAGGACGGCGCGGATCTGATCGGCTGCGCCCCAGTCGTCGTCGAACTGGGCCAGCACCGCGAGGTGTTGCCGCAGCTGGACGATAGGCATGCGTGCCTGCCAGCCGCTGTCGAGCGAAGTCAGGTCCGCGTAGACCTCGAACATCCGGCGCGCCTCCGGCGGGGGCGACGTGGACCACACGTGGGCGAGATCGACCTCGGCCCACATGTACGACACGGCCGGATCGATAAGCGCGGGCTGCCCGTCCGGCGTGGCCAGGATGTTCTGGACCCACAGGTCGCCGTGCGTCAGGCAGGCCGGCCGGTCCGGCAGCAGGTCGGGCAGCCGGTGACACAACCGCTCCAGCGCCTCCCGGTCGCCGGCGTCCAGTGCCGCGTCGACGCGAGGTTGCCCGAGCCACCGAAGCAGCCGGTGCTGTGCGAAGAACGTGTAGCCGTCGTCGTTCCAGGTGTTGATCTGGCGGCGGCGACCCAGCCAGTTGTCGTGGTGCCAGCCGAAGCGAGTGTGGGTCGTGCTCAGGTGCACGCGGGCGAGGACGTGTGCGAACTGCTCCCAGAAGACCTCGCTGTGTGGCCTCGGAGCCAGCACCGACAACACGAGCAGTTCCCGGTCCGCCAGGATCACCTCGGGTGTCGCCACGCCGCCGAGTTCGCGCAGGGCGGCCAGCCCCTCGGCCTCCGCGACGAAGACGTCGTCGGCCGGAGCTTCGGCGAATGCCTTGACGAACACCGGCGGCGAGTCCCGGCGGGTGGCGATGCCCGCGAGCGCCGCGACCCCGCCCGTCACCGGTTCCACTGTGACGATGTCGTGCATCCTGGGCCGGAGCAGGCCCTCCAGCAGGACCGTCGTCGAGCGCATCAGGTCCGACTCCTCAGGTGCGGCGGCTCACGTCGCGCGCAATACTAGGGCCGATGACCGCCTGCCGAGGGATCGACGTCCGGGGCGGGTCCGGCGACGGCGTCAGGGTGTGAGGCCGGCCTGGATCGCCAGGATGGCGGCCCCCACCCGGTCGCGGCTCCCGGTCTTGGCCAGCACATTGGTGACGTGGGTCTTGACGGTGCTCATCGAGAGGTAGAGGCGCTCGGCGATCTCGTTGTTGTTGAGCCCGGCACCGATCAGGGAGAGCACGTCGACCTCCCGGGCGGTGAGCTGGCAGCCCGCCAGGTCCACGCGGGTGGCCGGCCCGGTCGCGCGTACCCGGTCGAGAACGGCGCCGGTGACCTCGGCGGAGAGGATCGCCTCGCCGGCGGCGACGGTGCGAACCGCGGCGATCAGGTCGGCCGCGCTGCACCGCTTGAGCAGGAAGCCGCGCGCGCCGGAGGCGATGGCGTCCAGGACGTAGGCGTCGTCGTCGAAGGTGGTCACGACGATCACGGCCGGGGCGTGCGGGATCGCGGCCAACTCGCGGGTGGCCTGCAGCCCGTCGAGGACCGGCATGCGGATGTCGACGAGGGCGACGTCGATGCGGGGGTCGCGACGTACGGCGTCGAGGAACTGCCGGCCGTCGGCCGCCTCGGCCGCGACGTGGATGTCGGGTTGGGACCGCAGGATCAGACCGAAGCCGTCGCGGACCAGCTGCTGGTCGTCGACGATCGCGACCCGGATCACGGGTTCGCCATCGGCAGGTTCGCCTGCACCATGGTGCCACCGCCGGGGCGCTGGCTCAGCTCCCAGCTTCCACCGAGAGCGCGAACGCGCTCCTCGATGCCGAGCAGGCCCGAGCCGCGCGTGGGTTCGTGGGGCGGCCCGATGCCGTCGTCGCTGACCCGCAGGCGGGCGCGGTCGCCGACACGGACCAGTTCGACCCAGGCGGCCGTGGCCTTCGCATGGCGGGCGATATTGGTGAGGGCCTCCTGGGCGATGCGGTAGGCGGCCAACACGCCGAGCTCGTCCAGGCCCGGCTGGGGATCCAGATGGACCCGCACCGTCACGCCCTGCTGGCGTAGTGGCTGTGCGAGCAGCTCGTCGATGTCGGAGAGGCGGGGCGGCGCGGTCACCGCGATCGGCGCGAGCGGATCGCGCAGGTGCACGACGAGCGTGTCGAGCTCACTCAGTGCGGTGCGTCCGCTGTCCGCGATCGCCCGCAGCGCCGCCCCCGGGTCGACGCTGAGCTGGCCCGCCTCCGCCTGGACCACCATTGCGGTGACGTGGTGGCCGACCACGTCGTGCAGCTCGCGGGCCAGGTTGGTGCGCTGTTCGAGCCAGGCCGCCTGGCCGCGCAGTTCGCCGGTTTCCCGGCTGAGGGCGTGGCCGCGTGACCACGAGCGCAACAGGATCGCCAGGAGATAGCCGGCGGTCACGAAGACGAACGGCTGCTCGTACGGCCCGCGCCCGTTGAGCAGCGCGACGGCGAGGGCACCTGTCGCGCCGAGCAGGCCACCCACCCATGCCAGCCACGGGCGTCGAGCCGGATCTTCGCAGGTCGAGACGAACACGAGGGCGGCGGCCGCGAGGCCCAGCTGCACCGACTCTCCGGTGCTCACGATCGCCACGAACTCGGCGCAGGCCGCCAGGACCAGGGCCCGGTAGCGGCGCCCCAGCGTCAGGGCCCCGAGGCCGACGGGCAGCACCAGCCACGCCCACCTGGCCGGCACGGCCACGCCCCCGTCGACGGTCGCGACCACGAGGGCGACGATCAAGCCCGCCACGCCGTACGCCAGCCGGCGCACCCGCTCGGGGTCACGCAACCATTTCCGGGCTCCGTTCATCACCTGGACAGTCTCCGCGACCAGCCGGAAGACCGGCCAGTACCTGGGTACCAGATCGGGCGGCACCCCAGTGCCGCCCCGGCGAGCGGATCGGCACCACGGCACGTTCCGTCGGGAGGCGTACCGCGCGACGCTTCCTGGGTGACTCTCGTCGACTCCCGCGCTGCCCTGAGCATCGGCCCTCTGCGTACGGTTCCCAACTACATCACCGCCGTCCGCACGATCGCCGCTGTCACCATCGGTATCGTCGCTCTCGTCGCCGGCTCCGTGGCATTTATGGCGGTAGCGTACGGTATCTACTGGATCGGCGACATGCTCGACGGCTGGGCCGCCCGGCGGCTCGGACAGGAGACCCGGGCGGGCGCCGTCCTCGACATCGTGAGCGATCGCGCGTGCACCTCCGTACTCTGCGTGGGCCTGGTCTCCCTCGTGCCCGACGTCGCGGTCGTGGCCCTGGTGTTCCTGCTGTCGTTCCTGGTCCTGGACACCATGCTGTCGCTGGCGTTCCTGTGCTGGCCCCTGCTCGGCCCCAACGACTTCCACCTGGTCGACCGCCGGGTGTGGGCGTGGAACTGGTCGCCGGTGGCCAAGGCCGCCAACACCGCCGGGGTCATCGGCGCCATCGCGTTCGGGCAGTACCGGCTCGCGCTGGCGGTCGCCGTCGCCGTCGTCGGGGTCAAGCTGTGGTCGGTCGCGGCCGTGGCCCGGCTGCTCGACCGGGACGGCCGCGCGTGAGCAGCCTCGCCGAAGCGGTGGCGGGCCTGGGATACGGTCTCGCGTCGGCCCTCGTCCCGGTCGTCAACGCCGAGGCCTACGCCGTGGTCGCCGGGCAACGTGATGGCCACGTTGTCGTCGCCGTGCTCGCTCTGGCGCTCGGCCAGACCGCCGGCAAACTGCTCCTGTTCGAATCCGCCCGCCGCGGAACGGGACGGCTGGCCCAGAAGCTCAGGAGACGGAGCGGGTCAGGTCGTACGGCAGTACGAGCCGCCCGCTGGACCGGGCCGATCCGCCGCTGGCTCTCCCGCCGCAGCACCGCCCTTCCGACCGTGCTGGTCTCCGCCGCGGTCGGTGTTCCACCGCTGGCCGTGGTCAGCTTCGCCGCCGGCACCGCGGGCCTCCGACACTGGGAGTTCGCCGTCACCTGCCTGGTCGGGCGGGTGATTCGTTTCGCACTCCTCGTCCTGCCGGCAGCCCTGATCTGAGTCCGTGTCCGGCCAGCCGGCGAAGTGCTGCCCGGACTGCCCCGCCCGCGAGCCACCCGACCCGACCTGGCGGATCTGGAGTGGGCCACGACGGCCCAGCGCCCACACGGCGAGCGCGAAGCAGCAGAGACCCATCCCCGTGCACGTGACCGCCGTCCAGCCGCGCACAGCCCAGAGGGTGGTGGCGGCGGCGGAGCCGGCGGCGGCGCCGATGAAGTTGCTTGTCGCCAGTGCCGTGTTGAGCCGGCTGCGGGCCTCGTGGGAGAGGGCGAACAGCCGCGCCCGGTTGAGGAGGGCCTGCGTCTGGAGAGCGACGTCGATCATGATGATGGCGATGACGAGCAGTACGACGGACCGGCCGGCGAACGCGGCGACGGCGAACGCGGCGAGGGCCAGTGTCCAGGCCACACCTGTCGCAGGGAGCGACCACCCGCGGTCGTGCAGACGACCGCCGCGCAGGCCGGAGAGGACACCCGCGAGGCCGGCCAGCCCGAACATCCCGATCACCGCCACCGGGTAGTGGAACGGCGGGCCGCTGAGCAGGAACGTCAGCGCCGTCCAGAACAGCGAGAACGTGGCGAACCCGGTTGCCGCCAGAACCAGTGTCCAGCGGGCCGTCCGCTCGCGCCGAACCACCGCACCGACCGAGGCGATGAGCTGGAGGTACGGCATGCGGGCGCGCGGTGCCAGCGGCGGAATCGCGCGGTGGAGCAGGGCCGCGAGCAGAACCGCGACGACCGCCGCGAGGGCGAAGGTCGTACGCCACCCGGCGAGGCCGGCGACGGACCCGCTGATCGTGCGGGAGGCCAGGATGCCGGTGAGGGTCCCGGACCCGACGACGCCGACGATCCGACCGCGGTGGGCGTCGCTGGCCAGGTCCCCGGCGAGCGGCGTGAGGACCTGCCCGGAAATCGTCGTGACGCCGAGGACGGTCAGTGCGAGCAGGAGTACGCCGAACGACGGCGCCAGCGCGCACAGCAGCAGCGCGGCGGCCGAGGCCACCAGCATCGCCGGCACGAACCGGCGGCGGTCCAGGACGTCGCCGAGCGGCACGAGCAGCAGCACGCCGACGGCGTACCCGATCTGCGTCGCGGTGACGAGCCAGCCGGCCGTCGCGGTCGCGGCGCCCAGGTCGCCCGCGATGAAGCTGAGCAACGGCTGCGCCCAGTACAGGTTGGCGATCGCCGCTCCCGCCGCCACCGCGAGCAGGAACGTCAGCCCGCGCGTCATCCCGGACGGCGGTGGCGTGCGGGAGACCGCCATCCCGCCAGGCTAGTGGGTTACGGCTTGCGGCGGAGTTCGCGCAGTACACCGTGCCGGCGCGCGGCCCACGCGAGGCGCCGGACGCTCGGGTGCCACACGAGCAGCGCCGCCGCACGGCGGATCAGGCCGAACCGGTTGTCGCTTACCTGATTCTCCATCGCCTGCCAGATCAGCTCGCGCACCTTGGCGCTGTCCAGAGCGGCCCGTGCCTCACGCCGTACCGCAGGATCTTCGGCCGCCGAGGCGACGGCGGCGGCCAGGCCCGGTCGGTCCGCGAGCGGCTCCACCGCCGCCGCGACGAGCGGCCGGCGTACCTCGTCCTGCTCCAACAGCAGCAGCACCGCCTCCCGGATCTCGATCGTCTCCAGGCCGGACCGCAGCAGGCTCAGCAGGCTGCGCTCGACCTCGCCGTCGTGATCCGGGACGGACAGCGCTGCCAGCAGCACGGACACCTCGTCGAGATCGATGAGATGTCGCACCCCGCTGCGGAACTCCGGCAGCCCCCACGCGACCTGCAGAGCCTTGACGACATTGCGGTTCATGGGCCATCCGCTACCCGGATGTGGCAGTCGGCGAAACTCCGGCGGCCGGTCGGCACGACGGGCCGCTCGGGGCCGCCGTCGGTAGACTGCTCCGGGTGATCGTGCGAAAGGGCGGCGTCGCGGACGCGGCGGCGCTCGCGGAACTACGCGGGATCGACGGACACAAGCTCGGGGCGTACGCGGACTGGGTGGCCGCCCGCGCGGCCACGCACCTGCCGTTCGTCGCCGAAATGGACGGGCGTGTGGTCGGGGCCGCCTGGCTCCTCCTCGCGCAACGGGTGCCCAGCAACGAGTCGCTGGACCGGTGGTACGGCGACGTCCAGTCCGTCCAGGTCCGCGAGGAGTACCGCAATCGCGGCGTCGGTGGAGCGCTGATGGCCGCGCTACTGGCCGAGGCCCGGACGCGGGGACTGCTGCACGTCACCGTCCACTCCAGCCGCCGCGCTGTCGACTTCTACAGGCGCAACGGCTTCACCCACCACCGTCAGCTCCTGCTGTGGGAGCCGGACGCCTCCTGATCGTCCGGCGGGACGGACGACGGGTCAGCCGGTGCCCGGGGCCGTCGGGGCACTATCGTTTCGGGGTGCACATCCGTTTTGATGTCCCCGCCGATCCCGCCTACCCGGGTCGCGTGGCGGCCACGCTCGGCGGGGTTCGGCTGCGCAGGTACAGCTATGTCGGCGCGGTGCTGGCGGTGGCGGGGGCGGTCGGTCTGGCCGTCTCGCGGGGGCCCGGGTGGGGCGAGCGGACGTCGCCGCTGTGGATGGCGATGCTCGTGGGTGGCGTGCTGTCGATGCTGTACCTGCCGTGGGTGCGGTGGCGCGCGCGACGCCGCTCCAGTGGCTACGCGGTCGAGGGCGGCTACGACATCACCGACGACAACATCATGATGCGCAGCGGCTCGGAGTCCGGTGGCATCGCGTGGGACGGCGTCGCCCGGGTGCAGGACACCCCGGAGTTCTGGATCGTGTACGTCGGCCGGATGCCGGCGACCGTGATCCCACGGTGGTTGATGTCCGCCGAGGACGCCGAGACGTTGCGGGCCTTCATGGCCGACCGTGGGCTGCTCGCGCCGCGCTGACCCGACGTCTCAGGACCGGTTCCGTGGTTGGGCGAGGAAGCGCAGGTACTCCACCCGGTCGAACGGGTTGCCGTCGGTGCGCGGCCGGCGCGGCGGATCGCCGGTCACGAGACGATCGCCGCCGGGCACCGACGACCACAGCCCTTCCCCGCCGGACAGGTCCGGCAGTAACCGCTGCGCCTGGGGTTCGAGCCGTGCCGGCAGCACCCCGCCGACGCGCCAGCCGGCCGCGCTGTCGTCGGTGCCGTCGATGCGGGCGCCGAGGCGGCTCAGGAACGACGTGACCGGGCCGAGGCGGTCGGCCGGCACCTCCGCCTCGAACCGGCGGCACGGCTCGAAGACCCGGGTGCCGGCCTCGGCGAGCGCCTGCATGAGGACGTACGGGGCCAGGTCCCGGAAGTGCCCGGCCGTGGTGATCGGTGACCAGTAGCCGCTGTGGGTGAGGGTGACCCGGATGTCGGTGACCGGCCAGCCGTGCCGGCCCTGGTCGAGGGCCGCCCGGGTGGCCACCTCGATGGCCTTGTGGAACGCCAGCGGCAGCGAGCCGAGTTCGACCTCCAGCCGGTAGTCCACGCCCGATCCGGGTTCGACCCGGAAACCGACGGTCCCGAAGAAGCCGTGCCCGATGATCTCCACGGCGGTACCGCTGCCGGTGGGTCGCTCGACGTGCATGAGCCGGGCCGGCCCGAACTCCGCCTCGACCCCGTACGTCTCGGCGAGCGTCGCCGCCAGCACCTCGCGCTGCACCTCGCCGTAGAGCAGCACGCTCGTGCCGCCGTCCGGGGCCACCCGGGTCCGGAGGAACGGGTCGGTGTCCGCGATGTCCAGCAGCGCGGCGTGCAGCGCCAGCGTCCGGGCCGGGTCGCGGGGTCGCACCACCGCCTCCACTGTCGGCGCCGGAAAGTACGACCGCCCGTCGAGACCGGCCGGGCTGCCGAGCTGGTCACCGAGGCGTACCCCGGTGAGGCCGGCTACCCGGGCGATGTGGCCGGCGGACAGCGCCGTCGGTCCGCCCGGCCGCCCGGTCGGCTCGGTCCGGTCGGTGGTCGCGTCGACCACGTCGAGGCGGGTGATCCGGGCGCGCGTCGCGGTCGTCCGGCCGTCCGGCTCCCGGCGGTACGCGACGATCCGCTGCCGCGCCCGGAGCTGCCCGCCGTACGACCGCAGGTACGCCACCCGCTCACCGGAGGGATCGCGAACGATTGCGAAGACCCGGGCCCGCGGCTCGGGCTCGGCCGGCGGCGACGCCGGGAGCAGAGTCGCGATGGTGTCCAGCAGTTCGGGTACGCCGGCCCCGGACAGCGCCGAGCCGAACAGCAGCGGGTGGACCTGCCCGGCCGCGACCTGCGTGCGGAGCGCCTCGTCGATCCGGTCCGGGTCGGGTGGCAGGTCGTCGACCAGGGCGGCCAGCAGGTGGTCGTCGTGCTCGGCGAGGGCCTCGGCGATTCGGTGGGCGGCGCTGTGGTCGTACCGCGGATGGTGGCGCCGGAAGGCGGCCTCGGGGGTGCCGGGCGCGCGGACCGTGCCCAGCGGGACGACGGCCGGGGTGAGCAGCCGGCGCGCGTCCGCGACCAGCTCGTCGGTGCGCGCGCCCATCCGGTCGATCTTGTTGACGAAGATCAGCGTGGGCAGTCCGAGCGACCGGAGGATCCGCATGATCCGCCGGCTGTGCGGCTGGACTCCCTCGACGGCCGACAGCACCAGGACGGCCGCGTCGAGCACCCCGAGCGCGCGTTCGACCTCGGCCACGAAGTCGCTGTGCCCGGGGGTGTCGAGCAGATTGACCTGGCGGTCGCGGACGGCGAACGCGGTGACGGCGCTGCGGATGGTGATGCCCCGGCGGCGCTCGATCTCGCCGGTGTCGGTCCGGGTGGTGCCCGCGTCGACGCTGCCGAGCCGGTCGATGACGCCGGTGTCGTAGAGCAGGCGTTCGGTGAGGCTGGTCTTACCGGCGTCGACGTGGGCGACGATGCCAAGGTTGACGGTCTGCATGGGCTGTCGGGTCCTCGAAAGCTCGCGTCCGGATGGGCGGGAAGGTTTCGAGTCCTCGCATTGCCGTGCTCCCGTCGGTCGGTTCGAGCCCGTCCTGGCGGCGGGCCGGATGAACCCGGGCAGCCGGGTCCGTCTGCGGGCCAGGCTGGCACGGCCGGTGCCGGTCGGGCCACCGAATAACGCGCGGGCGGCGTGCTGTCACCCGAACGTGTGACGCTTGATTCGATAGGGATCTGTCAATAGATTGAGGACGGGCGTCGCCGCGGTCCGGGCAACCGGGCCGTCGGCGACTGACAGGTCCATCCCGAGCCGGGCACCTTGGTCGTCCGCATCGACCAGCCGCTGTGGCGCATCGCCGCGCCGCACCCGGGCGCGTTGCCGCGCCGCGTCCGTCCTGGACGCGCGCTGCCGCGCCGATTCCTCCAGCTCGATGGCAGAAGGACTTTTCATGACGATTCTCCGCGCCCGCCCCGCCCCGACCCTGGCGGTCGTCGCCGCGCTGGCCGCCGCCGTGACCGCGACCGGAACGGCAGTGCTCGTCGTTCCCGCGGCGGCCGCCCAGGGCTGCCGGGTCGACTACACACCCAACCAGTGGCCCGGCGGCTTCACCGCCGCCGTCAAGGTCACCCCCGGCGACAGCGCCGTCTCCAGTTGGACCGTCACCTGGACGTACGCCGGGGACGAGCGCGTCACGAGCGGCTGGAACGCCACGGTCAGCCAGTCCGGGTCGACGGTGACCGCCCGCAGCATGTCGTACAACGGCAGCATCCCGGCCGGCGGTTCCACCGAGTTCGGCGTGCAGGGCACGTACGGCGCCAGTGGCGGCACGCCTACCGGGTTCACCCTGAACGGGGTGCCGTGCAACGGCGTCGGGCCGACCCCGACGGGCGTGCCCACCACGTCGGTGCCGACCACGGCCCCGCCGACCACCCCGCCGCCGACGACGCCTCCGCCCACCACCCCGCCGCCCACCACGCCTCCGCCCACCACCCCGCCGCCGACGACGCCTCCGCCCACCACCCCGCCGCCTGTCGGGTGCGCCGGCGCCGTGCTCTGCGACGGCTTCGAGAACCAGACCGGCTCGACGCCGTCGGGGGACTGGACGGTGGTGAACCCGGACTGTTCCGGCGCCGGCACGGCCACCATCGACACGGCCACCACGCACAGCGGCAGCCGGGCGGTCCGGATCAACGGCGCCGCCGGATACTGCAACCACGTCTTCATCAGGTCCACCAGGAACCTCGGCAGCCTGGGCAGTGTGCGGTACACCCGCATCTGGGTGCGGCACACCACCGCCCAGCCCACCGACCACACCACGATGCTGGCGATGACCGACGCCGCCGACGGCAACAAGGATCTGCGGATGGGCGGCCAGAACGGCGCCCTGCAGTGGAACCGCGCCTCCGACGACGCGACCCTGCCCGAGCAGAGCCCGGCCGGGGTGGCACAGAGCGTGCCGCTCCCCACCAACCGGTGGACCTGCCTGGAGTTCATGGTCGACGGTTCGGCGGGTCAGCTCCGTACCTGGCTGGACGGCACCGCCATCACCGGGCTGACCGCGGACGGCGTACCGACGCACGACATCGACGGCCAGTGGTACAACCGCACCTGGCGACCGCAGCTCACCGACCTCAAGCTGGGCTGGGAGAGCTACGGCAACGGAGCCGACACCCTCTGGTACGACGACGTCGCGGTCGGGGCCAGCCGGATCGGCTGCTGACCCTCCGAGCTGCTTCCGCCGAAAGCGGGCGGCGCTGCGGTGCTCTGGTCGGGGGTGTGGCCCGCTCGACGGGTCACACCCCCGGCCACCTCCGATTTCCACCGATCCCGGCCGCCCGGCGGATCGGGACGCCCCACCGGCCGAGGTTTACGTCAGGGCCCAGCGATAGCCTGCTGCCATGGCGAGCGCCGAGCTGGAAGAGTTGATCGTCGCGGACGCCGACGCGCTGCGCGCGTGGTTGTCGGAGAACCACGCCACGTCGCCGGGCGTCTGGCTCGCCTTGACCAAAAAGGGCGGCACGGTCACGACGCTCACCTGGCAGCACGCGGTCGACGAGGGGCTGTGTTTCGGCTGGATCGACGGGCAGGCCCGCAAGCGGGACGACCAGACCTCCTGGATCCGGTTCACCCCACGCCGACCCCGCAGTGCCTGGTCGCAGCGCAACGTCGCCCACGTGGCCCGGCTGGAGGCGCAGGGACGGATGCTGCCACCGGGCCGCGCCGCGGTGGAGGCCGCGCAGGCCGACGGGCGGTGGGCTGCCGCGTACGCCCCGCCGTCGGAAGCCGAGGTGCCGGCCGATCTGCTCGCCGCCATCGCCGCCGACCCGGCCGCCCAGGCCATGTTCGACGTGCTCACCAAGACCAACCGGTTCGCGCTGATCCACCGCCTCAACGCCGTCAAACGCGCGGAGACCCGCGAGCGGAAGATCGGCGAGTTCGTCGCCATGCTGGCGCGTCACGAGACCCCCTATCCGCAGAAGGCCAGGCCGGCGAGCCCGCCACCCGTGTGACGGGGCACCGGAACCGTCAACTGGCTGTCCACTGCGACAGGTGATCCTTGTCGGATCCGCGCCCCCCGCACCGAAGGACAGGGGAATGTCCAGCCTCGCACTTGTCGTCGTGGTGGGTATCGCCATCCTGGTCGGTACGGGCACCGCCCGTCGGCTCCGGATCGCCCCACCGGTACTGCTGCTGATCGCCGGCGTCCTCCTCGGGTTCGTGCCCGCGCTGCGCGTGGTGCACCTGCCGCCCGAGGCCGTCCTCCTGGTGTTCCTACCGCTGTTGCTCTACTGGGAGGCGTTCTCCTCCTCGTTGCGCGAGATCCGGCGAAACCTCCGGGTCATCGTGCTGCTGAGCACCTTTCTCGTGGTCGCGACGGCGGCCGGTGTGGCGGCGGCCGCGCACGCGCTCGGGCTGGCCTGGGGGCCGGCGTGGGTGCTGGGCGCCGCCGTCGCGCCCACCGACGCGACGGCGGTGGGCGTCCTCGGTCGGATGCTGCCGCGGCGCATCGCGACCACCCTGCGCGCGGAGAGCCTGGTCAACGACGGAACGGCGCTGGTGATCTACACACTGGCGGTCGGGATCACCCTGGGCGAGGAACACCTGAGCGCGGGTCGGGTCGCCGGGCTGTTCGCGCTCTCGTACCTCGGTGGCATCGCGTGCGGCGCGGCTGTCACGTTCCTCGTCCTGCAACTCCGTCGGCGGCTGACCGACCCGTTCCAGCACAACCTCCTCGCGCTGCTGACGCCCCTGACCGCCTACCTGATCGCCGAGGCGGCCGAGGTGTCCGGCGTCCTCGCGGCCGTGGTCAGCGGACTGTGGGTGGGTCGCGTCTCGCCGCGCCTGTTCCCCGGCAACGCCCGCCGGTACGTCCAGACCGTCATGGACTTCCTGACCACGCTGGCGAACGCCGCGCTGTTCGTCCTGGTGGGGCTGGAGGCGCAGTCGGCCGTCCGCGGGCTGGACAGCACCGGGCTGGCGCACGGCACGCTGGTGGCGGTCGTGGTCTGCGCAGTCATCGTCGCGGTGCGGTTCGGCTGGCTGTTCACCAGCCCGTACGTGATCCGGGCGATCGACCGCCGGCCGCAGCAGCGCGAACGACGACTGAGCGGACGGCCGAGGGCGCTCATGTCGGCGGCCGGTTTCCGGGGCGCGGTGTCGATGGCGGCGGCGCTGGCCGTGCCGCACACCCTTCCGTCCGGGGCGGAGTTCCCGGACCGCGACCTCATCGTCTTCGTCACGGCCATCGTGATCGCGGTGACCCTGCTGCTCCAGGCGCCGCTGATGCCCCGGGTCACGCGGTGGGCCGGCCTGGGCGCGGACGGGGAGGCCGAGCGGGAGCGCCGGCAGGCCGAGATCACGTCGATGGACCGGGCGCTGGCGTCCCTGCCGACGATGGCCGCCGACCTGGGCACGAGCGGTGCCGTGCACGAACAGTTGCGCACGGAGTACGACCGTCGCCTGCGCGTGCTGCGCGACAGCGACGCCACCTCCGGGCCGGACGAGGCCGCGGCCGACTACGAGCAGCAGTACGCCGATCTCCACCTGGCGGTCATCGACCACCGCCACGACACGGTCGTCCGGATGCGCGACGAGGGTGAGATCGACGACGAGGTGCTCCGCCGCGTCCAGGACGGCCTCGACCTCGAACAGGTCCACATGGCCCAGCGCCGCGACAACGACACCCGCTGACCGTCGGCCGGCGGACGGCCCTTCAGTCCGAGCCGTCCACGCGGGCGGCGATGTCACGCAGGGCGGCGACATGGGCGCTCAGGGCAGCCCGACCGGCAGTGGAGAGGTTGATCCAGGTCCGCGGGCGTTTGCCCACGTAGCCCTTGCGGACCTCGACGTACCCGCCGTCGCTCAACGTCGAGATCCGCTTGGACAGGGCGGAGTCGCTGAGCTCCACGGCGTCGCGGACGAACGCGAATTCGGCCCACTCGCTCCCCGCCAGCAGCGCCAGTATCGCCAGCCGGGTGGGATCGAGCAGGGCCGGGTCCAGCTTCGGGTCGGCCACGGGTCAGACCACGCGGGTGAGTACGCGGTGCTGCCACCACGGGCCCGCGGCGGCCAGCAGGACACCGATGAACAGGCCGATCCACAGCCAGACGTGCGGGACGTCCAGCGCGGTGGCGAGCGCAGTGCCGCCGATCAGCAGGGCCAGCACCAGCGCCGACCACAGCAGGGCCGCCGGGGCGGGGGAGATGCGGGGGCGCACCGGCCGGCGCAGCAGGGCTGCACCCCACCGGGTGTTGCCCGCCATGGAGAGGAGCAGCAGGAAGACGACGATGGTGAGGCCGTACGTGCGCAGGAAATCCGGATAGCTGTCGGCGAGGGCTCCGAAGGCCACGACGAAGACACCGGCTGCGAGCCACGTCCATCGGGACCGGCCGGCCGCCGCTGCCGTCTGGCCTCGGCGTCGGTCGACGTCCCGCAGGGCCTCGCGCGCCTCTTCGGGCGTTGGGGTGGTGCTCATCAGGCGACTCCTAGAGGCTATGGAAAGTACTTGCTCCTATGGAAAGTTAACACTCACTTTCCATAGGAGCAAGTACTTGCCGGCTGGTGGCGCTGCCGCCCGGTCCTGATGGACCCGAGCGGCAGCGCCGGGAAGACTCACTCCGGGAGTTGGTAGAGGCGATAGCGGGCGACGGTCTCGAAGCCGATCTGCCGATACACCGGCTCGCCCTCGCTGCTCGCCTGGAGCGTGACGATCCGCCGCCCGGACTCGCGGGTGAGGCGCAGCGCCTCAAGGGTGAGCGCGGTCGCGATGCCGCGCCGACGGAAGTCGGGGTCGGTGGCAATGCAGTACAGGGCGCCGATGTCGGTGCCGAGCGACAGGGTGCACGTGCCGACGATGCGGCCGTCGATCGTGCCCGCGAGGCGGAGCACGTCCGGGTAGGCGAAGTTCAGCTCCCGGTCGACGACGAGTCCGCGGTCGCCGGGGATGCCGAGCGGCCCGGCGTACGCCTCGACGTACTCCCGCAGCTCGGACGGGTCGACGGCGAGCCCGATCTGCAGACCGGTAGGCGCCTCGACCTCGGCCACGGTGGTCACGTCCACGGCCATGATGGGCATCTCGACGATCTGCTCCGCGCCGCGCTCGAGCAGGCCCTCGGCGGTGCCCTCATCGCTGTCCGCGCCCACCCACCAGCCCCAGTGCGAGCCGGTCAGGTGCTTCCTCGCCTCCGTGATCGCTTCGTCGAGCGGCCGGTCACGAACGCGGAGGACCGCGTTGAGCAGCGGGTGGGGAACGTCGGTGCGATAGATCGGCAGGTCGGTGTCGGGGTCGGCGCCCGCCCAGCCGCACCAGTACCGGCGGTTGGCGGCGAGTTGCGGTTCCAGGTCGTGGATGGAGTAGGTCTTCATACTCTCAGGACAGCGCTGGGCAGCCGGAAGTTCGATTCGGCGCGAAGAAAGTCTCCGGCCGGGCCGGACGCGGGGTGTGCAAAAGGCGCACCTCGCGCACCAGGCCGTCTTTCTCCCGCAGCAGCCAGGTCGCGCCGGGCGGGCAGTGGAACGGATCCTCCGGCGGGTTGATGAAGACGTTCTCCCAGATCGTGATGCCGGAGCCGGCCAGCACTCCGGTGATCTGGTGACTGACGCCGGATTCGTTGTCCTGCCGAATGACCGCGAAGAGTGCTTCTCGACCGATCGTCCGGGTGCCGTCCGGCCACCAGAAGACCATGTCCTCGGCCCAGCGCGCGGTCACCTTTGTCGGTGAGACGCCGTCGGCCACCGCCGACAGGATCGTCGCCGCCTCCTCGCGCCGCTCGGCGCGCAGAGCCCCGGTCCCGTCGTGCCGCTCGTCGCGTACGCGGGGAAGGATCTCGGCCAACTGCCGACGCGCCTCACTGAGGCGGCTGCGGACGGTACCGACTGGGGTCCCGCACAATTCCGCGATCTGCTCGTACGAGTTGTTCTCGGTGAAGTAGCGCAGCAACGCCACCGTCTGCGCGGCCGGCGACAACTGTTGCAGCCCGTACCAGACCCAGTCCCGCGTGGCGCTGCGCTCGATCCGGGCGGCCGGGTCGTCGAGCCCCGAGGCGAGCAGGTTCTCACCTGCCACTCCGACCGGGACGGGTACGCGTGAGCGGAGCAACGTCCGGCAGTTGTTGCGCACGATGGCGTGCAGCCACGGCCGTACGGCGCGGGGGTCACGCAGTTCACCGATCCGGCCGAACGCCGCGATGGCCGCGTCCTGACAGGCGTCCTGGGCGTCGGGCCCGGCACCCAGAATGTGGTGCGCCACCGCGAGCATGCCGGCGTAGTGACTGTCGAACAGCAACGCGAAGCTGCGCGGATCGCCCTGCTGGGCGCCCCGGACCAGCTGCGCCGTGTCGCTGGCGGACACGGATCCCGAGGTCAAGAGGAGCATGCCGGAACGCTAGCTCGCACGCGGTGAAAACTTTCTTCGGCGGATCGAACTTTCGTCCCGGTGGTCGCGTCTGCTGAGCATGCGTATCGAGACAGGGCCGGACCATGGCATCGCCGAACCGGTCGAAATGTGCCGTGTTCAGCCCCGACGTCGGTTCTGCCGGTCCCGGCACTCGCCCCTCTTCCACGCCGCACGGAAGAACTATGGATTCAGTAACTGTCAACTGGGCCTGCGCCAACGGGTGCGCGACGGGGCCGTGGCGTGATCGTGGCGAAGAGCGACGCCCGCCCCGGTCGGGCGGGGGAACCATCGTCCCCGGGTGGACCACGCCTGCAGGTCATGGGGCCGCTACGTCTTTGGCACGGCGAGAACGAGGTCGCCACGGGCCCGCGGCAGCAACGCCGTCTGCTGGCGGTTCTCCTGGCTCGGGAGGGACGACCCACCAGCACCAGCGATCTGCTGGATCTGCTGTGGGGCCCGCAGGCGCCGGCCAGCGCGGTGAACGTGATCCACAAGTACGTCGCCGCGCTACGCCGCCTGCTCGAACCTGATCTGCCGGCACGCGCCGCCGGTTCCTACCTCCTCCGGCACGGCAACGGATATCTCTTCGCGGCCGGGCCGGAGACGCTCGACCTCGTCGCGTTTCGCCGCGACGTGGCGGCGGCGCGGACCAGTCTGGGACAGGACAGCCCGCTCGACGCCCTCGATCACTACCTCGCCGCCCTGCGACGGTGCCACGGCTCGGCCGGGGACGACCTGGTCGACAGTGCCGCGGCGGCGGCGGTCCTCGCGGGCATCGACGGCGAGTTCTTCGACGCCGCCGTGGCGGCCGCCGCGGTGGCCGTACGCGTGCGGCAACCCGCCCGGGTGCTCGCCCCACTGCGGCTCGCGGCGGAAATGAGCCGGCTCAACGAACCGGTCCACGCGAGCCTCGTGACGACTCTCGCCGCGGCGGGCCAGCAGGCCGAGGCGTTGGCGGTCTACGGCGCGATCCGGACACGCCTCGACGAGGAACTCGGCATCGACCCCGGCTACCAGCTCCAGGACGCCCAGCGGCGAGCCCTCACCCAGACGGTGCTGCCACCCGCCGCGGACGTGGCCCCCGTGGTGTCCCGGCCGGTCCCGCTGATACGCCCGGCGCAGCTCCCGCCGGACCCACCCCTGTTCGTGGGCCGCGAATCGGAACTGCTGATCCTGCGTGACCTCACCACGGGGATGCGCGCCTCCGGACGGACCAGCCCGCTGGTGGTCGCGATGGACGGCATGGGCGGGGTGGGCAAGTCGACACTCGCCGCGCACTTCGCGCACCGAGTGGCCGAAGAGTTCACCGACGGGCAGCTCTACCTCGATCTTCAGGGTCACCTCGGCGAGGACGAGGGCGTGTCGGCCGACCGGGCCGTGCGCTCGCTCCTGCACATGGTGGGCGTGCCCGCCGCCGACGTCCCCGAGACGTTCGACGCGCGAGTCGGGATGTACCGCAGCCTGACGGCCGGTAAGCGCATCCTGTTCCTGCTGGACAACGCCCGCGACGCTGCCCAGGTGCGCCCGCTGCTGCCGAACTCGGCGCAGAGTCTCGTGCTCATCACCGGTCGGCGCGCGCTCGTCGGCCTCGCCGCGTTCGACGGCGCCCACCTGCTCCGGGTCGACGTGCCCGACCTCCCGACGGCCCGTCGGCTTGTCGAACGCCGGTTCACCGGCCTGCCGAACCGGTCGACCGGAGGCGTCGCGTGTGAGACCGCCGACGAGATCATCGAACTGTGCGGCCGGCTCCCGCTGGCACTGGCCATCCTGGCGGCCCGGATCGCCGCCCGCCCGCGATTGTCACTCGCCACGATCGCCGCCGAGCTGCGCGACGGCGCTCGTCGGCTCGAGGCGTTCCCGGGTGGCCGTGGCCTGAACGATCCGCGTACCGCCTTCTCGTGGTCCTACCGGCAGCTCACCCCCGGTGCCGCCCGGCTGTTCCGGCTCCTGTCGGTGGCCCCGCTGACGGGTGTCACGGCCGAGGTCTGCGTGAGCCTCGACGACCGCGACCCCGACCGCACGCGCGCGGAGCTTGCCGAGCTCATCGAGGCGGCCCTGGTTACCGAGCACGACGACGGGCGACTCACGTCGCACGTGCTCGTCAAGGCGTACGCCCAGGAGCTTTTCCAGGCCGAGGAGCCGGCGGCCGAACGACAGGCGGCGGTCAGCCGCCTGTTGCAGCACTACCTGCACAGCAGTTTCCAGGCGCAGGTGGTCCTGGACCCGAACCGGCCGCCCATCGCGCCACCAGCGCCGCTGCCCGGTGTGGTCGCCGAGCGGTCGGCCACGTACGACGAAGCCATCGCGTGGTTCGGGCGCCACCGGGAGGTGCTCAAGGAGGCGGTGCGTCTGGCCGCCGACGTCGGGTACGGCATCGTGCCGTGGCAGCTCGCCCTCACGATGCAGCAGTATCTCCAGTGGGCCGGCCGCTTCCAGGACTGGGAAGACGTCATGCGGGTTGCGCTGCGCGCGGCACGGGAGCGCCACGATGCCGTCGGGGAGGCGCATGTCCTGCGCAGCCTGGCCGGCGCTCGGCATTTCTTCGGGGCCCACGACGAGGCGCTCGGCCTGCTCGACGAGGCCGCGCGGATCTACCGGGACCGGGGTCTGCGGCTGGAACAGGCGCTGGTGCACAACAACTGTCATCAGGCGTTCAGCGCGCTCAAGCGGCACGACCGCGCCCTCGACCACAGCGTGCGGGCGCTGTCTCTGTTCCGCCTCCTCGACAACCGTCGGGGCGAGGTGTCCAGCCTGTTGTTCAGCGGAAAGTCGCTCACCGCCCTGGGGCAGGTCGAGGAGTCGGCCCAGGCGCTGCGCGAGGCCCTTGAACTCAACCGGCGGAGCGGACGCGCCCACGAGGAGAGCGAGATCCGCAGCGCGATCGCGGACAACCTGGCCGTGACCGGACGTGTCGGCGAGGCGGTCGCGCAACTGGAGCTGGCGGCCGACGCGGCGCGACGCGTCGGGGACCGGCCGTCGCAGTTCGAGGCGTTGCGGCAGATGGCCGATGTTCTCCTCGCCGCCGACGATGAGCCCGGGGCGCAGCGGGCGTTCGAGCGGGCTCGTGCGGTGCTACGCGAATTGCAGGACGGCGGCACCGACGGCATGCGCGCCTCGGTCACCCGGCTCGCCGCGAAACTCGGGTGACCGGACCGGTTACAGGGGTGATTGACGGACGCGTTGTCACGCGCCGGAGTTGGCCACGCGGCGGTCCGCTCGCTTTTCGGGGCGGGTTTGCCGTGCCGGGGTCGGGGAAGCCCGAGTTCTCGTACGAGGCCCACAGCGCCCCGGGATCGGTCCGGATGGGAGTGCACATGAAGGCTGTCGTCTATCACGGCATCGGCGACATTCGAGTCGACGATGTGCCGGAGCCCCGCATCGAACAGCCCACGGACGCGATCGTCCGGATCACCACGGCGGCGATCTGCGGCACCGACCTGCACTTCGTACGCGGCACGATGTCCGGGATGAAGCCGGGGAAGGTGCTCGGCCATGAGGGCGTCGGGGTGGTCGAGGAGGTGGGCGCGCAGATCCACAGCTTCAAGCCGGGCGACCGGGTGGTGATCTCGGCGGTGCTGGGCTGCGGATCCTGCGGCTACTGCCGCCGGGGCCTCTTCGCGCAGTGCGACAACGCCAACCCGTACGGGCCGCGCTCCGGCACCGCCTCGTTCGGCTCACCCGAGGCGCAGGGCCCGTTCAACGGCTTGCAGGCCGAGTACGCCCGGGTCCCCTTCGCGCACACCAACCTGATCCCCCTTCCGGAGAACGTCACCGAGGCGCAGGCCATCACGCTGTCCGACATCTATCCGACCGGCTACTTCGGGGCGGTGCTCGCGGACGCCAGTGACGGCAAGATCGCCACCGTCTGGGGTTGTGGCCCGGTGGGTCAGTTCGCCATTCTCTCTGCGTACCAGCGCGGCGCGTCCCGGGTGATCGCTATCGACGGGCACGCGGACCGGCTGGAACACGCCCGTCGCCGGGGGGCCGAGGTGATCAACTTCAACGAGGTCGATCCGGTCGAGGCGATCATGGAGTTGACCAACGGGATCGGAGCCGACTGCGCCATCGACGCCGTCGGAGTGGACAGCGAGAGCCCGAAGTCCGGGCCCGCCGCCGGTCGGGACGACGAGCGCAACGCCGAGGATCAGCGCAAGATCTCCCCGAATCTCGACAGCCAGGGCCAGGATGGGCACTGGAAGCCTGGTGACGCGCCGAGCCAGGCGCAGACCTGGGCGGTCGAGAGCCTCGCGAAGGTGGGCACGCTCGGGATCGTCGGGGTCTACCCGCCCACCGACAGGTACTTCCCGATCGGCACCACCATGGCGCGCAACCTGACCGTCCGCGCCGGCAACGGCAACCATCCCAGGTACATCCCCAAGCTGGTGGCCATGGTCGCGTCCGGTCAGGTCCGTCCGGAGGACGTCGTGACCGAGCACGAGCCGCTCACGGACGCGATCGGGGCGTACCGCGAGTTCGATCTGCGCAGCCCCGGCTGGCTGAAGGTCGCCTTGCAGGCCACCTGAGCCCATGTGCGACGACGGCGGCGACACCGAGCCTGAACCGATCGCGGACCTGCTCCGTGTGAGTGGCGAACGGCTTCCGGACCTCCTGGGAGCCGGGTGATCGCTGGAGAATCCCGATGATGCGCAACCACGTGACTCCCCTCATCGCCGTGCTGGCCGTCGGCGCGGCGACGCTCACGGCGTGCGGCTCGAGCCAGGTGCCGCCAGGTCCGGCCCGGGCCGCCGACCTGAGCGGCAGCCCGGCGGCGTCCCCGACGGGCGGGGCCGGCGTCGCCCTCCTGTCCGGCACCGCGAAGTCCAACAACGCGGCGGCCGGCACCGGTGACTGGGCGACGCCCAACGGTGGGGTCGCCACCGGAGACGCCCGCGAATCCGCACAACGGTGGGTCCAGGTGACGGCGGGTAGGGCGGGCAAGCTCGACCCGGTGGTGGTCAACGGCGCCGGACTGACCCTCTACCGCTTCGACAAGGACAGCAACAAGCCGCCGGTCTCGAACTGTGCCGGCGACTGCGCCACCACCTGGCCGCCTGTCACCGTCGCGTCCGCCGGCAAGATCTTCGTCGCGGGGGTCAAGGCGGCCGACGTCGGTACGATCCCGCGCCCGGACGGCAGTCGGCAGGTCACCATCGGCGGTTGGCCGGTCTACCGGTTCGCCAAGGACACCAAGCCGGGTGACACCAACGGCCAGGGCGTCGGGAACACCTGGTTCGGCGTGACCGCGACCGGCGGGAAGGCCGGCGTGTCCGGTGGCGAGCAGTCCGCGCCGGACGCCTCGCCCGCGCCGCCGGCCACCAGCGCGGTCCTCTTCGACGACCCCGACTTCGGCGACGGCGCCGGCTCGCAGGGCGTCGCCGGCACCGGCTGTCGGAACCTGAGCCGGCCGGGCGTCTCGTCGTCCGTGGCGGCACCCGGCTCGCTCAAGCTCTGGGCCGGCCCGGACTGCACCGGCCGCTCGAAGGTGATCAACGGGGATGTCGCGGACCTGGGAACTGTCGACTTCGACAACGCGGTCGTCTCGGTCCGCCTGGGCTGACCCGGGACGGCACGCCTCGCGCCGGCTCAGCCACTGGCTGGGCCGGCGCGCCGCTGTCCGCTGGCCGCCGGGCCCAACGAAAACGCGGCCCGGGGCCGCGTTCGTCGGCGTTCGGCTGTCCGCTCGCCCGCCGGACCGGTGTGGCGGGCGGCCGTCGCTAGAACGTCGCGCTGACGTACGCCATGCCGTCGGTGGTCTCCACCCGGACGCTGTCGATCTCGGCCACGTCGATCAGGGCGCTGCCGTCGAGGGTGACGCCCTCGGCGGCCCCGCGCTCCGACACCAGCCAGCTGCCCGCCAGCACCGTGCCGCCGTCCCTGCCGACGATCAGCAGGCGGCAGCGTCGACCCTGCGGAATGCCGGAAACCGTGGCGCGGACGCGTACCCAGCCGGTGGCCGGCTGCACGGCCACGGCCAGGCGAGCCCCGGTGCCCGGGTCGGAGGCGCTTGTGGAACGGGCCGGACGGTCGGCCGCGCTGCTCGGGGACGCCGGCTCCGGCTGTGCGGTCGCGTCCTTCGCCGGGTCGTTCGCGGGACCGAGGACCACACCGCCGAGGACCGCGGAGGCGACGACCGCCGCCGCGACACCGGTCAGCGCGTGCCGGCGGCGCCGCTGGTCGCCGGCCTCGCCGCGGATCTGTCGCAGGGTGCGCTGCCACAGGAGATCGCCGTCCTCCGGCGGGCCGTCGAGCAGCATCACGTCGGGTACGTTCTCGAGCGCGTCCGCCCACGTCCGCAGCGACTCGACCTCGGCCCGGCACTGGGCGCAACCCGCCAGGTGCTCCTCGGCTCGGCGGGTCGCCTCCGGGTCGAGTGCCCCCAGCAGGTAGCCACCGATGTCCAGCTGATCTGCGTGCGGCGATGAGCTGTCGGATGTCATGAGGCAGGCCGTTCCACCCCGGCGGGACGCTCGGCGAGATCGCGGAGTGCCCGGAGTGCGTAGTAGGAGCGTGACTTCACGGTGCCCGGCGGGATCCCGAGTGCCTGGGCGGCTTCCGCGACTGTACTCCCGCGTAGATATACCTGCTCAAGCACCTGACGGTGTTCCGGGGACAGGCGACTGAGCGCGTCCGTCACCACGATCGAGGTCACCACCTGGTCGGCGTGGTCACGTTCGACAGCCGTCTCCGTCGGACCCTCCGGCACCTCGGGCGGCCGCGCGTTGCGGGCTCGTACGGTGTCGGTCACGATGTTGCGGACGACAGTCAACAGCCAGCCGCGCACCGAGCCCTTGCCGTTGACCAGGCTGTCGGGGTGACGCCAGGCGCGCACCAGCGCCTCCTGGACGACGTCCTCCGCGGCCGCGCGGTCCCGGGTCAGCTGTGTCGCGTAAGCGAGCATCGCGCGTCCGTGCTCCTCGAATATGGACCGGACCAGTGCCTCGCCTGCCACCTCGCGCCGACGAACAGGTCCCGATCCCGCCATAACTACCACCCTTTGCTGACCCTTGCGTCGCCGGCGTTGTCGCCGAATGCCCACGGGTCCTCAGGATGCACGTGCCGATCTCCGCGCTTGTTGATCTACAGAGGATTTGTCTGTTGACCCACGTCGTGGCCGAATCGAGATGTTGACGGCCGCCATTGTGTTCTCGGCGGCCCGCCCCGCTGGGCTCGGACGACACGTCCGAGCCCAGCGCGAGGCGGCGTTACCGGGTCGACGGCGACGCTTCGCCGCCCCGCGGGTCGCTCTTGACGACGACGTCCCGCAGCGCGTCGGCGAACAGGCGCATGGCACGGTGCCCGCCCGGATTCAGCAGCACGTCGACGCCGTCCGGCAGCAGCGTCAGCAACTCGTCCAGGTCGACCTGCCGCCAGCCGGCCGCGTCCACCCGGGCCTGGTCCGCGGCGCCGGTCGCGACGAGCACACAGGGGATGCCGTCCGGCGCCGGCGCCACGATGACGTCACCCACGCTGTCCAGTGCGACGTCCACCAGGCTGTCCCGCAGCGCCAGGAGCACCGCGTCGACACCGGCGCGACCGGTGGCGACAAGCCTCGCCGCGGCGTCCACCGGACTCGTGGGCGCGTCCGGATCCTCCGGCTCGTACAGGGGGTTGGGCGTGAACCGGCCGACGGCGCCGTCCGGCTCCACCGGCCAGCCACCGACGATGGCCTCCACCGGTGGCACCTGCGCCGTGTCCGCGTCCTCGTCGGCGGGCTCGGTCCACCCCGCGTCCGTCAACAGCATCCAGTTCCGCTGGCGTACGCCCTCGTCCTGCTCGTTCATGAACTCGCCCCCTCGGTGTTCGGATTGATGCGTCTGAATTTGCCGCCGTTCTCCACCGCCAACGTCGCGATGTTTCCGCCCTTGGCGGTCAACAGCCCGTCCACGTCCACGCCCTCGGTGGTCACCACCGTCTCGTTCGCCGCGAAGATCCGCCGCTGGCTGCCGAGATCGCGCATGGCGTTGGCGAAGTCCTGCCCCCCGGTGCCCGCGGTGTTGCCGAAGTTGCAGGAGATCATGGCGATCGATTTCCCCGGGTCCGAGGCGGAGTTGCTGGCCTTGAAGATCTCGTTGTGATGCAGGACCTTCGCGAACTGCCTGCCCGAAACGTGCAGCACGGCGCCGTTCTTCAGCCGCACCGCGGCGCCGTTCGGGTTGCCGTGCGCGATGACCAGGGTGGGCTCGCTCTTGAGTCGGGCCCAGGGCGCGATGTCGAACTTGTTGTTCGCGAAGTTGGTCTCCTTCCCGGGCAGGCGTCGGATCGCCTTGGTCCCGGGTTCGGCGATCGTCCCGCCGATGTTCCTGCCGAAGGCGAGGTTGGCGTCGGTCCGGGCCCAGCTCGTGAAGCTGTCGTTGTCGGTGGCCCTGCTCGGGAAGAGCACACCGATCTGTTTCCCGTTGTTGTCCACCAGCGGGGTGGATTCGACGTCCGAGGCGTGGAACGTCTTCAGGTGCCCCTTGCTGTTCTGGCCGAGGATGAGTGTCGGATCGTTCGCCTGCTTCTTCCGGGCGTTCTTGAGATCCCGGGCGAACCGTAGGTCGAACAACTTGTCGTCGATCCGGTTGAACACACCCTTGATGGCCTTGCCGATGCCGACCTCGGTGACCTTCGCGTCGATGCCGCGACCCGGTGCGGCGGCGGCGCCTCCGGTGACCTCCCTGGTGCTGTCCTTGATGCCGTCGGCAATCTTGCCGGGGCGTACCTTGCCGAGCTTGCTGGCGATCTTGATGACCCGGCTGACGAGTCGACCGCCGGGGACCAGGCCGAGCGCCAGCCCACCGGCGGCGAGGGCGATCTCGGCCGGGTCACCGCCGACCGCGGCCGAGGCGAGGTCGATGGCGCCGGACAGGAAACCGATCGCCGAACCCAGGGGCGGGAAGATGAACGACGCGACCACCGAGAGCACGTCCAGGACCGTGGTGATCCACTCGATCACCGTGCTCCGGAGGAAGTCGACGAACGCGTGGAACGCCTCGGCGATCTTGTCCCAGAGGGACCGTTGCGGCGCGTCCTTCGCCAACTGGCGCAGCGTCTCGGCGGCGGTCCGCGCGGCCTGGTCGCGCAGGGCGGTCGCCTGGCCGAGCAACGCCTTCGCCCCGTCCAGCGACTGTCGGGCGTCGGCGGCCCGGCTCCGGGCGGCGTCGGCGTCGTCGGTGACCTGGTCCTTCGCGTCCGGGGTGGTCGCGGTGTCGGCGTTCAGCGCGACGAGCGCGGACACCGCGGACGCGACCGCCGCCTGGGCGGCGCTCTGGTCCCCGGCCGCCTGGCGGGCCTGGTCGAGGGCGCGCAGCGACATCGTCTGCGCCTCCTCAAGCGACGGCAGATAACGGAGGTACGCGTCAGCCGCGCTGGCGTAGGAGTTCGCCATCCCGTCCAGCCGGCCGGGCAGCTTGCCGATCAGATCCCGGAAGGCGTCCATCGCCTTGCCCTGGCCGACATCGATCTGACTTCCGGACGCGAGCAGGTCGTGCGCCTCCTGGGTGGTTCTGGCCAGCTCCTGGTACGCCCTTGTGATCTCCTCGAAGGACTCGGGATCACCCGGCACGGGATCTGAGTCGAGCTGCAACACGGACCACTCGGCGTCGCCCGGACGCGTCATGACGAACCTCCCCATCGCATC
This sequence comes from Micromonospora sp. NPDC049274, assembly GCF_040678875.1. NCBI lineage: Bacteria > Bacillati > Actinomycetota > Actinomycetes > Micromonosporales > Micromonosporaceae > Micromonospora > Micromonospora sp. NPDC049274. The sequence goes on from NZ_JBFAQS010000005.1 coordinate 295,316, forward strand.
GTCAGGCCGGCGCCCGAGCCATCCGCCGGGAGCCGAGTCGCACACGTAGCCGGCGGGAGATCGGTTCACCGGCTGAACCGCACCGGCCGCCGATCCGTGTACGGCGCAGTTGCCGTGACGGTCTGGAGGGTGCGGAGATGAGCGAACGGAATGGCAGGCCGGCGGGGGAGTGGGCGCGATGAGCGTGATCCACGTTCCCGGCGCGGAGCTGGAGCGCGTCCACGAGCTGTTGCGCCGCACGAAGGAGCTGATGGACGGCACGGCGGTCCGGTCGATGGGCTCGGTGGTCGACACGCTCGGGCAGCGCAACCTGGAGGATGCCGCCCACAGTTTCGAGAAGCGGTGGGGCGACGGCCGGCACGTCGTGGCCAAGGACCTCGAAGGGGTACGCGACGCCGCCAAGGCGGTCGCCGACGCCTTCCGGGAGACCGACACGCAGACGGTCGACGCGTTGACGGCGCCGGCTGAGGGGGCGGCAGCGTGAGCGCGACGGACACCCACGCTCCCGCTCCGACCCCTACCGGGTTCGAGCTGCGTACTCCCGAGGCCTGGGTCGATTTCTCGACGGCCGACGAGGCGAGTGAGAACCGACTGGGCGACGAGGCCCGGGGGCACGCCCTGGCCGGAGGCTTCACCGCGGACCAGGCGGGCCGGTACGCCGAGCAGGTGCGCCGGTCGGTGCGCGAGGCCCGGCGCTCGGGCGCGGTCCACGCGGCCGGCGTCTTCCAGCTGTACGAGGACGGTCCGCTCACCGCGACGGTGCTCGTCGCGGTGGCCACTCCGCCGGCCAACGGCGACATCCTCGGCGCGCTGACAGCGGTGGGGCAGCCCGCCCGCGCCGACGGGACCTGGCGGCGGGTGACCACCGCGGTGATTCCCGGGATCGGCACGGTCGGCCGGGTGTACGGCATCCAGAACGTCGCCCAGGACGGCGCGACGATGCGGTGCGCGGTGATGCACACGGTCGTGCCGATGCCGGGCTCGGCGGACGTCGTGGTGGTCACCGGATCGAGCCCGAACCTCGCGGAGGCCGAGGAGATCTTCGAACTCTTCGGCACGATCACCGAGACGCTGACGTTCACCTGGGACGACGAGCTTCCGGCGCTGACCGCCCGCGCGGAGTCCACGGGGGAGTCCTCGGCGGACGCGTGACCCGGCGAGACAGGTCAGGGGGACACCGCGATCCGGTGTCCCCCTGACCGTTTCCGCTACGGCCCGCCTACCTCACTCCTGGGCCGCCGCGGCCCGCGGCTCGGCCACGTCGGGCGTCACCAACGCCCGAAGCGCTGCCGGATCGGTCCGAGGCACCTGCACCAGGCGGACGGTGCCGTCGCCCAGGTGCAGCAACGCCCGGCCCAGACGTCCCACGCCGAGCTGGCCACGGCTCAGCTTGGCGCCGATGAGCTCTCCGTCGCCGAGGCCCTGAGGGCTGAGCAGCGCACCCTGCCGGTTGCGTCGGGCGTCGACGTGCCAGCCGCCGAAGCCGCCGGACAGTCCGTCGATGGTGCCAGCCATGATCAGCCCGAGGCCCCGCTCGGTGCCGGCCCGCGCGATCTCCCCGAGGTCGCTTCCCGCATCGCACTTGAGCAGCAACTCGGCGTCGTCCAGCACGACCACTGCCGGCCCGTTCCGGTCCTTGAGCGCCGCCGCCAGTCCGGCGGAGGTGAGGTTCTCGCTCGCCACCAGGTCGAGCACCCCCGGCAGGCCGGCCAGTTCGCGCAGTGGTGATCTGCGGGGTGCCGCCACGACCACAGGCGTCCCCCTGCGCAGCAGGTCCGCGACCATCGTCAGCAGCGCGGTGCTGCGACCCGAGCGCGGCGGCCCGGCCAGCACCAGGCTCGGAATGACGGACAGATCCGGCCCGAGCGCGGCGAGTTCGTCGCCACCGACCCCCACCATCGTCCACAGTGGCCCAACGGGCTGGGAGAGCGCCTCGGTGTCCGCCAGGGTCAGCTCGTCCGGCAGCACGTCGATCCGGAACGGGCGACCGGCGGCCACGAGGTCCCTGTCCCGCTGCCGGGCCGCCTCGGCGATCTCGACGAGGACGCGCGCCTGACCCTGACCGGACACATCGTCGCCGAGCAGCGCGATCTGCGCCTCGGCGCCGTCGGACGTCCGGATCGCCCGGCCCGCCTCGATCTCGTCCGGCAGTTGCCGGTGGTTGATGCCGACCATGCTGTAGTCGCCGCGTTCGGTCAGCCGCAGCACCAGCTTGTCGTCGGTGGTGGACGAGATACGGCTGGAGAACATTGCCCGGTCGCCCGCGAGCACCACGTGGATGCCCGCCCCGGCGCCCTCCCGCAGCAGCGTCAGCAGACCGGCCATGATCGTGCCGTTGTCGTAGTCGGCGAAGGTCTTGTCGAAGACCTCGAAGCGATCCACGAGCAGCAGGATGTGTGGCGGTCGCTCGCCCTCGGCCACAGCGGTCCGGTACTCCACCATGCTCGCCGAGCCGCTGGCGGCGAGCAGTTGCTGCCGTCGGCCCAGCTCCGCGACGAGGCGGGCGAACAGCCGACCGAGCCGTTCCGCCTCGGTGCGCTGCACCACCGCCCCGCAGTGCGGCAGGCCGTTGAGGGCGAGCAGTGCCCCGTTGCCGCAGTCCACCCCGTAGAGGTGGACGTCCGCCGCCGAGTGGACGCGGGCGAGTGCGCCGCTGATGGTTCGCAGCGTCTGCGATCGGCCGCTGCGCGAGGAGCCGACGATGTGCAGGTGCCCGAGCGTCCCGAGGTCCAGCGCCAAGGGCACCTGGTCCTGCTGCGCGGGAAGGTCCACCAGCCCGTACGCGACCGCCGGGAGGTGGTAGTCGCCGGCGCGGGCCGGCGGCAGCGCGTCCACGGACAGCTTCGCCGGCAGCGCGGGCAGCCAGGGGCTGTGCTGCGCCGGAATGGCGAGCCGTTCACTGGCATCCCTGATCGCCGCCACGAGCACCGCGAGGTCGGTCAGTTCGGCGGACGGTTCCGCCTCGCCGCTGCGACGGCGAGGCGCCGGGCGGCCGAGATCCGGCCAGGAGAGCGGCGCCAGCCACGGCGCCGGCCGGGCGGTGGTGCGCGCGCCGGGGCGGAACCCGCCGACCCGTCCCGCCTGGAACGGCACCAGCGACGACTGGGCGAGACGGACGAAGGCGCGGCCGGGCGTCGACTTCGAGATCGAGGCCGCGTCCGGGGCGTTCAACACGTCCTGGCTCTCGCTGCTGTCGGTGACCCGCAGGGCGATGCGTAGGTTGGTGTTGGCCCGGATCTCCGGCGACACCACGCCACCCGGCCGCTGGGTCGCGAGCACCAGGTGGATGCCGAGCGACCGGCCCCGCTGCGCGATGTTGACCAGACCGGTCACGAAGTCGGGCAGATCACGAACCATCGACGCGAACTCGTCGATCACGATGAGCAGCCGCGGCATCGGGATGCGCGACGGCTCACGACGCAGGAGTTCGACGTAGTCGTCGATGTCCTTCGCCCCGGCCTCGGCGAGGATGTGCTCGCGTCGCCGCAGCTCCGCCGAGAGGGAGGTCAGCGCCCGACTCACCAGGTGGGTGTCCAGGTCGGTCACCATGCCGACCGTGTGTGGCAGGAGGACGCAGTCCTTGAAGGCGCTGCCACCCTTGTAGTCGACAAGGACGAACGTCATCGCGTCCGGTCGGTTGGCGACGGCGAGTGAGGCGACGAGAGTCTGCAGCAGCTCCGACTTGCCGGAGCCTGTGGTGCCGGCGACCAGACCGTGCGGTCCGTCGCGTTTCAGGTCGAGGGCGAACGGCCCGTCCAGCGACACCCCGAGCACGGCCTCGGTGGTCCGCCCGCCGGAGGTCCACCGCGCCGTCACGGCGTCCGGCTCCGGCGGTTCCATTCCGAGTACGTCGAGCAGCCGGCTCGCGCCGGGCAGGGCGCTCTCCTCGTCGGCGCCACCGATGTCCCGCAACGGAGCCAGCGCCCGCGCCACCCGACTCAGCCACTCGGCCGAGACGACGTCCGGGTGGATGTCGTCGATCGGCGCGGCGAGGGTCTGCGTCACCAGCAGTGATCCGTCGGGCTGCTGGGCGATGACCGCCTGGCACTCCTCGGGCAGCAGCCGCTCCTCGGCGTCCACGCAGATGGCGTACACGCCGACCGACGGTCCCTCCCGCAGGATCTGCGTGACGCCGGGCAGGGACCGCAGCTTCCGTGCCCCGTCGAGCACCACGAGGATGTCGCGAAACGCCCCGTCGGCCCGCTCGCCGGAGCGGGCCGAGATGATCGTCACCAGTTCGCCGACCCGGCGGGCCAGTGTCGGGGTGTCGGTGCCGACGGTGGCGAGGGTGTCCTGACCGTCGCGGGGCCGCAGGTGGGGCAGCCAGCCGGCCCACGCCCAGCCCTGCTCGTCGTCGGCGCCGCAGAGCAGGTAGATCTGCAGGTCCTCCGGGCTGTGCAGGGCACCGGCCTGGGTCAGCATCCACCGGGCCGTCGTGCGCGCGATGGCGCCCCCGGCCACTCCCACGACGCCGTGCTTGCGTACCGGCACGGTCGCCGGCACGTCGAGGGCGAGCCATCGGACCTCGCGCCGGTTCTCGTCCTGGCTCAGGTCCCGCAGCACCACCTCGGACGGCAGGTCCGCGCTGCCGACCCGCAGCTCGAGGAAGTCGGGGTCGGTGCGGCGTCGCTCCCAGAGCCGACGCTGCGGCCCGACGGCGATCAGCGCCAGCGACGCCGGGTCGGGGAAGTTGTTCCGGCGGGCCAGCCGTTCGGTGGTCAGCGCCTCCTGCGCCTCGCCGCTGATGCGCGCCTTCTTCTTCTCGTACTCGGCGAGCCGTGAGCGGTACGTGGCCCGGCCCTGTCGGCGGGCGCCGATCTGGCCCGCGACCAGCACCAGCGGCGACAGGATGGCGAAGAGCAATGTGAGCGGGTTGCGGGTGACGACGAACGCGGCGCCGGAGAGCAGGACCGGCGCCAGCACGGTGATCAGCGTGAGCGGCCGCCGCTCGGGCGGCGCCGGAGGCCCGGGGAGGGTGAACTGGGTGGTCCGCGCGGCGGGCAGCAGTCGTGGCGGTCGGTTGTAGTCGAGGCCGGTGCGGTCCTCCGAGATCTGGAGCGCGGCCTCGTCCCGAACAGGGCGACGAAGCTCCAGCAGGGACGAGCCCACGGCGAGTTGCGCGCCGGGCGCCCAGACAGGCTCGTCCTCGACCTCCACCCGGTCGAGCAGCAACCCGGGCCCGATCGGGTGCAGCCGGCACTCGCCGTCCTCGCTCACCAGAACCCGCGCGAGCGCGGGAGCGAGCGGGTCGTCGTTGAGACGTACGTGGTCGTCGTCGGTGACGCCGAGGGCGTGCTCACCGACGTCGAGCGGGAACAGGCTGCCGGCGCCCAGGCCGCTGACGACCCGGATCTCCAGCGGGCTCGGCGGTCGCGGCGGCGACACGGGTGCCGGGCGGTCCAGTTCGAGCACGCTGCCCTGCCACAGCGGCGCGTCGGCGAGGGTGAGCCCGGGATCTAGCGGAGCGCCGGCGACGAACAGCGTCGGCGGTCGGCCGCCGGGTTCCGGACGGCGCTGGGCCAGCACCTCGGCGAGCTCCGCGACTGTGGAGTCGAGGGCGGCCTCGACCTGGTAGTCGGTGGCAGGGGTGGACTGGTCCGTCACGGTGAGCAACAGGCGCACGCGTATCTCCTGGTCGGATGATCCGTCGGGAACACGGCTGGGGCCGCGTGGTGAGTGCGCACCACGCGGCCCCGACCGTTCGTTCGTCAGCGGCTGAGGCTGGCGGCGGTCTGCGTGTCGGTCTCGGAGAAGGCGTCGCTGACCTGCGTGAGGTACTGGCTGATGCCCTCCATGCCGTGCAGGGTCTGGTCGACGCTGCCCTTGTACTCCTCGAAGTACGGCCCGAACTGCTGCTGCGCGCCCGGGGTGTTGTAACCACCCTGGATCAGAGTGTCGATCTTGCTCTTGGCCTGGGTCATCCCGTCCAGCAGGGTCTGCATGTTCTGCTGCAGCCAGCTCGCGGACTCCTGGATGTCCTCACTGACGATGTGATACGTGGCCATGTCGCCCTTCCTTGTCCTGGGTCGATGGTTCGGCGAGGCGTTCCCCTCGTGGACCGTCTTGCGCCGATGCCGCCACCCACACGGATGCGCGCGCCATCCGGTTCAGGGCCCGGTGGATTCCGTCGCGTGCCCGGTCCGCTGGCGACGCTGAACCGTTTCGTGGGGTCGTCCGTGTGGGTGCCGGACCGGTGCAGCAGCCCGGTCCACACCGAGCACGAGGAGAGCGAACATGGTGGAGAGAGCGCGGGTCGCGATCGCGGCGATCGGTCTGGCGGCATTGGCCGCGTGCGGGGACACCACGGGCGCGGGCGCCACCGCGACAGCGCCGCCCCCGGTACCCGCGCCGACGGCATCGGCCAGCGCGAGCACCGAGCCGACCCCGCAGGTGATCGAGGTCAGCCCGGTTCCGAAGCCGACGGTGGCGAAGACCCAACGGCGGGTCCAGATCTTCAGCGGACCCTCCGACGTTCCCGTTCCGAGTGCTCCGGACCGCGGCCGGGGTGTCTCCGTGGTGCAGTTGCGGGCCACGAACCAGGCCGACATCGGCACCTACGTCGCGGACGGCCGGGGCATGACGCTCTACCGGTTCGACAAGGACTCGGCGAAGCCGCCGAAGGCGACCTGCGCGGGCGACTGCGCCAAGACCTGGCCCCCGGTGCTCGTCTCGTCGCCCGGCCAGATCTACCCGGACGGCGTCGACCCGCAACTCGTCGGGTACGTCGAGCGGGCCGACGGCACCTGCCAGGTCACCATCGCCGGCTGGCCGGTCTACCGGTTCGCCAGGGACACCGCGCCCGGCGACATCCGGGGCCAGGGAATCGGTGGCACCTGGTTCGCCGTCGCCCCGACCGGTGACCGGACGAAACCGCTACCGGAGGTGGTCACCGTTCCGACCCCCACCGCCCGTTGAGCCCGAGGAGTCGACGATGAACCCAGACGGCGCGCCCGACAGTCCCACTGCCATCGGCACCGGCGGGGCGGCCCTGCTGGTGCCCCGCTGGAAGCCGGCGCCCCCGCCGCACTGGGGGCCGGCCACGGCCGCGTCGGCGGCGCGCCGGTGGCGGCGTCCCTCCCGGAAGCTCGCGGTGGCCATCGCGGTCCCGGTCGTCCTACTGATCACCGCGGGGACGGTCCTGGCCGTGGCCCGGCCCGACCTCCCGCGGCACAGGGTCCTCGACACCGCGGTCCTGCAACGGCAGGTGCTCGCCGTGCTTCGTGCCGACTACCGGCTCAACGCGGACACCGTCGCCTGTCCGGTCGACCAGCCGGTCATCGAGGGGCACCGGTTCACCTGCACGGCCCAGGTCGACGGGGCGACTGTCACGACCTGGGTGACGGTCCGGGCGAGCGGGCAACTCGACGTGGCACGCCCCCGGTAGTCCGCAGGGGACTCGGCGTACGCCCGGGGCCTGGCGCATCCCGGTAAGAGTTCGTCACGAGGCTGGTAACTGGCGGACCGTAGCGTCAGGGCTCGGGCCCATCGCCAGTGCCGATCCCGAGGGGTGTCGGTGGCGGGGCTGCTCGTACACCCTCTCGCGGAGGAACAGGCACCAGCAATGACAACCGCTGACCACACCTGTGCGGGCACCGGTCGACCTCCCGCACTGGACCAGTTGATGTCCGAGCACGGCGGACCGCTGCTCACCTTCGTCGAGACGGTCGTGACGGATCATCACCTTGCCGAGGACATCGTGCAGGAGACCTTCCTCCAGGCGTGGCAGCACGGCAGGCGCCTCCCCTTCGGTCCGGTTCCGATTCGTGACTGGCTGATGGGGGTGGCGCGGGAGCTGGCTGTGACGTCGCTGCGGGAGGTCGCCCTCCAGCGCGAGACGACCGAGCCGGAGATCGACGTCGCCCAGCCCGATCACGCGGACGCCGCCGTCGCCACGGCCGAGGCGATCACGCTGTTGCGGCGGTTGCCCGACGAGCATCGCGCGGTGCTCCTGCACACCTACCTCGCGGGACGGACGACGTACCAGACTGCTCGTGTGCTCGGGGTGCCGGTCCGCACGGTCCGGTCCCGGCACCACGACGCGCTGTTCACTCTGCGCACGGGCAGCCCGCAGCCCTGACCAACGGGGGTGCCGCAGCTCAGGCGGGGGAGCGCGGGCGCGAGCCGGACGCGTCGACGGTCCGCCGCGCGCCGTGCACGGTGACGCCGGTCAGCCGGATGTTCCCCAACACCTCGGGGAGATGCGGATCGGTGCGGAGATCGCCGTCGCGGACATCGAGGCCGAGCATCGCCCGCAGCAACAGCAGCGGGGTGCCGCTGGCCCAGGCCTGGGGGTTGCAGGCGGTGGGGTACGGCACGGGCCGCCGTCCGAGCGATCGGTCGTACCCGGAGAACGCCTCGGGCAGGCGGTAGTCGAAGTGGGCCGCCGCCTCGAGCATCGCCATCGCGATGCGGTTGGCCGCATCCCGGTGGCCGTAGCGGGCGAGCCCGGCGGCGATGATCGAATTGTCGTGCGGCCACACCGTGCCCAGGTGGTAGCCGATGGGGTTGTACCCGGTGTCCTCGGTGGACAACGTCCGGACACCCCAGCCGGAGAACATCGCGTCGGACATCAGCTGCCGAGCCACCACGCTGGCCCTCTCGGGCGGGACGATCCCGCTCCACAGCAGGTGGCCCATGTTCGAGGTCATCGAGTCGATGGGCCGCTTGTGCGCGTCGAGGCCGATCGCGTAGTAACCGCCGCGCCCCGGCAGCCAGTAGTCTCGGTTGAACCGCTCACGCAGATCGGCTGCTTCGCCGCGCAGGCGTCGCGCCAACGGGGCGTCGGCCCACGGCCCGTCGGCGAGTTCCGCGGCGCGGAGTTTGGCGTCGTAGGTGTAGCCCTGGATCTCGCAGGTGGCGACCGGTAGGTCGGGCAGGCTGCTGTCGGCGAACTGCACACCGTCCGGTGAGTCGCGCCAACACTGGTTGCGCATGCCGCCCGGCGAGCGAGTGGCGTACTCCACGTAACCGTCGCCGTCGCGGTCCCCGAATTCGTCGATCCACCGCAGAGCGGCGTCGGCGTTGGGCCGCAACTGCCGTACCAGCGCGTCGTCCCCGGTCCATCGCCAGTACTCGGAGAGCAGGATGAGCCACAGCTGGGTGGTGTCGTTCGAGCCGAAGCAGGGGCCGTACGGCATGACGCCGAGCTGCGTCAGCTCACCCGAGCGGAACTCGTGCATGATCTTCCCGGGTTCCTCGTCGCTGAAGTTGTCGACGGCGGTGCCCTGGTGCGCGGCGAGCGTCACCAGCGCACCCCGCGCGACGTCCGGTCCACAGCTGATGCTCTGGTAGGCGGTGATCAGCGTGTCCCGCCCGAACACGGTCAGGAACCAGGGCATGCCGGCTGCCAGCAGGACGACCTTCGCGCCGTTGATCTCCTTGACGATGCGCATCGACACCAGGTCGGCGGCGGTCTTGTGGTAGACGTTGCGCAACAACTCCGATTCCGCGCTGAGGTCCGGCTTGTTCGCCGTCCACCGCGACGCCGCGTCGTCGGCGCCGGGGTCACGTGCCTCGCCGAAGGCGCGGCTGGCCGGTTGGTAGTCCGCACCCTGACAGTTCAGCAGCACGCGCAGTTCGCAACCCCAGGTGTCACCTCGCCCCAGGTGCACGTCCCAGACCAGTGCGTCGCCGTCGACCTGCTCGGCGGGTGGGTTGGCCTCGACCGTCGTGCCGGCGGACCAGTGCGAGTTCTGGTAGGAGAAGAGCAGGGCCGAGCCGTCCGGTCGATGGGTTCGCCTGATGTCCGCCCGCCTGCTGCGTCCCGCTCGCTTGATCTCGAAGAGGTCGGCGAAGTCCACGCCGACATCCAACCGCAGGCGTACGCGGACCGGCTCCACGCCGAAGTACTGCACCGTGATCCGCTCGTACATGCCGTCTCCGACGAATCGTTCCCGCCGCACGCCGATGCTGTTCGCCCGCATTCCCCGCAGCTCCGGATTGGCGAGGAAGAACGCCGCCGAATAGGCGTCGACCGCGCCGGCGCTGAGCACGAGCGGGGCGAGTCCGTCGAGGGTCATCTGCCAACGGCTGAGATAGCGGGTGTCGTCGTGCACCAGGCCGGCGATGGAGTCGCCCGGCACGTCACCTGTCGAATTCGACAACATGAACGTTCGGCCCTCGAATATGCCGACGGAGTCCGAACCCAGTTCCGGGGGCATGTCGCGGTTGGCGCCGCCGTGAACCTGATCCTGTTGCTGCGTCGGCCGAGAATTCATGGCACCCGCACCTCCCCCGTTTGGGCCTGTGTCAAAGTCCTCGGTCGAGCCGGGCCCGCCGCAGGCCGGCCACGGGCTCTGGCTTTGACACAGACGCTAGGCAGGGGGCGGCCCCGCCGGGCACGCTCGCAGTCTATGGCTCGAAAAGAGGGCCTCGCTGCGATATCGAAGGGCTGTGCCGGCGGCGATCCGGGCAGCCGATCATGCCGGTGTGCGTGCGGGCGTGACGCCTGTCTTTTTCCGGCCCACAGTGGTGAGGTAGAGGATCAGACCCGCGGTGGTGAGGACGAATCCCGCCCACACCGTGGAGAGGGTTCCCCATCCGGCGCCGAGGGTGACGGCACCACCGATCGCGCCTAGCGAATTGGCGAGATTGAGGGCGGTCAGGTTGAGGGCACCCATGAGGGTGGGCGCCTCGGGTGCGAATTCGGTCAACCGCACCTGGATGGTGGGAATGGCGAACATCATTGTCGCTCCGACGCCGAACAGCGCCGGCAGGAGGATCAGGATCTCGGTACCGAAGAGTCCGATGGCCACGAGGAGCACCAGGACGTAGCCGAAGCCGTAGATCAGCGGGCGGCTGCCGTGCCGGTCGGCGGCCTGGCCGCCGAAGTAGTTCCCGAACGCCATGCCGAGGCCGAAGACGGCGAGGGCGACGGGGATGAGCGACGGGCTCTCCCGCGCCGCGTCGGTGATGAACGGCCCGATGAAGGTGTAGACGGCGAAGATGCTGGAGATGCCGAGCGCCGCGACCGCGACCATGAGCCAGACGTGGAGTCGTCGGAGTGCGCCGAGTTCGTGTTTTACGGAGCCGCCGCGCAGGTCGTCGGTGCGGGGCAGCCACGCCAACAACGCCGCGCCGGCCAGCAGACCCAGACCGATGACCGTCCAGTAGGTGGCGCGCCATCCCGCGTGCTGGCCGACGAGGGTGCCGAGCGGCGAGCCGAGCACGGTGGCGACGGTCAGGCCGCCCATCACGGTTGCGAAGGCCCGTCCACCCTTGCCGGGGCCGTACACGTAGGCGGCGACGACCGCCCCGGCGCCGAAGTAGGCGCCCTGCACGCTCCCGGTGATGAAGCGGAAGACGACGAGGGTCGCGATGGTCGGGGCCAGGGCCGAGAGGACGTTGCCGACCAGGAAGAGGGCGATCAGGCCCAGCAGGAGGGTACGGCGGTTGGCCCGGGCCGCGAGGAGCGTGATCGCCGGCGAACCGATCATGACACCGAAGGCGTACGCGCTGATGGCGTAGGTGGCGACCGGTATGGACGTGTCCAGGTCGGCGGCGAAGAGTTGGATGATCCCGTTGCTGCCGAACTCGCCGGTGCCGATGGCGAAGGTGCCCAGGGCCAGTGCGAACAGGGTCGGCCCTTTCCGGCGACCCGGCCCCGCGGCGGCCCGCTGGGGTTCGTACGCCTGGTCGGGCTGAGCCGGAGCGAGTTGGGTGCTGCTTTCTGACGCGGTCATGGAGCCTGTCCTCGATGGGGGAATCCGTCCAGACACATCCTGACCACAGGCAGTTGACAAATACTGAAATAGGAATGATGCGCTCCCGAATCGGACAATTGCCCGGTCCTTGGAACATAACGCGGTGGGTTTATGCCGCTGCTCGGGCGCTGTTTCGCCGGTGTCCGTTTCGCCGTGACCATCGGCTCGTTCGGCGTGGACCGGTCGTAGACTTGTCAGCTCGTCCGGGATGTTCACGATCTGTCCAGTGGAACAGGAGATCGCATTGTCGAAATCGGCCGGTGCCCGTCGCGCCGACGACGGGGTACGGCCGGTAGGCGGCGGTCTGCGCTTCCAGATCCTGGGCCCCCTGCGCTTCTGGCGCGACGGCGTGGAGGTGAACGCCGGGCCTCGGCAGCAGTGCCGCCTGCTGGCCCTGCTCCTGGCGCGAGCGGGGCGACCGATCAGCGTGCACACTCTGATCGAGCTCCTCTGGGGTGAGGAGGCGCCCGCCAGCGCCGTCAACGTCATCCACAAGTACGTCGGCACCCTGCGACGGCTGATGGAACCCTCGCTTCCGCCGCGGGCAACCGGCTCGTACCTGCGGCGCCACGGTGGCGGTTACCTCTTCGCGCCGGGACCGGGCACGCTGGACCTGGTCACCTTCCGTGAGCTCACCGGCACCGCCCGGGCGAGTCTCGCCGTACGGGATCGGGACGAGGCGCTCGACCGTTACGTCGAGGCGCTGGAGTTGTGGCGCGGGCCGGCGGGTGACTCGTACGCCTCCGGAACGGCCGCGACGCCGATCTTCACCGCCCTCGACCGTGAGTTCCTCGCCGCGTGCGTCTCCGCAGCCGAACTCGCGGTGTCGCTGAGCCGTCCGGCGGTGGTTCTCCACCACCTGCGACTGGCCGCCTCGATGGCGCCGTTGAACGAACCCGTGCAGGCGAGTCTCATCGCCGCCCTGGGCGCGGCCGGCCATCAGGCCGAGGCGCTGGAGACGTTCCGGTCGGTGCGCTCCCGCCTCGCCGACGACCTGGGTATCGATCCCGGTAGCGCGCTGGAAGCGGCGCACCTGCAGGTGCTGACCCAGACGGCGCCGCCGGTGACCGGGAACGGCGCGGGCGATGGTGATCCCCGGCCGAGCATGCCTCTCGTGTCGATGCCGCTGGTACGACCGGCGCAGCTACCACCCGACCTGCCCGCGTTCGTCGGGCGCACCGCGGAACTCGCGACTCTCGCCGGTCTGCACGGCGGTCGGGCCGATGCGGGGCGGACCGGCCCGCTGATCGTCGCCCTGGACGGCATGGGTGGGGTGGGGAAGTCCACGCTGGCCGGGCATTTCGCCCACCTGGTCGCGCGGGACTTCACCGATGGTCAGCTCTACCTCGACCTGCGGGGAGACCAGGCCGAGTCGGACAGCCTGTCCGCCTCCGACGCGCTGGGATCCCTGCTGTCGTCGCAGGGCTTCCACATGTCCAGCGTTCCGGAGACGCTAGCGGCGCGCGTCGGCATCTACCGGAGCCTCACCGCCGGCAAGAGCCTCCTGCTGCTCCTGGACAACGCGCGGGATGCCGCGCAGGTGCGCGCGTTGCTGCCGAACTCCCCGGCGTGCCTGGTCCTCGTGACGAGCCGTAAGCCGCTCGTCGAGCTGGCCGCGCTCGACGGCGCCCGTCTGCTGCATCTCGACCCTCCGGACATGCCGACCGCCCGCGAGCTGATCCAGCGCCGGCTCGAGCACGCGCCGAACCGCTCCCTGCGGGCCAGCGCGTCTCCGGTCGGCGTCCTCGACGAGATCATCGAGTTGTGCGGCCGCCTACCGCTCGCGATGGCGATCCTGGCGGGGCGGCTGAGCGCGCGTCCGCGACTCGCCCTGGCGGACGTGGCTGCCGAACTCCGTGACGGCACACGGCGCCTCGCGGCCTTCGCCAGCAGTCACGGCGGGTGCGACCCACGTGCGGCGTTCGCCTGGTCGTACCGTCAGCTCAGCCCGCAGGCTGCCCGCGTCTTTCGGCTGTCCTCCGCCGCGATGGCTCCCGGCATCTCGGCCGAGGCCCTCGCCAGCATGGCCGAGACTCCGCCACGTGTCGCGCGCGCGATGCTGCGGGAACTCGCCGACGCGGCGATGCTCGACGAGGACGATGAGGGTCGGTTCACGTCGCACGTCCTGATCAGGGCGTACGCGCTGGAGCTTCTCCTGGCCGAGGAGCCGGACCGGGATGCGGCGGTCAGCCGGTTGTTGCAGCACTATCTGCACAGCAGTTACCACGCCGCGACCAGGTTGGCCCCGATGAGCCCGACGATCGTGCCGACCCCGGCGCCCGATGGGGTGGTGGTGGGGCGTCCCGGTTCGTACGACGAGGCGATGCGCTGGTTCGAGGACCACCGCGAGGTCCTGCCGGAGGCGGTGCGGCGCGCGGCCGAGGGCGCCTTCGGCGTCTCGCCGTGGCAACTGGCCCTCGCCATCGTGCCGTGGTTCCAGCTCACCGGTCGGTTTCACGACTGGCAGGACATGATGCGTGTGGCGTTGCGGTCCGCCCGGGACAGCGGGGACGAGGTCGGCGCGGCCCACGCCATGCGGGGCCTCGCGGACTCCTGCTACTACTTCGCCAACTACGACGAGGCGCTCGATCTGCTCTCGCGCGCCCGCGAGACCTTCGCGGAGCACGGCATGATCCCCGAGCTGGGCGATGTTCACGCCGCCGCGCAACGGATCCACGGCCAGCTCGGCCAGCACGAGCGTGCGCTCGCGGAGAACGAGAGAGCGCTGTCCCTGTACCGCGCCGCCGGCATCGAGCACGGTGAGATCCGGGCGGCTGCGGCCCGGGGGCGGTCACTCGTCCGGCTCGGCGCTCTCGGCGAGGCCATGTCGTGCCTCACGGAGGCGCTCGCCCGCAGCGAGAAGTCCGATCGGAGGACGGACGAGCCCGCGATCCGCATCGTGATCGCCGAGTGTCTTGGCCTGCTGGGCTGCCAGCGCCAGGCCCGGGACCAGCTTGAGCAGGCGGTCGAGGCGGCCGTTGAGTCGCAGAGCCGGATCGGCGTCTTCGAGGCGTCGGCCCTGCTCTGCGCGGCGCTCCTGGACCTCGATGACGTGCCCGGTGCCTGCCGGGCGTGGCGACGCGCCTGCGACGCCATGCACGCCATGCAGAACGGCGGGACCCGGACCATGCGCGACGAGGTCTGCGACCTGGGGGTCAGACTGAACCAGGTCACCGACCTGGTGCCGCGATCGCGGGACACGCAGAGGTGAGCTGCGTTCCGCTGCCGGTTACTCGGTGGCGGACGATGCGGTCGCCTGCCGCGAGGCCATCGGCCTCCGGTCCGCGCCCGCGGCCTGACCGGCGCGCTTCGGGCCGGGTCGGTCCGTCCGCTGTGGCCCGTTCCGCGGCACTCGGCCGGTTGAGCATGGTATCGATAACATGCTATCTTTCGGCGCGGGAGTGAAGGGCACGCTCCCCGTCACCTCAGTCAATCGGCGCAGGCACGCCGAGGGCTCACCCCTCCCACCGCCTCGCCGGTCGGTGACCAGTCCGGGTCGCTCCGCCACTGCCAGGTGACCGCAGGCGGTCGCCGGACGCCCCCGGTCCGGCTGCATGCCCCGCTTCCTTGCCCCGTCACGGACAACCCGGCAGCGACGGTACGGCCCGTACGTCACCCGTGTGCGCCGCACCGGCTTGTGGAGCCCTGCCGGTGCGCGTACCGGCGCGAACCGACTCGTTGACGGCGAGGTGCCTGTCGGACGGACGATCAACGGCAAGGAGTCGAGCAATGGTCCAACGGAGACAACTCCTCTCGTACGTCGCGGCCGCGGCGGTTCTCGTCGCGGCGACCGGCGGTG
This sequence comes from Micromonospora sp. NPDC049274, assembly GCF_040678875.1. Classification (NCBI taxonomy): domain Bacteria; kingdom Bacillati; phylum Actinomycetota; class Actinomycetes; order Micromonosporales; family Micromonosporaceae; genus Micromonospora; species Micromonospora sp. NPDC049274. The sequence goes on from NZ_JBFAQS010000005.1 coordinate 310,817, forward strand.
CGCTGCGGGGCGGGTTCGGCACCGAAGCGGTGGCTGCCACGAACGGCACCCTCGCGGCGACGGCTGGCTGTGGCAAGGCGCCAACCCTGACCAGCGGGACGCGCACGATTTCCAGCAGCGGCCAGAATCGCACCTACATCCTCCAGATCCCGAGCGGCTACGACCGGAACCGTCCGTACCGACTGGTCTTCGGTTTCCACTGGCTGAACGGTTCGGCCAACAACGTCGCCTCGGCCGGCTACTACGGGCTCGCGCCGTTGTCGAACAACAGCACGATCTTCGTCGCGCCGCAGGGCATCGACGCCGGTTGGGCCAACACCAACGGTCGGGACCTGACCCTGTTCGACGACATCTCCCGGCAGGTCGAGAACGACCTCTGCGTGGACACGACCCAGCGTTTCGCCCTGGGCTGGAGCTACGGCGGGGCCATGAGCTACGCGGTGGCCTGTGCCCGACCCACGGTCATCCGCGCGGTCACCGTGCTCTCCGGCGCCAACCTCAGCGGCTGTAACGGCGGTACCCAGCCTGTGGCGTACTTCGGCATCCACGGCATCCATGACAGCGTGCTGAACATCTCCCAGGGCCGGGCGCTGCGCGACACCTTCGTCCGTAACAACGGCTGCACCGCACAGAGCCCGCGCGAGCCCAGCAGGGGCAGCCTCACCCACATCACCACCACCTACGCCGGTTGCCGCTCGGGTTATCCCGTGCAGTGGGCCGCGTTCGACGGCGACCACACCCCGAGCCCGGTCGACGGGTCGTCCAGCCCCAACGACTCCCGGACGTGGACCTCGGCGGAGATCTGGCGATTCTTCACCCAGTTCCAGTCCACCACGCCGCCGACGACCACGCCGCCGACGACGGCCCCTCCCACCACCGCCCCACCGACGACGGCGCCTCCCACCACGGCCCCACCGACGACGGCACCTCCGACCACGCCGCCTCCGACCGGTGAGCCCGGCGGCTGCGCCGCCACCTACCGGGCGGTCAACGCCTGGCCCGGCGGCTTCCAGGGTGAGGTCACCGTCGCGAACAACACCGCCACCACGATCAGCGGATGGACCGTACGCCTGACGCTGGGCAGCGGCCAGGCCATCAGCAGCCTCTGGAGCGGCACCAACACGGGCACCACAGGCGACGTCACCGTCCGCAATGCCGCGTACAACGGCACGCTGGGGCCGAACGCCTCGACCACCTTCGGGTTCACCGCCACCGGCAACGGCGACACCCCGCCCGGCAACCTCACCTGCACGAGCTCCTGAACGTTCGAGCCCGGGGTCCGGAGCCACCAGCTCCGGGCCCCGGCGCCGCGTCTGCCCGACGCCTGGCGTCGGTGCGCGAGGGCCGTCACCAGGTCATGTGCGAGCGTCGATGTTAGCGTCGACCATTCCCGAGCGCCGGGTGAGGCGTCCCGGTGCGCTGACCGTGCACGGCGTGGCGGTTGCGCGTGACCGGCGTCGATCAGTCACATCGTGCTCGGTGTGCGCCGACGGGCCCCATGTGCCGCCGATGTTACGACTTGACGAACAGCATGTTATCGCTCACAGTCGATGGTCAAGGACGACGACGGCTGCGGCTTACGGGGCGGGCGTGCTTCGTCGACCTTGGTCAGACGTGCGTCCACAGCATGCCGGGGAGCTTGTTAGCGCGAACATTCCCGACGCATGCACCCGGTCGCGTGTCGCGGTGCGCCCAGCTTCGGGTGACCGTTCGGCTTTTGGTGATTGAGGAGGATCATGTCTGCCTTTGGTAGGTCTCCGTCGACAGCACCGCCCGCGCGGCGGCGCGGGTGGTTGGTGCGAGCAGTCGCCGCCGGCGCGGCAGCGGTGGTGGTCGCCGGTGCCGCCGCGATGGCGGTGTCGTCACCCGCGTCGGCGGCGACCGTCGACACGAGCGCCTGGTACGTGCTGGTGAACCGCAACAGTGGCAAGGCCGTGGACGTGTACAACCTGGCCACGAACGACGGTGCGCGGATCACGCAGTGGACGCGTAACAACGGCAACCAGCAGCAGTGGCAGTTCGTGGACTCCGGGAGCGGTTACTACCGGATCAAGTCGAGGCTGTCGGGCAAGGTGCTGGACGTGTCCGGCCGTTCGACCGCCAACGGTGGGGCGATCGTGCAGTGGTCCGACAACAACGGCACCAACCAGCAGTTCCGGTTGACCGATTCGGACAGCGGGTACGTGCGGTTGATCAACCGCAACAGCAACAAGGCGATGGAGGTGCAGGGCGCCTCGACCGCTGATGGTGGCAACATCGTGCAGTACGACGACTGGAACGGCACCAACCAGCAGTGGCAGCTCGTCCGCGTCGACGGCGGGGGCAACCCCACGACGCCGCCCCCCACCACGCCACCCCCGGGCGGCACGTGTGATCTGCCGTCGTCGTACCGGTGGTCGTCGACAGGCGCGTTGGCGCAGCCGAAGTCGGGTTGGGTGTCGCTGAAGGACTTCACCGTCGCCCCGTACAACGGCCAGCAGTTGGTCTACGCCACCACGCACGACTTCGGCGACAGCTGGGGTTCGATGAACTTCAGCCTCTTCTCGAACTGGTCGCAGATGGCCTCGGCCACCCAGACCGGGATGAACTCGGGGACCGTCGCGCCGTCGTTGTTCTACTTCGCGCCGAAGAACATCTGGGTGCTCACCTACCAGTGGGGGGCCGGGGCGGCGTTCCACTACCGGACCTCGACCAACCCGACCAACCCGAACGGCTGGTCCGCGGCGCAGCCGATGTTCACCGGGAGCATCACCGGTTCGGGCACGGGGCCGATCGACCAGACGGTCATCGCCGACGACACGACCATGTACCTGTTCTTCGCCGGCGACAACGGCAAGATCTACCGGACCAGCATGCCGATCGGGAACTTCCCCGGTAACTTCGGCAGCAGCTACACGACCATCATGAGCGACACGCAGAACAACCTGTTCGAGGCCCCGCAGGTCTACAAGCTGCAGGGTCTGAACAAGTACCTCATGATCGTCGAGGCAATCGGTTCGACCGGCCGCTACTTCCGCTCGTTCACGGCCACCAGCCTGAACGGTACGTGGACGCCGCAGGCCGCTACGCAGAGCAACCCGTTCGCTGGCAAGGTCAACAGTGGTGCCACCTGGACCAACGACATCAGCCACGGTGAGCTGCTGCGCACCAGCGCCGACCAGACGATGACCGTCGACGCCTGCAACCTGCAATTGCTCTACCAGGGTCGTTCCCCCAGCTCGGACGGTGTCCCCTACGGCCTGCTGCCGTACCGCCCCGGCCTGCTCACCCTGCAACGCTGACACCACCACCCCCCGAAGCGGGGCGGGCTCGGCACCACGCCGAACCCGCCCCGCGTCGCGTGTGGGGGCCACCGGTCCATGCCAGGGTGGGTCATGCCATTGAACGCACACCACCTGAGGACATCGGTCGCCGTGTCCGACATCGCGAGGGCTGTCGCCTTCTACGAGGGCAGGCTCGGCCTGGTGTCGCTGCGGTCCGCGCCCAGCGCCACCATCGCCGACGGCAGTCGCATCTACGCCTCCGGTGGCGGTCCGGCCCTCAACGTGTACCAGTCGGTCACCGCCGGGAAGACCCCGGCGACGTTGGCGACGTGGTACGTCGACGACATCGACGACATCGTCGACGAGCTGTCCTCGGCCGGCGTCGAGTTCGTCCGCTACGAGCAGCTCGACCACGACCCGAAGGGGATCACCGAGCGGGCCGGCGGTGGTCGTATCGCGTGGTTCCAGGACCCGGACGGCAACACCTTCGCCGTCGAGGCCGATACCTGAGCTGCCTTCTCCCATCGTGCGGCGTTGCTCCGCCGCGCGTCCGCTCGCACCATGTTCCTCGATTGATTTCGACAGTCGTGTCGATCTCGACCGCTCGACGTTCGTCGGGGAGGTGACAGCACCGGCGGTCGAGTAGGGAGATCGATGATGATGCGCAGCAGGCTGTGGGGACTGATATCCGCGCGTGCGAGCATCCTCCGCCTGATGCCGCGAGGGGGTTTCGGCCTCCTCGGCGCGCTCCTGCTGCTCAACCTGCTCCTCGCCGCGTTGCCCATCGCGTTCGTCATCACGTCCAGCCTGGTGCTGGGTAAGGTGCCGGGGGCCGTGGACGGTGGCCTCGGCTCGACGGCGTGGCAGGAGCTGGTGCCGGTCTTCGCGGTGGCGGCCGGCATCTTCGTGTTGCAGCAGGTGTTGGCCCCGGCCCAGCTCTCGCTGGGTGAGCTGCTGGCGCGGCGGATCGACGGCACCGTTGTGGACGACGTGATGCGGGCGTCGACGCGCAGCACCGGGGTTGCCCCGATGGAGGACCAGGCCGTCCTCGCCGACCTGCGCTACGCCGCCCGCGAGCTGGAGCACGGCTTGCAGATGTGGGGGCCGGGCAGCGCCTGCGCCGGCACTCTGGCGCTGATCGCGCGGTACGGCCAGCTGGTCGGCTACGCGGTCGTCATCGGCGTCGTCTACTCCTGGTGGGCGGCCCTGGCGGTGGCGGTGACCGTGCTCTGGTTCCGCAACGTGCAGCGCGGCGGTCTGCGTCGCTACGCCCACGCCCGGTTCAGCCTCATGCCCCAGCAGAACAAGGTGGAGTACGTCCGCAACCTGGCCGTGCAGGCGCCGGCGGGCAAGGAGATCCGGGTCTTCGGTCTGGCGAACTGGATGGACGGCGAGATGCGGTCCTCCTACCGCGCGTGGTTCACGCCGCTGTGGGCGGCGCGGCGGCGGGTCTACCTGTGGCCCGGTGTGTGGTCCACCGGGTTCAGCCTGATCGCCTGCGGGGCGATCTTCGCGACGATCGGTGCCACCGCGATCAGCACGTTGACGCTCACCGAGTTCATCCTGATCATGCAGGCGGCGTTGGGCGCCATCCGGCTGTCGGTGTTCTACCCGGAGGCCGACCTGGAGACCGCGATCGGCACCGAGACCCACCGGGCGGTACGCCGGTTCTCCGAGCACATCGACCGGTTCACGGTGCTGGAACCGGCCGGCTCCGGCGACCCGGCGCCGGAGCCGGTCGGTGAGATTCACTTCGATGGCGTGTCGTTCCACTACCCCGGTCAGGATCGGCCGGTGCTCGACGGCCTGGACCTGCGCATCCCGGTCGGCAGGTGCACCGCGATCGTCGGGCTCAACGGCGCGGGCAAGACGACAGTGGTGAAGCTGCTCGCTCGGCTCTACGAGCCGGACAGCGGCGCCGTACGTCTCGACGGCGTCGACATCCGGACGTTCGAGCTGTCGCAGTGGCGGGCCCGGCTCGCCGTGATCTTCCAGGACTACCTGCGCTACGAGTTCTCGGCAGCCGACAACGTGGCGTTCGGCGCGGTGGGCTCGGCGGACGATCGGGACGGGGTCCGCGAGGCAGTGGCCGCGATGGGCCTGACCGAGGTGCTGCGCTCGCTGCCCCGCGGGCTGGACACCCCGCTGGCCACGCACGTCACCGGCGGCGCCGAGCTGTCCGGCGGCCAGTGGCAGCGGCTGGCGCTGGCGCGTGCCCTGTTCGCGCTGCGGCACGGCGCGTCGGTCGTCGTGCTCGACGAGCCGACCGCGAGCCTCGACGTACGCGCCGAGGCGCAGTTCTTCGACCAGTTCGCGGCGCTCACCCAGGGCGCCACCACGCTGCTCATCTCCCATCGCTTCTCGACGGTCCGGCACGCCGACAAGATCGTCGTGCTGCATGACGGTCGGGTCAGCGAGGAGGGCTCGCACGACGAGTTGCTGGCGCGCAACGGGCGCTACGCCGAGCTGTTCCGATTGCAGGCCGACCGCTTCGCCGACAACACCGATGCGGACCGGGACGAGGTGCTGCTGTGAGGGCCATGTTCGCAGGCGTCGGCAAGCTGCTGTCCGCGGCCTGGCGGATCGACGCGCGCAAGACGGTGGTCGCCACCTTCCTGATGCTGGCCCTGGCCGCGTCGGCCGCCCTGCTCGCGGTGGCGCTCGGGATGATGACCGACGCGGTCATCGGCCGGCACGCGACCGAGGCCGCCGTGTTGGGCGCGGTGGTGGCCCTGCTCGCCATCCTGGCGCAGTCCTCCGGTCAGTTCGCCATGGTCGCGTACTTCGAGCTGTCCGAACTCATCGAACTGGATCTGCACCGGGAGTTGCTGGCGGTCTCCAACGGATCCGCGGGGATAGGCCATCACGAGCGCCCCGAGCAGGCCGACGACCTCACCGTCCTGGTCCAGGACAGCGGGCAGTTCCGCAGCAGCATGGAGTCGCTGTTCCAGGCGGCCACGATGGTGCTGGCGGTCGTCCTGGGCGCGGCGATCCTGGCCTGGCAGAGCCCGTTGCTGTTGTTGCTTCCGGTGGCGGCGGCCGTGCCGCTGATCACCGGCCGGCTGGCGGAGAGCGCCCTGGAGCGGGCCAAGACTGCGGTCGCCGAGCCGACCCGCGTGGCGCTCAACCTCTTCCAGGCCACGACCACCGCCCGCTACGCCGGTGAGCTGCGGGTGTTCGGGGTGGAGAAGGAACTGCGGCAGCGGTACGCGAGCCTGTGGCGGACCGCCACCCGCGGTCTCTACGGCGCGCACCTCAGGGCCATGGCTCTGCGTGCGGCGGGTCAGGTCGTCTTCGGCCTCGCGTACGTCGGAGCGGTGCTGCTCGTCGTCCGCGACGCGATAGCCGGGCAGCAGAGCGTCGGCGAGGTGGTCCTGGTCATCGTGCTGGCCACCCAGGTCAATCAGCAGGTGACCGGGGCCGTCGCGCAGTTGCAGCAACTGCAACGGCTCGCCAACACCTACGCGCGGCTGAGACGGTTGCGCGACGCGGTCACCACTGCGGGGCCCGCCGCCGACCAGCCGGTCCCGGACCGGCTGGTCACCGGGATCGCCTTCGAGAATGTGAGCTTCAGCTACCCGAGCGCCGATCGGCAGACGCTGCGCGATGTCAATCTGGACCTGGCCGCGGGCAGCACGGTGGCGATCGTCGGTGAGAACGGCGCCGGCAAGACGACGCTTGTCAAGCTGCTGTGCGGCTTCTACCAGCCCACGGCCGGCCGGATCCTCGTCGACGGTGTCGACCTGCGACGGCTGCCCGTCGAGCGGTGGCGCGAGCGGATGGCCGCCGGCTTCCAGGACTTCGTGCGGTACGAGATCCGCGCGCTCGAAGCGGTGGGTGTCGGTGACGTGGCGCGGGTGTCGGACGAGGCCGCGGTCCACGACGCGTTGGTGAAGGCGCACTCCACGGACGTTCTGCGTGCCCTGCCGGACGGGCTGTCCACGCAGCTCGGCACGTCGTACGCCGATGGCGTCGAGTTGTCCGGCGGGCAGTGGCAGAAGCTCGCCCTGGGCCGGGCTCTCATGCGCGACAACCCGATGCTGCTGCTGCTCGACGAACCCACGTCGGCCCTCGACCCGCAGGCCGAACACGAGCTGTTCGAGCGCTACGCCGAGCACGCGAGGCGCACCAGTGCGCAGACCGGGGCCGTCACCGTGTTGATCTCGCACCGCTTCTCCACGGCACGGATGGCAGACAAGATCATCGTGGTCGGTGACGGGCAACTGCTCGAGGTCGGCGACCACGACACCCTGATGCGCGCCGGCGGCCCCTACGCCGAGATGTTCGCCATCCAGGCCAAGGCGTACCGCTGACCGACCACACGAGGGAGTAAGACATGGGCCACCGGATCCGGGTATCCGTCATCATCGCCACCTACAACCAGGCCGACCTGCTGGCCGAGACACTGCGCTACCTCGTCCGGCAGACGATTCCCACCGACGAGTTCGAGGTGATCATCGGCGATGACGGGTCGACCGACCACACCGCCGAGGTGGCGCGGTCCTTCGCCGACACTCTCCAGGTCAAGTACGTCTTCCAGGAGGACCGGGGATTCCGCGCGGCCGCCGCCCGCAACGCGGCGATCCGGCTCGCCGCCGGCGCGCTGCTGGTCACCCTCGACACCGGCTCGATGGTGGGTCCGGAATTCCTCGCCGCACACCTGGCCGCCCACGAGGGCGGCGACTCGCGGCGGGCCGTGATCGGGCTCAGCTACGGCTACAACCCCGAGGTGCCGACGGCGCGGGTGGACGAGCTTCTCGCGCAGATGCTCCCGGAGACGGCTGTGGAGCGGTTCCGCGACCTGCCCGAATTCCAGGATGTCCGCCAGTCCTACTTCGTCGACTGCGACATGGACCTGAGCAGGAGGTTGGTGGCCTGGCAGGCATTCTGGACGCTGAACGCGTCGGTGCGCACCGACGACTTTCGCCGGGTCGGCGGCTTCGAGGAGAAGTTCGAGGGCTGGGGCGGCGAGGACATGGAGCTGGCGCTCCGGCTGCAGCGCGGCGGCCTGACGATCGAGGTCGCGCCGGACGCCTGGGTCCTGGTGGCGCCGCACGAGCGCGACCACAAGGCCAACTTCGACGCGCTCTTCGTGAACATGCGGATGTTCCTGAGCAAGTTTCCGGAGCCGCTGGTGGAGCTGGGCCTGGGCGTGATGCTCGACAAGGGGGAGTTCTGGGCCTGGGAGCAGTCGTACCGGGAGCTTCTCGACTGGCGGAAGCAGGCCGGCGGCCTCAGCGTGTCCGACGAGATCGCCAAGGCCCTGGCGGACGTGCCGGCCGACGAGTCGGTAGCGATCATCGGGTGCGGCGCCGAGCTGCCCGAGTCGGTGACCGGCGCGATACTCGTCGATTTCGATGACCAGCTCCTCGACCGTGCCGTGCGTTCGGGGGACCACAGCGGCTACCACGCCGTCGGGGTGCACACGCTGCTCGCCGACGACAGCGTCGACACGGTCGTCATCACCTCCCGGATGGCCGGCCTGTGGGGCACCTGGAGCGCGGAGATCCTGGCCGAGGCCGACCGGATCGGCCGGCGGACCATCCCGTACGCCGGTCCGGCCTCCTCGTGAACCCGTAGGCCAGTTCGAAGGGCTGAACCGACCATGCGAAGGAGAACCATGCGCCACCGGCGGCGGGCATCCGTCATCATCGCGACCTACAACCAGGCCGACCTGCTGTCGGAGACCCTTCGGCAGCTCACCCGGCAGACGATCCCCACCGACGATTTCGAGGTGATCGTCGGCGATGACGGGTCGACCGATCACACCGGCGACGTCGTGCGCTCCTACGCCGACCTGTTGCACATCACGTACGTCCGTCAGGAGGACCGCGGGTTCCGGGTCGCGTCCGCGCGCAACGGCGCGGCCCGGATGGCGGTCGGCGCGCTGCTGGTCATTCTCGACACCGGTTCGATGGTGGGTCCGGAATTCCTCGCCGCGCACCTGGCCGCCCACGTGGGCCGCGAGTCGCGGCGGGCGGTGGTGGGGCCGAGCTACGGCTACAACCCCGACGTGCCGATGGCGGGGGTGGACGAGCTCCTCGCGCAGCTGCCTCCCGAGTTGGTGGTGGAGCGCTACCGCCACCTACCCGAGTTCCAGGACGTGCGTCAGCCCTACTTCGTCGGCTGCGGGATGGACCTGACGAAACGGTCGATCCCCTGGAAGGCCTTCTGGACCGGCAACTGCTCGATCCGGATGGACGACTTCCGCCGGGTCGGCGCCTTCGAGGAGCGTTTCCAGGGCTGGGGTGGCGAGGACATGGAGCTGGGATTCCGGCTGCACCGCGCCGGCCTGACGATCGAACTCGCGGCCCAGGCGTGGGCGGTCGTCGCGCCGCACGACCGTGACCACAAGGCCAACTTCGACGAGCTGTTCGCGAACATGCGGGTGTTCCTGAGCAAGTTCCCCGAGCCCGCGGTCGAGATGGGTCTGGCCGTGATGGTGGAGAAGGGGGAGTTCTGGCAGTGGGAGCCGATGTACGTGGAGCTCCTCGACTGGCAACAGCGGGCGCGCGGTCTGAGCGTCGCGGACGAGATCGCCCGCGCCCTGGCGGACGTGCCCGACGGCGAGGCGGTCACCATCATCGGGTGCGGTGGTGAGCTGCCCGCGACGGTGACCGGGGCGACAGTCGTCGACTTCGACCAGGAACTCCTCGACCGCGCCGTGCGTTCGGGGGACCACAGCGGCTACCACGCCGTCGGGCTGTACACGCCGCTGAGCGACGACAGCGCCGGCACTGTCGTCATCACCTCACGGATGGCCGGCGTCTGGGACACCTGGGGGATGCAGATCCTCGCGGAGGCCAGCCGGATCGGCCGCCGGACGATCTCGTACGCCGACCCGGTGCTGCCGACCGCACATTCGCTGGAAACCCACTTCCAAGGGAGAGCCGCATGACAACGCTTGTGGTGTCGCCGCATCTCGATGACGCGGTGCTGTCCTACGGCGGCCACCTCGTCCAGCTGGTTGACGCCGGCGAACCCGTCGTCGTGTACACGGTGTTCGCCGGGAGTCCCGAGCCGCCGTACTCGCCGATCGCGACCACCTTCCACGACCAGTGGGCGATCGTCGGTGATCCCGTGGCGGCACGACGCGAGGAGAACGCGGCGGCCCTCGCCACGCTCGGCATCGACCCGCCGTACCTGTGCGGCCCGTTCCTCGACGCGATCTACCGCAGGTACGCGCACGGCGGCTGGGTGATCGACGACGAGAACCCGATGGACCACCACGCCGACGACGAGGACGAGCTGGTCGCCGACATCACCGCCGACATCGAGCGGGTGATCGGTGAGTACTCCGCCGACCGGGTCGTCACCTGCGCTGCGGTCGGCAATCACGTTGACCACCGGCGCACCCGCGACGCCGTCCTCGCCGCGGCGGCCGGGACCGACTCGCCGTTGTCGCTCTGGGACGACTTCCCCTACCTCGCGTGGCCCGGGGTCAACGTCATGCCCGCGCTACCGGCCGGTGTGCGCGTGTCGGAGCCGGTGGCCGTCGCCATGAGTGACAGCGAGTGGGCCCGCAAACTGCGCGCGGTGGGCGCCTACGCGAGCCAGATCGCGATGCTGGAGAGCGGTGGCCAGACCATGAGCGAGCAGTACGCCGACGACTGCGCGACCCGCCGCGGCCACCACGGCGTCGACGGTTTCTACGAGACCGTCCGTGCGGTGCTGACGCTCACAGATTCCGCTCCACTTCGGTCAAGCGCTCGCTGAGGAACGCGCGCTCGACGTCGTTGTCGGTGAGGGTCAGCGCCTCCTCGTAGGCCGTCCGGGCCTGCGACCACTGCCCCAGCTGGCGCAGGAAGTCGGCCCGGGCGGCACTGAGGTATCCGTACGTGGCCAGGGCCGGATCGGCGAGCAGGGGATTCAGCGCGTCGAGGCCGGCCCGGGGGCCGTCGCGGAGCCCGATCGCGACGGCCCGGTTGAGATCGACCACGGGCGAGGGCCAGAGCCGGAACAGGGCGTCGTAGAGCGCGACGATCTGGGCCCAGTCGGTGTCCCGCCAGCTCGGCGCCTCGGCGTGCAGCGCTGCTATCGCGGCCTCCAGCGCGTACCGCGTCGGTGGCCGCCGGCGCAGCGCGTCGGTCACCAACGACCGGCCCTCGGCGATGAGCTGCCTGTTCCAGCGCGAGCGATCCTGCTCGGACAGCAGCACCAGACGCCCGTCCGCGGACATGCGGGTGTCCTGGCGCGAGGCGTTGAGCAGCAGCAGCGCGAGAAGCGCGCTGATCTCGGCGTTGGTCGGCATGAGCAGATGCAGCATCCGGGCCAGGCTGATCGCGCTGTCCACCAGATCCTGGCGAACCAGCTGCGCGCCGAGCGGCGCCGTGTGGCCGGTGGTGAAGATCAGATGGACGACCTCCAGGACGGCGCTCACCCGCTCCTCGAGCTGGTCCGGGCCGGGCACGCGGTACGGAATGCGGGCCGCGGCGATCTTCTTCTTGGCCCGGGTGATCCGGGCTGCCATGGTGGCCGGCTGCACCAGGAACGCGCGTGCCACCTCCGGCGTGGACAGCCCGCAGACCAGGCGCAGCGTCAAGGCGACCTGCGCCTCCCGGGCCAGTGCCGGGTGCGAGCAGGTGAAGATGAGGCGCAGCCGGTCGTCGACCAGGCCGTCCTCCGGCCCCGGCGTGGTCTCGTCGGCGACGAGCAGCGGCATCTTGCGGCGGAGCACCGACTCGCGGCGCAGGACGTCGCGGGCCCGGTTGCGGGCGATGGTGGTCAACCAGGCGCCCGGCCGGTCGGGGACACCGGTCTCCGTCCAGGTCTCCAGGGCCTGTGCGAACGCGTCCTGCGTGCACTCTTCGGCGAGGTCGAGGTCCCGGGTCAGATGGGCCGTGGTGCTGAACACCTGGGCCCAGTCGCGGCGGTGCGCCTGGGCGACCGCCGCGACCACCTCGTCCTTCATCAGTGGGTTGGCCACGTCAGCCGTGGTCGACCACCGGGCGGATCTCCACACCGCTGTGCGAAGCGTGCACCTCGGGAAGCAGCGTCGCCAGCGACAGAACGTCGTCCAGGTCGGTCGCCTCGATCAGGTAGTACCCGCCGAGGGCCTCCTTGGTCTCCAGGAACGGGCCGTCGGTCGTCTGGATCTGGCCCGCCGAGTCCGAGCGCAGCGTGGTGGCAGTGGGCGCCATCTCCAGCTGCTGGCCGTCGATGATCTGCGTGCCGGCCTTGGCGACGAACGCCTCGTGCGCCGCGTCGTGCGCCTTCCACTGCTCGTCGGTCATCGCGTCCCACTGCTGGGCGTCGCCGTAGATGAGGATCATGTACTTGGCCATGTCTCATGTCCTGTCGTGTGCCGGCCCCCTGGGTGGTGGCCTCTACATTACGACGGGTCGCACGGGCGGTAGATCGACAGCAGCGACGAAAATCTGGGCCCCGGCGGCTCGGCACGTGTCCCGCGCCGAGCCGTCGGCTGACCGGTTCAGTCGCTGGCGTGCGCGAGCAGGCGGTCCAGGGGTTCCAGGTCGAACGGGGTGTCCAGGCCGAGGATGACGTGGGTGGCGCCGGCCTTGAGGTAGGCGTCGACCTCGTCCACCTCCGCCGTCTCGATCATCGTGGTGCGCTCGATCTCGGCGGGATCGCGGCCCTGCTCGGCGCACCAGCGGTCGAGGACGGCGCTCTTGTGGGCGAAGCGCTCCGCCGAACCGAAGTCGTTCCACATGTCCGCGTACCGGGCCACGATGCGCAGGGTCACCTTCTCGCCGCCCCCGCCGATCAGCAGCGGCACCCGCGCTGCCGACGGGACCAGCGCGGCCAGGCGGGCGCGTACGGTCCGCACGCCGTCCTCCAGCGCCCGCAGCCGCTCCGGGGCGCTGCCGAACCGGTAGCCGAACTCGGTGTAGTCCCGCTCGAACCAACCGGCGCCCAGGCCCAGGATCAGCCGACCGTCGCTGATCTGGTCGACCGTGCCCGCCATGGCCGCGAGCAGGTTGGGGTTGCGGTAGCTGTTGCACGTCACGAGCGAGCCGAACCGGGCGCGCCGGGTGTCGGCGGCGAGCGCCGCCAGGGTGGTCCAGCACTCGTAGTGCGCGCCGTCCGGGTCGCCGTACAGCGGATAGAAGTGGTCCCAGGTCCAGACGGTGTCCACACCGAGCTCGTCCGCCGCACGCCAACTCTCGCGTAGCTGGGCCATCTCGCAGTGCTGCGGCTTGAAGAGCACCCCGACCTTGAATCGAGCCATGACCGTCTCCTCTGGGTTTACGCGTTATCGAGTCGAGGATGCCCAAGCCAGCCCCGCAAAACCTCTCCCGAATTGCTGTTCCGACGCCAGAAAGGCACGCGTGGAGTATTTTCCGCCGCTCGGCAATCGAGAAGAAATATGCAGCCGTGGGGGTCATTAGGTTCGGCGCAGATACCGCTCTTCGCACCACCGGATCCCTGCCCGGTGCCGTGCACCGAACCATGGAGGCCCGCGATGGGTAAATGCCCGATCATGCTCGACCCTGAGGGACGTGACATTCATGCCGAAGCCGCCCGGATCCGCGCCGAGGGTCCGGTCACCCTCGTCGAGGTTCCCGGCGGCTATCGCGCCTGGTGCGTCACGACGTACGACGTCGGCAAGAAGCTGCTGTCCGGCGACCAGCTCTCCAAGAACGCAAAGGAGGACTGGCCCCCGTTCGTGCGTGGCGAGGTGCCGCACGACTGGGAGCTGATCACCTGGGTGGCGATGGACAACCTGACCGTCCGCGACGGCGCCGACCACGACCGGCTGCGCAAGCTCGTGTCGCACGCCTTCACGCCGCGGGAGGTCGAGAAGGCTCGCCCGCGCGTCGAGTCGATCGTGCGGCGGCTGTTGGACGACATGGAGGCCACCACCCGAGCGGGCGAGACTGTCGACATCAAGGGCCAGTTCACGTACGCCCTCACCGCGACGCTCATCTGCGACCTCTTCGGTGTGCCGGAGGAGGTGCGGGACGAGGCGCTCAGGGGCACCAAGCAGAACAGCCTCACCAACCACACCGGCGAGATGGCGGCGGCGAACCTCGACCAGTGGCACGACGCCATGTCCAAGCTCGCCGCCCGCCGCCGTCAGGACCCGGGAGACGACCTCACGAGCGTCCTGATCGCCGCGAACGAGGACGGTGAGACGCTCTCCAACGAGGAGCTGATCGGCAGCCTGCACGTCCTGCTCGGCGCGGGCTCGGAGACGTTGAGCAACGTGTTGGCCCACTGCATCATCGACCTGAGCACCCACCGGGACCAGTTGGAGCTGATCCGCTCCGGGCAGTACACCTGGATGGACGCCTTCGACGAGGCGGTCCGCAAGGACGCCGCCGTCGCCCAGCTGCCCTTCCGCTACGCGAAGGAGGACATCGACATCGCCGGCGTCCACATCGCCAAGGGTGACCTGGTCCTGATCGCGTACGCCGGGATCGGCCGCGACCCGGCGCTGCACGGCGACAACGCCAACGACTTCGACATCACCCGGCCGGACAAGACGAATCTGTCGTTCGGTCACGGCGAGCACTACTGCCTCGGCCGGCCGCTGGCCACGATGCAGTCGATGGTGGCCCTGCCGGCCCTCTTCGAGCGCTTTCCCGACCTGACCCTGGCCGTGCCGCGCGAGGAGCTGCCCCCACAGGGCTCGTTCATCATGAACGGCTACGACCGGGTGCCCATGTACCTCACCGCCGCGGTCCCCGCTGCCGCCTGAGCCCCGTGCCGACAGTCATGGCGGTGGCCACCACCACGATGGTGGCCACCGCCATGCGTACGTCCGGGGTTCCTCGGAAACGGTCCTGCGCGGGCTCAGGGCAGTCGCGTCAGGCCGGCGCCGGACAGCAGGTGCACGGTGCCGGCCGGATCCGGGTCGCCGCCGAGCCGCAGGAAGGCCGTACCCGCCGCCTTCGGCGTCAGCACCGGGCGCAGCGGCTCGACGAACGCCTCGGGCGTGACGCCGGCGCGCTCGGCGTACGCGTCGACCGCCGCCCGGCCGAGGCCCGTTTCCGGCGTGAGCTGCGGCAGCACCGTGTGGAACGTGATGCCCAGCCCCGCACGCGTGGCCTCCTGCTCCGCGTAGTCGGCGAGGAAGCGGACTGTCGCCTTGCCTCCGGCGTAGCCGCCGCTGAGCACGGACCCCTTCAGCGCGGCGCCGCTGCTGGTCACGATGACCCGGCTGCCGGGCGCCAGGGGCTGCCGCAGCACCTCGCGCAGCCAGAGGAACGCGATGCGCACGTCGGTGTTCCAGGGTGCGGAGAACGTCTCCCAGGTCTGCTCGGCCAGCGGACGCAGCTCGGGTGACGCGCCGGCCACCAGGGCGAGGACGTCCGGCGGGTTGCGGCGGAGCACGTCAAGGCTGGCCGGGTCGGTGGCGTCCGCGTCGACGAGGCTCAGGTGACCGTGCCCGTCGGCCAGGGCGGCCAGCGGCGCGGTGTCCCGCGACAGCGCCGTCACCGTCGCGCCGGCGGTCAGGAACGCCTCGGTCACCCCGCGGCCGAGGCCACGGCTCGCCCCGACGACGAGCACCTTGCGATCGGACCAGTAACTCATGTCGTCCACCATTTCCGATGCCGTCGGTCAATTGGTCACCGTAAAGCTACGATCCCGGTCGAGCCCGATCTTCTTTCAGAATGCGCGGTTCTGTGCGTGGCTCCGGAATGCCTTTTCCGGCCGACGCCCAGGGGTTAACGTGACTTCCTGAATTCCCGGCAACGACCTTCGCGCTTCATGCAGCCGCCCGTTTGCGCCATCCGCTTTCCGGCGGGGGCACGATGGGGCCGTACCAGGAGGAGACCTCGTGCAGACAACCGAGACGTCACACCGAACCGATCTGACGAAGAGGGCGGCCGACATTGTTCCGGTGCTCCGGAAGAATTCGTTGTGGCAGGAGGAGAACCGCCGGCTGGCCGACGAGAGCGTCGAGGCGATGACGGCTGCCGGAATCTTCCGTATGCGTACCGCGGCGCGCTTCGGCGGGTACGAGGCGGACGCCCACACGCTGCTGGACGTCGGCATCGAGCTGGGCCGCGGCGACGGCGCCGCGGCGTTCGACGTCGCCGCCTGGTGGATCACCTCGTGGAACGTCGGCCTGTTCCCGGACGAGGTGCAGGACGAGATCTTCGCCGATCCGGACGCCCGGATCAGCGGGACGCTGGCGCTCGACGGCACCGGAGTCCCCAAGGACGGCGGCATCGTGGTCAACGGGGAGTGGGCGTTCAACAGTGGCGCCGCGCACAGCGGATGGAAGCTGCTCTCCACCCTGCTCATCCCGTCCGACGGCGAGCCCGAGCCGGTGATGGCAGTGGTGCCGATGAGCGCGCTGCGCATCGTGGACGACTGGCACGTCTCGGCGCTCTCCGGCACCGGCAGCGTCCGGGCTGTCGCGGAGGACGTCTTCGTGCCCGGCGCCAACGTCATGCGGATCGCCGCGTTCACCGCCGGCGAGTACGCGTCCGAGCGCAACCGGGACCTGCCCATGTTCCAGTCGCCGCTGGTCGCGGCGGTCGCGGCGTCGACCTCCGGCAAGATGATCGGCATGGCCCGTGCGGCCGAGGAGCAGTTCTACGCCCGGATCAACGAACGGCCCATCTCCAACACCAACTACGAGCGCCAGGCGGACGCGCCGATCACGCACCTGCAGGCGGCCGACGCCGCCCTCAAGATCGACGAGGCCGAGGGGCACGCGCGCAGGCTCGCCACGCTTGTGGACGAGCGCGGTCTGACGCGTGAGCCGTGGACGGTCCGCGATCGGGCGTACGCCAGGGCGGTGGCCGGTCGCGTGCCGCAGCTGACCGCCGAGGCGGTCGACATCCTGGCCGGCGCCTGTGGGGCGTCCTCGATCTACACGCGGGAGCCGATCCAGCGGATCCGGCGCGACGTCCGCGCGGTCACCCTGCATGCTCTGCATCTGCCGACGACCACGATGGAGCTCTACGGCCGGGTGCTGTGCGGCCTGGAGCCCAACACGTTCTTCATCTGAACTGTCCACCAACGCGCGGATGCCCACCGACACGTCGGTGGGCATCCGCGCGCATACGAGCCGATGCTGCCGGCGGTCCGGTCCGGGCCGCCGGCACTTCTCGGACGTTGCGCCCTACCGACCCGCCGCACGCTGGAAGACGCCAGGACGGCGCGGATCCGGACACGATGGTCATCAGTTGTCATCGATGAACGACCGACGAAAGCGGGTAGCAGATGACCACCAGAACGGAAGTTCCGGTCCTGGACGGATCGGATCAGGCGGCGATCGGCGCGGTGTCGGCCCGGATGGTGAAGGCCTGGGCGGCACACGACGCCGACGCCTTCGCCGACCTGTTCGCCGAGGACGGCACGCTCATCCTGCCGGGCGTGTACGTGAAGGGCCGCACGGCCATTCGCGACTACATGGCGGACGCCTACCAGGGCGTGTACGCCGGCACGACCGTCACCGGGCAGCCGATCGACGTCAAGCCTCTCGGGCCCGGTGCGGTCGCCCTGTTGACCGTCGGCGGGGTGATCGCGGCCGGGAGCACCGAGCTGGCCGCCGCGGACGCCATCCGGGCCTCCTGGATCCTCGTCAAGCGCGACGAAGGCTGGTTGCTCGCGGTCTACCAGAACTGCCCGCGTGACCCGGCCTGAGTAGTCAGTTCTGAGGGCCGGCCGGGTGGCCGGCCCTCACGCGTGAGTGAGCGGCTCGCGGCCCGCGGCAGACGGTTGTCTCAGGCAGGCCGTCGGCGACGCCCGCCGGGCCGACGGCCTCATCGGTCGACAAGTGCGGCTCGGCGCACCGACTCCGGTGGTGTCAGGAGCGGTCGCCGTCTTCGGCCGTTCCCTGGTTCGCCCGCACGAGGCCGAATCGGCGGGACAGATGATGCTGCTGTCCCAGCTGGCGCATCGCCGCGAATGCCTGGTGCAGCAGGACGTTGCGCGCGAGGGCCTCGATGCGAGCGGTGTGGTCGTTCGCGATCCGACCGACCTCGTGCCGGGCGAGCCGATCGGCTGCCTCCCGATAGACGTCGAGAAAGTCGGGATCGCAGTCGCAACCCAGACGTCGCATCGCGGCGAGCGCGAGTGTGAGGTGTGAGCGGGCTGCGGCGTCCGGGTTGACCTCCCAGCCGGACGATTCGATGATGCGGTTCGCGTCGGCGCGGGCCAGTTCGAGGCTCTCGTCCTCCTCGGTGGCGGTGTCCTTGCCGGCCATCGACACCTGGTTGAGCACCTCGAACAACTCGATCGCCGGCAGGTTTTCCTCTTCGGCGGCGATCAGGAGCCGCCGTACCGACGTGAGATCGAGTTCACCGATTGAGGTGAATATCTTGATGAGTCGAAGACGTCGTAGGTGATTCTTATTGTAAAGTGCCTGGTTGCGTCCTGTCGGTTCGCCGGGTGGTAGGAGATGTTCGCGCAGGTAGAACTTGATCGTCCCGACCGGCACCCCGGACTGCCGACTCAAGTCAGAAATTCGCATCGTGGCTCCCGTGATCAACGTGTCAGGCCCGTGGATCGCGACCGCTCGTGCTAGCCGTGGCTGCGCCGCGGAAATAACGCGGTGGTTGCGGCGTCGCTGCCGGCGGTGGTCGTCGTGGCTGTCCTGGGCTGGTGTGGACCGAGAAGCACGGGTGATCGGCTCCTTCCGAGCGTGGTGCCGGATGCGCAATCGAAGGGCTGATGGTTGCGCCGTCCGATAGGAGACTAGGAGACTTGGACATACTTCGGCAACCCTCAATTACCACACAAACACTGTTAGTGACCAGAGTTCGCCTCCCAATCACCTCCGTCACTGGCTGGGGAACGGATGCGGGTGACCGGCGGCGTGCGCCGCGCCCCTTGTCACGGTCGACCGCACAAATAGAACTGGCCGCCGCGGAAGCCCTGGCTGAGACCGGTGGCTGGCACCACGACGGCGTGCTGACCACGTATGCGAGCGGCATCGTCGGCGGGTGTCGGCGCCTGGCGGCCCGGTGACGCCAGGGGGTTGAGCAGACCTGCCGGCGGATCGGTCACGTGCCCGCGCTCGTCTGCCCGCCGCGACCAGTCTCGTGCGCGCTCAGCAGTGCGATTGATGATCGAATTCGGTTCTCACGTCGGCGGAACGCGACGCCGGGCGAGCGGGGACCGTCCCGGCCGGGAGGTCTTCATATACCGGTGATACACGCTATCCATATCCAGTAGCGCCAATACCTGCCGCTTCTCCACGATTGCGTCGCGTGCTCACGCAGGGTTGATTGCCGACCTGGCGTCAGATACTGTTGCCATAAGTCGGGAGATCATCCGACGAAACTAATCTACTGTTTCGGCTCCTGCATTCAATTGTCAGGTAGGCGCGAATATCTGACTGCCACGAGTTGAATGATTCAGCGGAACAGCATCTGGGGGAGTGTCATGAAAGACGTTTCCGAGCAAGCGGTACTGCGCGCAGTCGCAGCGATGCACGACCGCATGGGCGAACAGTTGACCGTCGATGACATGGCCCGCGCCGCAATGTTCAGCAAATTCCACTTCACACGCATCTTTCGGCGGGTGACAGGAGTTTCGCCGGCTCGCTTCCTCTCGGCGTTGCGCCTGCAGCGGGCGAAGGACCTGCTCATCACCACGTCGATGAACGTCGCGGACATCAGCGTCCGCGTGGGATACAACAGCGTCGGTACGTTCAGTTGGCGGTTCAGCCGCAGCGTCGGTATGTCGCCCACCGCGTTCCGCCGACACGCCGGCTACACGCAGTCCATCCACCCGCACTTCGAGTGGCGCTCCGGGCGTTCGTCGAGCGGCCAGGTGTCGTGCCAGGTCCGCCTCGCCGAAGACGACGGCCAACAGCTCATTTTCGTCGGTCTGTTCAGCGGCCGTATCCCGGAAGGACGTCCGGTGCGGTGCACTGTGCTGCAGCAACCGGGCTGGGTCCACTTCGACGCGGTCCCCCTGGGCTCCTGGTACCTGCTGGCCCAGTCGGTGTCGGCCGAATCCGACGGCGCCGCCGCCGACGTGGCCGATCGTGCCGTCTCGGTCGCGACGTACGGCCCGCTCACGGTCCGCGCCGACTCGAAGGTCACCGCGGACGTGGTGCTGCGGCGCAGCAGCGCACTGGATCCGCCGGTGCTGCTCGCCCTGCTCGACGCGCGCAAGTACGCGCTGAGTCAGGCCCAGCTCGGCAGTGCCGCGCTACGGGACCGGGTGGGCGCGGCCGCCTGAGTGCGCCGACCCGGATGGCAGGGGGGCGGCCGAGCCGGCCGCAGGTGCGCGGTCTGCGTCACCCGCCCGCGGGCAGCGGGAGCATTCGTCGAATCCGGCGCGGGAGGTCCTGATGGTGGCGAGACGGGTTGCGTCCTCGGTCGCTCAGAAGCACGTCAAATTCCTTACCGTCGTGCCTGCCACGACGGCACGCGGACTCGTCGCCGCGGTGTACCGCCAGGTCGCCGAGGAATATCAGATCGTGGTGCCTCCGGCGTTGTTGCATTCGCCGTCCGCCGACGTCCTGGCGGCCTACTGGGCCATCACCCGGGAGCCGCTGTTGCCAGCCGGCGTGGTGGACCGCGCGGTCAAGGAAGCGGTCGCGGCGACGGTGTCCGTGGCCAACACCTGTCCCTACTGTGCCGACCTGCACGTGGCCGGCCTCTTCGAACTCTCCGACGAGCGCGACGCCGAGGCGATCGCCGCCGACCGGCCGGACGAGATCGACGACATCCGGACGCGCCGCATCGTGCAGTGGGCCCGAGGTGCGCACCTCTCCGACGGGCCGCCGCTGCCACCCGAACTGTCCGATGTGGAACGCGCCGAGCTGGTCGGTGTCGTGGTGGGCTTCCACTACCTGAGCCGCGTGGTAAACGTCTTCCTCGCCAACTCACTGCTACCGCAGGGCCTCGGCCCGCGCGCGCGGCGCCGGCTCAACCAGGGGCTCGGCCGGGTGCTCCGGCCCACCCTCCGGGGACAGCATGTCGCTGGTCGAGCCACCCGACTGCTCGACGCCGCGTCACCGACCTCGGACGTGAGCTGGGCGTCGGGCAGCCCGCGGATCGCGGACGCGATGACACGCTCCTACCGCGTCTTCGAGGTCGCCGGGGAGCGCTCGCTTGACCCCGCGGTCCGCCGCCTCGTGCTGGCCCGGCTCGACGGGTGGGCGGGGGAGGACGCCGGTCTCAGCACCAGTTGGTGCGAGGAGCTGATCGAGCCGCTTGCCGCACCACAGCGGGCGGCGGCACGCCTCGCGCTGCTGAGCGCGTTCGCCTCCTACCGCGTCGGCCCGGAGGTCGTCGAGGAGTTCCGTCGGCACCACCCGGCGGACGCCACGCTTGTCGACGTGGCCGCCTGGGCCAGCTTCGCCGCAGCCCGTCGGATCGGCGTCCGGCACAGCGCACACGAGAAGAAGAATGACGGACGTCTCTGGCATGACAATGGCGCTGGCGTGCCTCGCGGGTCCTGAGAGGCGCGTGCGAAGTGCCAACGCCGGTGGGAACCACTGTCGTTTCTCGTTGGCCCCCGTGCCGCGGCCATGCGGCACGTGGATCGAACCCCACGGAACAGGAGAACCGAATGGTGGTCGCACCGGTTCGCACCCTCAACCATGCCCACCACCGGGCTGCGCTCGGTGGCTTCCTGGCAATCACGCTCGCGCACTGGGCCGAACACCTGGTCCAGGCCTACCAGATCTGGGTGCTCGGCTGGGCCCGCCCGCAGGCGCGCGGCGTGCTCGGGCAGTTCCTTCCGTGGCTGGTGACCTCGGAATGGATGCACTACGGGTACGCGCTTGTCATGTTGGTCGGACTGTTCCTGCTCCGACCCGGCTTCGTCGGCCGGGCCCGGACCTGGTGGACGGTCGCCCTGGTGATCCAGTTCTGGCACCACATCGAGCACTTCCTGCTGCTGTTGCAGGCGCAACTGCACACCAACTTCTTCGGTGCGGCGGTGCCGACAAGTGTCCTGCAACTGATCTATCCGCGCGTCGAGCTGCACCTGTTCTACAACTCGGTCGTGTTCCTGCCGATGATCATCGGAATGTATCTGCACCTGCGGCCGAACGATCGGGAACTGGAGCAGACGCGCTGCAACTGCGTGCAGACGCAGTCGCACCCAAGCGTCGTACCGGCCTGACCGTGTCTCGTCGGACCCGCCTTCTCGTCGCTGCCGTGCTGGTCCTGCTGCCACTGGGTTGGCTCGTCACGGTCACCGGCCGCGCGCCGGCGGTACGCCTCCTGGGCAGTTCGCCCGCCGACGCGCAGAGCCTGACGGTCGCTCCGGGCGAGGCACGACTGAACCTCTCGGCGGCCGCCGACCCCGCGCTGTCGCACCTCTCGGTGGTCGACAGCGCGGGGCGGCGGGTGGACTCCGGCGCGGTCACCGCCGGGCCGGATGACATCCTGCGCGTGCCCGTGCGCATCGAGGCCAACGGCACGTACACGGTCGTCTACCACGTCATCGGCGTCGCCGGCGGGCAGACCAGCGGCGTCATCCGGTTCGCCGTCGGCACGCGGGCGTCCGGTGCCGCGGACGTGGCCACCGGGCACGAGCACGAGCACGGCGTCGACGGGCTCAGCGCGGTACTGCTCCTGATCAATTTCGTCACGGTCGTCGTCCTGGCGATCCTGCTCCTCCGCCGACCAGCGCCCCGCCGCGTACCTCCGCGGTAGCGCCTTTGGACAGGCCGCACGGCGAGGGCCCCGGATGCCGCGACATCCGAGGCCCTCGCCGTGTGTTCAGCTCCGCAGGGTCGCGACGAACGAGCGCAGGTCACCGACCAGCAGGTCCGGCTGCTCCATGGCGGCGAAGTGGCCACCCCTGTCGAACTCGGTCCACTGCACGATGTTCGGGAAACCGCGCTCGGCAAAGCGCCGGACCGGCTGCCCGGGGTCGCGGGGGAAGATCGCCACGCCCAGGGGCACCGGCAGCGGCGGCGGGGGCGGCGGGGGCGTCTTGGCGATGGGCAGCAGCTCGGCGTTGTCGTAGTAGAAGTGGGCCGACGAGGCTCCGGTGCCGGTCAGCCAGTACAGCATCACGTTGGTGAGGATCCGGTCACGGTCGATCGCCTCCTCGGGAGCCTTTGTCGAGTCGCTCCACTCGTGCAGCTTCTCGACGATCCAGGCGAGCTGACCAACCGGCGAGTCGTTCAGGGCGTACGCCAGCGTCTGCGGCCGGGTGGCCTGGATCTTCATGTACCCGGACTGGTCGTCGACGTAGTTCATCAACAGCCCCAGCCGGCCCCCCTCGACCTCGGTCAGCCCGGCCAGGTCGGCGGGATCGCCGGAGGGCGGCGTCGGCAGGAAGTTCACGTGCGCGCCGATGACGTGCTCGTGGTCGAGGCCCGCCAGCACCAGGCTGATCCAGGCGCCGAAGTCGCCACCCTGGACGACGTACCGCTCGTAGCCCAGGCCGGCCATCAGCTCCGCCCAGGCGGCGGCGACCCGCGGCATGGTCCAGCCCGGGCCACTGGGAGCCCCGGAGAAACCGAAGCCCGGAATGGTGGGAATGACCAGGTGGCAGGCCGTCGCCGGGTCGCCACCGTGGGCGCGCGGATCGGTGAGCGGTCCGATGATGTCGAGGAACTCGGCGAAGGATCCGGGCCAGCCGTGCGTGATGATCACGGGGGTGGCGTCCGGCTCGGGGGAGCGGACGTGCAGGAAGTGCACGTTGGTGCCGCCGACCTCGGTGGTGAACTGCTCGAAGGTGTTGAGCCGGGTCTCGGCGGCACGCCAGTCGTAACCGGTTCGCCAGTACTCCACCAGTTCGCGCAGGTAGCCGGCCGGCACGCCCCGGCTCCAGTCCTCGGTGGGCGAGTCGGCAGGCCAGCGCGTGTCGGCGAGACGGCGGCGCAGGTCGTCCACGTCGGCCTGCGGAATGTCGATCCGGAACGGTTTCATGCGGCAATCCTCACTCGATGAGGGAACGGAACGCTATTCCTCGCGACAGGGAATATCGCGGCGGCGTCCGCGGACCATGTTAGCGATGCGAAGGTCGACCGGAAAGGCTCGCGGAATCCATTTTCGGGAGAGAGCATTCTGGAAGAAGAATTGACGGTTCCGGTCGATACCATAACTGGCAACAATTGATTCTAATCCCAATGCAGGAGGCTGACGGTAATGGGCATTCCGCTGATTGCGCATGCGGTGGTCCTCGGCGGCAGCGTCGCCGGATCGCTGGCGGCCCGGGTCCTGTCACCGGCCTGCGAGAGGGTCACCGTCGTCGACCGCGACGACCTCTTCGGGCCGGTGGAGCCTCGCCAGGCGGCGCCGCAGGGCCACCACATCCACGCTCTGCTCGCCCGCGGCCAGCAGATCCTCGAGGAGCTGTTCCCGGGTTTCACCGACGAGCTGGTGGCCGGCGGAGTGCCGATCGGCGACTTCGGCACCAGCCTGAGCTGGTACTTCAACGGCCAGATGATCCGTAAGGCCGAGACCGGGCTGATCTGTGTCGCGAGTGGACGGCCGCTGCTCGAGTCGCGCGTACGCGCCCGCGTCCGGGCTCTCGGCAACGTCACTTATCGGGAGCGCACCGACATCGTGGGTCTGGTCGCGTCGCCGGATCGGCAGCGGATCACCGGCGTCCGCGTGCAGGGGCGGGCGCCGAGCGCACCCGGGGAGATCCTCGACGCGGATCTGGTCGTCGACACCACCGGGCGTGGCTCGCGGACGCCGCTCTGGCTGGAGGAGCTGGGCTACCAGCGGGTGCCCGAGGATCGGGTCAAGATGGACCTGACATACACCACTATGGACTTTCACGGCCCGCTGTCGTTCGACCCGATCGGCGAGGACATCGCGCTGCTCCCGGTCGCCACCCCGGCACAGCCGCGCGGCGCCATCTTCGCCCGGATGCCCGACCGGTACGCCGTGTCGCTGACAGGCATCCTTGGCGACCGCCCCCCGACCGACCACGAGGGCTTCCTGGCGTACGTGCAGTCCCTGCCCGTACCGGAGATCTACAAGGCGGTCCGCGACGCCGAGCCGATGGGACCGGCGGCTTCTTTCCGGTTCCCGGCGAGCATCCGTCGGCGCTACGATCGGCTGGCGCGGACGCCGGATGGGCTGATCGTCCTCGGTGATGCCGCGTGTGTCTTCAATCCCGTCTACGGCCAGGGCATGACGGTGGCGGCGATGTCCGCCCGATTGCTTGGCGAGCACGTGCGTTCCGGTCCGCCGACGCCGCGGGCCTTCTTCCGCGACCTGTCCCGGCTCATCGATGCGCCGTGGGACATGTCAGCCGGAGCCGACCTCGGCTTCCCCGGTGTCGTGGGGCGACGGACGGCAAAGGTGCGGATGGGCAATCTCTACATCCCCCGCCTGCAGGCGGCAGCGGCTCACGACGGCGTGCTGACGACTGCCTTCCTGCGCTCCGCGGGGCTGGTCGACCCGCCGCAGGCACTCATGCGTCCCGCAATCATCTCTCGCGTGCTGCGCTCGCGGCGCTGACCCCTCCAGCCATCGAGACGAAGGACAGCGACATGGACACAGCTCAGCTCGCCGGCACCGAAGCGCCACCGGACTCGCGCCGATGGTGGGCGCTCGTCCTGCTGTGCACCGCGAACTTCATGGTCATCCTCGACACGCAGATCGTCATCCTGGCGCTGCCGACGATCGGCACCGAACTCCAGTTGGCGCCCAGCGCGGCCCAGTGGGTGCTCAGTGCCAATCTCGTCACCTTCGGTGGTCTGCTGCTGCTCGGTGGCCGAGCAGCCGACCTGCTCGGGCGTCGCCGGATGTTCTTCGTCGGCACTGTGCTGTTCCTGCTGGTCTCGCTGGCTTCGGGCTTCGCGTGGAACGGCGAGGTGCTGATCGCCGCCCGGGCCGTGCACGGCCTCTCGGCGGCCCTGATGGCGCCGACCGCGCTCTCGATCCTCACCAGCATGTTCCCCGAGGGCCGCGAGCGGCATCTCGCACTGGCCGGCTGGGCCGGCATCGCCGGTGTCGGCGCGACGGTGGGTCTGCTCATCGGTGGCTGGCTCACCAGCAGCTTCGGCTGGCCCGCCGTCTTCTTCGTCAACGTGCCGGTGGCACTTCTGATGCTGGCCCTCATCCCGGTCCTGCTGCGCGAGAGCAGGGACCTGAACGCCAGGCGCACGTACGACGTCGCGGGCGCCGTGACGAGCACCGCGGCGCTCGTGCTCGTGATCTACGCCCTGGTGACCGCGCCGGCGGAGGGCTGGCTCAGCGTCCAGACCCTGGGCACCTTCGCCGCCGCGATCGTGCTGGCCGGAGTGTTCGTCGCCATCGAGGCGCGGTCCAGCGAGCCCCTGCTGCCGCTGCGGCTGCTGCGCTCGCCGACGCTTGTCGGCGGCAACCTGGTCATGGTCACCATGATCATGTGTGCCTTCGGGATGTCGGTGACGATCGCCCAGTACACCCAGGGACCGCTCGGCGACACCGCGCTGGAATCCGGCATCCGGCAGTCGATCATGCCGCTGATGGCGTTGGTCGGTTCGTACGCCGGGCAGTCGTTCATCACGCGGTACGGCTTCCGGCCGGTCGCGGCGATCTGCCTCGTCCTGCTCGGGGCCGGCAGCCTGCTGCTGGCGCAGGCCGTGGCGTCCGGTGGCTCGTCCGTCGGGCTGTTCATCGGGCTGTTCGTCTTCGGCACCGGCCTGGGGCTCGGCACGGTCGCTGCCTCGGCGGCCGCTCTCGCCGGTGTCGCCGAGACCGATCTCGGCCTCGCGTCGGGGATGAACACCGCCTCCCAGCAGATCGGCGGCGGTCTGGGGATCGCCATCGTGTCGACAGTGATCGTCTCCTTCTCGACCAGCGCCGCCCCGGCGGCGGGCTTCCGCCCCGCGTTCATCACCTGCGCGATCTTCACCGCCGTCGGGCTCGTCATCGCCATCGCCCTGCTGGGCGGACGCCGGCAGGTGGCCCCCGCAGATCTCGCGACCGTCCCTCGGCACTGATCCAACTCTCCGGACGTCATCGAACTGAGAGGCAGAACCGTGACCCGACAACAGCATCCCCAGGTGATAGCCGACCTGGCGGCCGACGGCGACGACCTCGACCGTCTGGTCAGCGACCTCGATGTTGCCGCCTGGGCGCTACCGACCCCCGCGCCCGGCTGGACCGTCGCCCACCAGATCGCCCACCTCGCGGCCACGTTCCGCATGGCCGGGCTGGCGGCAGCGGACCCCGACCAGTTCGTCGCCATGACGGGGCGGCTGGGCGCCGACTTCAACGCCAACGTGACAGCGGCGCTGTCCGGCTACCTCGCCGAGGAGCCGGCGGAGTTGTTGCGGCGCTGGCGTGACGAGCGGGCGTGGGCCGAGAAGTCGCTGGGCGCCCTGCCGATGAACCAGCTCGTTCCGTGGCTGGTACGTCCGCTGCCGGCGGCGGTACTGGCCATGGCCGGGATGATGGAACTCTTCGCCCACGGGCAGGACATCGCCGACGCTCTCGGCGTCCGGCGCACGTTCACCGACCGGATCGGGCAGATCGTGGGGTTCGCGGTCCGGACCTGGGACTTCGGTTACCAGGCGCGCGGCCTCGAAACCCCGGACGTCGAGTTCCGCTTCGAGATCACCGCGCCGTCGGGCGCGCGGTGGGAGTTCGGCCCCGCGGAGTCGCCGGAGCGCGTCACCGGGCCCGCGGAGGACTTCTGCCTCCTGGTCACCCGCCGCCGGCACCGCGACGATCTCGCGGTCCGTGCCCAGGGGGAGATCGCCACACACTGGCTGGAGATCGCCCAGGCCTATCGGGGTCCCGCCGGACCCGGCCGCGAGCCGGGTCAGTTCGCGGATCGGGCCAACTGAACCGAGTGTCGTCGCCGGGTTGACCCACCCGGCGACGACGCCCGGGTAGCCACCGATGATCCCGCTCCGCGTCGAACGCACGGTCGACGCGGAGCGGGATCTCACGCCCGCAGCCACGACGGGATGTGCAGGCCCCGACCGTCCGCGGCCACCTCGAAAGCCCAGCGCGGGGCTCGGAACCGACCGGGCACGCTCGGAGACGCGCGGCTTCGCGAACCCGGCGAGGATGAAATCGCCGCGGTGACCGCCGCCGCGGCACCGAACGAAGGGTGGCCGGTATGTCGAGAGTGTTCGGGTCGATGCGCCGCATGGTTCTCGCGCCTTCGCTGGAGCAGGTCTCCTTCGCCGCGCTCGGATTCCCGGTCACGGCCTCCGCCACCACCGTCCACCTGGAGGCGATCCCACAGGCGGTGGTCTGCGGCTTCGAGTGGGGCATCGAGGGCCCGAGCGTCGCCGAGCTGGAACGCCGGCTCGCTCTCGTGGACCCGGAACGCCGTGGCTTCGCCTACGAGGGCGCGACGATGGCCTACACGGTGCTCGACGCGACGGCCGGCGGTTCCCGTACCCGTGAGCTGCTGGAGGGGCCGGGGCGCCCGCACTACTTCCTCGCCTGCATCGGCATCGGCTTCGCGATGGCCCGGCTGCCGCGCGTGTTGTGGCGCAAGGTGCTGCCCGACCTCACCGGCGTCCCGTACCACCCGACGATGAGCTGGCTGGCCGTCGACGGCTACGGCTTCGACAAGGCGTACTTCGACCAGAAGACCTGGATCGTCGGGCAGCGACGGCCCCGGCCGTACCCCTGGCAGGGGCACGCCGACTACTTCCCACGAGCGTTCGACCAGGGGATCGGCCGGGCGCTGTGGTTCCGGCACGCGGCCGACCCGGCGGCGGTTGCGGCGACCGTCGACGGCTTCGCTGCCCCGCGTCGCGCGGACCTGTGGAGCGGTGTGGGACTGGCCGCGACGTTCGCCGGCGGGTGCGACACCGTGGGCTTTGAGTCGTTGCGGGCGCTGGCAGCCGAGCACGGCCCGCACCTCGCCCAGGGAGCGGTCTTCGCGGCCAAGGCACGGACGTGGGCGGGCCACTGCCCGGAGCACACCGAGACGGCGGTGCGGGCGCTTGCCGGTCTGTCGTCGGAGGCAGCCGCCGAGCTGGCCGACGCCGCGGCGGTCGACGGGCACGGCGACGGCCCGGCCTACGAGCAGTGGCGGCGGGTGATCCGCGAGCGCATCGCCCAGCCCGCCGGCGTCAGCGACAGCTAGGGCCTGTACAGACGATGACCCAAGGAGCCTGGAGATGACCACCGACAACGCCGATCCGGCGACCCTGGCACCTCGTGACCTCGCCATCTTCGTCAAGCGCACCCCGCTGCCGGACGTCCGCGCGCTGATGAGCGGGGAGCGCCGGGACGCCCTGCTGCGGGAGGTCTTTCGGCGGATGCCTGACGTGTTCCGGGCCGACCGGGCCGCCGGTCTCGACGCCGTCATCCACTGGGTGATCGGTGACCGGCCCGACGGCGGTGCCGACCGCTACCAGTTGGAGATCGCGGACGGGAGGTGCCTGGTGTCGCCCGTCGCCGATCGCGAGCCGAAGCTGACGTTGACGATCGGCGGCGCCGACTTCCTGCTGGTGGTGACCGGCAACGC
This sequence comes from Micromonospora sp. NPDC049274, assembly GCF_040678875.1. Taxonomy (NCBI): domain Bacteria; kingdom Bacillati; phylum Actinomycetota; class Actinomycetes; order Micromonosporales; family Micromonosporaceae; genus Micromonospora; species Micromonospora sp. NPDC049274. The sequence continues at coordinate 340,360 of NZ_JBFAQS010000005.1, forward strand.
GCATCCGGTCGTACTCACGATGAAGGGCCGGCTGCGTACCCGGGGCGACCTCGCGCTGATCGCGAAGTTCCCCTCCCTGTTCGACGTGCCGAAGGTCTGAGCGCACAGCTAGGCCGGCCCCGACCGTTTCCGGTCGGGGCCGGCCGACGCTCGCTTGTCAACAGGCCGCTTCGTACGCCGTGGCGAGCGCGTCACCGTGCCGACGTGCCGCCGTCAGGGCAGCCCAGGCCGCCAGGCCGAGCAACCCCGCGTCGTCGTGGCCCTCGGCGCGAACGGCGGCCACCGCCGAGTCCGGCACCCGGTACGAGGCGAAGGCGACAAGCATCGCCAGTCGCCCGGTCGGCCGGTCCGCGAAGGACAGGCCCGCCAGCCGCGAGTTGAGCCAGTCCGTGACCCCCGCGAGGTCGCCCGGGGCGGTGCCGTCGACGAGGCACTCACGGACCAGCTGCCGTACGGCGGGAGGCACCGACCGCTGTCCGGCGTCCTCGATCACCGCCGCCGCTCCGGTCATGGCGGCCGCGACGTGTGGCAGCCCCGCCGCCCACCGGAGGTCGTCCGGCAGACGCCGTACCGCGCCGACCGTGCCGGGCAGCAGCGGCAGGGACTGCCCGGCCACCGCCTCCCGGCCGGCCAGGCCACCCAGCAACCGTGCCGCGGCGCTCCGGGCGCCGCCGCGCAGGGGAGCGGGAACCGCCGCCAGCGGTGAGTCCCGCAGGAAGACGTTCACCATGCGGTTGAGGTAGTGGAAGTCGACTGCCACGCCGATCAGCTCCGGCGACAGGACCGCCGGCGGCGACGGCGGCGCGGCACCCCGGCGCCCGAGCCCGCGTACGGCTGCCTGGTGGACCTCCACGCAGTACGGACAGGCGTTGGCGGCCGACACCGCCGCGGCCACCGCCTCGCGCTCCCGACGGCTCGTCGTGCCCGAGACGAGCAGGGTCTCGCGCAGGATGCACCAGGCCGCCGCGAGCAGTTCCGGCGCGGCGGCGTGCAGGGCGATCGGCGGTGCGAGCAGGCCGAAGTCGCGCTCGACCTGGTCGTACACCCGGCGGACCCGCACCGGCGCGGTCTCCGCGGGGACCGGGGAGACGTGTCGCAGGTGCGCGAAGGTGGCCCGCCGGGTGAGCCCGGCGACGGTGAAGCTCATGACACCAGGCGAGCGACCGCGCGTCGTCCCGCGGTCTCGCCGTCCGGTGACGGCGCGCCGTAGGTCACCGCGACGCCCCGGTCCCGCGCGGCCCGGACGATGCCCGGCATGGCGCGTTCGGCGAGGGCCGCGATCGTCGAGGCCGGGTTGACAGTCAACGCGCCGGGCACCGCGGATCCGTCGGTCACGAAGATGCCCGGGTGCCCGCGCAGCTCATGGCGGTCGTCAAGTGCCGAGGTGGCCGGGTCGTCGCCGATGCGGCACGACGCGAGGGGGTGCACGGTGTACGCACCCACCAGGTCGTTCGTCCACGGCATCACACGGGACAGCCCGTCGCGCTCGAGGATGCCCTTGACGTCGGCGTCGGCCAGCGACCATCCGCGCCAGGTGTTCGCCGTGGGCCGGTACCGCAGCGGGCCGTGGCCCAGCATCTGCTGGGAGAAGCGATGGGCGTTGCCGGTCTCCGGCGGCGGGCCGAAGACGCCCTCGTTGTCGTCCTCGGACATCGTGAAGATCGTCAGCCACGACTGCCAGTGGCGCAGCATCTCCTTCTTTCCCCGGCCGAACCAGCTCGGGCTCGTGTCGGGCACCTGCGCCAGGATCGTGCCCAGCGCGGGCGGGAAGTAGAGCTGTTCGAGCGAGTAGCGCTCGAACTCCGGCAGGTCGCCGTCGAGCCGGTCCCAGCTGGCGACCGTCGGGCCCCGCCCGATCTGGTACGCCTCGTAGGCCCGGCCGTCCGGCCGCGACAGCTTCAGCACCTCGCGGACCCGATCCTCGTCGAACACGGCGGTGTTGAGGCGTTCGCCGTTGCCGGAGAAGTACCGCCCGACCGCGTGCGGCATCCGACCCAGATGGGGCTCCGAGCGTTGCAGGATCACCGGCGTGGCACCCGCGCCCGCGGCGAGTACGACGATCTTCGCGTCGATGGTCCCCTCGCCGTGCAGGATCCGGTAGTCCTCCTCGTCGACCACGCGATAGTGGACCCGGTAGCTGCCGTCGTCGTTACGGACCAGGTGCTGCACTTCGTGCAGCGGCCGGATCTCGGCGCCGTGCGCCAGCGCCGCCGGCAGGTAGTTGAGCAGCAGCGAGCGCTTGGCGTCGAAGCGGCAGCCGGCCATCATCCAGTTGCAGTTCGTGCACATGTCCACGTCGATGGCCGACGGGGCCGGGTTGGCGGTACGGCCGGCGTGGTGGCAGGCGGCGGCGAACAGGCCACCGGCGTACGGCACCCGGTCCCAGGTCTGCTGGGTCACCGGCAGCGCCTCGGCCACCCGGTCGTACCAGGGTTCGAGGGTGTCCCGGTTGATGGCGGCGGGCCACATGCGTCGCCCGATGCTGCCGTGCCGCTCGAAGACGAACCGTGGCGCCCGCGGCATCGTGGCGAAGTAGACCACGCTGCCGCCGCCCACGCAGTTGCCGCCCAGCACGCTCATGCCGTCACCGATGACGAAGTCGAAGACCCGGGTGTACGACGCTCCCAGCTTGAAGTCGTGCTCGAAGTCGTCGGCCTTCAGCCACGGGCCACGCTCGAAGACCTTCACCCGGGCCCCGCCGGCGGCGAGGTGGTAGGCCGCGATGGCGCCGCCGAAGCCGCTGCCGATGACCAGGACGTCGGTGGACTCGGTGGCCGTCATGCCGGGCTCCCCGTGGCGGTGGTGGACGGATGCGGGTTGGCGAGCTGCCGACCGTAGGAGAACGCGGGGAAGCGCCAGAGCCCGTCCGGGTCGGGCGACTCGTAGCCCATCGCCAGCAGGCCCGGATGCCCGGCGGCCAACGCGTCCACCGTGTGCAGGTGTGGTGCGCTGTCGAAGGCCATGTTGCAGAAGAGCGCCAGCCCCACCCACATCTGCTTGTCCGGGTGATCGGGGCTGGTCAGCTGCTCGATCAGGGCGGTCCGGGCCTCGAACGGCAGGCCCACGAACGGCGGCAGGTCCGGCTCCAGGTCGAGGCCCGTGGCGGCGGCGTGCTCCCGGGCGTACTCGTCGAGCTCCACGCAGATCGTCTCCAGCGCCGGGGCCAGCCCTCCGGCGGGGTCTTCGAGCAGTTCGATCGCGCCGCCCGCGACGGCGCCGCCGCCGACGTCGACGCCGGCGATCGCCGCATCGTCAGGACCGCGTTTCTCGCCCGGAATGATGGTGTCGGCGAATGCCTCCAGAACCATCGTCCGCATCCGGTGTTCGGCCGCTTCGTCGGATTCCACGGCACGCTCCTTCGAGGAAGTCCGGATGTCAATTCCGGAGGTGTCGTTCGGATGCCAGTCATCGTGGTATCGGGGAGCCCCTCGCGTCCATCTCCTGTGTTGCGCTAACCGGGCCGTGCTGGTAATTCCCGCTGTCCACTATCCACTCGACCCCTTTCTAATAGTTGTGAGCTGCGAAAACGTGCCGTCTTTCACGCGCCTTCGGCAACCGCCGCAATGCAGGAGAAGTTCCGCCGTGCATAGTCGCGTAACAATGAGGTCTCAGCGGGAGGGCCGGAGCATATGATGAGTTCATTGACCAGACTTCGACGCCGTATTCTGACCCCCGACGTCGGGCAGACCACAATCAGCACGCGGGGATTCCACCTCAAGGACGAGCAGGCCCGCGAGCGCCTGGAAACGGTCGGCAGGTCGTTCCTGCACGGATTCGGGGCCGCCGCGGAGGCGAACAGCCCGCCGGAAGCGGCACCCTCGGTCGAGGCCACGCCGGCCGCGTACCGGGGCTTCGCCTATGAGGGCGCGGCGATGGCCTTCGCCATCCGCGACGCCCTGCCCGGGCGTCCGCGGCACGTCGCGCGGTTCCTCGCCGACCACGACGAGCACGTCTACATGGCGTACGTCGGGGTGGGCTGGGCGATGGCCCGCCTGCCGCGTCTGCTGTGGCACCGCCTGTACGCCCCGGACCCGCTGCTGCGCTGGCTCGTCCTCGACGGATACGGGTTCCACGAGGCGTACTTCAGGACCGACAGGTACGTGCGCCAGCGGCGCCGGCCGTCCACCTTCGCGTGGCCCGCCGACGGCCCCCGGGACTACTCGGTGCGCGCCATCGACCAGGGCATCGGTCGCGCCTGCTGGTTCGTCGCCGGAACGGATCCGGAGCAACTCGTCCGCCTCCTCGACGCGTTCCCCGCCGACCGCCGCCGCGACCTGTACGCCGGTGCCGGCCTCGCCGTCTGCTACGCGGGCGGCGCGAGTGAGCGGGAACTGAACTGGCTCGCCGAGTGCGCGGGGACGTACCGGCCGGACCTCGCGCAGGGCGCGTCGTTCGGCGCCGCGGCCCGGCAGCGGGCCGGTCTGGTGCTGCCGCACAACGAACTGGCGACCCGTGTCCTCTGCGGCATGACGGTGAGTGACGCGACACGGGTGACCGACGAGGCGCGGGTCGGGCTGCCTCCGGACGACGTCCTGCCCGCCTACGAGGTGTGGCGCCAGCGCATCAGGAATGCCTTCGACACGTCGCCAGCGACACGAAAGCCGAGTGAGCAATGACAAGTATCGCCGTGGTCGGGATGGCGTGCCGCTACCCCGACGCCCGTTCACCGCAGGAACTGTGGGAGAACGCGATCGCGGGTCGCCGGGCGTTCCGGCGGCTCCCCGACGTCCGCATGAACGCCGACGACTACTTCGACGCCGACCCGGCCGCCCCGGACCGCTTCTACGCGCGCAACGCCGCCGTCATCGAGGGCTACGAGTTCGACCGGGTCGGCTACAAGGTCGCCGGGAGCACGTACCGGTCCACCGACCTGGCCCACTGGCTGGCCCTGGAGACCGCCGCGACGGCACTTGCCGACGCGGGTTTCCCGGCCGGGGAGGGGCTGCCCCAGGAGCGTACGGGCGTCATCGTGGGCAACACCCTTACCGGTGAGTTCTCCCGAGCCAACCAGATGCGGCTGCGCTGGCCGTACGTGCGGCGGACCGTGGCGGCGGCTCTGCGGGCGGAGGGCTGGGACGACGAGAAGCTGTCCGCCTTCCTCGCCACCTACGAGGAGTCGTACAAGAGCCCGTTCCCGCCGGTGAACGAGGACACGCTCGCCGGCGCCCTGTCGAACACGATCGCCGGACGCATCTGCAACCACTTCGACCTCAAGGGTGGCGGCTACACGGTCGACGGCGCCTGCTCGTCGTCGCTGCTGTCCGTGGTGACCGCGTGCCGGGCGCTGCTCGACGGGGATCTGGACGTCGCGATCGCCGGCGGAGTCGACCTGTCCATCGACCCGTTCGAGGTCATCGGCTTCGCGAAGACAGGCGCGCTGGCCACCGGCGAGATGCGGGTCTACGACCGTGCCTCCAACGGGTTCTGGCCCGGTGAGGGCTGCGGCATGGTGGTCCTGATGCGCGCCGACCAGGCCGCCGAGGCGGGTCACCGGATATACGCCTCGGTGGCCGGGTGGGGTGTCTCCTCCGACGGCCGCGGTGGCATCACCCGACCCGAGGTCGACGGCTACCGGCTCGCCCTGCACCGCGCGTACGACAGGGCCGGTTTCGGCATCGACACGGTCGGGTTGTTCGAGGGGCACGGCACCGGCACGAAGGTCGGAGACACCACCGAGCTCACGGCGCTGTCCAGCGCGCGTGAGACGGCGAATCCCGATGCGCCGCCGGCCGTCATCGGCTCGGTCAAGGGGATGATCGGTCACACCAAGGCCGCCGCCGGGGTGGCCGGTTTCCTCCGCGCCGCCATGGCGGTGCACCACGAGGTGCTTCCCCCGAGCGTCGGCTCCGTCGACCCCCACGAGCTTCTCGCCGCCGACGGCGCCCGGCTGCGCACCCTGCGCAAGGCCGAAGCGTGGCCGGGCGCGGTACCGGTGCGAGCCGGCATCACCGCCATGGGCTTCGGCGGCATCAACACGCACGTCGTGCTGGAACGGCACGGCCCGCGTCGGCCCGTGCCGGATCGCCGCGTCCGTATCCTGGCCGCCTCCGCCCAGGACGCGGAGCTGCTGCTGGTCGACGCGGCCTCCGCGCGGGAGCTCGCCGTCCGGCTCGCCGAGCTGAGCACCTTCGTGTCCGCGATCTCGTACGCGGAGCTGGGCGACCTGGCGGCGACGCTGCACCGCGACCTACAGGACCGGCCGTTCCGGGCCGCGGTCGTGGCCTCGTCACCCGAGGAGGCGCAGCGGCTGCTGACCGCGGCCCGCGAGGCCGTCGAATCCGGTGAGACGAGACTGATCCGCCCCGACGGCCGGTTCCTGCTCGGCCACGTCAGCGGTCCGGCCCGGATCAGCTTCCTCTTTCCGGGGCAGGGTTCCGGACGCGGCGTCAGCGGTGGCGCGCTGCGGCGACGGTTCGCCGAGGTCGAGGACGTCTACCTGCGCGCCGCGCTGCCCACCGGCAGCGACGTCGTCGCGACCGAGGTCGCCCAGCCGCGCATCGTCACCGGATCACTGGCCGGGCAGCACGCCCTGTCGCTGCTCGGCATCGAGGCGTCCACAGCGATCGGGCACAGCCTCGGCGAGATCGTGGCCCTGCAGTGGGCAGGCGTCATGGACTCCGACACGCTCCTGCGCGTCGCCGGTACCCGGGGCCGGACCATGGCCGGGCACAGCCAGGCCGGCACGATGGCCGACATCGGCGCGCCCCCCGAAACTGTCGACGCGATCATCGCAGGGCTTCCGGTGGTCGTGGCCGCCTATAACGGGCCCGAGCACACGGTCGTCTCCGGGTCGGTCGACGCGATCGAGGCCGTCTGTCACAAGGCGCGGACCGCCGGCCTGAACGCGACGCGGCTGCGGGTGTCGCACGCCTTCCACTCCCCGCTGGTCGCCCCGGCCGCGGACACGTTCGTCGACGCCCTCGCCGGCGAGACCTTCCACCAGGTCGACGCCCGGGTCGTCTCCACGGTCACCGGTGAGGTGCTGCCCGCCGGCACCGACGTGCGCGACCTCCTGCGCCGCCAGATCATCGACCCGGTCCTGTTCCACCAGGCCGTCGCGTTCGCCGCGAAGAACACCGACCTGTTCGTCGAGGTCGGGCCCGGCCGGGTGCTCACGGGACTGGCCACGACTGTCACGGACGTCCCGGCGGTCGCCGTGGACACCGACGACGACTCGCTCGCGAGTCTGCTGCAGGTCGCCGGCGCCGCGTACGTCGTCGGCGCCGCCCCGGCCCCGGCGGCCCTGTTCGACGGGCGGTTCGTGCGGCCGCTGGAGGTCGGCGCCGAGTTCTCCTTCCTGACCAGCGCCTGCGAGCAGGCGCCCGAACTCGGCGCGGCGATCGGACGCGGGCCCGCCGTGGCGTCCCCGTCCCCCACCGCCGACCCGGTCGGGGCGGGAGAGGAGTCCACCGAGGACCTGATGCGGCGGCTCACCGCCGAACGCGCCGAGCTTCCGATCGAACTCGTCCGACCGGACAGCCGCCTGCTCGACGACCTGCACCTGAGTTCGATCACGATCGGCCAGGTGGCCAACCAGCTCGCACAGCGTCTGGAACTGCCACCGGCGCAGATGCCCGTCAACTTCGCGACCGCCACCGTCCGGGAACTCGCCGAGACGATGGAGACCCTGGCGCGTACGGCAAGGGACAGCGACGCCACCGCCACGCCCGTGGTGGCGGGTGTGGCCGGCTGGGCGCGGCCCTGGCGTCTCGACCTCGACGAGGTCCCGTTGCCGGCGGTTCCCGGCGACGCCACCGCCGCGCACGGCCGGTGGCACGTGTACGCGGCGGCCGACCACCCGTTCGCCGCGACCCTTGCCACGTCGCTCGAACAGGCCGGCGTCGGCGGCGGCGTCCTGGTCTGCCTGCCACCGGACTGCACCGAGGAGCACCTGGAGCCGGCCCTACGGGGAGCGCAGCGGGCCCTCGCGGCCGGTAGCACCCGCTTCGTCCTGGTCGGGCACGGCCGGGGCGCGGCGGCCATCGCCAGGACGTTGCACCTTGAGGCGCCGTCCGTGCTGGTCACCGTCGTGCACCTGCCCGCCGCCGACGACGCGGCTGTGGATCTGGTGGTGCGGGAGGTCGCCGCGACGACAAGCTTCACCGAGGTGCACCACGTGGACGGGGTACGTCGTGTGCCGACGCTCCGCGCGCTGCCGGTACGCCCCGCGACGGCAAAGGCTCCGCTCGGCGCGGACGACGTGCTGCTGGTGACCGGCGGGGGCAAGGGCATCACTGCCGAGTGTGCCCTCGCCCTGGCCACCGACAGTGGCGCCAGCCTGGCGGTGCTGGGTCGTTCCGACCCCGCCGAGGACGCCGAGCTGGCCGCGAACCTGGCCCGGATCGCCGCCGCCGGCGTCACCGTGCGGTACGCCCGCGCCGACGTCACCGACGCGGCCGCCGTCCGGCAGGCGGTGCGGGACCTCTCCGCCGAGCTCGGGCCGGTCACCGGTGTGCTGCACGGCGCCGGCCGCAACGAACCCGCCGGACTGGCCAGCCTGGACCCGGCCGCGTTCCGCCGCACCCTGGCACCGAAGGTCGACGGCCTGCGGGCGGTGCTGGACGCGGTCGACAAGTCCCGGCTCCGGCTGCTCGTGACGCTCGGCAGCATCATCGGCCGGGCGGGACTGCGCGGCGAGGCCCACTACGCCACCGCCAACGACTGGCTGGCCGAGGAGACCACCGCCTTCTCCCGGGCGTACCCCGACTGCCGTACCCGATGCCTGGAATGGTCGGTCTGGTCGGGTGTCGGCATGGGCGAACGGCTGTCGGTCGTCGAGGCGCTCAGCCGCGAGGGCGTCACGCCCATCACCCCGGACCAGGGCATCGCGATCCTGCGGCGTCTGGTCGCCGACACCACCGCGCCGGTCGTGGTGGTGATCAGCGGCCGCACCGAGGGCATCCACACCGTCCGGTACCACCAGCCGGCCCTGCCGCTGCTGCGCTTCGTCGACCGCGCGCTGGTGCGCTACCACCAGGTAGAACTCGTGGTGGAGACGGAACTCAACGTCGGCACCGACCGCTACCTCGAAGACCACGACCTGGACGGCAACCTGCTGTTCCCCGCGGTGTTCGGGATGGAGGCCATGGCACAGGTGGCAGCGGCCCTCTCCGGCGCCGACGTCCTCCCGGTCATCGAGCGGGCGGAGTTCCTGCGGCCCATCATCGTCGCGCCGCACGGGCACACGAGGATCCGGGTGGCGGCCCTCGTCACCGACGACGACGTCGTCGAGGTCGCGATCCGCAGCGAGGACACCGGCTTCACCGCCGACCACTTCACCGCCCGGCTGCGCCTCGGCGCCGACGCCGTGCCCGACGGCCCTCCGGACCAGGTGCCGGACGGTCTGGCGCCGGCCTCCATCGCCCCGCTCGACGACCTGTACGGCGGCACCCTGTTCCAGGGCGGCCGGTTCCAGCGGATCCGGCGGTACCACCGGGCCGCCGCCCGTCATGTGGACGCGGTCGTGGAGGCCGACGACTCGACGGCGTGGTTCGCCCCGTACGTCTCCGCGACGCTGCTGCTGGGCGACCCCGGCGTCCGCGACGCGCTCATGCACGGCAACCAGGTGTGCGTGCCGGACGCCACGCTGCTGCCCGTCGGCGTGGAACGCATCCACCCCGGTGGGGAGAAGCTGTCGTCCGCCCGCGAGCTGCGGTACTGCGCCACCGAACGCGAGCGCGACGGCGACACGTACGTCTACGACATCGCCCTGCGCACGGAGTCCGGAATGACAGTCGAGCGGTGGGAGGGGCTGCGGCTGCGCGCGGTCCGTAAGCAGGACGGCGCCGGCCCCTGGGTGGCGCCGCTGCTCGGCCCCTACCTGGAGCGTGGGCTGGGAGATCTCGGGCTCACCGGAGTCGCCGTCGCCATCGAGCCCGACGTCCCGGCGTCGGAGCCGGCCGAGGACTCCGTCACGCGCCGTCGCGACAGCGTCCGCGCCCTCGGGCAGGCGCTCGGGCGACCGGTCGAGATCACCTACCGGCCGGACGGTCGACCCGAGGTCGCCGGGGAGCACACCGTCTCGATCGCGCACGGCGCCGGCGTGACCCTTGCCGTCGCCGGAGTGGGCGTCCTCGGCTGCGATCTGGAGAGCGTGACGCGGCGCGGCCCGGACGAGTGGAAGGGCCTGCTCGGCCCGCACGCCGGGCTCGCCGAGCAACTCGCCGCCGACTCGGGCGAGGACGCCGACACCGCCGCGACCCGGGTCTGGACCGCGGTCGAGGCGATGCAGAAGGCAGGCCTGCCGATGCGCGGCCCACTCGTCCTGGGCGCTACGGCACCTCCCGGCTGGGTGCTCTTCGCCGCCGGCGGCGCGCGGGCCGCCTCGTTCGTCACGAGCCTGCGCGGCAGCGACGGACGCGTCGTCATCACTGTTCTGGCCGGTGCGGAGGGATGAGCATGGAGAGCTACTACGAACTGCGGCACACAGTCGGGTTCGAGGAGACGAACATCGTCGGCAACGTCTACTACGTCAACTACCTGCGGTGGCAGGGCCGCTGCCGGGAGATGTTCCTGAAGGACCGGGCGCCGAGCGTCCTCGCCGACCTCCAGGACGACCTCAAGCTGTTCACGCTCAAGGTCGAGTGTGAGTTCTTCGCCGAGATCACCGCCTTCGACGAGATCGCCGTCCGGATGCGTCTGCTCGAACTCGCCCAGACGCAGCTCGAGTTCGGCTTCGACTACGTGCGGACCGGCCCGGCCGGCGAGACGCTCGTCGCCCGCGGCGCCCAGCGCGTCGCCTGCATGCGCGGCCCGAACAACCGGACCGTTCCCACCCGGGTCCCGGAAGCGCTCGAACGCGCCCTCGAACCCTACGCCGCCGCCGGGGTCCGGCGATGACGACCTTCGGTACGGACGAGTTGGCGGATCCGGTGCTGATGCGCCGCGTCTGCGGGACCTTCGCCACCGGTGTGACAGTGGTCAGCGTCGGCGGGGACGAGCCGCACGCCATGACCGCGAACTCGTTCAACGCGGTGTCCCTCGACCCTCCGCTGATCCTGGTGTGCGTCGGCCGGGACGCCCTCATGCACCAGGCGCTCAGCCGGGCCGGCGCGTTCGGCGTCTCCGTGCTGGCCGCCGACCAGGAGGCGGTGGCGCGTTACTACGCCGACCGACGCCGCCCACTCGGGCAGGAACAGTTCGAGTTCACCGAGTGGCGGCCGGGCGCGCGGACGGCGGCGCCACTGCTCGGTGGCGCCGCGGCCCACATCGAGTGCGAGCTCTGGCGGTCGTACGACGGGGGAGACCACACGATCTTCCTGGGCCGTCCGTGCGGGATGCGCCGGTACGACGACGGCGACGGCGAGGCCCTGGTGTTCCTCGGCGGCCGGTTCCGCCGGCTCGAGAGGGCACCGTCGGCAGTGGTGACGTCATGACCGCCGTCATCCGACCGACGCCGTCCCTGCCCGGTCCGTCGCGCGCGTCGGCCGTCAACATGCTCATCACGATGGGCCGCGACCGCCTCGGCATGATGACGTCGGCGGCCGCCCGCTACGGCGACGCCGCGCTGCTGCCTGTCGGCCCGAAGGAGCTCTACTTCTTCAACCACCCCGACCACGCCAAGCACGTGCTCGCCGACAACGCGACCAACTACCACAAGGGCATCGGCCTGGTGCACGCCCGCCGCGCGCTCGGCGACGGGTTGCTCACCAGCGAGGGTGAGCTGTGGCGCAAGCAGCGCAGGGTGGCGCAGCCGGCGTTCCAGAGCCGACGCATCGCCGCGCAGGCCGGCATCGTCGCCGAGGAGGCGGTGGCCCTCGTCGACCGGCTGCGGACGCTGGGCCGCAGCGGCCCGGTGGACGTGCTCCAGGAGATGACCGGTCTGACCCTCGGCGTGCTCGGGCGCACTCTGCTCGACACCGACCTCGGGCGGTTCCCGTCGATCGGCCGCGACTTCGCCGTCGTGCAGGACCAGGCCATGTTCGAACTCGCGTCGCTGAGCGCCGTGCCGCCCTGGGTGCCTCTGCCGCGTCAGGTGCGCTTCCGGCGGGCCCGCCGCCGCCTGCAGACGATCGTCGACCAGCTCGTCGCCGAGCGCGGGACCCACACCGGTGACCGCGACGACGTGCTGTCGCGGCTCATCGTGTCGGCCCGGGCCGAGGCCGACCCCCGGGTCGGACGGCAGCGGCTGCGCGACGAGCTGGTGACCCTGCTGCTGGCCGGGCACGAGACCACGGCCAGCACGCTGAGCTGGGCCCTGCACCTGATCGACAGGCATCCCGAGGTGCGCCACCGGCTGCGGGAAGAGGCGATCGCGGTGCTGGGCGACCGGCTGCCGACCTTCGACGACCTGGGCCGGCTGCGGTACACCGCGATGGTCATCGACGAGGTGGTGCGGATGTACCCGCCGGTGTGGATCCTGCCCCGCAAGGCGCTCGCCGCCGACGCGCTGGGCGGGTACCCGGTGCCGGCGGGCGCCGACGTGCTGATCTGCCCCTACACGCTGCACCGGCACCCGGACTTCTGGGACCAGCCGGAACGCTTCGATCCGGAGCGCTTCGACCCGGCCCGCACCACCGACCGTCCGCGGTACGCCTACATCCCGTTCGGCGCGGGACCGCGGTTCTGCGTGGGGAACCACCTCGGCCTGATGGAGGCCGCCTTCGTTCTCGCCGTACTGGCCCGGGACCTGACGCTCACGACCGTCGCCACGCACGACGTCGTACCCGAGCCGATGTTGTCGCTGCGGATACGCGGCGGCCTGCCGATGACCGTGCGTCCGGCGGAGTAGAGGACACCGCCGGGTGACCGCGGACCGCTGTCACCCACGACCGCACCACCCGACAGCCCGACCCGGACGGGTCGGGCGCCACCCGAGGGGGATCGTTGCCACCGAAACCAGTGGGTCCGCTGCGCAGACTCATTCCCGTCGTCTTCGTCCTGGTACTCGTCGCGGGGCTGTTCACCATCTCGCGGCTGCCGTCCGCGTCCGCGGCGGACCGACGCGCGATGGCGTCACAGTTCGCGTTCACCGAGATGCCCATCGCCCTGCCGCCGGGTCTGCCGCAGCGCACGATCCGGACGGTGAACCCGAAGTACGAGCACATCCGGTCCTGGATCTCGTCGGTCGGCGCCGCGGTGGCGGTGAACGACCTCGACGGGCAGGGCGGCGCCAACGACCTCTGCCTCGTCGACCCCCGCAGCGACAGCGTCGTCGTGACCCCGGCGCCCGGCGGCGGCGCCCGCTACGCGCCGTTCGTGCTGGACCCGGCGCCGTTGCCGATGGGATCGGCTATCGCGCCGATGGGCTGCACGCCCGGCGACTTCAACGTCGACGGACGCACCGATCTGCTCGTCGTCTACTGGGGACGGACCCCTGTCGTGTTCCTGCAGACCGGCAACGCGGCCAGCCTGAGCCTGGCGTCGTACCGCCCGGTGGAGCTGATCCCGCAGCAGCAGACCACCGACGGCCGCTACCGGGGGCCGCTCTGGAACACCAACGCGACAGCTGTCGCCGACTTCGACGGTGACGGCCGACCCGACATCGGAATCTTCAACTACTTCCCGGACTCCCAGGTGCTCGACGCGCAGGGCCTGCCGAACGTGCAGATGAACCACTCCATGTCCCGCGCGCAGAACGCGGGCGGGGCGCACGTCCTGCGCTGGACCGCGGCCACCGCCGGCGCCGAGCCGAGTGTCACCTACGAGGAGCAGAAGGCCATCGACCCCCGGTACGCCACCGGCTGGACGCTCGCCTCGGCCTCCGCCGACCTCGACGGTGATCTGCTGCCCGAGCTGTACCTCGCCAACGACTTCGGCAACGACCGCTTCTTCCACAACGTGTCGGCCCCCGGCCGGATCAGGTTCGCCCTGGCAGAGGGCCGCCGCGGCCCGCTGGACCCCAAGTCGCTGGTCGTGGGTCACGACTCGTTCAAGGGGATGGCCGTCGACTTCGCCGACCTGCGCGGCAGCGGCAGGTTCGACGCCTTCGTCAGCAACATCACCGAGTCGTGGGGGCTGGAGGAGAGCAACTTCGTCTGGCAGAACACCGCGGCGAACCCGCAGGAGGCGCGGGAACGGCTCTCCAAGGGCATCGCTCCCTTCGAGAACAGGGCGTCGGCGAAGAACCTCGCCTGGGTCGGCTGGGGCTGGGACGTCAAGATGGCCGACTTCGACAACAGCGGACGGCTCGTCGTGGTGCAGTCCTGCGGCTTCGTCAAGGGCACTGTCAACAGGTTCAACTGGTTGCAGGAGCTGGCCGCCAGCAACGACCTGATGCTGCGGGAGCCGGACATGTGGCCCAACGCGCAGCCGGGTGACGACATCGCCGGCTCGAACGCGCTGGCGTTCTGGGCGCCGGAGGACAACGGCCGCTACGTCGACCTGAGTCCGCAGCTCGGACTCGACGACCGGACCCCGACCCGCGGTATCGCAGTGGGTGACACCGACGGTGACGGCCGCCAGGACTTCGCGGTGGCCCGGCAGTGGGGTCCGCCCGCGTACTACCACAACACCAAGGCGCAGGTCGGCGGCTTCCTCGGGCTGCGGCTGCACCGGCCCGCGCTCGGCGCCGCCACGGGCACCGACGCCCGCACCCCGGCGTACGGCGCGCAGGCCCGGGTGACCACTGCCGACGGCCGCACCCAGCTCGCCCAACTCGACGGCGGCGGCGGGCACTCGGGCAAGCGGAGCTTCGACCTGTTCTTCGGACTCGGCGACCAGGGCGGCACGCCCGTCACCGTCGAACTGAGCTGGCGCGACCTCGACGGCGTCCAGCATCAGCAGACCCTGCCCCTCTCCGCCGGATGGCACGACCTCACGCTCACCGACCGAGCCCAGGAGCTGACCACACCATGACGGACGTCAAACGCGCCCCGGTGGGCGTGACCACCACGGCCGAGGTCGCCGACGCGACCCGCAACGGCAGGGGGCCGGACCGGGCACTGGCCGGCGTCGACACGCGACCGCCCGTACCCCGGGTGGACAAGCGCGACCCGCGCTACCTGGCCCTGCGGAACTTCGCCATCTCCATGTCCATCCTCAACGTGCTCGGCTACACGGTCCTCGGTTTCGAGCAGCCCTGGACCTGGCCGTTGTTCGCCCTCGCGATCGGCTACACGGTCGAGCTCGCGATCGAGGCGGTCGCCGCCCGATCCCTGGGCCGCCGACCGGCCTACAGCGGTAACGGCGCGTGGGGCGTCTACACGTTCCTGCTGCCGACCCACATCACCGCGCTCGCCGCCAACATGCTGCTGTACGCCAACGACATGTTCTGGCCGATCGCCTTCGCGGTGGTCGTCGCCGTCGGGCAGAAGGCCGTGCTCCAGGCCCCGATCGCCGGGCGCATGCGGCACTTCATGAACCCGTCGAACTTCGGCATCACCATCACGCTGCTCGCGTTCTCCTGGGTGAACGTGGCACCGCCGTACCACTTCACGGAGAACGTGCCCGACGTCTTCCGGATGTTCATCCCGATGGTCGTGCTCACCGCGGGCACGATTCTCAACGCGATGCTCACGAAGAAGGTCGCGCTGATCGTGGGTTGGGTCGGCGGCTTCGTCATCCAGGCCCTGATCCGGCACTACGTCTGGGACGTGCAGCTCTGGTCGGCGCTGAGCATCATGACCGGGGTGGCGTTCGTGCTCTTCACCAACTACATGGTCACCGATCCGGGCACCACGCCCTCCAAGCCCCGCTTCCAGTTCATGTTCGGCGCCTCGGTGGCCATGGTGTACGGCGTCCTGATGCTGTTCAACGTCGTCTACACCCTGTTCTTCGCGGTCACGATCGTGTGCCTGGCACGGGGTCTGTTCTGGTGGGGCAGGTGGCTCGCCGAGCGGCGCGGCACCCGCACAGCGGTGCAGCCGGTGCCGCCGCCGGCGGCGGTGGAACTGCCGATCGCCCGCTGACCCGTCGATCGACAGCGGACCGGCCGGTCGTCCTCCACGCGCGGGAAACCGCAAGCAGGAAGACGACCGGCCGGTCCGCCGCGCGGAGAATCAGTCAGTGCATCCCGCCGTCACACCGGAAAGAGGCTGCCATGACCGCCACGCAGAGACCGGCCGTGCAGACCCCGATCGCCCCGATTCCGACACGCTCCGGCCGGCGCGGCGCGCTGATCGTGGGCAGTGTGCTGGCGGGAATCGCGCTTGCCCTGCTCTGGTCGTACCAGTTCGTCGACCAGACGATCGGTGACAACGTCGCCAACACCCTGCTGGGCCACGACGCGAAGGCGACAGCGATCGGGGGCACCGCGGCGGGCCTGCTGTTCGCGTTCGTCTCGGGGCTGGCGGGTACGTTCACGGCCTGCAACATCGCCATGGCCGCCTCCATCGGGCCGATGACACACGCCGGCGCCGGCGGCACACCGGCGGCGGGGCTGCGCTTCATGCTTCGGCCGGTGGGCCTGCTGGCGCTGGGCATGGTCGCCGTCTCCGCCACGTACGGGTTCGTCGGAGTCCTGCTCGGTGACTCGCTGCCGCAGCTGTCGACGGCGACGACCGCCAGCGGCATGCCCGTACGACTCGTGCAGTCCGTGGTGGTCTTCGGCCTGATCGGACTCGCGTTCATCTACCTCGGTCTCGCGGCTCTCGACAAGGTCCCCGATCCCTTCGCGCGCCGCCCGTTCGCCCGCGTCTTCGTGCTCGGCATGCTTGTCGGCGCCTTCCTGATCGGCCGGCCGTACCCGCTGTTCCACAAGCTCTTCCAGTGGGCCGCCGACAACGGCAACCCCCTCTACGGCGCCGCCGCCTTCGTGCTGCAGTCGCTGGGCAACATCGCGATCGTAGGCATCCTGTTCGCACTCGTCGTCCTCGTCACCCGTGGAGGGCTGATCCGCTGGCTGTCCGCGCGACCGGCACGTACCCTCGCGGTCACCGGCTCGCTGCTGCTCGCGCTGGGCGTCTTCACACTCGTCTACTGGACCGTCCGGGTGCCCGCGATGTTCGGCTACGGCTGGTTCCCCACGATGCCCTACAACTGAGCGCGACCGTCGACCTCGTCCGACAGGGGCAGGATCTCGACGTACCCGTCGGTGCCGTGCACGCGAATTCGCTGCCCGTCGCGGATCAGCCTGGTCGCGTCGGCCACCCCGACCACGGCGGGCAGTCCGTACTCCCGGGCGATGACCGCGCCGTGGGTCATGAGGCCGCCCACCTCCGTCACCAGGCCCTCGACCGCGACGAACAGCGGTGACCAGCTCGGGTCGGTGTAGGAGGTGACCAGGATGTCGCCGGGTTCGAGGTCCGCCTCGGCGATGTCCAGCAGGACGCGGGCTCGGCCCTCGACGACCCCGCCGGAGACTCCGAGACCGACAAGCGCGCCGGTCGGCACATCGTCGCGCCGGTACGCCCCGGCGATGGCCTCACCCTCCGAGGTGAGCACCCGGGGCGGCGTGAGCGTCTGGTGCCACCGGAACGCGTCCCTCCGCCGTGTGACGAGGTGGTCGTCGACCCGCTGGTGCGTCCGCACGACGTCGTGCAGCTCGGAGAAGGTGAGATAGGAGATGTCGCCCCTGTCGCGCAGCACACCGGCCCGCGTGAGGCGCTCCGCCTCGGCCAGCAGGGCCTGCTTGTAGACGAAGTAGCGGCTGATGATGGCGTACTTCGGATACTCCCGGTACCCGATGAAGGTGCGGACCCGGTCGATCATCCGCGCGCTCTCCTCGGCCTTCCGATCCCCGTCCGGCAGGGCTCGCAGCCGTTGCAGCAGCTCCTCGCGCTTCTGCTGCGCCTCCTGACGCCCCTGGGCGAAACGCCGCCCGGCGGCCCCCGGCTCGAGGAGCCTGATGTTGTCGAGGATCAGGGGCACGAGCGTGGTGGGGCGTTCGCTCCAGCGGGGTCTCGTGATGTCGATCTCGCCGACGCAGCGCATGCCGTACCTGTCGAGGTAGGCCCGGATGGCGTCGCGCGCCTGCGTCCCGCCCGCGAGCCTCGGCAGCTCGTCGAGGAAGCCGTCGTCGTCGACATCCTTGAGGAAGGCCACCACCTCCGGGTATGGGCGGATCACGTCCGCGACGTCGAGCAGCGCCAGGCCCATCTCCGACGTGATGTTGCCCGGTGCGGACAGGGTGAGGGTGTCGGCGGCGTTCCTTTCGCCCAGCCATTCCTCCAGATGCTCGTTGAGCCACCAGGTGGCCTGCATGCCCGCCATGATCGCCTGCATGCTCAGGGGATCACTGAGGAGACGCTTGTGCTCCTCGAACGCCTTCAGCAGGAAGTCGAACAGCGCGGGTCCGGTCACCGTCGCGATGTCGCGTCGCAGGGCGGCGAGCGACGCCTCGCTGCGCCCGATCAGCTCGGCGACGATCGCCGGGTCGTTCTCGATCGTGGTCGGGGCGCCGCTGAGCCGCGGAATATCGGGGCCGTCCTCCGCGAGCGTCGGTACGAAGTCGGGGCGGGCGAGGACGGTCTCCAACGCGTCCTTGGTCAACGGATCCGAGGTCTCCGCCATCCGGAGGAAGCCCACCCGGCTCGCAGGCGACGCCAGGAGCCGGGTGGCGTCGACGAACAACCTCCCGCCGGCCTCGTGCATCGGCGCCATGGCCGTCAGCCGCCACATGGAGAGCCCCAGGGGCTTCATGGCGTCGGTCATCATCTGCTGGTGGCCGACGGAGAGGTAGACGTGGTTCTCCCCGTCCCCGGCCGCTGTCGGAATGGGGAACAGCGTGGTGATCGGCCGGCTCTGCACGATCTCTACGTCACCGTCGACCAGGCACCATTCGATGTCCTGCGGGTGGCCGAAGTGCGCCTCGATCCGCCGACCCACCTCCACCAGCCGCAGGACCTGCGCGTCCGTCAGCGCCGGCTGCTCCTGTCGTTCCGGGCTGACCGCCTGTTTCGTGGTCCCGCCGTTCGGCAGTGCCGCGATGGCGAGACGCTTGGCGGCGATCGTCCTGTCGACGATCGCGCCGTCGCGCACCCGGTAGGCATCCGGGTTCACCAACCCGGAGACCAGGGCCTCGCCGAGGCCGAAGCTGGCCTCCACGGTGGCTACCTTCCGGTTGGACGTGACGGGATCGGCCGTGAACAGCACACCGGCCGCCTGCGCAAATGCCATCTTCTGCACGACGACGGCCAGGTGGACCGCGCGGTGGTCGATGCCGTTGCGCTGCCGGTAGGCCACGGCCCGCTCGGTGAAGAGCGACGCCCAGCACCGTCGAACGCCCGCGAGGATGGCCGTCGCGCCGGTGACGTTCAGGTACGTGTCCTGCTGGCCCGCGAAGGAGGCCGTCGCCAGGTCCTCCGCCGTGGCGCTGGATCGCACGGCGTAGGCGTCCTTCTCGCCGTACTGGCCGAGTGCCCGGGTGATGGCCGCCGCCACGTCGTCGGGCAGGGCGACCCCTTCGATGGTCCGGCGGATCTCCGCGCTGCTGGCGCGGATCGCCTCCCGGTCGTCCGGTTTCAGGCGCGACAGGTGGTCGAGCTGACCGTCGATCGAGGGCACGTCGGCCAGGACCCGTCGGAAGGCGTCAGTCGTCACGCAGAAGCCAGCCGGTACGCGGATCCCGTCGATCCGCGACAGCGCCCCCAGCCGGGCGCCCTTGCCGCCGACGATCGCGATCTGCGTCTCGTCGACCTCGTCGAGACCTCGCACATATTGGTCGATCATCGCGCCCCGTTCCTTCGTCCGTTCCGGTGTCCGGCGGACGATTCTGCGGCAAGACCCGGGTCTTGCGGCAAGACCCCTATTGCGATATACGTTAAAGTGGGAGCGGATATCAGCGGTGTTTTTCCCGCTGTGCACGGAACCGTTTCCTCTGATCCGTGCCTGGTCCTCGCCCGTGCGGCAGGCATTCCGGCACGTTCCCGCCGGCCCTCCACGGGCCGCGCGATCCCGTCGAAGCGCACTGCGGCAGCGCGGCTCGCATCCCCGTCGGCGCATGTCGCCGTGTCGACGCCGCTCGCATCGGGTATCGGCACCCGATCGGGCGAGCACGGTATCGGCATCCGATCGGGCGAGCACGGTATCGGCATCCGATCGGGCGAGCACGGTATCGGCATCCGATCGGGCGAGCACGCGAGAGGGGTCCGTCATGGCGACGACCGCGCAGGTCCTGTTCGTTCAGGGCGGTGGTGCCGGCACTCACGACGAGTGGGACAACAGGTTGTTCGACAGCCTGCGGCACGCGCTCGGGGACTCGTACGAGGTTCGTTACCCACGGATGCCCGACGAGGGTGACCCGAGCTACGCCGCCTGGAGCGCCGCCATTCGACGGGAGATCGCGGAGCTGGACGACGGCGCCGTCGTCGTGGGCCATTCGCTGGGAGGGGCGATTCTCGTCCACGCGCTCGCCGAGCGGCCACCCGAGCGGGACCTCGCGATGATCGTGCTGGTCGCCACGCCGTTCGTCGGGGCGGGCGGCTGGCCCGGCGACGAGTTCGAGTTGCCGCACGACCTCGGCGCCCGGCTGCCACGGGGCGTACCGGTGCGGGTGTTTCACGGGCTCGGGGACGAGACGGCGCCGCCGTCGCACGCGGACCTGTACGCGGGCGTCATCGGGCACGCGCGGGTGTACCGGCTGCCGGGGCGTGATCACCAACTGAACGACGACCTCGGCGAGGTGGCGGCGGTGATCAGGTTCGGCGACGACGCCGGTACACCGCCGCCGCGCTGAGCCCGCCTGTCAGTCGGGGCCAGCGGGTGCGTCCGACGTCACTTGACACGGTTGGCTAATCGCACTAGCTTAAAGCTAACGCAATTAGCCAACCGTGGAGGTTCCGATGACCGAGTACCTGACCGTCGATGGCGGCACCCTGGCGTACGAGGTGACCGGGGCCTCCGGGCCGCTCGTCGTCCTCGCCCACGGCATGGGTGACAGTCGTGAGGCGTACCGCTTCGTGGTGCCGCGCCTGGTGGCCGCCGGCTACCGAGTGGCCGCCGTCGACCTGCGGGGTTGCGGCGAGTCGAGCGCGCGGTGGCCCTCCTACAGCCGCACCGACATCGCCGGCGATCTGCTCGCGGTGATCCGTCACCTCGGCGGTCCGGCGGTGCTGGTCGGTCACTCGATCTCCGGCGGGGCCGCCACCATCGCCGCCGCCCAGGCGCCCGAGCTGATCACGGGCATCGTCGAGCTGGCCCCCTTCACCCGCAAGCAGTCGATCAAGCTGGGTGACCTGCGGGTCGCTCGCTACCGCAGGGGCATGGCCCGGCTGCTCGGCACCGGCCTGCTGGGCAGCGTGCCGCTCTGGCGCAGCTACCTCGACATCGCCTACCCCGCGCGGAAACCGGCCGACTGGACGGCCCGCACGGCCCGGATCGACGCCATGATGCGTGAGCCCGGCCGGATGGCGGCGATGCGCAAGATGGGCCAGTCGACGCCCGCCGACGCGGGGGCGCAACTGGGCAACGTCCGCTGCCCGGCCCTGATCGTCGAGGGCACGCTCGACCCGGACTGGGCCGACCCGCGGGCCGAGGGGGAGGCGATCGTGGCCGCGCTGCCGGCCGGGCTGGGCCAGCTCGAGGTCATCGAGGGCGCGGGTCACTACCCGCACGTGCAGTACCCCGACGAGACGGTGACCCTGCTGCTCGCCTTCCTGGGCGCGCACACCCGCGCCTAGGGCTGGCTCCGGAGCGCCCCGTCGACGCCGCCGCGGTCAGGCCAGCAACTGTTCCCGCATCCGCGCGCCCAGGTTGATCCGTCCCACCGCCCGCGGGCCTGCCGGATCGTGCACGTCCACTGTGTTGTTGCGACGCATCAGCGCACGGACCGGAGGCGGCAGCCGGGGCGGGTCGTCCATCGCGGCGAGGATCTGCGCGGCGCTCGTGATCAGTCGATCGGCCAGGGCGGCGGCGTCGGTGTCCACCCGCACCCGGCCGTACTCCCAGCCCGCGGTCGTGAGGTCGAGCACCTCGAACAGGTGGGTCACCAGCGGGTTCGGGTCGGTCACCCGCTCGAGCCGGGCCGCCCCGCTGCCGACCACCGCGACGGCGGCGGCCACCTGGGCGTACGGGTGGAAGCCACACGGCAAACCGAACAGCGGCCACCGCAGGCCGGGACCGGCCTCGGTCCACAGCGGCCGGTAGTTCTTCCGGTGTACCAGGAGCCGCCGGCCCGTCCGCCGGTGGATGTCCTGCGCCTGCGCCCGCAGATCCGTGTGCGCCTCGTCGGCGACCTGGTGCAGGATCCGCGCCGCGACCACCAGCCCGTCGTCGCCGCTCAGCATGCCGGTCGCCGCCTCGACCTGCGCGGGAAACGGAACCCGCGCGTGCGGGCCGTACCCGTGCTGGAGGTCGCGCAGCAGCGCCTGCTGCCGTCCCGGGTCGAGCTGGACCCGCCCGCCGCCCAGCAACCGCTGGAGCCAACGCATGTCGCCTCGTTTCAGCAGAGCCGCCCCGAACCGTGGCAATGCTATGCGTCGCACGTTGCACGTGTGGCGCAGGGGTGAGCGTGGCGCGGTGCGCGTCGGCCGGGCGACGCGGGGTCGATGCCCGCGTGTCGCCCGGCCGGCCACGCCCCCGGCTACCGGGGTTGATCGCTCAGCTGCGGCTCCACCGCTGGCTGGCCGCGCCGTTGCAGTCCCAGATCTGGGCGCGGGTGCCATTCGCCGTACCGTTGCCCACCAGGTCCAGGCAGCGGCCCGAGGCGACCGCCGTGATCGAGCCGTCGGCGTTGAAGCGCCACTGTTGGTTCGCCTGGCCGTGACAGTCCCAGATGATCACCGATGTCCCGTTGGCGGTGCCGGCGTTGAACACGTCGAGGCACTTGCC
This sequence comes from Micromonospora sp. NPDC049274, assembly GCF_040678875.1. Taxonomy (NCBI): domain Bacteria; kingdom Bacillati; phylum Actinomycetota; class Actinomycetes; order Micromonosporales; family Micromonosporaceae; genus Micromonospora; species Micromonospora sp. NPDC049274. Next base: position 363,007 of record NZ_JBFAQS010000005.1, read on the forward strand.
CCCGTAGACCCGCAGCTCCTGGGAGCTGGTCGACGTCCAGGACTGGTTGGCCTGGCCGTGGCAGTCCCAGATGATGGCGGTGGCGCCGTTGGTCTGGGACGCGCCGTTGACGTCCAGGCACCGGCCGGCGGACGTGCTGCGGATCGTTGACGTCGTGCTCGGCGGAGGAGTGCTCGGTGGGGGAGTGGTCGGCGGGGCGGTGGTCGGCGGAGGTGTGCCGCCGCCGGTGACCAGGAACATGGCGGCGCCGTGTGCCGGCACCGACGCGCTGATCGTGCCTGTCGACGTCGAGGTGGTGTGGGACCAGAGGTCACGCACGGTGTACGAGCCGGCGCTGCCGAGCCCGAGCGCGCTGGCCGTGGTGGACATCGTGGTCGTGCCGCTGCCGCGGTTGAGCAGGACGGTGGCCACCCCGCCGGTGGACATCGGCTTGCGCCAGACCTCCAGGTCGCCGCTGTCACTGATCTTGCGGCCCTGCTGACCGCCCCAGTCCTGGTTGACGGCGATCACGTCGGTGTTGGTCAGGATCGTGCGGGTGGCCGCCGACATGGTGCGGATGTCGTTGCCGGCCAGCAGCGGGGCGTTCAGCAGCGCCCAGAGGCTGAAGTGCGCCCGGGACTCGGTGTCGGTGGGGCCGTTGCCGACCTCCAGCATGTCCGGGTCGTTCCACGCGCCGGGCCGGGCGTACGACTCCTTGCCGACCTGCTGGTCGAGGATGCCCATGATGGAGTTCCAGTTACCACCGATGTCACCTGTGGTACGCCAGGAGTTGCCCACCCCCGCACCCCAGGTCCAGACGCTGTCCTGTCCCCAGCTGCACAGGCTGTAGAGGATCGGCCGGTTGGTGGCCGCGAGCGCGTCCCGCATGGCCGTGTAGCGCTGCTGCGCGCTCCGGCCGAGGTGGTCGCCGCAGTTGTCGTACTTGAGGTAGTCGATCCCCCAGGATGCCCAGAGGTTGGCGTCGCGTTGCTCGTAGTTGATGCTGGCCGGGTACCCGGCGCAGGTCAGGGTCCCGGCCGAGGAGTAGATGCCCAGCTTGAGGCCCTTGCCGTGGACGTAGTCGGCGAGGGCCTTCATGCCGCTCGGGAACTTCTGTGGATCGGCGACCAGGTCACCGCTGCCGTTGCGCTGCTTCGTGGACCAGCAGTCGTCGATGTTGACGTAGCGGTATCCCGCCGCTGCCATGCCGCTGGAGACAAGCGTGTCGGCCGTCTGCCGGATGAGCGACTCGTTGACGTTGCATCCGAACGAGTTCCAGTCGTTCCAGCCCATCTGCGGCGTGCGGGCCAGCCCGTTCTCCAACGCCTGCGCGGGCGCGGTGGTGGTGAGCACCACCGCGCCGCTGACCACCGCGGTGCCGAGGGTGGCGGCGAGGAGCGCGGGGAGCAGCAGGGCGATTCTTCGTTTGAGCACGTGTACTCCTTGCGGGTGGTCGGTGGCGAGGCCCACAGGAGCCAACGGCATAGATCGATGCCAATTTAACTCGTACGACATATGACGTCAACGTCGCCGGCATCCGGCGTGGACCGCGAGGGCCGTCGGGGCCGACCGCGCAGCCCTCGTGGCCCACACCGTGGGACGATATTTAGTGAGGACTGTCTATATTGACGGCGCATGGCGACGGCGACAGGATCTCGACACCACCGCCACCGCGATCTCCCCTGGGAGGCGTCATGCCCCGTCCCCGCCTGCCGCTCCTGCGGGCAGCCACCCGACTCGCCGCGCTCACCGCGGCCACCGCCGGTGTGCTGCTCGCCGTCGCCGCACCCGCCAGCGCCGCGGTCCCCTCCGGCCGCTACGTCGCGCTGGGCGACTCGTACACCGCCGGTCCGCTGATCCCCAGTCAGGTCGACCTGAACTGCCTGCGGTCCAACCGCAACTATCCCTCACTGGTGGCCGCGTCCGCCGGCTCGGCGTCGTTCGCCGACGTGAGCTGCTCCGGGGCCACCACCGACGACATCCTCTACGGCGGCAGCGGCCAGCTGGGCATCACGGTGCCACCGCAGCTCAACGCGGTCACGTCGAGCACGGCGCTGGTGACGGTGCAGATCGGCGGCAACGACATCGGCTTCTCCGGCATCATCGGCGAATGCGCCCAGGCCAGCCTCAGCAGTCCCCTCGGATCACCGTGCAAGAACCGGTACACCGCCGGCGGCACGGACCAGCTGCAGGCCCGGATCGCGGCCACCGTTCCGAAGGTGACCACAGTGCTCCAGGCGATCCGCCGCGCCGCGCCGAGCGCGCGGGTCGTGGTGCTGGGGTATCCGGCGATCCTGCCGGACAGCGGGTACGGCTGCTGGCCGGTGGTCCCGATCGCCTACCAGGACGTGCCCTACCTGCGCACCATCGAGAAGTCGCTCAACGCCATGCTGGCCGGCGCGGCGGCGGCGAACGGCGCCACCTACGCCGACGTCTACACCCCGTCGATCGGTCGCGACGCGTGCAAGAGCAGCGGCACCCGGTGGGTCGAGGGGCTGGTGCCGCAGAACTCGGCCGCGCCCTTCCACCCCAACGCGCGCGGTGAGCAGGGTATGAGCAGCGCGCTGCTCGCCACCCTGAACAGCTGACCGAACACGTCCGCTCGGGCCGGCCCCGCCGCACCAGGTGGCGGGGCCGGCAGGTCAACCCGTGGCACGCGCCAGCGCGCTCGGCGTGAGCCTCACCGCTGCCGGCGAGCGTTGAGCCGAGCGGCCTGGCGCGTCAGGTGGTCGCGCTCGGCGAGGTTGGGGGCCCGGTGGGCCGCCTCGCCGTACAGGCGCGCCGCCCTCGCGAGGTCGCCGTCACGTTCGTGCAGGTACGCCGCCACCGCCGTGTGGCGGGGCAGTGAGTCGTCCAGCGCCGCGAGCGCCGCCAGGCCGGCCCGGGCGCCATCGGCCTCGCCGACGGCCACCGCCCGGTTGAGCCGGACGACAGGGCTGTCGGTCAGGCGCGCCAGCTCGTCGTACCACTCGACGATCTGCACCCAGTCGGTCTCCTCGGCGGTGGGCGCGTCGGCGTGGAGCGCGGCGATGGCGGCCTGGGCCTGAAACTCGCCCAGGCGGTCGCGGGCCAGGGCGGCCTGGAGGATGTCCACGCCCTCGGCGATGACCGTGGTGTCCCACCGGCCACGGTCCTGCTCGGCGAGCGGCACCAGGCTGCCGTCGGGCGCGGTCCGGCTGGCCCGGCGGGCGTGGTGCAGCAGCATGAGGGCGAGCAGCCCGGCCACCTCGGGGTGGTCGATCGCGGCGGTGAGCTGCCGGGTGAGCCGGATGGCCTCGGCGGCGAGGTCGACGTCACCCGTGTAGCCCTCGTTGAAGACCAGGTAGAGGACGCGCAGCACGGTGCCGACGTCGCCGGGCTGGTCGAACCGTACCGCCGAGACTGTGCGTTTGGCCCGGCTGATGCGTTGTGCCATGGTCGCCTCGGGCACCAGGTAGGCGTGGGCGATCTGGCGGGTGGTCAGCCCTCCGACGGCGCGGAGTGTGAGCGCGACGGCGGACGACGGCGTCAGCGACGGGTGGGCGCAGAGAAAGTAGAGCTGCAGGGTGTCGTCCACCCCGGGCGCAGGCCCCGGCGCCGGCTCCTCGTCGACGAGGTCCTCACGACGGCGCCGGGCGGCGTCGGCCCTGGTGGCGTCCAGGAACCGGCGCCAGGCCACGCTGATCAGCCAGCCCTTCGGGTCCCGTGGCGGGTCGGCCGGCCAGACGCGGACGGCCTCGACAAGCGCGTCCTGCACGGCGTCCTCGGCCGCCGCGAAGTCAGCTCCGCGGCGGACGAGGATCCCGAGCACAGCCGGCGTGAGACTCCGGAGCAGTGCCTCGTTCATCGCCGAGGTCACTCCGCGATGGTGGGCGGCTCGGTCAGGAAGGGGCGCACCTCGAGCCACTCGTGGATCGGCTTCCCGCCCGCCCCCGGAGCGGCCGACAGTTCCCCCGCCAGCTCGACGGCGCGTTCGTAGCTGTCGACGTCGATCACCATCCAGCCGGCGATGAGGTCCTTGGTCTCGGCGAACGGGCCGTCGGTGACCGGTGGGCGCCCGGGGCCGTCGTAGCGGACCCACGCTCCCTCGGGGGCGAGCGCCTGACCCTCGATGTACTCGCCGGTCTTCTCCAACTGGGCGGCGAAGTCGCGCATGTACTGCATGTGCGCCGAGATCTCCTCCGGCGTCCACCGGTCCATCGGTACGTCGTTGACCGCGGCCGGACCGCCGCGGTAGTGCTTCAGCAGCAGGTACTTCGCCATCGTCGTGTTCCTCCTCGCTGGTGTGACCCGTTCCGGTCACGTTCACCTCGGAGACGGAGCCGCGCGCCGATTCTCGACATCACCGCCAAAAAAAATACCGGTCCGCGCTCAGTCGGTAGGCCGTGCCGCCGGACGGTAGTCGAACCAGTCGAAGGCGGCGCTGCCCTCGGTGACGTACAGGCCGATGACCCGGCCGGTGAAGCCGCCGGCGACCTCGGTGGACAGGTAGCGCCCGTCGAGCTCGGCCAGCAGGACGCGACCCTCGGGGGTCTCCACCTCGAACGCGACCATGTCGGAGGTGGCGGGGCGTACGCCGAAGGGTTCGTCCGCGGCCGTGAGGTCCGCCGCGGAGGTCACGGTCGGCGGGTAGAGGTCGTCGGTCGGGGTGGTGACCGTCAGGACCAGCGGGCCAGCGGGTACGTCGAGGGACGCGAAGACCTGCCCGAACGGCCCGACGCGGCCGACGACGCGGACGGCGCCGGCCTGCACCTCCAGGTCGTAGTGGTGCGCCTCGCGACCGGGCGGGGACCCCCGAGGGGTGCTGGCGGGAAACATCGCCGCCATGTCTTGACGGCTGGCCTTGCCATCTACGAAGGTCTATAGAGGGTGAGATGGCGCGCCGCCGGGAGCTCGGCGCACCGGTCTCCGGCTGTGAAGCGTCAGTGCAGGGTGCGGCCGGGCAGCACTGTTAACGCTAACAGCGTGGGGTGCCCGCACACGACCGACGGCGTCTCCTTCGAGACCGCGAACGGCGCGCGTCCACGACATTCGACTTCCTGGGGCGGTGGCCCGGCAACGGGCACCTCCCTCCTCTGCCTGCGCCTCTGAGCTGCGCTGAATGGAGAAACCATGCCCGACGTGACACGAAGGAACGTGCTGAGGGCCGGTGCCGCGGGCGCCGGAGCCGCCCTGCTGCCGGTCGCGTGGTCCGCCGTCGCCCGCGCCGGCTCGGTGGCGCCGCCGCAGGTGCTCGCCGCCGGCGACCTCGCCCTGTGGTACGACGAACCCGCCGGCACCGACTGGCTACGCGCGCTGCCGATCGGCAACGGCAGGCTGGGCGCGATGGTGTTCGGCAACGTCGACACCGAACGGTTGCAGCTCAACGAGGACACCATCTGGGCCGGCGGCCCGTACGACTCCGCCAACACCCGTGGCGCGGCCAACCTCGCCGAGATCCGGCGACGGGTCTTCGCCGACCAGTGGACCCAGGCGCAGGACCTGATCAACCAGACGATGATGGGCAACCCGGGCGGCCAGCTCGCCTACCAGCCGGTGGGCAACCTCCGGCTCGCCTTCGGGTCCGCCAGCGGCGCCTCCCAGTACAACCGGACACTCGACCTCACCACCGCCACCGTCACCACGACGTACGTGCTGAACGGCATCCGGTACCAGCGTGAGTCGTTCGCCAGCGCGCCCGACCAGGTGATCGTGATCCGGCTGACCGCCGACCGGGCCGGCTCGATAACGTTCAACGCGACCTTCGACAGCCCACAGCGGACGACGGTGTCGAGCCCCGACGCCGCCACCATCGGCATCGACGGCATCTCCGGCGCCATGGAGGGCGTCAACGGGTCGGTGCGCTTCCTCGCCCTGGCCCAGGCCGTCGCGACGGGCGGCACGGTCAGCAGCTCCGGCGGAACCCTGCGCGTCTCCGGCGCCACGAGCGTGACAGTGCTGATCTCGATCGGTTCCAGCTACGTCAACTACCGCGTCGTCAACGGCGACTATCAGGGCATCGCGCGCACCCGACTCAACGCCGCCCGCGCCGTCGCCTTCGACCAGCTGCGCAGTCGCCATCTCGCCGATTACCAGGCCCTGTTCAACAGGGTGACCATCGACCTGGGGCGTACGGCCGCCGCCGACCAGCCGACCGACGTGCGGATCGCCCAACACGCGAGCACCAACGACCCGCAGTTCTCCGCCCTGCTGTTCCAGTACGGCAGGTACCTGCTGATCTCCTCCTCGCGACCGGGCACGCAACCGGCGAACCTGCAGGGCATCTGGAACGACTCGATGACCCCGCCGTGGGATTCGAAGTACACCATCAACGCCAACCTGCCGATGAACTACTGGCCCGCCGACACGACGAACCTGCCCGAGTGCTTCCTGCCGGTCTTCGACATGGTCCGGGACCTCACGGTGACCGGCGCGCGCGTCGCCCAGGCGCAGTACGGCGCCGGTGGCTGGGTCACACACCACAACACCGACGGGTGGCGGGGCGCCTCGGTCGTCGACGGGGCGCTGTGGGGCATGTGGCAGACCGGCGGGGCCTGGCTGTCCACCCTCATCTGGGAGCACTACCTGTTCACCGGCGACGTCGGCTTCCTCCAGGCCAACTACCCGGCTCTCAAGGGCGCGGCCCAGTTCTTCCTCGACACCCTTGTCGCCCACCCGACGCTCGGATACCTGGTCACGAACCCGTCGAACTCGCCGGAGCTGCCGCACCACTCGAACGCCAGCGTCTGCGCGGGTCCCACGATGGACAACCAGATTCTGCGCGACCTGTTCGACGCGGTGGCCCGGGCCGGCGAGGTGCTCGGCGTCGACGCCACGTTCCGCTCTCAGGTGCGGACGGCCCGGGACCGGCTCGCGCCCACACGTGTCGGCTCCCGGGGCAACGTCCAGGAGTGGCTCGCCGACTGGGTCGAGACCGAGCGCAACCACCGACACGTCTCACACCTGTACGGCCTGCATCCCAGTAACCAGATCACCAAGCGCGGCACTCCGGCGCTGTACGAGGCCGCGCGCCGGACGCTGGAGCTGCGGGGCGACGACGGGACCGGCTGGTCCCTCGCCTGGAAGATCAACTATTGGGCTCGGCTGGAGGACGCCACCCGCGCCCACAAGCTCCTGAAGGACCTGGTGCGGACCGACCGGCTCGCGCCGAACATGTTCGACCTGCATCCCCCGTTCCAGATCGACGGCAACTTCGGCGCCACCTCCGGCATCGCCGAGATGGTGCTGCACAGCCACACGGGCGAACTGCACCTGCTGCCGGCGCTGCCCAGCGGGTGGCCCACCGGCCAGGTCGCGGGCCTGCGTGGTCGGGGCGGATACACCGTCGGCGTGCGCTGGACCAGCGGGCAGGCCGACGAGATCAGCGTCCGTGCCGACCGGGACGGCACGCTACGTCTGCGCGCCCGGCTCTTCACCGGTTCGTTCACCCTCGTCGACGCCACCGACGACAGCACACCGTCCACCACCCGACCGGAGACCGATGTCGTCCAGTTCGCCGTCCGCGCCGGGCACACCTACCGCGCCGCGCGCCCCGGTGTGACCCCGTCGCCGACGCTGAGCAGCACGCCGACGCCCACGCCCACGGTCACCCCCACCCTGAGCCCGACGCCGACGCCGACGGTGACGAGCACGCCCTCACCGTCCGGCGCGCGGGCGACGTACACGGTGACGAGTTCGTGGTCGGGCGGCTTCCAGGGCGAGGTCACCGTGACCGCCGGCGCGGCCCCGACCCGTGGTTGGACCGTCTCCTGGACCTTCCCCAACGGGCAGGTGATCAGCCAGATCTGGAGCGGCGCGCACACACAGAGCGGCGCGAACGTGCGGGTGACGAACGTCGACTACAACGGGTCGCTGCCGGCCGGTGGCTCCACGACGTTCGGCTTCATCGCCTCCACGACCGGCGTCAACAACCCGCCCACCGACATCACCTGCACGACGACCTGACCCGGCGCGTCTCCCGCCTCTGCTCCAGCCCGCCGCCGGCCCGGTGGCGGGCTGGACGGCCGGTGTCCGGGTGCGTCAGCTACCACCCTCCTCAGCGCCCGTCGGCCCGGCCCGCCTCCGCCACCGATGGTGACGCCACACGGCGACCCCGCACGCCACCGCGACGAGCAGCGCGGCGGCGCCCTTCCACGCGCGCTCGAACCACTGTCGGTCGACGCCGAACGCCGCGTCGCCGGCGGCCATGAGCCACAGCCCCACCCACGCCCACTGCCAGCCGCGTGGCCAGGAGAAGGAATCCGGCGGGCTGGTGCACGCGCCGACCACGATGAACGCGGCGCCGCCGACGACCATCAGCGGTACGCAGATGTGCGAGACGACCTCCCAGAGCGACACGTGTCGATCATCGCCGGTGGGCGCAAGCGGCACCAGAGTGCTCGCCAGCGGATCGGGCCGCCGCCCGCGAACGACCGGGTCGGGGCGATGCTCAGGAGATCGCGGCCCGCACCAGCTCGACGACCCGCTTCTCCACCTCGGGACTCCACGTCCGCAGCGCGTACGCCACCGGCCAGAGGTCGCCGTCGTCGAGGGTGGCCGTGTCCTGGAAGCCCAGCGTCGAGTACCGGTAGTTGAACTTGCCGGAGTCCTGGAAGAAGACGACGATCTTGTCGGCCGCGTTCGCGTAGGCGGGCATCCCGTACCAGGTCTTCGGCGACAGCCCGGGTGCGGCGGTGGTCACCGCCACGTGCACACGCTCGGCGAGCGCGCGATCGTCGGGGGCCATCTGCGCGATCCGGTCGAGGACCGCCTGCAACCCGTCTGCCCTCTTGGCGCCCTTCTTGCCCTCGGCGCGCAGCTCGGCCGCACGCTCTTTCATCGCCGCGCGCTCCTCGGCGCTGAAGCCGTCGGACTCGGTCATGGTGTGCTCCCTCTCGATCTTTCCTCGGCCCGGCGTGGTGCCGGCTACCTGGGAAAAGGCTAGGCCTGGGTGACGACAGGTGCTTCTTGATTCCTGACCGGGTCGGAGGCCGGCCGACCGGGCGAGCCGACCCGGTCGGGCGGGGCGTCCGGGTGCCGCCGCCGAGCGCTTATGCTCAACCGGAGCTGGGCGCGTCCCCGTCGGGGCAGGGAACGATTCGAGGGCGGCGTATGAACATCGGGGAGATCGCCCGGCGGGCCGGGGTGTCCCGCAGCACCGTGTCGTACGTGCTGAGCGGCAAGCGGACCGTCTCGGAGGCGACCCGACAGCGGATCCAGGCGGTCATCGACGAGCTGGACTACCGGCCGAACGCCAGCGCCCGCGCCCTGAAGGAGGGGCGTACCCGCACCCTCGGGCTGGTGATCCCACCGGCGAGCCAGCGGTTGACCGACATGCAGTTGGGCTTCGTCGCCAGCGTCGTCGAGGCCGCCGCCCGCCACGATCTGGATGTGCTGCTGTCCCCGTCCGGTGGCGACCACGACCGGTCGTTCGAGCGGATCGTCAGCGGGCGCCGGGTGGACGGTGTCGTCCTCATGGAGATCCGGTTGGAGGACGACCGGGTCACGCGGCTGGCCAGAACGGGGCTGCCGTTCGTCACGATCGGCCGGACGGCCGAAGCGCACGGCATGAGCTGGGTCGACATCGACTACGCCGGTCTGATCGCGCGCTGCGTGCACCACCTGGCCGACCTGGGGCATCGGCACGTGGCGCTTGTCAACCGCTCCGCCGAGCTGGTGGCGGCGGGTTACGGGCCGAGCCACCGCGCGCTCACCGGTTTTCAGACGGCGGTGGCGGAACGGGGTCTGACCGGCGTGGACGTCTGCTGCGGCGACGACACGGCCTCCGGCGAGGCGTGCGTGGAGCAGTTGCTCGGGACACATCCGGAGGTCACGGCGGTGGCCACCATCAACGAGGCGGCGCTGCCCGGGATGCAGCGCGCGCTGACCGGCGCCGGGCTGTCCGTACCTGCCGACTTCTCCGTCACCGGGGTCGCCGCCCAGCACTGGGCGGAGGACTTCCGCCCGCCGCTGACCGCCGCGGACGTCCCCATGCGCGACATGGGCGCCGAGGCGGTGGCGCTGCTGCTGGAGATCATCGCCGCCCCCGAGAGCGTGCCGCGGCACCGCCTGTACAGCCCGCCCATCTCGCTGCGGTCCAGCACCGGTCCGGTCCGGACGCGCTGACCCTTTGACCGGCGCGGGCCCCGGGGGTCGGTGAGGCCCGCGCCGGCCGCCTATCGCCGCGCGGCTCGGCGCTCCTCCTGAGCTGCCGCGAGGATGAGGTAGCTGCTGGCCGTCCAGGTGTACGCGCGGTCCCGCAACCCGGCGCCGGTCTCGGCGTCGAAGTTCTCCGCGAAACCGGACTTCTCGCACAGCGCGAGGAAGCGCTGGCTGATGTCGTCGGCGATCCCGGTGTGCCCGGCCCGCCGCAGACCGTCCTCGACCAGCACGGTGGAGGGCGCCCAGATCGGCCCCCGCCAGTAGCCGTCGGCGAGGTAGTGGGCCGAGTCCGTCGGCTCGGTGGCCAGCCCGTGCGTGGTGAGGTGGGTCTCGACGTCCCGGGCCAGCGCGTCGGCGATCGGAGCGGGTAGGTCGGCGCCGAGGGCGACGGGCATGAGGTCGAGCAGACTGCGGCTTGTCCGCTGCTGCCCGGTGTGCGGGCTGCGGGCGGTGAAGCGCTTGCCGTCCCACAGCTGGCCGAGCATCGCCGTGTGGATCCGGTCGGCCTCCCGGGACCACCTGTCGGCGGGTTCGCCCAGCTCGGTGGCGAGGTCGGCCAGGCAGCGTAGCTGGGACACCAGGAACGCGGCCAGGTCGGCGGTCTGCAGGACGCGGTTGTCGTCGAACGTGGTGGCGTTGTCCCATCCACTGTCGTTGCCGTGCTGGTAGTGCGGCAGGTCCTGGCCGGGCGCGCGGCGCGCGTCGAGCCAGAACCCGGTCCAGCGAGCCAGCCTGTCGTACGTCCGGGCGAGCTCCGCGGGGTCCGGTGGCTGGGGAAGCCGCTGGCGCAGGTGGCGCAGGGCCCAGCCGTGGATGGGGGGCTTGACGTAGTTGTGCAGGACCTCCGAGTGGGTGACCGAGTCGGGCAGGGCGCCCGCGCCGTCCTGGTGGTCGAAGGGCAGTTGGAACTGGTGCCAGGCCAGCTCCGGTTCGCCGGCCGCGAGCGCGATCGCGTTGAAGCAGTGGTCCCAGCTCCACACCTTGTCCATCCAGTGCTTGGACATCAGGACGGCGGGCCGGGTGACGAAGCCCGCCGGGGCGACGGTGGCGGACCACAACACGTAGGCGGCCAGTTCGGCGGCCGGGGTGTCCGCGCTGCGCCAGGGCGCGACCGCGTCGACGAACGCGGCGAACTCGGCGCTGCGGTCGCGGCACACCTGGTCGAAGGGGACGGCGACGGCGTACGGCCGGCGGGCTGTGGCGTACTCCTCGATGGCGATCTCCCAGGGTTGGTCGCCGGGGAGGTCCAGGAAGCGGTCGGCGGCGCCGAGCGCCTCGACGCCGTCGGTGCGGCGCAGCCCGCCGGAGAGCACCGTCACCCGGTAGCGGCGCCCGGTCTCGTACGAGGTGAACACGTGTGACCCGTCGACCGGGTCGAGGTAGAGGTAGGTGCCACTGAACGGGGTGAGGGTGTCCGCGGCCGCCGCGATGCGCAGGCCGAGCTGCCGGCCCCGCAGCCGCAGGGTGTCCGGTCCGTCGTAGACGGCGTCGATCCGACCGGTACCGGCATGCCAGGTGAGCAGCGCGGGCGTGGCGACGACTGTGGTGCCGGCGGCCGTGGGGGAGAGGCGCAGCACCGGGTGCAGCCCGGTCTGGTGCGACACCAGGTGCAGGTCGTCGGCGTACGTCTTCTCGGCGACCACCGGGGAGATGTTGAGCCAGGATCCTCGGTAGCTGAACGGGATGTCCTGGATTCCGAACTCCGGACCGGACGGGGCGACGGTCATGGGTGGCGGTTGCCTTTCTGTGGTGCGGGGTGGTCAGTCCTTGACGGCGCCGGCGGTCACGCCCATCGAGACGTACCGCTGAGCCAGGACCAGCAGCACGGCGGCCGGGATGGAGGCGACGACAGCGGTGGCCATGATGGCGTTCCACTGCTGGTTGTTGTTGCCGATGTAGTGGTAGATGCCGAGGGTGATCGGCTGGTGGTCGCCACCGCCGGCGAGGGTCGAGGCGAAGATGAAGTCCGACCAGGACCACAGGAACGCGAACAGCGACACCGTCACGATCGAGTTGCGGCTGACCGGCAGCACGACCGACCAGAAGGTCCGCAGCCGTCCCGCGCCGTCGACCACGGCGGCCTGTAGCAGTTCGTCGGGGATGCCGGACATGAAGGCCGTGAAGATCAGTACGGCGAACGGCACCGCGAGTGTCGTGTCGGCCAGGATCAGGCCCGGCAGCGTGTTGAGCACGCCGAGGGTGAGATAGATGGCGTAGAAGCCCATCGCCATGATGATTCCCGGGATCATCTGGGCGATCAGCAGCAGGAAGCTCAGCGCCGGGCCGCCTGGCGGCCGTAGCTTCGCCAACGCGTATCCGGCGGGGGCGGCGAGCGCCAGGGTCAGCGCGACGGTGCCGAGCCCGACCACGAAGCTGGTGCCGAGGTACGGCAGTTGCTGGTCGAGGACGGCCCGGTAGCCGTCCAGCGTGCCGTTGGTCGGGAACAGGTGCGGCGGACTGGCCCGCATGTCCTGGTCCCGGGTGAACGACACATTGATCATCCAGTACACGGGGAAGAGCATCAGCCCGGTCAGCACCAGACCGATTCCGGTCTTCCACCAGACGCGACGCGGTGACGTTGTCATCGTTGGTACTGCCTCCGCTGGGACCGGATGTAGACGAGCCCGGCGATCAGGGCCATCACGATGAGCAGGTTGCCGACGGCCGCGCCCGGCCCGAACTCCGGCAGCATGTTGCCGAAGCCGAGGCGGTACGACCAGGTGGCGAGCGTTGCGGACGAACCGGTCGGGCCGCCCCGGGTCATGATCCAGATGATGTCGAAGACCTTCAGCGTGTAGATCAGCCCCAGCAGCAGCGTGATCGCGGAGACCGGGCGCAACAGCGGGAAGGTGATCGACCAGAACCGTTGCCAGCCGCTCGCGCCGTCGAGCGCGGACGCCTCGTACACCTCGACCGGGATGGCCTGGAGACCGCTGTAGAGCACCACCAGGTTGAACGGGATGCCGATCCAGACGTTCGCGATGATCACCGAGGTGAGCGACCAGGTCGGCGAGGTGAGCCAGTTGACCGGGTCGATCCCGACGACGCCCAGCGCGGCGTTGACCAACCCCGAGTCGCTGTTGAGCAGCCACGACCAGGTCGAGGCCGAGACGATCAAAGGCAGCAGCCAGGGTACGAGGATCAGCGCCCGCAGGGTGCCCGACAGCGGGAAGTTCTGACGGAAGAAGAGAGCCAGGGCCATGCCGATGGTGAACTGGAAGACGAGTGACGCGCCGGTGAAGACCAGTGTGTGCGTCAACGTCGGCCAGAACGCCGGGTCGGTCAGGACGGTGCGGTAGTTGTCCAGGCCGGCGAAGGGTGCGCCGCCCTGCACGAACGAGCGGACCGTGTACTCGCGCAGGCTCAGCTCGATGTTGCGGTAGAGCGGGTAGGCGTAGAAGGCCAGCAGGTAGACGACTGTCGGCGCCAGGAAGCCCCATGCCAGCCATCGTCCGGGCCGGCGGGTTCGAGGCGCGGGGGGCCCGGGCGGGGCGGCCTTCGCCGCCCCGCCGTGGCCTCGCTTTGTGGTGGTGGTACGTGTCGTGGGGGTCATCGTGTCGGGTCGGCCCGCTTACTTGCTCGTGGCCGAGGCCTGCGCGCCGGTCAACGCCTCCTGCGGCGACTTCCCGCCGCTCAGGGCCGCCTGCACGGCGGTCCACAGGGGTTCGGAGATCTTCGGGTACTTCGTGCCGAGGTTGTCACCGGTGCGGCCCTTCGCCGCGCGGACGGCCTCCACCCAGACCTTGAGCTTGGGGTTCTCGGTCGCCTGCCGGTCCTGTACGGCGGTGACGGGCGCGACGTAGGAGAGCGTCGTGTCGGTGGTGAGGAGATTGTCGGCGTTGGTCAGGCAGGTGACGAGTTTCTGCGACGTCGCGTACCGACCGGTCTTCTTCTGCACCGGGATCGAGACGAACTCGCCACCGGTCGGCGCCGGGGCCGGCCCACCGGCGCTGGCCGGGATCGCGATGGTGCCGTACGAGAAGCCGAGCTTCTCCGCGTTGGCCAGCTGCCAGGTGCCGTTCTCGGCGAACGCGAAGTTGCCGCTGGCGAACTCCTGCCAACTCGTGGTCTGGGTGTTGTTGATGACCGAGTTCGGGGCGAGGCCCTGCCTGAGCCAGTTCGTCCAGAGGGTCAGGGCGGACACCGCCTGCGGCGAGTCCAGGCTGGTCAGCTGCGCGCCCGATCCCCAGAACCAGGGCAGGAACTGGAAGCTGCCCTCCTCGGTGCCGATCGCGGAGAAGGTGATGCCCTTCTTGCCCTTCGCCTTGACCTTCGTCAGCGCCGCGGTCAGGGACGCCCAGTCGGTGACCGAGGCCGGGTCGACGCCGGCGGTGGTCAGCAGGTCCTTGTTGTAGTAGAGCGCGAGGGTGTTCGCCCCGATCGGCACCCCGTACGTCTTGCCCCCGCTCTGGCCGGCGCCGAGCAGGTTCGGCGCCATGCTCGACACGTCCAGCTTGTTCTCGTCGGTGGTGGTGAGCGCCCCGGCCTCGGCCAGTGTCGAGATGACCGGGTTGTCGACGATCAGCACGTCCGGCGAGTTGCCCTGCTGGGCGGCGAGCAGCGCCTTGTTGGTGAGATCGGTGGTGTCGTAACCGGTCCGCTCGACAGTCACGCCCGCCGAGGTGCCGCACTTCTTGAGCAGGGCGACCCAGTCGGAGTCGTCGGCGAACTGCGGATACGGGTCCCAGACGAGGTAGGCCCCGCCGCCGGTGTCGGAGTCGCCGGACGACGACGAGCAGGCGCCGGCGGTCACCGCGGCGAGCGCCAGCACGGCAACGGCGGCCAGGCGTCGCCGTCGGTTGAGTCCTGTCATGTGCTGCCTCACTTAAAGTCGATCGTCAGGTGGGGTGTCGTGGGTTGACCGTCGCGGGCCGGACCACGTCCGACCATGAGGCGAACCGATTCGACGAAACGGTTCGCACGAAGATAGGACCGCCCCTGCTCGCTGGTCAAGGGTTGGGTGAGCTGGCCGGTTGGTGCTGCTGGGAAACACCGCCTTCACCCGATCGTCACTTCATTGACACGAGTGAGTCCCCGACCTACGATCCGTGCGAATCGATTCGCAAGCGCAGCCCTCCGGAGAGCGTCCCCCGCGCCCCACCAAGGAGCCGCCCGTGAAAACCCCGTCCCGCAGCAGGTCGGGGCGAGCCCACGCGCTCGTCGCCCGACTCGTCGTCGGCCTGCTCGCCGCAACCACCGCCGTCACCGTCGCCGCGTCCCCGGCCCAGGCCGCGGACGAGTCGATAAGCGTCAACTTCTCCACGACCACCGGCACGCCCACCTACCGCGCGGCCGGCTGGATCTACGGCATGACCGAGAACGCCAGTGGCCCGCCCGACCACTTCTACCGCGACGTGAACTTCCGCTACATGCGCGCTGGCGGCGCGCAACTGCCCGGCAGTGGCTGGGTCGGCGGAAACTACGATCGTCGCTGGAACGCCACACTCGCCCAGGCGCGTCGGACCGCCGCCCTCGGCGGCCAGTTCATCCTGCTGCCGCACGACCTGTGGGGCGCCGACGGTGCCGGCATCTCCCGCTTCCCCGGCGACAACGGCAACTGGACCGACTACGACAACTTCCTGAGCCGAGTCATCAACGACGTCCGGGCGTCCGGCCTGTCGGTGCAGTGGGACATCTGGAACGAACCCAACATCACCATCTTCTGGAACCGGCCGATCTCCCAGTACCTGGAGCTCTGGCGGCGCACCTACCAGCGCCTCCGGACGGAATTCCCCAACCAGCTCATCGTCGGGCCGAGCTGCGCCTGCGTGCCGTCGACAAACCACGCGTTCTGGAACCAGTACCTGGACTTCGTGCGCTCGACCAACACGGTCCCGGACATCATCAGCTGGCACTCGCTGCCCGGTGACCCGGTCGCCAACGTCGCCGCCGCCAACGCCACCCTCGACCCGCGTGGCATCCCGCATCCGCGCCCGTACCAGATCAACGAGTACGGGGCGTCCAACGAGCAGAACCCGGCCGACGGCGCCTGGTACATCGCGCGTCTGGAGCGGGCCGGCGCGGACGGTCTGCGGGCCAACTGGGCAAGCGCCGGCAACCTGCACAACGACCTCGGCAACCTGCTGATCCGCAACTCGGCCGGCCAGCACCAGCCCAAGGGTGAGTGGTGGGCCTACCGCTACTACGCCTCGCAGACCGGCCAGAACGTCGCGGTGACCGGCAGCCAGTCGTACGACGCGTACGCCACGAAGACGACCGGGGTGGCGAAGGTCCTGGTCGGTGGTGGCCGCACCACCGGAAACCTGAGCGTCAACCTGCAACGTCTCGACACGACGAGTGGTGTCGTGCAGAACAACCAGGTGCGGGTGCTCACGCAGCGCATCCCGTACAACAACGGCGGTGCGGTGCAGGGTCCGATCACGGTCTCCAACAGCGTCGTCACCCTGTCCAACAACAACGCCACGGTGAACCTGGGGTACGGCAACCAGAACGACACGTACACGGTGACCCTGCTGCCGCCCTCCGAAGGAGGCTTCCAGTCGGTGGCAGTGGCCCAGCACTCTCAGCAGTGCCTGGACAACACCGGCCTGAGCACCGCCGACGGCAACGTCCAACAGCAGTTCTACTGCGAGGGCGGCGCCCAGCAGCTCTGGAACTTCCAGCCGGTCGCCGGCGTGGCGAACACGTACACGGTTGTCAACCAGCAGAGCGGCAAGTGCCTCGACGTCAGCGGCGGCTCCACCGCCAACAGCGCCGCCGTCGACCAGCGGACCTGCCAGAACGTGCCCTACCAGCAGTTCACCCTCCGGAAGGTGACCTACTCCGGTAACGACTCGCACGACTACCAGCTCGTCGCCCGGCACAGCGGCAAGTGCGTCGACGTCAACGGGGTCTCCACGGCGGCCCGCGCGACGGTCCTCCAGTGGCCCTGCAACGCGGTCACTCAGGGCAGCCCGCTGAACCAAACCTGGCGGATCTGGGGGCGGTAGGCGGCGCGGAAGAGGTCAGGCGGTGGCCGCCGGCACGGGCGGCCACCGCCGGACTTCCGCCGACCGGGCTTTCATTGACACTCATCGAAAAATGATCCTACGATTGCCGCGACTCGCTTCGGCCGCCCCCGCCACCACCACTCGCGGCGTCGGCACATCCACGCGCTGCCACGACTCCGAGGAGCACCCCGTGCGAACCCCGTCCCCCACCGGGCCCGGCCCGGCCCGCGATCCCATCCCGAGGCATCGCTTCCCACGCCTGGCGGTCCTGGCCAGTGCCCTGGCCGGCGTCCTCGTCCTCGTCACCGTCGGTGCGGCAGCCGGCGCCGGATCGTCCGCCGCCGAGGCCGCCGCCGCGCCGATGGCGGCCGCCGCCATCGCGCCGGGGCAGAGCACCACAATCGTCGGCGCCCCGTCCGGTCGATGCGTCGAGGTCCCCAACTCCAGCACCACCAACGGCACCCAGACCCAACTGTGGGACTGCAACGGCGCGGCCGGCCAGACCTGGACCTGGACGTCGAGCAAGCAGCTCACGGTGTACGGCAACAAGTGCCTGGACGCCTCCGGCCGAGGCACCACCAACGGCACCGCGGCGATCATCTGGGACTGCAACGGCCAGAACAACCAGCAGTGGAACGTCAACAGCAACGGCACCATCACCGGCGTCCAGTCCGGGCTGTGCCTCGACGCCAACGGCGCCGCCACCGCCAACGGCACCAAGCTGATCCTCTGGGCCTGTAACGGCGGCGCCAACCAGCAGTGGGCCTCGCCGACGACCCCGCCGACCACGACCCCGCCGACGACCACTCCGCCGACCACCCCGCCGCCGAGCGGCGCGCGCCCGTGCGACATCTACGCCTCGGGCGGCACCCCGTGCGTGGCGGCGCACAGCACGACGCGAGCCCTCTACGCGACGTACGCCGGCAACCTCTACCAGGTTCGGCGCTCGTCGGACAACACGACCCGCAACATCGGGCTGAACGGCACGGGCGGCACCGCCAACGCGGCGACGCAGGACTCGTTCTGCTCCGGCACGACATGCGTGATCACCGTCGTCTTCGACCAGTCCGGTCGCGGGAACGACCTCTGGTACCAGGGGTCCAGCGTGGTTCCGGGCTCGCCGCAGAGCAGGCCGGCGACCGCTACCACGGAGTCCCTGACGGTGGGCGGCGCCAAGGCGTACTCGCTCTACATCAACCCTGGCAACAGCTACTGGCGCGACGGGCACCTGACCGGCGTGCCGACCGGCGCGGCGCCCGAGGGCATGTACATGGTGACCAGCGGGACCCACGTCAACAGCGGCTGCTGCTTCGACTACGGCAACAGCGAGACGACGCGCAAGGCCGACGCGGCCGGCGCGATGGACGCCATCAACTTCGGCAAGCAGTGCTGGTTCGGCGGCTGCTCGGGCAGTGGCCCCTGGGTGCAGGCCGACCTGGAGTGGGGTCTGTTCCCCGGTGGCAGCAGCTCGTGGAACCCGAACCAGCGGGCGTTCACCAGCAAGTTCGTCACCGCGACGCTCAAGAACAACGGCACGACGCGCTTCGCCATGAAGGGCAGCGACGCCCAGTCCGGAAGCCTCTACACGCTGTGGGACGGCTCGCTGCCCTCGGGCTACAACCCGATGAAGAAGCAGGGCGCGATCATCCTGGGCAGTGGCGGTGACTGCTGCAAGCCCGACGGCGGCGCGAACCTGAGCGCCGGCACGTTCTACGAGGGGGCCATGGTCGCCGGTTACCCGTCCGACGCGACCGAGAACGCGGTGCAGGCCAGCGTGGTGAGCGCCGGTTACCGCTGATCCCGTCGACGGCGGGCCTCGTCCGCCGGCCACCATCGCCCAGCGCGGTGGTGGCCGGCGCGACGGGGCCCGCCGTCGTCGCGCCGCGTCGTCTGCCCGTCGGTGGTCAGGCCGTCGGGTCGCCCGCCGCAGCGCCGGCCGACGGGGGAGCGACCTCCGCGAGCGCGGTTCGCACGATCTCCAGCAGGTCCTGGCCCGGGTGGTCGATCCAGTGCTGGATGGCGACGCGCAGGGCGGCAAGGAAGGTCGCGGTCAGCAGGCGGGAGCGCAGCGCCACCGCCGTCCCGGTGAGCCGATGGGCGAGCTCCGCGGCCAGCTCCCGCTCGATCGCGGTGTACGCCGCCACCTGGTGCGCGGCCAGCCCGGGGTGCCCGCGCAGCTGCCGGCGTCGGGTGAGCCAGCTGTGGTCGCGATCATCCGATGATTCCCTGGTGAACTGTTCGGCCGCCCGGCTCAGCGCGGTCCACGGCGGCTCGCCGTCCGGCCGCTCGTGAACCAACTGCAACAGTCGGCGCAGGCGCACGGTGTCGCCGTGGAAGAGCGCCTCCTCCTTGCTGGAGAAGTAGTTCGAGAACGTCCGCCGGGAGACGTTGGCGGCGTCGGCGATCGCCTCGACTGTCACGCCGTCGGGGCCCTGCTCGGCGGCGAGGCGCAGGGCTGACTCGTGCAGGGCGAGGCGGGTGGCCGCCTTCTTGCGCTCCCGCAGGCCGGTGATCTCGTCCATCGCGCTCAGCGTACGTCGAGTGATCGGCTTCTCAATGGGCAAACTTGCCGATTGGGCAAGATCGGTAGATGCTTGCGTGAGGCAACCAAGTCAGGTGCGCGAATGCGTCCGTGCGTGAACCCCGCGCAGCCCTGACGGCGTCGCCCTCGAAAACCACGACAAGCTGGAGGCCGCGCGATGAGCGCACCCACCACCACGGCCGGCACCGAGCCGATGACCCATCGGCAGACGCTCGAGGCACTCAGCGGTCTGCTGCTGGTGCTCTTCGTCGCGATGTTGAGCAGCACGGTCGTCTCGACCGCGCTGCCAAAGATCATCGGGTCGTTGAACGGTTCCCAGAACCAGTACACCTGGGTCGTCACCGCGACCCTGCTCACCGCGACGGCCACCACCCCGATCTGGGGCAAGCTGGCCGACCTGTTCAACAAGAAGCTCCTCATCCAGGTCGCCATCGTGGTCTTCCTGCTGGGCTCGGTCATCGCCGGCTTCTCGCAGAGCGCGGGGCAGCTCATCGCGGCCCGGGCGTTCCAGGGCATCGGGGTCGGCGGCCTGCAGGCCCTCGTCCAGGTGGCGATCGCGGCCATGATCCCGCCGCGTGAGCGGGGGCGCTACAACGGCTACCTCGGCGGAGTCATGGCGGTCGCGACCGTCGGCGGCCCGCTGCTCGGCGGTCTCATCGTCGACACGTCCTGGCTGGGCTGGCGCTGGTGCTTCTTCGTGGGCGTGCCGGTCGCCGTCATCGCGCTGATCCTGCTCCAGGCGACCCTGCACCTGCCGACGCTGCGGCGGGAGAACGTCAAGATCGACTACCTGGGTGCGAGCCTGATCGCCGCCGGCGTCAGCGTACTGCTGATCTGGATCTCCTTCGTCGACGGCTCGTTCGCCTGGCTCTCCTGGCAGACCGTGGCCATGGTGGGCGGCGCGTTGCTGCTGCTCGCACTCGCGGTCTGGGTGGAGTCGCGGGCCGCCGAGCCGGTCGTCCCGCTCGGCATCGTGCGCCAGCACACCACCGCATTGGCCATCCTCGGCAGCCTCGCGGTCGGCATGGCCATGTTCGGCGGCGCGGTCTTCCTCGGCCAGTACTTCCAGATCGGCCGCGGCTACAGCCCGACGGAGGCCGGTCTGCTCACCATCCCGATGATGGCCGGAGTCCTCGGCTCCTCGATCGTCGCCGGCCGGCTGATCACCCGGACCGGGCGGATCAAGCCGTACATCGTCGCCGGTTCGATCATCCTGGTCGCCGGGTTCGCGCTGCTCGGCACCATCGACCACGAGACGTCGCTCGTCCTGGTCGGTGTCGCCATGTTCATCGTCGGCACCGGCGTCGGCATGACCATGCAGAACCTCGTCCTCGCCGTCCAGAACACGGTGGCCCTCAAGGACATCGGCGCGGCCAGCTCCAGTGTCGCGTTCTTCCGGTCGCTCGGCGGCACCATCGGTGTCTCGGTGCTCGGCGCGGTCCTCGCCCACCGGGTCACCGACCAGATCACGCGCGACCTGACCGCCGCCGGGATCCCCGCCTCCGGCGCCGGCGGCGACAGCAACCTCAACATCACGGCGCTGCCCGAGGGGATCCAGCACATTGTGCGGGCCGCGTACGGTGACGCTACCGGACACATCTTCGGAATCTCCGCCGCCATCGGAGTGGTCGGCGTCATCGCAGCGCTCCTACTCAGGCCGGTCACCCTGCGGACCAGCCTCGACCTGCCGGACGCCGCGACGACGGCGGCGGTCGGCGCCGACGCGGTCGACGGGGCGCCCGCGTTCGACCAGGTCAACGTCGACCCCGCCCCGAAGGGGGCGCCCGACCGGCGCTAACGTCCGACCGCAGCGGGCCGCCACCGTCTCCGGACGGTGGCGGCCCGGTCCACCCGGTGACGTGACTGAATCGAGGCGCCCATGGAGATCGCAGAGCTGGCGGTGCCGCGGCCGGTGGCACCCGGCCGGGCCACTGCGCTGCGCCGCGCGGCGCGCGAACTGCTGCTCGTCGCCACGCTGTTCCTCCTCTACAAGATGGCGCGCATGGCGGTGGCCGGCCGGGTGTCGACCGCGCTGGCCAACGGCGAGTCGATCTGGCACCTGGAACGGCTGACACACCTGCCCGACGAGTCCGCCGTCCAACAGCCTCTGCTCGCGTACGACCTGGTGGCGCACCTGGCCAACAGCTACTACGCGTACGTGCACTTCCCCGCCACGGTGCTCACCCTGGTCTGGTTGTACCTGCGGCACCCGGCGCACTACCTGTGGACGCGTCGCGTGCTCGCCTGTCTCACCGCGGGGGCTCTGGCGCTGCACCTCCTGGTCCCACTGGCGCCGCCCCGGCTCACCGCGCTGACGGGCCTGGTGGACACCGGCCGCCGGTTCGGGCCCACCGTCTACGGTCCACCCGACACCGACACCCTCAGCAACCAGTACGCCGCCATGCCGTCGCTGCACGTCGGGTGGGCGCTGGCCGTGGCCGTCGCGCTGGTCGCGGTGACCCGCGGGCGTCTCCGGTGGCTGTGGGTGGCCCACCCGATCGTCACCCTGCTGGTCGTCGTGGCCACCGGCAACCACTACTGGCTCGACGGTGTGGTGGCGGCGCTGATGCTCGGGGTCGTCCACCTGGTCCTGCCCACGCCCGCCGAGCGACACGTCCGCGACGGCGAACGGGATCTCAACCCACCGGTAAGCCGTACTCGCGCTCGGTGAACAGGTCGACGTCTCGCGGACCCAGGTTCGCGACCCGGCGGGCATGCAGGGCGAGCTGCCGGCGCGCCTCGCCGAGGCGGCGGCCGGCGATCGTCATCTCGTCGGACGCCTCGAACGGCTCGGTCCCGCTGGTCCGCAGCGCGGCGGCCAGCACCGCGTTGAACGCGGTCATGAGTCCGTTTGTCAGCGCGATGCCGTCCTGATCCGCGCGGGTCCAGATCTCCGACCAGGCGGCCTCCACGGTGGCCATGTCCCGGGCCAGCCAGTCGTGCAGAACCATCGGCCCCAGCGGCCGCTGCCCTCCGAGCAGGTCGTTGCCCGCCTCCGGCAGGCCCGATCGCCAGTATCTGGTCTGTCGCAACGCCTCGGCCTTGTGGGCGAGGCGGAGCGCGCCGGACAGCACCAGGACGTACGCCCGCTGCAGCTCGGCCCGCTCCCGCTGGCGCCGCTTGATCCGACTGTGCACCCACACCACGAACAGCGATGCGAAGGCGGTGAGCGCGGAGCCGAGCAGGGCGGCCAGGGTTGAGTTCACGCCGACATGATGCCTGCCGCCGGTCGGCGTCGCGGCGGGGGCTCACCCGGTCGGATCGCCGCCGGGAATCCGCTGCGTCGACAGGTCCTCCGGCTCCACATGTTACCGATAACAAGGCGCGTGTCGGCCGCGCCTCCCGCTGCGATCGAAGGCCCCTACGGCGACTTGTCAGACGTCGTTCGTTACGACTTGACGAACGGCATGTTATCGCTCACAGTCGATGCGAGGCGAACAGCGTCCACGGCCCACCGGGCGGGCCAGCTGATTCGACCCTCGCGATCACGACGTCCCGCAGGGCAGGCGGCCGTCGCATCAGGACTTGTCAGCAGCCGCCGGTGACGTGCGGTGGACGTCGCGCGCCCGTGTGGGAGTCGTCGCGCGGATGACCGTGCGGCACCCCGCCCCCACGGCCAACTGACCCACCGGAAAGAGGGAGTGGTCAATGTTCAGACATCGGTTCAGCTCCGGGCCCATCGCGCTCGCGGCGCTGCTCGTCGTGGCGGCGGGCGCGACCGCGCTCAGCGGTGGGCTCGGCGCCACCACGCCGGTCGCGGACGTGGGCACCGCCGCGGCGACCGCCGGCTGCGGCAAGGCCCCGACGCTGCGCAGCGGTACGCAGACGATCCAGAGCAACGGCAAGAGCCGCAGCTACATCCTGCGGATCCCCAGCAACTACAACAACACCAACCCGTACCGGCTGATCTTCGCGTTCCACTGGCGGGGCGGCACCGCGACCGAGGTCGACTCCGGAGGCACCAGCGGACGACCCTGGTCCTACTACGGCCAACTCGAGCAGTCGAACGACACCGCCATCCTGGTCGCGCCCCAGGGCTTCGGCAACGGGTGGGGCAACTCCGGTGGCGAGGACGTCACCTTCGTCGACGACATGATCCGTCGCATCGAAGGCGACCTCTGCGTCGACACCACCCAACGCTTCGCCCTCGGCTTCAGCTGGGGTGGCGGCATGAGCTACGCCCTCGCCTGCGCCCGCGCCACCACCTTCCGCGCCGTTGCCGTCTTCAGCGGCGCACAGATCAGCGGCTGTAGCGGCGGCACCCAACCCATCGCCTACTTCGGCCTGCACGGGATCACCGACAACGTCCTCAACATCTCGCAGGGCCGCGCGCTGCGCGACACCTTCGTCCGTAACAACGGGTGTACGGCGCAGAGCCCGCGCGAGCCGGCCGCGGGGAGCCGCAGCCACATCACCACCACCTACTCGGGCTGCCGCGCCGGATACCCCGTCCAGTGGGCGGCCTTCGACAACGGCCACATGCCCGGCCCGGTCGACGGCACGTACGCCGAGAGTGGCATCACCACCTGGACCAAGGGCGAGGTCTGGAAGTTCTTCGCCCAGTTCCAGGGCACGACGCCGCCGACCACACCGCCGCCCACGACTGCTCCGCCGACCACCCCTCCGCCGACCACGCCGCCGCCGACGACCCCTCCGCCCGTTCCCGGTGGGTGTGCGGCCTCGGTGTCGTTGAACGCGTGGAACGGCGGGTTCGTGGCGACGGTGAAGGTGACCGCCGGCTCCGCCGGCACGAACGGGTGGGCGGTCGGCATGACGCTTCCGGGCGGCGCGAGCGTCACCAACACCTGGTCCGCCACGGCGAGTGGCAGCACCGGGGCCGTGCGTTTCTCGAATGTGGACTACAACGGGCGGCTCGCCGCCGGCCAGGTCGCCGAGTTCGGTTTCCAGGGCACCGGCAGCGGCGCCGGCCTGACCCCCACCTGCACCGCCAACTGACACACCCGGCGGGCGCCTGACGCACCCGACGCGGGTGGCGGACCGCTCCCGGTCCGTCACCCGCGACGCCACCGGACCCGGAACCGGGACGGCGGCGCGCGGTGTGACCAGGGGGCCGCCGTGCCCCACACCTGTTCCAAGGAGACATCACATGCCAGGAATCACACGTCTGATCCGCCGTTCGTCAACCTTCGCGCTCCTGGTCGCCGGCAGTGTGCTGGCCGCCAGCGGCGTGGTGGGCGGGCTCACGACACCCGCGCAGGCCGCCACCTCCATCACGATCAACGGAGCGTCGGGTGGCCGTACGTTCGACGGGGTCGGCGCGGTCAGCGGCGGCGGCGGCAACAGTCGCCTGCTGATGGACTACCCCGAGCCGCAACGCGGCCAGATCCTCGACTACCTGTTCAAGCCCGGCTACGGCGCGGCGCTGCAGATCCTCAAGGTGGAGATCGGCGGCGACACCAACTCCACGAGCGGGTCCGAGCCGAGCCACTCCCACTTCCGCGGCGATCTGAACTGCGACCGCGGTTACGAGTGGTGGATCATGGAGCAGGCCAAGGCCCGCAACCCGAACATCAAACTCGTCGGGCTGGCCTGGGGTGCGCCGGGTTGGATCGGCAACGGCAACTTCATGTCCCAGGACTCGATCGACTACCACCTGTCGTGGCTGGGCTGCGCCCGGCAGCACAACCTGACGATCGACTACCTCACCGCCGCCCAGAACGAGCGCAGGTACGACGCGAACTGGACCATCAGCCTGCGTAGCGCGCTCAACAACAACGGCTACGGCAGCGTCAAGCTCATCTTCGGCGACGACTACCCGGGCAGTTGGAACCCGGCCAACGTGGCCGTGAACAACGCCGCGCTGCGCAACGCGATCGACGTCATCGGCGGTCACTACCCGTGCGGCTACCTGGCCGCGCAGACGACCTGCACGGTGTCGGCCAACGCGACAGCCACCGGCGAGACGCTCTGGAACAGTGAGGGCGGCTCACAGGACTACAACGACGGCGCCAAGCCGCTGGCGCGGGGCATCAACCGGGGCTACCTCGACGGGAAGATGACCGCGTACATCAACTGGAACCTGATCGGCGCGACAACCCCGAACATCCCCTGGGCCACCGTCGGGCTGATGCTCGCCAACCAGCCCTGGTCGGGCTGGTACGCCGTCGGCAAGAACACCTGGACCGTCGCGCACACCACCCAGTTCACCGCGCCCGGCTGGAAGTACCTCGACTCGTCCAGCGGCTATCTCGGTGGCGTCCGCAACAACGGCAGTTACGTGTCGCTGAAGTCGACGAACAACTCCGACTACACCACCGTCATCGAGACCATGGACGCGACCGCCGCGCAGACGCTGAACCTCAACGTCACCGGCGGCCTGTCCACGTCGGCGGTGCACGTGTGGTCGACCAACCTGAACTCCTCCAACACCGCCGAGCACTTCGTGCGCGGCGCCGACATCACCCCGTCCGGCGGCGCGTACTCGCTGACCGTGCAGCCCGGTCGCATCTACACCATCACCACCACGAGCGGCGCCGGCAAGGGTACCGCGACCAGCCCGTCGCAGGGCCAGCTCGGCCTGCCCTACAGCGACACCTTCGAGAGCTACCCGGCCGGCAAGCTGGCGAAGTACCTGCAGGACAACCAGGGCGCGTTCGAGACCGCGACGTGCGGCGGCGGCCGGACGGGCATGTGCCTGCGCCAGGCGTCCCCGATGGCGCCGATCACCTGGAAGACCCTGGCCGACCCCAGCACGTACGGCGGCAACCTGAACTGGAACAACTACACGGTCTCGGCCGACGTCATGCTGGAGAAGTCCGGCTACGTCCAGCTGGAGGGGCGGGTCGGCAACCAGACCCTGGACCCGGTCAGCGCCCAGAACGCCTACTTCCTGCGCGTCACCGACGGCGGGGCCTGGTCGATCCTGCGCAACAGCACCAGCAACCAGCTCACCACCCTGCGCAGTGGCAGCGTCGCCGCTCTCGGAACCAACCGGTGGCACACCCTCGCTCTCGGCTTCTCCGGCAGCACCATCACCGCCACCGTCGACGGTGCGACAGTCGGCACGGCCACCGACTCGGCGTACTCCGCGGGTCTGGTCGGTTTCGGGACCAGCCAGGGCCAGACCGCGCAGTTCGACAACCTGAACGTCGTCGCCGGTGCCGGCGGCGGCAGCACGGCGGCGCTGCGCAACACAGGCGCCGGTAGGTGCCTGGACGTCCCGTCGCAGTCGCAGACGAACGGCACCCAGGTGGCGTTGTGGGACTGCAACGCCGGCGCCAACCAGCAGTGGTCGTCGACCGCCGGCAAACAACTCCAGGTGTACGGCTCGAAGTGCCTGGACGCCGAGAGCGCCGGGACGACCGCGGGCACCCGGGTGATCATCTGGGACTGCAACGGTGGCACCAACCAGCAGTGGAACGTCAACACCGACGGAACGATCACCGGGGTGCAGTCCGGCCTCTGCCTCGCACCGAACGCGGCCGGTACGGCCAACGGCACCCAGGTGGTCCTCGCCACCTGCAACGGCAGCAACAGCCAGAAGTGGACGCGGAGCTGAGGACGTACCCCATCTCGTCGATGGTGGCGGGTGGGGTGCGCTCGCGGCGCACGGCCTGAACGCACGAGTGGCCCGGCTCGGGATTGTTCCCGAGCCGGGCCACGTGGCGTAGCGGACCTGGTCGCGGCCCCCGCCGCCCGGCGGGTGGCCGCGGAGCCTCAGCGGTAGCCGGCGGCGACGATGTTCGCCTGCACCGCGTTCTCGGTCGCGTCGGACGGGTAGCCGGCCACCATCGCGCCCTCGTAGAAGGTGCCGACACTCTGGTTGGAGTTGTCGATGCAGCAGTCGCCACCGCTGCCCAGGATGATCGCGCCTTGCTTCCTCATCGGGTTGTAGCCCGAGGGCAGCGAGCCGTCCCAGAGCGTGTAGAGGTTGCCGGACTGGGCGTTGCTGCCCTTGATGGCGAAGCGCGTCGTGCCGTTGTTCTTGAGCGTCGCGGTGACGAACTTGCTGGTGAACGCCCGCTGGTTCGGGTTCCACGAGCTGCTGCCACCGGGGAACAGACCCCACTCCAGGTCGGCCTGCACCCAGGGACCGCTGCCGGAGCAGCCGCCGAACCAGCAGCTCGTGCCGAAGTAGATGGCGTCCATGGTGCCCCGGCCGTCGGCCCGACGGGTGGTCTCGCTGTTGCCGTAGTCGAAGCAGCAGCCGCTGTTGACGTGGGTGCCACTGGTCACCATGTACATGCCCTCCGGCGCGGCCCCGGTCGGGATGCCGGTCAGGTGCCCGTCGCGCCAGTAGCTGCTGTTGCCGTTGATGTAGAGCGAGTAGACCCTGTTGCCGCCGACAGTCAACGACTCCCGGGTCGCGACCGCGGGCTGCACGGCGCCCCCGATCCCGCCCGCGCCCTGGTAGCCGAGGTTGTTGCCCCGCCCGGACTGGTCGTAGATCACCGTGATCACGCACGTGGTGTTCGCGCAGAAGCTGTCCTGGGCGGCGGAGTTGGCCCGTCCTCCGGTGCTGAGCACGCCGATGGTGCGGGTGCTGTTGTCCGAGGATCGACGTACCTGGTAGAGCGAGCCGTTGTAGGAGGCGTACAGGGCGCGGGTGGTGCTGTGCGCCGCGACGCAGGGCGTGCCACCGGCCGTGTAGATGTCACAGGGCAGGGTCGTGCTCGGCGGCGGTGTGGTGGGCGGCGGGGTCGTCGGGGGCGGGGTCGTGGGTGGGGGCGTCGTGGGTGGGGGTGTGGTGGGTGGCGGTGTGGTGGGTGGGGGTGTCGTCGGGCCCACGTCTCCCGTACAGGTGGTGCCGTTCAGGGCGAAGGAGGTCGGCACGGGGTTGCTGCCGGTCCAACTGCCGTTGAAGCCGAAGCTCGTGCTGCCGTTTGTGGAAATGGCGGCGTTGTAGGGGGCATTGGTGACGGCGACGTCGCCGCCCGCCTGGGTGAAGCTGCCGTTCCACAGTTGCGTGACGGTCTGGCCGGCGGCGAAGTTCCAGGTGAGGTGCCATCCGGTGACGGCGTCACCCAGGTTGGTGACGGTGACGTTCGCACCGAAGCCACCCTGCCACTGGGAGCTGACCGAGTAGGTGACCTGGCATCCGGCGGCGGCCGCCGAAGCGCCGGTCTGGGTGAGGGCGGCGCCGACGAGCACGAGTGTGGCGGTGCCGACGGCGAGCGCCGACCGCCGGTGCCGGGGGTGTCTGATTCGCACGTGCTCTCCTCATCGGTGAGGTTGACGATGTCGCGGGGCCAGTCCCGTTCCCCCTGCTCGGGCCCGGACTCTGAGCAGGGGGAACGGCGGGACGTGGCCCGGTCTGCGGCCGCGTACGGCGACGCCGAGGCCGTCCGGCGCCGGGGTGCGCCGTCGGTGACGGTGTGGTCGGCGGACCAGAGGGTTCTGCACGCGGCGTTACGGTTGCCGGTCACCGCCCACGGTCCTGCCCGGGGACGCGGAGGTGATCGATGAAGATGGCCTGGAATCGTCCGGCCCTCGGCGCGAGTCGCCCGGTGGTGATCGTGGGCCGTCCCGTGCCGGCCGCAATCCACCCGCCCCACGCCGCGAACGATGTCGACCGCACAGCCGGGACCAGCGGTTACAGGCCCTTCGTGACGGTCAGATTACGCTCCGATATCGACGGTCGTCGGCAACGTTAGCGTTAACAGGATGGCATGTCTATAGATGTCCATCGGTATATTGCCCGCTCTGCTTCCTGGTCGGTGGCGCTCGGCGCTCCGCGCCTGCGGCGGGCCGTTGGCCCACCTCCCGGCAGTGCCTCGCACCGACGCGGGCGCGCTCGGCGCGGCCGGGCCGGTCAGCTCTGCTCACGGCGCAGGTCAGAGTGGCCAGTGCTGGGAGACGATGTCGATGGCGCCCCGGATCACCTCGGCAAGCGTTCCGCCCACCGTGGCCAGGGCCGCCAGGATCTCCAACGAGGTCAGCACCGGCGTGCGGTCCGGCTGCCGCTGCTCACGGGCCGCCTCGATCGCTGCCACCTCGCGGCTGGCGCGATCCGGGTCCTCGAAGTCGGCGACGTGCTCCTTCAGGGTGCGCAGCAGCGCGTCGAACCGCTCGGCGAGGTCGTTCGTCCCGTTGTATTGCACGAAGACGGCATTGTCGCTCGCCATCGCCTGCTGACCACCAAGGATCGTGTTGTGGAACACGACCGACCGGGGTGGCTGATCCGGGTCCGCCATCCTGGGCCTCCTAATTGTGCTGCTCGAACGTGACGTGGGAGCTGCCCATCGCCTGCTGACCGCCGAAGATGGTGTTGACGTTGCCGAAGATGTTCTGCACCTGGGACGCGCGCTGCACCAGATCGCCGGTGTCCAGGCCACGTTCGGTCAGGAACGAGGCGACCGCCTCCAACACGGCCCGCTCCAGGAGCTTTGTGTACTTCCATTCGTCGAGCAGTTGCAGGTGCTTGACCGCGGCCGGCTCGGCGACGAGTTGGCGCACACTGACCCGGGCGCCGTAGTCGTGCGTCCGGAACTGCTCGCTCGCGGCGAGAGCGTCGTCCATCCGGGTCTTCATGCCCCGCTCGTGCCGCAGTCGCTTGACCAGGTTCCAACCGCTGAGCACCGAGTCGGTCACCATGTTCGCCAGCACGTCACGCGCGATCCGGACCGTCGACTGCTCGGGGCGTAGCCGGTCGACGAGCGCGTACCGGGCCTTGATGGGATACATCACTGTGGTGACGAACTCGACATAGAGCAGCCCGCCCTCGACGGCGGCGTGCACGAACGCGGAGATGTCGATGCCGAGGTCCTGCTCGGGCAGTACGAGCCGCCCGTCGGCTGTGTGCAGCGGCTTCCCGGCACCGCTGACGACGATCCGGTCGTAGTAGCGCAGCCCGCCCTGCGGATGCCGGACGATCACGTCGATCACCTCTTCCGAGGCGCGGCTGCGCGGCATCCCGGTCGCCGGGTCGAGTAGCGGGTCACCCTGCCGGCGTACGCCGTCCGCCACGATGTGCGGCACCAGCGAGAGCCCCGGCACCCGGACGGGACGGGGCAGCGGTTCCTCCCGCATCCGCCGGATCGCCGCCCGGACGTGCGCGGTGAGCGCCGGTCCCAGCTCCGCCTGGTCGATCGGCGGGGCATCCGTGCCGGCGGCCCGGCCGAGGGCGGGACGCACCGGAATGGCGTACGACCAGCCGTGCTCCGCCGCGCCGCAGCCCAGGAAGGGGTCCCCCTCCTGGACTGTGATGTTGCCGTACTGGGCACGGGCCACCAGGTCGAGTCGGCGGGCAACCCGTTCGTCGGGCAGGGTCGGCAGGACCGGTGGGATGCCGGGGCGCAGCTCGTCGGTCAGGATCTGGTGGGTGGCGCGTTCGAACCGGACGAGGACGGCGAGCGTGGCCGCGCCGAGCAGGAGTGGCATCCAGGCCAGGAAGCCGAAGAGGCCGGCCGTCATCCTGGATCGCAACGCCTCGACCAGTGCGTCGGCACTGAGATCGGGGCCGGAGCCCAGCAGGGGGCCGGCGAGGAACGCGAGGCCGTCGGACAGACTGAACAGGGGCAGCACGAGCGCCAGGCCGCCACTGCACACCACGATGGTGATCAGCGTTCCGAACAACAGGAAGCGGGCGGGCAGGGACAGCGTGCGCGCTTCCCGAGAGCGCGCCAGCAGCACGGTGAATCCGAGCACCAGCCAACCTACGGTGGCGCTGAGCGAGGTCACCACACCGATGACGAGCAGGGCGAACAGCATGGCATCGCGGGTCAGGTAGCGGTGCCGTGCCCGGAAGCAGTGCCGGACGACCGCGTTGAGGTCGAAGCCGAACGAGAGCGCGACGGCACGCCGCTCGTCCTCGATCACCTCTCTGATCACCGTGTCGGCGTACGACTGGTCGAGGTAGGCCGCACCACACAGGCGCCGTGTGGTGTCGGACAGCAGCGGTGGCACCTGGTACGACGGGAAGTCGAAGTGGTCGGTCTGCGGCGCCTCGGTCACCGTCACGTCGTCATCTCCCAGCTCCCTAGATTTCCTTGCTGGTGCGCGTGGGCAACCCGCACGAGAGGGCGATCGGGTTCCACAGGCGCAGAAATTCGTTCTTGGCCTTCTGGGACTGCTCGGAGAGCTGATTTCCCCGCCGCCAGTTGGCGTCGAGCGAGCAGCCGGAGCTGATGGAGCGTCGCGTCCAGGCGGCGAACGCCGCGTCGGCGTCCCCGGCGTACGTGAAGGCGGAGACCAGGTGGGACCGCATCGCCGGGCCGTCGCCGAGCGCGTCGACGGTAAGAGCTCCGGCCTGGTCACGTTGGGCGCGGCGTTCCCGCGTGACGCCGTCCAGCAGAGCGAGCGACCGGCTCAGGTCGCGGCACTCTCCCACAGCCGCGATGGCGGTGGCCAGGTCGCCGCGGGAGGCGATCGACTCCGACAGCAGGGCGTCCACCACCTCGGCCTGCGCACGTCGCCGCGCGTCCGGGTCGTCGCTCGCTGTCGGTGTCGGCGTCTCCACGCCGGAAGCCGTCGTCGGGACCGGGTCGGGCGTCGGCGGCGTCTCGGTGGACGTCCCCTCGTCGGCGGTCGGGGTCGCCGAGGTGGACGTCGCCTCGGAGACGGCCGCGGACAGCGGCACGGTCATGCCCGCGACGAGCGCCACCGCGACGGTCACCACCACCGTGGGCACCAGGAGTTGGAGCCCTCGCCGCAGGTCACCGTCACGGCCGTCGCCACTGGAGGCGCGCGCCCACAGGTAGCCGGGTGACTCGGGTACACCCCGGACGGCCGTCAACAGGTAGATGGCGACAGCCAGCGCGGCGAGCACGTAGTGCCACGAAGCCAGCCGACCCGGCACCTCGGACGGCTCCTCGGCGCCCCGGGCGAGGGCGACCAGCAGCAGCACCAGCACCCAGCCGGCGAACAGCAGCGCGCACACCAGCAGGTCCCACAGCGGGGGTGGCACGCCCGGCCGCGACGACGCGCCCGGTGCCTCGCCGACGACGGGCGACGCGCCCGGGAGTTCCGTCGTGAGAGGCGGCGTGACCGTCGGCTCGGTCGCGAGGGGCGCCGCGTCGGGTGGTTCGGTCGCGACGGGGACCGCGCGGGGCGGAGACTGCTCCTGCGGCACGGTGGCCGCGCCGGGCAGGGCCGAACCGCATCGTTGGCAGGTGGGGAGGGCCGCATCGGTGTCGGCCCCGCAGGCGACGCAACGCATCGATCACCGCCTTCCCCGGCAGGCGCTTGTCACGATGGACATTAGCGACGAGATCGATGTCCGACATCCTCCACCCGGGCCGGTCACGCCGATCGCGGATATCCGACAGTCCCCAATGGAGAGACCGGCCTGGGTCGGCGAGGATTGCCGAGCGGATCCGGCGCGAAGTGGCCCGGCCGGCGTCGGCCTGCGGTCAGTGGGCCTCGGGTACGGCCATCTCGCCGAGCAGCGACCAGTCCTGCTGGCCCACCGTGGCGTTCACGATGCGCGGCGTCTCGGCCAGGTGCGGCGGAAGCGTCTCCCGCGCCGCGTGGAAGTGGTCCGACTGGACGTGCGCCGCGCCTGCCTCGTCGTCGCGGAACGCCTCGACCAGGACGTACTCCGTCGGGTCGTCCAGGCTGCGGGACCAGTCGAACCACAGGCAGCCGGGCTCGGCCCGGGTCGCCTCGGTGAACGCGGCGGCGATCTGCGGCCACTGGTCGGCATGCTCGGGCAGCACCCGGAACTTCGCGGTAATGAAGATCATGGCCTCAGGCTACCCAGCGTCGCCGACCGAGCGCTCAGGACGCCTCGCGGAGGCGCAGGTCGGCCAGCCACACGTCGGCCAGGTCGCTGAGCGCGACGCCGAGGACCTCGCTGAGGCAGACCACGGTGCCGAACGCGGGTGCCGGAAGCCGGCCCACCTCGATCTTGCGCAGCGTCTCCGGTGACATGCCGGCCGCCAGTGCCACCTCGACGAGACTGCGACCGCCCCGCGCGACCCGAAGCGCCGCCCCGAGGCGTTGCCCCGCGGCGATCTGTTCCGGTGTGAGGGGTGGGCGAACCATGTGAGCAGGATAGATGCGCCCGCGCGGACCGGCAATGCCGACCCGCCGACCCCTCCGACCCACGTGGTATAAATATACCGCACCGAGAGGGAAGGGTTGATCGTGATCGAGCTGAAGACCGCCGCAGAAGTCGATCGAATGGCCGTAACCGGCCAGTTCGTCGGCGAGCTGCTGGCCGAGCTGCGTGCGGCGGCGGCCGTCGGGGTCAACCTGCTGGACCTGGAGCGCCACGCCCGCAGCCGGATCAGGGAGCGGGGCGCCGATTCCTGCTACTGGGACTACACGCCGTCGTTCGGTCGTGGCCCGTTCCGCAACGTCCTGTGCCTCTCGGTCAACGACGCCGTGCTTCACGGCCTGCCGCACGACTACGTCCTGCGCGACGGTGACCTGCTGAGCATCGACATGGCGGTCGCGATCGACGGCTGGGCGGCCGACTCCGCGCTGTCCGTGATCGTCGGCACCCCCGATCCGGCCGACCTGAAGCTGATCGAGGCCACCGAGGTCGCGCTGGCGGCCGGCGTCGACGCCGCGCGGCCGGGTAACCAGCTCGGCGACATCTCCGCCGCCATCGGCGAGGTCGCCCGCCGGTACGGCTACCAGGTCAACGACGAGTTCGGCGGGCACGGCATCGGCCGGACCATGCACGAGGCCCCGCACGTGCCCAACGACGGCCGACCCGGGCGGGGCATGAAACTCAAGCCCGGTCTGACGCTCGCGATCGAGCCATGGTTCTGCCGCAGCACCGGCAAGATCAAATTCGATCAGGACGGGTGGACGATCCGGTCCGCGGACGGCTCGCGCTCGGCCCACTCCGAACACACGGTCGCGGTCACCGAGGCCGGCCCGCGGGTGCTGACCAACCGCCCCGACCAGGGCGTACGACCGGACAGCCGCAGCGGGCAGTCGGCCGCGACGTCCTGACGAGCCCCGCCGCGGCCCGTCGGCCGGTGGTGTTCGCGGTCGCCGGTGTCGTGCGGCCGAGGGTCACCCTGGTTCGATCGGGATCGTGACGGTGGCCCGGGTCGGGCCGCCGACCGGGCTGTCGACAGTCAGGCGGGCGTCGATGGCGTCGAGTCGGCCGATGATGCCGCGCAGGCCCGTGCCACGGCTCGGGTCGGCGCCACCGCAGCCGTCGTCGTCCACGTGGATCCGCAGCACGTCGCCGACCTCGTCGTCGAAGGTCACCTTCGCCGCGGTGGCGCCGCTGTGTTTCGCCACGTTGGCCAGGGCCTCGGCCACCGCGAAGTACGCCGCCGTCTGAACCGCCGGCGGGAGCTGCGCGGGCGGGTCGCCGACGACGGTGACGGGCACGGCGAGGTCGAGCGCCAGGGCGCGGACGGCGTCACCGAGGCCGCGGTCGGCGAGGACCGCCGGGTGGATGCTCTGGGTGACGGTGCGCAGGTCGTCGAGGGCGGCGGTCGCCGTCGCGCGGGCCTCCGCCAGCAGCTGCGCGGCACCGTCGACGTCGCGGCCCAGCAACTCCCCGGCCAGGCCGAGGGTCAGCGCCAGGGACACCAGGCGGGCCTGCGCCCCGTCGTGCAGGTCCCGCTCGATCCGTTTCAGCTCGGCCGCCTGTTGGTCCACGGCGCTGCGGCGGGAACGGGTCAGCGCGGCGACCCGCTCGGTGAGCTCCCGCTCGCGGGCACCGGGAGGGCGGCTGACCACCCAGGCGTGCAGCCCGACGATCGTCGCCATGCCGAGCAGCGTCCAGATCGGCCAGAAGTAGCCGCCGCCGGTGAGCACCCAGACGCTGAGGTCGGCACACCAGATCAGGGTGCAGACGGCGGCGTCGAGGGCGAGCCAGAGACGCCGGCCCGGTGGCACCCGCAGTGCCCGCCGCAGCAGGAGCCGGCCGAGCAGGACGATACCGACGGCGAAGTACACCCACCGGGGCCAGAACACGCCCCGGCCGGTGGCCAGCCACGCGACCGTGGCCGCGACGCAGAGCGCCCCGGCCACGGTCCTGCGGGTGGTGGCGGTCATCGGCGGATGGCGCGGTAGGTGATGCGGCGCAGCAGCGTCTCCGCCGGCCCCCGGCGACCGGTGACGCTCAGGGCCCAGGCGGCGACCAGCGAGACCAGCCAGGTGACGACCGCCGCGCCGGCGGCGGCGTACGTGCCGCCCAGGTGCAGCGCGAACGGCGCGAACAGCACGAGCCACACCGCGGACTGCAACAGGTACCCGCTCAGCGACCGTTGCCCGAGCGCGATCACCGGGGCGAGCACGACACGGCCGCGGCGGGCGCGATCGAGGCGCAGCGCCAGCAGGCCGAACAGCGCCACGTAGCCCGGCCCTCCGTACTCGCCGCTCACGGCGTGGACGAGTGCCATGGCCTCGACCGTATCGGCGTCGACGTGCACGGCGCCAGCGGCGATGAGCGTGTAGGGGAGCGCACCGACGACGGAGATGCCGAGGCAACCGACGGCGACACGGCGCAGCAGCGTGCGGTGTGCGGCGGGGTTCTCCAGGATTCGACGCCGGGCCGCCCAGATGCCCAACCACACGATGACGATGAACGGGAGCACCGTGACCGTGTGGACCGGCCACTCGGCGAGACGGTCGAGGATCGACTGGCCGTACGACGAGGCGGCGAGCGACGGGTTCGGCGTGTTCGTGAGGACGGCGTCGCCGCCGCGCGCGCCGACGAGCGCGGTCACCGCCAGGACCTCGGCGTACGCGGTCTGGATTCCCCACAGCCACAGCACGACACGGTGGAACCGGTCGCCGCGGCGCAGCAACAGCAGGGTGGCGGCGATACCGACGATGCCGTACGCGCCGAGGAAGTCCCCGAAGTACAGCAGCGCAGCGTGGCACAGGCCGAAGACGATGAGGGCGGCGTTGCGTCGCACCAGGATCCGCCGCGCGCCGTCCCCCTGCCGCCGGGCGATCTGCACGAGGCCGTACCCGAACATGACGGCGAAGACCGGGTAGGCGCGGCTGTCGACGAACATCGCCAGGACGGCGTTGACGACGCGCTGCGCGCCGTGCGGCGTGCCGTCCAGGCCGGGCTGACCGGCGAACGCGGCGTTCGCGGCGTTCGCGAGCGCGATGAACAGCAGCATGGCGCCGCGGGCGAGGTCGGGGGCGAGGGCGCGGTCGGCCCGGGGAACGGGGCCCGCGTGGAGGGCCCTGGTGCTTGTGGTTGCGGTCATGTCCTCAGGCTCGTCGCTGACGAGACCCGTTTCGAGGAGCCTGGAACCCCTCCCGGGGTGGTACCAGTACCCCTATGCGTCGAGGTAGGCGAGGACGGCGAGGACCCGCCTGTTGTCGTCCTCGGACGACTGCAGCCCGAGCTTGGCGAAGATGCTGTTGGTGTGCTTCGCGACGGCCTTCTCCGTGATGAACAGGGCCGCGCCGATCGCCGCGTTGGACCGGCCCTGCGCCATCTGCCCGAGCACCTCCCGCTCGCGGGGGGTCAACCGGTCCAGGGGCAGCACCCGCGTCCGGCTGTCGAGCAGCTTCGCCACCACTGTCGGGTCCAGCGCGGTGCCGCCGGCGGCGACCCGGCGAACCGCGGCGACGAACTCGCCGAGGTCGGACACCCGGTCCTTGAGCAGGTAGCCGATCCCGCCGTGGCCGTCGGCGAGCAGCTCCCGCGCGTACAGCCGCTCCACGTACTGGGAGAGCACCAGCACCGGCAGCCCCGGCACCTCGGCCCGCGCCGCCAGCGCGGCCCGCAGGCCCTCGTCGGTGTACGTCGGCGGCAGCCGCACGTCGACCACTGCCACGTCGGGACGCCGCGTGACGAGTTCGGTCAGCAGATCCGGCCCGCTGCCCACGGCGGCGACCACCTCGAAGCCGTGGGCCTCCAACAGACGGATCAGCCCGTCCCGCAACAACACGAGGTCTTCCGCCACCACCACCCGCACCCGGCAACGGTAGCGGGCCCGCCGCCGGCCGTGGGTACGCGTCAGCGCAGCGGGTTCGCGTCAGCGCAGCCCGGCGAAGAGGTCGTCCTCGGGCACCGGCGCGTCGGTGGTGTCCCGTACCCGGACGAAGGTCTCCGTGCCCATCAGCTCGGTGAACCGCTCCTGGCCCAGCTGGAGGAAGAAGATGTTCTCGGTCTGGCTGGCGTGCGCGGCCAGCGCCTCGAACTTCTGCGCGCCGTAGCTCCGCGTGTCGACCCAGGTGGTGATCTCGTCGTCGGGCAGGCCCAGCTCGGGAACGTCGGACGACGGGTCCGGCTCGGCCCACTCGACGCCCAGCTCCTTCATGATCCGGCCGAACTCCGTGAACGCCGTCCGTGGCACAGTGGTCCAGTAGACCTTCGCGGGGACGTCGGTCTGCGCGACGGCGGCCATGGTGATGCGGTGCGCCTGGATGTGGTCCGGGTGACCGTAGAAGCCGTTCTCGTCGTAGGTGACGATGACGTCGGGTCGGTAGCGGCGGATCAGGTCGGCGAGCCGCTCCGCGGCCTCGGCCACCGGCGTCGTCCAGAAGGAGCCGGGCTGGTCGTTCGTCGACCACCCCATCATCCCGGAGTCGGCGTAGCCGAGCGTCTCCAGGTGGGTGACCTTCAACGTCGCGCAGCTGGCCTCCAGCTCCGTCTGACGCATCGCCACGACGGCGGCCGGGTCGTGGCCGGGCTCGCCGGGCTTGACCCCGCCGGGGCCGTCGCCGCACCGTCCGTCGGTGCAGGTCACGAGGACCGTCGTGACACCCTCGGCGGCGTACCGGGCAAGGACGCCGCCGGTGCTCGTCGCCTCGTCGTCGGGGTGGGCGTGCACCGCCATCAGGGTCAGGGATCGCTCAGCCATGCCATCACCCTACGACCAGCGTCGCGCCCGCACGGCGAGTGTCCTGTTCGGGGAAGCCGGCTGGCACCACCGGAGCGTCGGCGGCGGCGTCGGGCACAACCTGCCCCATGGGGTGCCCCGGGCGTTCGCCGACGCGGTCCTGGAGGTCTGAGCCCGCCCCTACGAGGTGATCCGGAAGGTGGCGTCCTGCCGCTCCGCGGCGCTGGAACCGGCGCTCAGCGGGTCGATGCGCAGCAGGTAGTTGGCGTGTCGCAGGTAGCGGGTGGGGAAGTTGTAGGAGCGGAACGACGTCCACGCCGCGTCGGCCAGGCCGGCGGTGCGGTAGAAGGTCGCGTCGGCGCGGAACACGGAGCTGTTGTCGTTGACCTCCAGCCGGACCTCGTAGTTGTAGTGGCGCAGGAAGTAGCCGGGCTTGTTCACCGACTCGAAGGACACTCCGGCGGAGTCGGCGAGGCCGGCGACCATCCGCCAGAGCTGATCCTGGTACGGGTCGAACGGGTACGTGTCGACGCGGGCCACGTAGTTGTAGTGCCGCACGTAGCGGTCCGGCAGGTTGGAGGACTTCAGCCGGACCCAGTTCGGCGTCCCCCACCGGGAGACGAGCCCGTTGTACTCCGCGTCGGTGATCCCGGTCATCGATCCGTGCTTCGCGTTCAGGGGTGGGGTGTAGTCGCGCTGGTTCAGCGGCGTCCAGGAGTTGCTCCCGATGGCTGTGGTCGACCAGGCGTAGAAGTCGTTGTTGAACGGGCTGTACGAGTCCCCCCACAGACGCCAGCCGCTGCCGTCGACCGCCTTGACCAGCAGCGGCGCCTCAATGCCGCTGCCCTGCAGGAGCCCGGAGGTGTACGTGCTGAAGCTGTTCGGCGTGGCGGTGCTGGAACGGGCGCCGTAGAGGTTCCCGTTGGCGAGGTTCTTGTAGTAGAGGTAGGTGGTGCCGCCGTCCACGACGACGTCGCCGTCGAGGACGCCGAAGCCCGGGCTGAAGAACACCTGCGGCGAGCTGACCGTCCGGAAGTCGCTCGTGTAGTTGACCAGGAACACGTCCTGGCCGTTGTTCGCCGAGTAGACGATGGCGTACTGCCCACGGGCGGCGTCCCAGAAGGCGGTGGGCGCCCACGTGTGGGTGTTCAACGTGTGCATCCGGATCCGCCGGTAGCCGGTGAAGCTGGTCAGGTCGGTCGAGTCCCATACGTGCAGGTACTGGCTGGTCTGGTTCCAGTTGGTGCCCTTGAGGTCGGTGGCCAGCACCACGAAGGTGCCGTCGGTCTTGCGGAACACGAACGGGTCCCGCAGGCCCAGTTGACCGGCGGTCGGCGTGACGACCGGGTTGTTCTGGTTCAGCGGCGTCCAGTTGAGGCCGTCCCGGCTGACGGCGAGGTGCAGGCCGTAGTCCGCGCCCAGCCCCTGCGGCGACTCGGTGAAGTAGGCCATCACGTAGCCGGTGTTCGGTGCGGCGAGGGCGGTGCGGGGGAGGCTCAGCGCGCCGGTGGCGGCGGCAGCGGTGGACAGTGCGCCCAGTGTGAACGCGCGTCGGGTCAGAGGCACGGCGGTGGCCTTTCTGCGGCGGGACGGGGTGGGGCGGCGGTGGGGTGGGGTGGCGGGGTGGGTAGGTGGTGACCGGCACCCGCCGCGGCTCGGCGGACCTGCTGCGACGGCTCCGCAGGGACACGCAGCCCATCAGAGTCTATCGATGTGATCGCTAACATACGGCGTCGCTCGACACGCCCGCAACCCGGCGTGCCGACGACACCCGGCGCCAAACCGGCGCAACGACCGGTACGCCCCCAGCACCCAGCGATCGGACGTCCTCGGCACCCAGCGACCGGACGTCCTCAGCGGCCGGAGGCTGGTCGTCCACGCCGTCGCCGGCTTGGCGCGGGCGCTGGCTCCGGACGTTCCGTGCGAGTCGGGTCGCCCCGCACGAGGTCGTCGTGGATGCGCCAGCGGGCGGTGGCGACCGCGCGACGGGCCGCCTCGTCGCCACGCTCGACACGCTGTCGCAGCAGGTGCAGGGCGATGCGCCGGTTGAGACTGAACTGCCGTTCGTCGTCCACCACCACGACGAGGCCTGAGGGACGGTGTGTGGCGCGTACCGCCGTGCTGGCCTTGTTGCGGTGCTGGCCGCCGGGACCGCCGGTGCGGCACCCGACGACGTCGACGTCAGCCTCGGCGAACGTCGTCGTCGGCGCGTCGCTCGGCGGCGGTTGAGCGGTCACGTACCAGTTCTTCCGACCGGTGCTGGTCCGGTAGGGGCTGGGCGCCTGCCAGCACAGCGTGCCCGTCCAGGAGGCCGCGAACGCCTCGACGTCGGCGCCGGACATCCGGATCAGCGCCGACCGGTAGGTGCCGGGCCGGTCCCCAGGCACCGCGTGGACCCGCTGGACCGTCACGCCCCGCCGGGTGGCGTCGTCCCGCAGGCGGCGCAGGAGCTGGGCGAGCGCCCAGGCGCACTCCCGCGGGCCACGGCCGGCGGACAGCAGCAGCTGCGCGCTCACGACCGTCCCCGCCCGTGGCGCTGGTCGCGCCGATCCGACCACGACGCGGTTCCCACGTCCGGCGTCTTGTAGGTGACCAGGGGGATCGTGGTGGCCACCGGCGTGGCGAGCCGGTGCTCGACGAGATCGGCGATCACCTGCTCGATCCGCTTGTATGCCGTGGGCGCCTCCTCGAAGAGCAACTGGCGGTCGCCGCAGACCACAAGGGAACCCACAGGCGTACGCCGCAGCTCCTCGACCGTGTGCTTGGCCCGGCCTCGGCGCAGCGCGTCGGCGCGGGACATCTTGCGGCCCGCGCCGTGCGCCACCGAGTGGTTGGCGTCCGCCCCGGCATGGGCGGCCACGAGGTACGACGCGGTACCCCGCGTGCCGGCGACGAGCACGTCGCGGCCGTCGCCGGGCGCCGCCCCCTTGCGGTGCAGGTAGACGCCGTCGCGCACCTCGACCAGGTTGTGGCACTGGTCGACCACCGGCTCGGTCGGCTCGGCCCCCAGGGCGTACGCGACCCGGGCGGCCAGCAGTCGTCGGTTCAGCGAGCCCCAGCGCACCGCCTCGTCGTGCCGGGCCAGGTAGTCGGCCGGATCCGCGGCCGGACCCGCCCCGTGCGCCTCGGTGTGCGTCCGCAGGATCCGCTCGCCCAGGCCCCGCGAGCCGCTGTGCACGACGAGGACAAGGTCACCGGTGCCCAGCCCGAGCCGTTCCGCGTGGTCCGGTGCGAAGACGGTGTCCACGCGCGCCAGCTCGACGAAGTGGTTGCCGCGGCCGACCGTGCCGAGACCGTCGAGATGGCCGGCGGGAACGTCGCCCGCGACGACGGTCCAGGCCGGGTCGTCGGCGTCCCGCTTGGGGTCGAGCGCGCGGTCGAGGTCGGGGAACCGGGCAGCCAGCCGCTCGGGTACGACGCGCCGGAGTCGAATGGGGAACACCGCGATACCGCAACCGATGTCGGAGCCCACCAGGAACGGGTACAGGACCGTCGACGCCATGGCCGCGCCGATCGGGGCGCCCTTGCCCGGGTGCAGGTCCGGCATGCCGGCAACGTGGATCATGCCGTCGAGGGCGGCTACCCGCCGACACTGGTCCACAGCGGCGGACTCGATCCAACTCGCGGGGGACGCGAACACGGCGACGGTGGCCGGGGCGGACGGGGACAGGAACTCCCGAGGGGAGTGGTGCTCAGACAACGACGCTCACTTCTCGCTCAAGCGAAAGGGACGGACGGCGATACGGCGCCGGTCGGCGCGAAGCGACCTCGGCGCGGTGCTCGGATGGTGTCCGTCAGTACGTCATGGGCACCACTCTGGCGGCGTCCCTCGTACGCGGCAAGCGATTATCGACGGAGCCCCGACTCGTGGCCGACCCGTCTCTCCAGCGACTCGTGAGGCCCGCTCGACCGCGCGGCGTACGCTGCCGCGATGACCGCACCGCGTCGCATCCTGGTCTACGGGGTGTACGGCGCCGGCAAGTCCACTCTCGCCGAGCGGTTGTCACAGCACCTCGGATTGCCCTGGTATCCGGTGGACGACCTGCTGTGGCTGCCGGGGTGGGTCGAGGTGCCGGTCGCCGAGCAGCGCCGCCGGATCGAGGAGATCTGCCGCCGGGACACCTGGATTCTCGACGGCGCGTACCACGGCTGGCGGGACATCCCGTTGGCGCGCGCCGACCTGGTGGTGGCCCTGGACTACCCGCGGTGGCGTTCGTTCTGGCGGCTGCTGCGCCGTACGCTGCGCCGGGTCGGTAGCGGCGAGGTGATCTGCAACGGGAACCGCGAGTCACTGGGCAGTGTGCTGTCCGGGGACTCGATCCTGCTCTGGCACGTCGGCGCGTTCGGCCGGGCGCGGCGGCGGATGCGGGCCTGGCAGGCCGACCCGGCCGGGCCGCCGGTGCTGCTGTTCGCGAAGCCGGAGGCCCTGGACGACTGGCTGACGGGCCTGTCGACCCGATGACGGACCCTGCCGCCGTCGCCCAGACGGCCTGTGCGCGGCACCCCGACGGCCGGCCGGAGCCGCCGGACCACGTCGACGCCGCGCCCGCGACCCGCGTCCTTGATCGGTGGCAGCTGAGCGACTCGACACGCCGCGCACCGCCCTGCTGAGCTGCCACCGATCGCCGCGCCGGCTCCCGGTCGGGGCCCGGCCGGCAGGACACACCGGCCGGGCCCGTCGATCAGGAGGTCTGCGTCCGTCGGCGCCGGGCGAGGAAGAGCACGAGTCCGCCCAGGACGACCAGCACACTTCCCATGCTCGTCATGGCAGGCACCACGCCGCTGCCGGTGACCGGAAGGATGTTCTCGCCCGATCCGCCGGGTACGCCAGGTGCTCCTGGACTACCCGGTGCGCCAGGTGCCCCGGGGCTGCCGGGCGCTCCTGGGCTGCCCGGCGCTCCGGGCGCTCCGGGCGCTCCGCGCGCGCCGGGGCTGCCGGGTGCGCCAGGTGCTCCGGGACTGCCGGGTGCTCCTGGGCTGCCGGGTGCGCCGGGACTGCCGGGTGCTCCGGGACTGCCGGGTGCGCCGGGGCTGCCGGGTGCGC
The DNA here is from genome assembly GCF_040678875.1 of Micromonospora sp. NPDC049274. Lineage (NCBI taxonomy): Bacteria > Bacillati > Actinomycetota > Actinomycetes > Micromonosporales > Micromonosporaceae > Micromonospora > Micromonospora sp. NPDC049274. The sequence goes on from NZ_JBFAQS010000005.1 coordinate 406,321, forward strand.
CGGGACTGCCGGGTGCTCCGGGACTGCCGGGTGCTCCGGGACTGCCGGGTGCGCCGGGGCTGCCGGGTGCGCCGGGACTGCCGGGTGCGCCGGGACTGCCGGGTGCTCCGGGGCTGCCGGGTGCTCCGGGGCTGCCAGGTGCGCCGGGGCTGCCCGGTGCGCCAGGACTACCGGGTGGGCCGGAGGGCCCGGCCGGTCCGGTGGGTCCGGCTGGTCCGGTGGGTCCGGGTGGCCCGGAGCGCCCGGGCGGCCCGGCGCATACCGGTGCGGAGATGGTGTTGGTGTCGAGGGTGACGGCGGCGGTTCGCGCCAGCGCGCGGCCCTGCAGGGTCGCGCCCGTGGCCATCGTGACGGAGGCCTGGGCCATGATGGTGCCGATTAAGGTGGTGCTCGTGCCGATCGTCGCCGAGCTGCCGACCTGCCAGAACACGTTGCAGGCCGATGCTCCGTTGATCAGGACGACGCTGCTGCTCGACGCCGTCGTCAGCGACGAGTCGATCTGAAAGATGAACACGGCGGCGGGGTCGCCCTGACCGTTGAGTGTGAGCACCCCGGTGAGCTGCGCGGCCCCGATCCGGTAGACGCCCGCGTTGAGAGTGTTACCGCCGAGTTCCGCGGGCAGGACGGTGAACGGGGTGCGGCCGGCGGCATCGTTGTAGGCAGTGGTCAGGTCACTCTGGGCCTGGAGCGCCACCGCGTCGCCGAGGTGGATCTCACCACCGATGGTCGCCGTTCCGAAGCCCGACGCGGCGCTGCCGGGGTATCTGCCAAGGCTCTGGGCGAGGAAGCTCGGGCCGGTGTTGGTCGGTTCGGCCCCGGCCAGGACGGAGAAGTCGGCGGCCGTTCCCAACCCCACCGGGGCGTCGGCGGCGTTGGCGGCGGTCGAGCTGAAGAGAAGCAGGCTTGCGGCCACGGCGACGGCCGCGGAGGCCCCGAGGGCCGGCAGGACAGCCCTCCTCAGGCGACGAATGGGTTGTGCTGTCACAGATCAACCTCCGTGCTGAAACTCGCAGGAGGCGTTGCGCGTCCTGCTCAGAACGGCCTGGTGACACGGCCGGATGCGTTGACCACGACATCATGAGATCGGGGCAATTGTCGCCAAAACGGGACAATAACTAAGAACGCGAGGTAGAGCGAGGTTCGCGTTCACGTCATCCGCAGGGGATCGGACGCTCAGTGCAGCCGCTGCTCCGGCAGGGTCGCCCGGCCCAGCACGCAGGGCGAGGAGGGGCTGGAACTGGAGGCCGGGAACCGGAAACGACGTAGCTCGTCGATGGCGAACCCGGCCGTCCGGATGGCGGCCGTGGTGTCGCGGCCGGTATGGCAGCCGGCGAACAGTTTGGGCCAGAACGTCGCGTCGGCCAGCCGCTGGACCCGGCGTAGGGGGCCGGGCTCCTCGGCGGCGACGTGTTCGAAGAAACGCAGCTGACCGCCGGGGCGCAGCACGCGACGGATCTCGGCGAGTGCGGCCGCCTGGTCGGGCACGGTGCACAGCACCAACGCGACAACGGCGGCGTCGAATTCACGCTCTCCGGCGGGCAACGCCTCGGCCAGGCCGTCGACGACCGTGACCGGTACCGGTGCGGCCGGGGCGGCAAGGACGGCGGCGGCACGTAACCGTCGCTCCGGTTCCACCGCGACGACCTCGGTCACCGTCGGGGGGTAGTGGGCGAACATGCGGCCGTTGCCGGCGCCGACCTCGATCACCCGGCCGGTCAAGCCAGCGGCCAGGTCACGGCGAAACGCGGCGGTGCCGGCGCGGTCCATGGCGACAGAGAGCCGCTCGTAGACCCGGGCGAACACCGGGTGGGACACCGCGGCCACGTCCACCTCCAGAGGCGAGGAGGGCCTGCTCCCGCCGGCAGCCGCCCCCGACGAGCACGCTACCCAGGCCATCGGACGACCACAATCATGAGCGGCGATGTCGCCGCGCCGGCGTTCCACGCTCCGTAGGCTTGTTTCGTCCTGCCGCTCAGCGCATCGCACGGAGACGGGAAGTGGTTCGACCATGAAGATCGTCGTCGTCGGCGGCAGTGGTCTCATCGGCTCCAAGGTCGTTCACGACCTTGGGGAGCAGGGTCACGAGGCGGTGGCGGCGTCGCCCAAGACGGGCGTGAACACGCTGACCGGCGAGGGGGTGGCCGAGGTGCTCGACCGCGCCGACGTCCTCGTCGACGTGTCGAACTCCCCGTCGTTCGAGGACGCCGCCGTTCGGGAGTTCTTCGAGACGTCGACGCGCACCCTCCTTCCCGCCGCGGCGACTGCCGGCGTGGGGCATTACGTGGTGCTTTCGATCGTCGGCTCCGACCGGCTTCCGGACGGCGGGTACATGCGGGCGAAGGTCGCGCAGGAGAAGCTCGTCGCGGCATCCGGACTGCCGTACTCGGTGGTCCACGCGACCCAGTTCTTCGAGTTCCTTCAGGGCATCGTCGACGCCGCCACCGACGGCGACACGGTACGGCTGCCGCCGGTGCTCATCCAGCCGATGGCGGCGGACGACGTCGCGACCGAGGTGACCGCGGTCGCGGTCGGCGCACCGGTCAACGGCGTGGTCGAGATCGCGGGCCCGGAACAGTTCCGCCTCGACGAGATGGGCCGGTCCGTTCTCGCCGCCCGTGCCGATTCCCGTGCGGTGGTGACCGACCCCGACGCACGGTACTTCGGCGCCACGCTGGGCGAGCGTTCACTCGTTCCCGCCGACGGCGCCCGCATCGCCGCTACGCGCCTGGACGAGTGGCGCGCCCGGGCGGCGCGGTAGCCGACCTGTCACGTGGGCGTGGTGCGTGGATCGTGCCGCAGGCGTTGCGCCAGTTCCCGCACCGCGTGAACGAACTGTTCGTCGGACTCACACGGCCAGTGCCCCTCGATGGGCGGGGGAACGCTGTCGCCGGGCGGTGTCACCACGTCACGTGGGTCGCGCTGTCGGCGGTCCACCATCGCGGCGGGGTCGCCGTCGGGCGCCGGTGCGCCCAGGTCGGGAAAGATCCGGCCGCCGATCGGGTCGGTGTCGCGCCACAGGTTCACCCACCGCCAGCCGACCCGGTTGCCGATCTCGTGCAGCACCGCGTCGTCGATGTAGGCGGGGAAGAGTCGCGCGTAGAGCCGGCGCAGCGGTGAGCCGTGGGTGAGCAGCGCGACCCGGCTGCCGATCGATGGTGGCAGCTGGAGCACGGTGGCCGCGAGCAGGACCGAGCCGTGGCTGTGCCCGGAGAGCAGCACCGCATTGCCGCGCTCGACCAGGTAGGTGATGCGCCGGGTCAGCTCCGGCACGGCCCGCTCGGCGTAGCAGGGCGGCGCGAACGGGTGGGCGGCCCGGGGCCAGAACGTCCCGAGGTCCCAGATGACGCCGACGTGCCGGCGGAACGGGACGGTGCGGTACGCGAAGATCCCGCCGAGGAGCAGGCCGAGCAGCGCCGCCGCGATCGCCCAGCTGCCGAACGCGATGCCGAAGGTGACGGCGTCGGCCGGCACCCGGGCGTAGCGTTCGACGACGTCGCCCGGAAACAGGCCCAGCAGGCCGAGGGTGGTGGTGGCGGTGCCGATGCCGGCGAGGCAGCCGAAGACCACGGCCAGCAGCACCAGTCGCTCGGTGAAGCGGGCCCGCGCTATCGCCGCGCGGACCTGCCGCAGCCTCGGCCCGGCCTCGGCGGGCGGGTCCGGGTAGTCGCCCGCGACGACCGCCGCCGCCGCCCGTGCACGACGGGGGCGGGAGACCACGACGACCAGGCCTGCGACGAGCAGCGTGACCAGCACGGTGCGGAGAAAACCGAAGATCGCCCAGGTGTACGCCCGGGGCGGGCCGGTGGCGATGCCTTCAGCGGTGGGCACGTCGCGGTCGAGATAGTCCGCCACCCGGTAGATCAGCTCGGCGGAGTACACCACCGCCATGGTGATCGCCGTGCCGGCGATGACCAGCGCGCCCAGCCCGAACAGCGGGCTGGCTCCCCGTCGCCGATCCCGACGGCAGAGCAGCACCACGCCGAGCGCGACCAGCAGGCCCGTCTGGGTGGTGAACAGCCAGGTCAGGGTGGTGTCGTACCCGGGCAGGTCACCCCCGTCGTGCCAGGGTGCGGAGCTGGTCAGCACGTGGGTCGCGACCAGCGTGGTCAGCAGCAGCGCGGTAGCGCGCAGCGTGCTGGTGATCGCGTCGAGCCGCCGGTCAGCGGGGGACCTGTCGATCAGCGGGGGTGTGCAGAGCAGCACCACGCCGGTGGCCAGGACGACGCCGGTGGCGACCGCCAACGCGACAGTGACGACCGACGCGCCGTCCCCGGCACGGGCGGCGAGCAGGACGAGGCTGAGCGTCGCGAAAGCCGTCGCGACGTGCACCGACCGGAGCCGTCCGACCAGCGGCTCGGCGTCCCACTTGCCGACTGTGCTGAGCCGATGCCCGGAGAGGTTCTCGTCGGGGCCGCGGAACGCCTCGAACGATCTGCCCGGGCGGGTGCTGATCCGCCAGATCAGCCCGATCGCGGCGGCCGGGAGCACCGCGAGCACCGCCAGCCGCAGCCCGACCGGCTGCCCGCTCAGCCACGACAGCCAGCTACGTCCGGCCAGGCAGCGGGGTGCGGTGAGGCACTTCCACGCGACCAGGTCGAGGGCGACGCCGACGATGGCGAGCACGTACAGCACGGTCAGTGTCAGCGCCAGCAGTCGGCACAGGGACTTGACCACGGCCTCCGTGCCCGGCTGCGCCGGGCGCATCCAGACCGCCACGTTGACCAGCATGAACGGCAGCAGGAAGACCAGCGCCAGGGTCTGGGCCACGCTTCCGGAGGGCAGATCACCCCAGCGGTACGCCTCCAGCGTCACGCCCCGCGGGTCGGCTTTCGGCAGGTCGGAACGGAGCCGGACGAAGCCGCCACTGCGGTCTCCGGCGACCTGCGTCGTCTGTTCCAGGCTGAGCACCTGGTCGACACTCGCGCCGGAGACGCCGTGCACCCGCAGCTCCACGATCTCGCCGGAGGTGTCGGCCCCGCTCAACCGCGCTGATCCATCGGCCATGGCCCCCCGAAGCGTCCCGCCCGCCCCGTACCGCTGATCCGGCCGGGGACGAACCGCCACCGACGTGGCGGATCGGGTCTACCCGGCCCGGACGCGCGCAATCGCACCGGTTGCGCTCGCGGTGACGGCCGGACGCCTAGCCGGCCCGGATGCTTCCGGCAGCCTGTCTGCGGTAGGCGCGTGGCGAGACGCCTGTGACACGTTTGAAGGCGACGCTGAGCGCGCTCTCCGAGCCGTACCCGACGGCCAGGGCGATGGTGGCGACGGTGTCCGAGCCTCGGCGGATGCGGTCGGCCGCGAGTTCGATCCGCCAGCGCGTGAGGTACTCCAAGGGGCCCACGCCGACGACCTGCCGGAAGCGGGCGGCGAGCGTCGACCGGGAGACGGCGGCGGCGTGGGCGATCTCGTCCACCGTCCAGGACTGCTCGGGTCGTCCGTGCATCGCCCGTAGCGCGGGGGCGACCACCGGGTCGGCGAGCCCGGCGAGCCAGCCGGACGTGTGCTGGGGGTCGCGGGCCAGGTGCAGTCGCAGGACCTGGATCAGCAGGACGAGTGCCAGGTGTTCGGCGACGAGCCGCGACCCGAGCTGTGGCTGTCGCAGCTCGGCGTCGATCTCGTCGAGGGCCCAGCGGATGGTGGCGGCCGCAGGGGTGTCGGCGGGCACGTGGATGATCGGCGGAAGGCTGTCCAGTAGGAGACTGCGGCCCCGATCACCCAGGGAGAACGCCCCGCCGATGAGGAACATGTCGTCGCCGTCGCCCGCGTGCGCCACGCCGTCGGCGGCGGCCGCGAAGATCGGGTACGCCGGCTGGACCGGGGCGTCGGGGTCGCTGAAGAGCGTGTACGCCACCGGCCGGGTCAGCAGGTAGCAGTCGCCCTCGGCGAGGTCGATCGGCTCGGGTTCGCCGTCGACGCGCAGGAAGCAGCGGCCACGGCGGATCGCGTTGAACTTGGCTCCGGCCGGTGGGTCGAACCGGACCGCCCAGCTACCACCGGCGACGAGGCCGGCGGAGACGTGACTCGTCGCACCGAGCAACGCCAGTACGTCCTCAAGGGGATCCATCCGCACCGTCCTGGACTCTCGCGAAAGTAACGCGGACTCTAGACTATAGGCAGTCCAGATTCGGGTTCATAACCTGGTTGACATGACAGCGAACCCACGCCTCACCACGTTGTTCACCGCCCGCACCACCGCCGCCGAGATCCTCGACGGCGTGGACCTCGGTGGGCGCCGGATGATCGTCACCGGCGGCGCCTCCGGCCTCGGTGTCGAGACCGTTCGCGCCCTGGCCGGGGCCGGCGCCGAGGTCACCGTCGCGGTCCGTGATCCGGAGCGGGCCGCAGCGCTCGTCGAGGAGTTCGCCACTGGCGCCACCCGGGGCGCGGTCCGGTCGGCCGCGCTCGACCTCGCCGATCTGGCGTCGGTCGACGCCTTCGTTGCGGCCTGGCGGGGCCCGCTCGACGCGCTGGTCGCCAACGCCGGCATCATGGCGCTTCCCACCCGGCAGCTCTCCGCGCAGGGCTGGGAACTGCAGCTCGCGACCAACTACCTGGGTCACTTCGCGCTCGCCGTCGGTCTGCACGACAACCTGCGCGCCGCCGGGGCGGCCCGGGTCGTGGTGGTCAGCTCGGGGGCGCACCTGGGTGCTCCGTTCGACGTCGAGGACCCCCAGTTCGAACGGCGCCCGTACGACCCGTGGACGGCGTACGGGCAGTCGAAGACGGCGGACGTCCTGCTCGCGGTCGGCATCACCAGGCAGTGGGCGAAGGACGGGATCACCGCCAACGCCCTCAACCCCGGGTACATCCACACCAACCTGCAGCGTCACATCGACGACGACATGATGCGCGCGCTCGGCGCGATGGACGAGGCGGGCAACCTCGTCGTGCCGGACTACTTCAAGACGCCCGCCCAGGGCGCGGCCACCACGGTCCTGCTCGCCGCGTCACCCCTGCTCGACGGCGTCGGCGGCCGGTACTTCGTCGACAACCAGGAGGCGGAGGTGGTGCCCGAAGGCTCGGACGCGAGCGGTGGGGTGGCGGCACACGCCCTCGACCCGGCCGCCGCGGACCAGCTCTGGGCGTACGCCGAGAAGGTGCTTGCCACGCGCTGAGCGCGACCGCCGTCGGACGCCGGGCGCGGCGCGGCCCCGCGTGGCCGCGTCCGGCGGCCAGGATTGATCGGGGTACGGCCGGGTAGCCGCCGCCATGGTCGCTGCCGGTCGGTCCGGTACGGACGGGGGTGCCCCGACGCACGCCGCTCCGGCGACGACAGTCGCCCGACTCCGCGCGCGACTGTGGGGCACGCTGCGGGACCGGGGGCGGCGGGTACGGGGCATCGGCGGCCTCGCTCTGCAGGCCGGTCTGGCCGCGGCGCTGTCCTGGCTGGTGGTGCGCCAGGTGCTGCACGTCTCGCAGCCGGTGTTCGCGCCGATCTCCGCGGTCTCGACCCTCGCCGCGTCGGTCGGCCAACGGCTGCGTCGCACCGTCGAGCTGATCATCGGCGTCACGGTGGGGGTGCTGGTCGGCGACCTGCTGCTCACGGTGACCGGCACCGGGTGGTGGCAACTCGCCCTGATCGTCGTGCTGGCGATCCTCGTCGCGCTGTTCCTGGCCGGTAGCGCGGCGGTGGTGATCCAGGCCGGGGCGACGGCGGTGCTCATCGCCACGTTGAGTCCGTCCGTGCGGGACCTGGAGATTCCCCGTTTCGTGGACGCTCTCGTCGGGGGAGCGGTGGCGCTGCTGGTCACCGCCGTCCTCCTGCCGTTGAGCCCGCTGCGGGTGCTCAACCGGGCGGCGCGACCGGTGTTGGACCTGCTCAGCACCACCCTCGACGCCACCGCCGGCGCGTTGGCCGACGGCGACATCGACCGTGCGCTGGTCGCCCGTACGAAGCTGCGGGAGAACAAGGACGAGCTGCGGGCGCTCATCGAGGCGACCCAGGGTGCCCGCGAGGCCAGCACCCTCTCGCCTGTGCACTGGCACGAGCGGCACGGGCCGGTCGGCCGGTACGCGCAGGCGGCGGAGCCGATCGACCGGGCGATGCGCAACGCCGGAACGCTGATCCGCCGCGCGGTGACAGTGATCGAGGACGGCGAGCAGGTCCCGAAGGCGCTGCCGGGGGCGGTCGCCGACCTCGCCGCGGCGGTACGCCTGCTCAAGCGGCAGTTCGCCGCCGGTCACGAACCCACCGAGGCGCGGGCGCGTGCCCTGCGGGCGGTCTGCGCCGCCGGTGACGCCTATCGGGAGGGGGTCGGCTTCTCCGGAGCCGTCGTGGTGGCGCAGGTCCGGACGACGACAAGCGATCTGCTGGTGGCCACCGGGCTGGCGCAGGAGGTCGCGAACCGGCTGGTCCGCCGCGCGTTCGGGAGACCGCGGCGTCCCGCCGATGATCGCCGATGAGCGGCATGGCAGCGCTCTGAGCCATTGCTGTTGCAATCTGAGCCAAAGTGATGCCATGATGGTGCCATGGACTTGAGGCCGTACGTCGAGAACCTGCGCAACGAGTTCGCCGTGGCCGCCGAGGGCGTCGACCCCGAGGGGCGGGTGCTGGCCGAGCGACTCTTCACCCAGCTGGAAGCGGCGACCCACCTGACGCTGCTCGAGGCGCTGTCCGACGCGGCCGACGAGATCACCCGCGATCTCGCCCCCGGGTCGGTGCACGTCCGGCTGCGCGGGCGTGAGCCCAATTTCGTGGTGACGCCGGCGAACCCGCCGACGGACGGCACGGGTGCGGTAAGCGAACCGCCCCCGGCGCCGGCGCCGCTGCTCCCGCCCGAGAACGACGAGGGCGGCACGTCCCGGATCAACCTCCGCCTCCCCGACCATCTCAAGGCCAGCGTCGACGGGGCCGCCAGCCGGGCCGGGCTGTCCGTCAACGCCTGGCTGGTGCGGGCCGTCGCCGCCGCCGTCGCGGCCGGCACGGACCCCCAGCCACCGCGCCGGCCCGAGCCGCCGCGGCCGGGCCAGCACGTCACCGGCTGGGCGCGCTGACCGTCGCGCCCCTTTCCCACCTCCGCTCCGCCCTCGCTGACACCTTCCGGGAGACCACCATGCCTGTTTTCGACACACCAGAACCGATTTCCGTCCAGGTCGAGATGCCCGTCGGGGACGCCTGGATCGCCGCGACCGACCGCACCGACACGGTGGTGCAGGTGCGGCCCCGCGACCCGTCGAGCAAGGCCGACGTGAGCGCCGCGGAGCAGACCACAATCGAGTACGCCGCCGGGCTGCTGCGGATCAGGGTGCCGAAGAGCTGGCGCCGGTACGGCTTCGGCTCGGGGCCGTCGGTCGACGTCCTCATCGAGGTGCCGAGCGGGTCACGGCTGCACGCCGAGGCGGCGTGGGCGGCGTTCCGCGGCGAGGGGCGGCTCGGCGAGTGCCGCATCAAGACCGGCAGCGGGATCCGGCTCGAGGAGACCGGGCCGCTGGAGATCGACAGCAGCCACGGTGAGGTCGCAGTGGAGCGCGTCACCGGTTCCGCCCGGGTGAAGGCATCCTCCGGCAAGGTGCGCCTCGGCACCGTCGACGGCACCGTGGAGATCAAGAACTCCTCCGGTGACTGCTGGATCGGCCGCGGCGGCGGTGACGTCCGGGTCAACACCGCGTACGGCGACATCACCGTCGACGCGTCGATGGCCTCGGTGGCGGCACGCACCGCCTACGGCAACGTCCGGCTGGGCGAGGTCGTGCGCGGGTCGGTCGAGTCGCACACCTCGTACGGCGCGATCGAGGTCGGTGTCCGGCGGGGCACCGCTGCCTGGCTCGACGTCAGCTCCCGGCACGGGCGCGTGCACAACGCGCTCGAGTCGACCGACAGCCCGGCCGAGACCGACGAGACGGTCGAGATCCGCGCGAACACCTCCTTCGGCGACATCACGATCCGTCGTGCCTGACCGGCCACGACCCCCCACCACGAATGAGGAGACCATGACCAGCAGCAGGAAACCCGCGATCGTCACCACGGAGCTGCGGAAGTCCTACGGCGACAAGGTCGTGCTCGACGGCATCGACCTGATGATCACCGAGGGAACGATCTTCGCGCTGCTCGGACCCAACGGCGCCGGCAAGACCACCACCGTACAGATCCTCTCCACCCTGCTCCGGCCGGACGCCGGCCACGCCCGCGTCCTCGGCCACGACGTGACCCGCGAGCCCGACGCGGTACGCGACCTGATCGGCGTCACCGGCCAGTTCTCCGCCGTGGACAACCTGCTGACCGGTCGGGAGAACCTGAACCTGATGGCCGACCTGTGCCACCTGGACAGGGCGACGGGTCGACGACGGATCGCCGACCTGATCGAGCAGTTCGATCTCGCGGAGGCGGCGGACAAGCCGGCCGCGACGTACTCCGGCGGCATGCGCCGTCGGCTCGACCTCGCGATGACCCTGGTCGGCGACCCCCGCGTCATCTTCCTCGACGAGCCGACGACAGGCCTGGACCCGCGCAGTCGCCGCGCCATGTGGCACATCATCCGGGCTCTCGCCGCCGAGGGCGTCACCATCCTGCTGACGACGCAGTACCTGGAGGAGGCCGACCAGCTCGCGGACCGAGTCGCGTTCCTCGACCACGGCCGACTGATCGCCGAGGGCACCCCGCACGAGCTCAAGCGGCTCATCCCGGGCGGCCACGTCGTGCTGCGGTTCGCCGATCAGGAGGGTCTCGACTCGGCGGCCCGTACGTTCGCGGCGGCCACCCGGGACGACGCCGCGCTGACCCTCCAGGTGCCCAGCGACGGCGAGGTCGGTTCGTTACGGTCCGTCCTCGACCACCTCGACCGCGAAGCGATCACGGTGGCCGGCCTCGCCGTGCACACCCCCGACCTCGACGACGTCTTCCTCGCCCTCACCGGCCAACCCGACCAAGCCGACACCCGGGCCGCTCGGTCCGGTCAGGAAAGGGCTTCCGCGCGATGAGCACCCTCACCCTCGCCCTGCGCGACTCGAACACCATGCTGCGGCGCAACCTCCTGCACATGCGGCGCTATCCCTCGCTGACCCTCATGCTCATCGGCATACCGGTCATCCTTCTGCTGCTCTTCGTCTACGTCTTCGGCGGCACGCTCGGCGCCGGCCTCGGACCCTCGGGCGACCGTGCCGACTACGCCAACTACGTCACCCCCGGCATCCTGCTCATCACGGTCGCCAGCGCGGCGCAGGGCACCGCGATCTCGGTCGCCATGGACATGGCCGAGGGCATCATCGCCCGCTTCCGTACGATGGCGATCTTCCGACCGTCGGTTCTCACCGGCCATGTCATGGGCAGCGTGTTCCAGTCGATGCTCAGCCTCGCGGCCGTCACCGGCGTGGCGCTGCTCGTCGGGTTCCGTCCCACCGCCAGTGCCGTCGAGTGGCTCGCCGCGATCGGCGTCCTCACCATGATCACCTTCGCGGTCACCTGGCTGTCGGTCGCCCTCGGCCTGGTCTCGAAGAGCGTCGAGACGGCCAGCAACCTGCCGATGCCGCTGGTGCTCCTGCCGTTCCTCGGCAGCGGGTTCGTCCCCACCGACTCCATGCCGACGCCGGTGCGCCTGTTCGCCGACTACCAACCCTTCACCCCGGTCATGGAAACCCTCCGGGGCCTGCTGTTCGGCACCGGGATCGGCGTCAACGGGTTCCTCGCGGTCGGCTGGTGTGCCGTCATCACGGTGGTCTGCTTCCTCTGGGCCAAGGCGCTGTACAACCGCGGCCGCGCCGCCTGACCCGACCGGCTCCCGGCCCGGCCCGCTGAGGCCGGGCCGGGCGCGTGATCGACTCGATAACGCCGACGTGGCGGTGTCCCGACGACGGGGCACCGCCACATCGCCGACCTGGAGTCGATCACGAAACGTCGAATGTTATCGATAACACGTCGCGCGGTTCGGGCGCGTGAGGTGCCCGTCGGTGGCCGGAGCACGCGCTCACGGGCTCGGCGGCGGCCGTGGCGTACGGCATAGATCTGATCATGGGTGGGCGGCGGTCGCGGCGATGTTATCGCTGACATCGTCACCGACCGGGCGACCGTCGCCTTCGGACCGACACGCCGCAGCGAGCGGGCACGGTGCCGCCGCCCGGATGGTCGAGCAGTGCGGGGCCGACGCCGGCCGAGGAGGCGTCGGCCGTCGGTCGATCCGATGCCAGCCTCCGGCACGGCGCGACGCTGGCAGGGCGGAGTCGGAATCGCGGACTTTGCACCAGTCCGCTGCGGAAGCGCCCGACTCAACCCGCCCGCACCGGCGCGCCCCCGCGTTCCGTTACGGAGCTGTTGCAGGTAGATGTCTTGACGAGGCTGGATGTGAGCGTTAACACTATCCCCGTTAACGGTGGAGGTGAACATGGAGCGTGTGGACGGAGCTGCCGAAAGCTACGTCGTGGGTGTCGATTTCGGCACTCTCTCCGGGCGGGCCCTCGTGGTCCGGGTTTCTGACGGTGCCGAGTTGGGGACCGCGGTGCACGAGTACGGCGACGCGGTCATCAGCGCGACGCTGCCCGGAGGTCGGCCGCTGCCCCCGGACTGGGCGCTGCAAAATCCGGAGGACTACCGCGACGTGCTGCGCCACGCCGTCCCGGCGGCGGTGTCCGCCGCGGGGGTGGACCCCGCAGCGGTGGTGGGCATCGGCATCGACTTCACCGCCTGCACCGTGCTGCCGACCGACGCCAACGGCACCCCGCTGTGCGAGGATCCCGACCTGCGCGACCGGCCGCACTCCTGGGTCAAGCTGTGGAAGCACCACGCCGCGCAGCCGCACGCCGACCGGATCAACGCGCTGGCCCACGAGCGGGCCGAGCCGTGGATCGGCCGGTACGGCGGCAAGATCTCCGCCGAGTGGCAGTACGCCAAGGGTCTGCAGATGCTGGAGGAGGACCCGGAGGTCTACCACCGGGCCGAACGGTTCATCGAGGCTGCCGACTGGATCGTCTGGCAGCTCAGCGGCACCGAGACCCGTAACGTCTGCACCGCCGGCTACAAGGGCATCCTGCAGGACGGGCAGTACCCGTCCGAGAGCTTCCTGACCGCGCTCAACCCCGACTTCGGCGACTTCGTGGCCAAGCTCGACGGGCCGCTGCTGCCGCTCGGCGCCCGCGCCGGCACGCTCACCGCCCGCGCCTCGGCGTGGACGGGTCTGCCGGAAGGGATCGCGGTGGCCGTCGGCAACGTCGACGCGCACGTCACCGCGGCGTCCGCGCAGGCCGTGGAGCCCGGTCGGCTGGTCGCCATCATGGGCACCTCGACCTGCCACGTCGTCAACGGCGCGGAGGTCGCCGAGGTGGCCGGCATGTGCGGTGTCGTGGACGGCGGCATCAGCCCCGGTGCCTGGGGTTACGAGGCCGGGCAGAGCGGCGTCGGCGACATCTTCGGCTGGTTCGTCGAGCACGGCGCCCCCGCCGGGTTCGACTCGCACGAACGGCTCACCGAGCTCGCCGCCGGCCAACCGGTCGGCGCGCACGGCCTGGTCGCCTTGGACTGGTGGAACGGCAATCGGTCGCTGCTGGTCAACCACGACCTCAGCGGGATGATCGTCGGGATGACCCTGGCGACCCGCCCGCAGGACATCTACCGTGCGCTGCTGGAGTCCACCGCGTACGGCACCAGGATGATCATTGACGCGTTCGTCGAGGCCGGGGTGCCGGTGAACGACCTGGTGATCGCCGGCGGTCTCACCAACAACAAGCTGCTGATGCAGATCTACGCCGACGTGACCAAGCGACCGCTGAACATCATCGCGTCCGCGCAGGGGCCGGCGCTCGGGTCGGCGATCCACGCCGCCGTCGCCGCCGGGGCGTACCCCTCGATCCACGAGGCGTCGCAGGCGATGGGGCGTGTGCACGAGGCCGTCTACACGCCGGATCCCGACCGGGCGCGCGCCTACGACGCCCTGTACGCCGAGTACCGGGCGCTGCACGACCACTTCGGTCGGGGCGGCAACGACGTCATGCTCCGCCTGCGGGCGATTCGCAACGCGGCCGTCGAGGCCGCCACTGTCACGCACGAGGCCCCGCTGGAGGTCGTCGCATGAACGCAGAGGTGAGTCGACAGATCGCCGAGCTGCGCGAGACCGTCGCCCGACTGCACACCGAGCTGACCCGCTACAACCTGGTCGCCTGGACGTCCGGCAACGTCTCCGCGCGGGTTCCCGGCCAGGACCTCATGGTGATCAAGCCGAGCGGTGTGGGCTACGACGACCTGACTGCCGACACGATGGTGGTCTGCGACCTCGACGGTGTCCTCGTCGAGGGCGATCTCGCCCCGTCCAGTGACACGGCCGCCCATGCCTACGTCTACCGCGCCATGCCCGAGGTCGGCGGCGTCGTGCACACGCACAGCTCCTACGCCAGCGCCTGGGCCGCCTGCGCAGAGGCGATCCCGTGCCACCTCACGGCGCAGGCCGACGAGTTCGGCGGGGAGATCCCGCTGGGTCCGTTCGCGCTGATCGGCGGGGACGACATCGGCAAGGGCATCGTCGCCACGCTAGCCGGGCACCGCTCACCCGCGGTGCTGATGCGCAACCACGGCGTCTTCACCATCGGCCGGGACGCCCGGGCGGCGGTCAAGGCCGCGGTCATGTGTGAGGACGTGGCCCGCACCTCGTACCTGGCGCGGACCCTCGGGAAGCCCGTTCCGATCGCGCAGGCCGACATCGACGCTCTCTACCACCGTTACCAGAACGTCTACGGCCAACAAACAGTCGCACCGGCGGGTTCCTGACCGTCTCCAGCGGCCATCCGGGCCCGCCGGTCTGCTCCACCGACGCACCAGCACGCACCACCCGCGTACGCCACCCTTCGCACGTCGGCGGCTCGCGCGGTCATCCACCACACCCAGCCAAGGAGAACTGATGAGAAAGTTGCGAACCCAGCGCGCTATCGCGGTCCTCGCCAGCGTGCTGCTCGTCGGCGGCGTGGCGGCCTGCGGCAACAGCGACACCGGCGGCGGCGGGTCCAAGGACGACGGCAAGATCACGATGGGCTTCTCCCAGGTCGGTGCGGAGAGCGGGTGGCGTACCGCGAACACCACCTCGATCAAGGAGTCGGCCGCCGCTGCGGGCATCGAGCTGAAGTTCGACGACGCGCAGCAGAAGCAGGAAAACCAGATCAAGGCCATCCGCAACTACATCCAGCAGAAGGTCGACGTCATCGCCTTCTCGCCGGTCGTGGAGTCCGGGTGGGACACCGTGCTCAAGGAGGCCAAGGACGCCGGCATCCCGGTCATCCTGACCGACCGTTCGGTCGACTCGGCCGACAAGAGCCTGTACAAGACGTTCCTCGGCTCGGACTTCGTCAAGGAGGGCCGGCTCGCCGGTGAGTGGCTGGTCGAGCAGAAGAAGGGCGCTACCGGCCCGGTGAACATCGTCGAGCTGCAGGGCAACACCGGCGCCGCTCCGGCCAACGACCGCAAGAAGGGCTTCGGCGAGGCGATCGCCGCCAACCCGAACCTGAAGATCATCGCTTCTCAGCCGGGTGACTTCACCCGGGCGGGCGGCAAGCAGGTCATGGAGCAGTTCCTCAAGGCCAACCCGAAGATCGACGTGCTGTTCGCGCACAACGACGACATGGGTCTGGGCGCCCTCGAAGCCATCACCGCGGCCGGCAAGGTGCCCGGCAAGGACATCACCATCATCACTGTGGACGCCGTCAAGGACGGCATGCAGGCCCTCGCCGACGGGAAGTTCAACTTCATCGCGGAGTGCAGCCCGCTGCTCGGCCCACAGCTGATGGACCTGGCCAAGAAGGTCAAGGCCGGCGAGACGGTGCCGCCTCGGATCGAGACCGAGGAGACCACCTTCACGACCGAGCAGGCCAAGGAGGCTCTGCCCACCCGCAAGTACTGATCGACGCAGGGGGGTCGCCGCGCTCGCGTGGCGGCCCCGCCGCGTCGCCCCATTAACCCGAACGGACCGGGCATGACCCGCGATGTCCCGCGCCCCGCCCGCCCGAGCCTCCCGCAGGGGCGGCCGGGCGGGCGCGGTGGGAGCGCAGTGGCCCTTCCGCGTCGACAACCCACAGAAGAGGTCTGATGGGATGACGGATAGCCGTCCGGTCCTGACGATGACCGGGATCAGCAAGTCCTTTCCCGGGGTGCGCGCACTCCACGACGTCAACTTCCGGCTCTTCCCCGGCGAGGTGCACGCCCTGATGGGCGAGAACGGCGCCGGCAAGTCGACCCTCATCAAGGTGCTGACCGGCGTCTACGACACCGATGAGGGCACGATCACCCTGGACGGTGAGCAGGTCTCCTTCACCGGGCCGATGCAGGCGACGGCCGCCGGGGTGAGCACCGTCTACCAGGAGGTGAATCTCTGTACCAACCTCTCGGTGGCGGAGAACATCTTCATCGGCCGCGAGCCTCGGCTCCTCGGCGCCGTCCGCTGGGGTGAGGTCCGCCGTCGCGCCCGCGCGCTCCTGGCCCGCCTCGACCTCGACCTCGACGTCAGCGCGCCGCTGGGCTCGTACTCCCTCGCGATCCAGCAGATGGTCGCGATCGCCCGTGCGATCGACATCCAGGCCCGGGTGCTGATCCTGGACGAGCCGACGTCCAGCCTCGACGCGGGTGAGGTCGCACAACTGTTCCGCATCATGCGGCAACTGCGCGACGAAGGCATCGCGATCCTGTTCGTGACCCACTTCCTCGACCAGGTCTACGAGATCGCCGACCGCATCACGGTGCTGCGCAACGGTGGGCTCGTCGGCGAATATCTCACCTCCGAGCTGCCCCAGCTCGGCCTCGTCGAGAAGATGATCGGCAAGGAACTCGACGTCCTCGAGGGGATCGAGGAGCACTCCCGGCGCGACCTGGCCGCGCTGGAGGAGGGCACCCCCCTGGTGGCCGTGTCGAACCTCGGCCGGGCGGGCGCGGTAGCGCCGTTCAGCCTCACCATCCACTCCGGCGAGGTGGTGGGCCTGGCCGGTCTGCTGGGCTCCGGGCGTACCGAGGTGGCGCGACTCTTCTTCGGCGCCGACCGGGCCGACGGCGGGCAGGTCGCGATCGACGGCACGTCGAGCAGCCTGCGTACCCCCGCGCAGGCCATCGACCAGGGCGTCGGCTTCTGCTCGGAGAACCGCCGCGCCGAGGGCATCGTTCCCGAGCTGTCGGTCCGCGAGAACATCATCCTCGCGATGCAGGCCGCCCGCGGCTGGCTGCGGCCCATCCCGCGCCGCCGGCAGGACGAGCTGGTCGACAAGTACGTCAAGGCCCTCAACATCCGTCCGGCGGATCCGGAGGTGCCGGTCCGCAACCTCTCCGGCGGCAACCAGCAGAAGGTGCTCCTGGCGCGGTGGCTGATCACCGAGCCGCGGCTGCTGATCCTGGACGAGCCGACCCGGGGCATCGACATCGGCGCGAAGACCGAGATCCAACGGCTCGTGACGCAGTTGTCCGACGGCGGGATGGCCGTGCTGTTCATCTCCGCCGAGCTGGAGGAGGTGCTGCGCCTCAGCCACAAGGTGGCCGTCATGCGTGACCGGCAGATGGTCGCGCAGCTCGCCAACGACGAGAGCCTCGACGCCGAGCGCATCATGCAGACGATCGCGAGTGGATCTCACCGGGAGGAGGTGGACCGATGAACGACACCAAGGGCCGCTATCGGACGATGCTCGGTCACCGGCTGTTCTGGCCCGTCGCCGTGCTGGTCGTCATGCTCGCGGCCAACACGATCTACCGGCCCGGGTTCCTGTCCATCGAGCTCAAGGACGGGCACCTGTACGGCTCGCCGATCGACATCCTGCGGTTGAGCGCGCCGCTGATCCTCGTCGCGCTGGGCATGACCCTGGTCATCTCGACCGGCGGCATCGACCTGTCGGTCGGCTCGGTCTGCGCGATCAGCGGCGCGATGGCCTGCATGTACATCAGCAAGCAACCTGACCAGAACAGTCTCACAGTGGTGCTGACCGCCCTCGCGATGGCGTTGGGCGTCGCGCTCGTGCTCGGCGTCTGGAACGGGGTGCTGGTGGCCGTGATCGGGATCCAACCGATCATCGCCACCCTGATCCTGATGGTGGCCGGCCGGGGTCTCGCCCAGCTCATCACCCAGGGTCAGATCATCACCATCAACTCCGGGCCGTTCCGGTCGATCGGGTTGGGTCACCTGTTGACCCTGCCGCTGGCGATCTTCATCGCCCTCGCCGCGGCACTGCTCGTCGCCGCGTTCACCCGCCGTACCGCGCTCGGCATGATCATCGAGTCGGTGGGCGGCAACGCCGAGGCCAGCCGACTCGCCGGCATCCGCTCCGGCCGGGTCATCTTCCTCGCGTACGTCGTCAGCGCCGTCTGCGCCGCGGTCGCCGGCTTCATGATGACGGCAAACGTCTCCAGCGCCGACGGCAACGCCGTCGGCCTCTGGGTGGAGTTGGACGCCATCCTCGCGGTCGTCATCGGTGGAACGTCCCTCGCCGGCGGCCGGTTCTTCCTGAGCGGCACCATCCTCGGCGCGCTGATCATCCAGACGCTGACCACCACTGTGTACGCCATGAACATCTCGCCGCAGACCTCACTGCTGTTCAAAGCGGTGGTCGTCATCGCCGTCTGCCTCATCCAGGCGCCGGCCTTCCGCGCCAAGTTCAGCAGGCGCAGAAGAAGCGCCTCGCCGCCGCGCCCCGTCGCCGACAAGCCGAAGGAGCAGGTGCCGGCATGACCACCGGATCGCTCACCGTCCCCCGCCGCACCCGATTCCGGCTGCCCCGGCGGCAGGTGCCGGTGCTGGCCACCCTCGCCCTGCTGCTGGTGATGTACGGCATCGGCGTGTCCCAGTACACGGCGTTCTCGAACGTGCAGGTCATCTTCAACGTCTTCATCGACAACAGCTTCCTGCTCGTCGTCGCGGTGGGAATGACCTTCGTGATCCTCACCGGTGGCATCGACCTGTCGGTGGGGTCCGTCGTCGCCATGACGGCGATGATGTCGGCGGACCTGTTGCAGAGGGGCCTGCCCGCGGGGCTCGTGCTCGTCATCGCCCTGCTCATCGGCCCGACGCTCGGCCTGTTGATGGGGTGCGCCATCCACTTCTTCGACATCCAGCCGTTCATCGTCACGCTCGCCGGGATGTTCTTCGCCCGGGGCATGTGCACGTTCATCTCCGGCTCGTCCATCCCGATCACCGACGGGTTCTGGACCCGGATGTCGCAGGAGCGGATCGGGAATGCCCAGGGCAACTTCGTCTCGATCAGCGTGTTGATCGCCTTCGCCGTGGTGCTCGTCGCGGCGTACGTGCTGGCCTACACCCGGTTGGGGCGCAACGTGTACGCGGTCGGCGGCAACCCGCAGTCGGCACTGCTGATGGGCCTGCCGCTGGGGCGGACCCGGATCGCCGTCTACACGATCAGCGGCCTGTGCTCCGCGATCGGTGGCATCCTGCTGTCCTTCTACACCCTCTCGGGCGCGCCGCTGATCGCCGTCGGCATGGAGTTGGACGTCATCGCTGCCGTCGTGATCGGAGGCACCGTACTCACCGGTGGTTCGGGTTACGTCTTCGGCACGGTGCTCGGCGTGCTGGTGCTGGGTGTGATCCAGACCCTCATCACCTTCGACGGGAGTCTCAACTCCTGGTGGACCAAGATCGTGATCGGCGGCTTGCTCTTCGCGTTCATCCTCCTCCAGCGCCTCATCGGAATCCGTTACAAGTGACCGTTCCTCTCGCGGAAGGCAACCCCATGGCACCACAAACCCAACCCGAGATCTGGTTCC
Organism: Micromonospora sp. NPDC049274; assembly: GCF_040678875.1. Lineage (NCBI taxonomy): Bacteria > Bacillati > Actinomycetota > Actinomycetes > Micromonosporales > Micromonosporaceae > Micromonospora > Micromonospora sp. NPDC049274. Next base: position 425,981 of record NZ_JBFAQS010000005.1, read on the forward strand.
TCACCGGCAGCCAAGGCATGTACGGCGAGGAGACGCTCCGGCAGGTCGCCGAGCAGTCCCGCCAGATCGCGGCCGCGCTCGACGACTCGCCGCAGATTCCCGCCCGCGTGGTCTGGAAGCCCGTCCTGACCAACAGCGGTGAGATCCTGCAGGTCTGCCGGGACGCCGCCGCCCAGGGCGCCATCGGGGTCATCGCCTGGATGCACACGTTCTCGCCGGCGAAGATGTGGATCGCCGGCCTGGACGCCCTGCAGACGCCGCTGCTGCACCTGCACACCCAGGCGAACGTCCTGCTGCCGTGGGACGAGATCGACATGGACTTCATGAACCTGAACCAGGCCGCCCACGGCGACCGGGAGTTCGGGTACATCCAGACCCGCCTCGGGGTGGCCCGCAAGACCGTCGCCGGGCACGTGAGTGACCCGCGGGTGACCGGCCGGGTCGGAGCCTGGGCACGCGCGGCGCTCGGTTGGTCGGCGATGCGGTCGCTGCGGCTGGCCCGCTTCGGCGACAACATGCGCGACGTCGCGGTGACCGAGGGTGACAAGGTCGAGGCGGAGCTGCGCTTCGGGGTGTCGGTCAACACCTACGGCGTCAACGACCTGGTCCAGGTGGTCGGCGAGGTCGCCGACGCCGACGTGGACGAGCTGGTCAAGGAGTACGGCGACACCTACCGTGTCGGCGGTGACCTGCTTCCCGGGGGTGAACGGCACGACTCGCTGCGCTACGCGGCCCGCCTCGAGCTCGGCATGCGTTCCTTCCTGGAGGCCGGCGGCTTCCGGGCGTTCACCACGAACTTCGAGGACCTCGGTGGCCTGCGTCAGCTGCCCGGCATCGCCGTGCAGCGGCTGATGGCCGACGGCTACGGCTTCGGTGGCGAGGGCGACTGGAAGACGTCGGTCCTGGTCCACACCCTCAAGGCGATGTCGGTGGGGGTCGAGGGCGGCACGTCGTTCATGGAGGACTACACCTACGACCTCACTCCGGGTCAGGAGCTGGTCCTTGGCGCTCACATGCTCGAGGTCTGCCCGACCATCGCGTCCGACGTGCCCAACGTGGAGATCCACCCGCTGAGCATCGGCGGCCGGGAGGACCCGGTGCGGCTCGTGTTCGACGCCGCCCCCGGCCCGGCGGTGGTGCTGGGACTGGCCGACATGGGGGAGCGGTTCCGGCTCGTGGCCAACGAGATCGACGTGGTGACGCCGCCGCAGCCGCTGCGCCGTCTGCCGGTGGCCCGCGCCGTCTGGCGGCCGCGACCGGACCTGCCGGGCTCGGCCGAGGCGTGGATCACCGCCGGCGCCCCGCACCACACCGTGCTGTCGCAGGCGGTGGGCACCGAGGAGCTGCACGACCTGGCCGAGATGAGCCGGACCGAACTCGTCGTCATCGACGCCGACACCGAGCCGCGCCGCTTCGCCGACGAGATCCGCTGGAACCAGGCGTACTACCGGCTGGCCCGCGGTTTCTGACCCGCCCGGTCGGATCGTACGAGTAACGGGTGGTCCATCCCTGCCTGCGGGCGGGGGTGGGCCACCCGTTCGCGTGTGCGCCAGCGGGGCCACGAGGCGGTTGTGTTACGACTTGACGAACAGCATGTTATCGCTCACAGTCTATAGCCAAGATGGTCGATGTCGTTGGCTGGTCCGGCCGCGCGCGCGTCCTACCCCGTGGTTTCGGCACCTCGTCACCGCGAGGGTCGGGCCGCTGGTGTTAGCGATCACATGGCCGGGCATGGTCAGCTCGGTGCCCCGCCCGGTGCCGCGGACGCCGACCCAGACCGCACGGTTCGCGTCAGCAGAGGAGAATCATGCTTTCCATCGGTCGGGTTCCCCGGGGTGCGCCACGACGGCGCGGGTGGGTGTCGAGACTCGCCGTCGCCGCGATGGCGCTGGTGGTCGGTGGCGCGGCCGCAGCGGTGGCCTCGTCACCCGCGTCGGCGGCGACCGTCGACACGAGCGCCTGGTACGTGCTGGTGAACCGCAACAGTGGCAAGGCCGTGGACGTGTACAACTCGGCCACGAACGACGGTGCGCGGATCACGCAGTGGACGCGTAACAACGGCAACCAGCAGCAGTGGCAGTTCGTGGACTCCGGGAGCGGTTACTACCGGATCAAGTCGAGGTTGTCGGGCAAGGTGCTGGACGTGTCCGGCCGTTCGACCGCCAATGGCGGGGCGATCGTGCAGTGGTCCGACAACAACGGCACCAACCAGCAGTTCCGGTTGACCGATTCGGACAGCGGGTACGTGCGGTTGATCAACCGCAACAGCAACAAGGCGATGGAGGTGCAGGGCGCCTCGACCGCTGATGGTGGCAACATCGTGCAGTACGACGACTGGAACGGCACCAACCAGCAGTGGCAGCTCGTCCGCGTCGACGGCGGGGGCAACCCCACGACGCCGCCGCCCACCACGCCACCCCCGTCCAACGGCACGTACACGAACCCGGTGGTCTGGCAGGACTTCGCCGACGTCGACATCATCCGGGTGGACAACGTCTACTACATGTCGGCGTCCACCATGCACTACTCGCCGGGCGCCCCCGTGCTGCGCTCGTACGACCTGGTGAACTGGGAGTACGCCGGGCACTCCGTACCGCGGTTGGACTTCGGCTCGAAGTACGACATGAGCGGCGGTAACGCGTACGTCGACGGGATCTGGGCCTCGACCCTGAACTACCGGCCGAGCAACAAGACGTTCTACTGGGCCGGGTGCATCGACTTCGCGCAGACCCACATCTACACCGCGTCGGCGGTCGACGGAACGTGGAGCAAGCACACCACGATCCCCAACTGCTACTACGACGCCGGCATGCTGATCGACGACAACGACACCATGTACGTCGCGTACGGCAACACCAACATCAGCGTCGCGCAGCTGTCCGCCGACGGGAAGACCCAGGTCCGCAACCAGCAGGTCTACTCGACGCCGTCGAGCATCGGAACGCTGGAGGGCGCACGCTTCTACAAGCGCAACGGCGCCTACTACATCTGGCTCACCCGGCCGGCCAACGGTCAGTACGTGCTCAAGTCCACAAACGGCCCGTTCGGGCCGTACGAGCAGCGTCAGGTGCTGCTCAACCTGCCCGGCCCGATCTCCGGTGGCGGCGTGCCGCACCAGGGCGGACTGGTGCAGACCCAGAACGGCGACTGGTACTACATGTCCTTCGTCGACGCGTACCCCGGTGGTCGGATGCCCGCCATGGCCCCGATCACCTGGACCGGCGACGGCTGGCCCGTGCTGCAGACGGTCAACGGCACGTGGGGCACCTCGTACCCGAAGCCGAACCTGCCCACGCCGCCGCGCGCGGTCAAGCCGCTCACCGGCACCGACACGTTCGCCGGCACCACCCTCGGCCCGCAGTGGGAGTGGAACCACAACCCGGACAACAGCAAATGGTCGGTCAACAACGGGCTGAACCTGCAGACCGCCACCGTCACCGGCGACCTGTACAAGGCGCGCAACACGCTCACCCACCGGATCCAGGGCCCCACCTCGACCGCCACCATCGAGTTGGACTACTCCACGATGCGCGATGGTGATCGCACCGGCCTGGCGGTGCTGCGCAACTCGTCCGCCTGGATCGGGATCCGACGCGACAACGGATCCACCCGCCTGGTCATGCAGAACGGGCTCACGATGGACGGCAGCTGGAACACCACAAGCACCGGCAGCGAGGTGGCGAGCACCGCCGTCTCCGGTGGCCGGATCTGGTTGCGGGCCAACGCCGACATCAGACCGGGGTCCGGCCGGCAGGCCCGCTTCTCGTACAGCACCGACGGGGTCAACTTCACCTCGTTCGGCAACGCCCTGACCCTGGCGAACAACTGGCAGTTCTTCATGGGCTACCGGTTCGCCATCTTCAACCACGCCACTCAGGCACTCGGTGGCGCGGTCACCGTGCGCCAATTCGACCTGACGACACCGTGACCCCGGTCACACGACGGTAATCTGCCGGTGACGCGAACGGACCACCCCGCGCCCCACGGAAGGTGTCCGCGTCGCCACCTCCGGCCCGCCGCCGCCCTGTTCCACGCTCTGTCCAGGAGTGCGGAGCGGGGCGGCGGCCCGTTGTGGCAGGCTCCGGTCGAGGGCGGCGGTACGCGCCATGCGGGATGCCGGCCAACCGACCTGGCACATGCCGTGTCGTTCGCGCTCAGCCGTGCCGTGTTCCAGGCGGTGCCTGGCGTAGACTGTCGGCGATCCAGCGCTGGTCACCTGCGATTCAGCACCGGCGTGGTGGCTGAGCGAGGGGGATCGGGCCGGGCCGCTCCAGTCAACGTCGACGGGCCGCGGGTCGGGTTGCAGGCGGGGGGAGTGAAATGGCCGTGCACGGTCCCGCGATGACAGATGTCGCTCGTCTGGCCGGTGTCTCCCACCAGACGGTGTCGCGGGTGCTCAACGGGCACCCCAACGTGCGTGAGCAGACCCGATTGCGGGTGCGGGCGGCGATCGCCGAACTCGGCTACCGTCCGAACGGCGCCGCGCGCGCACTGGTGACCGGCCGGTCCCAGGTCATCGGCGTGGTGGCACAGAACACGACCCTCTACGGCCCGGCGTCGCTGCTGGCCGCCCTGGAGCAGACGGCCGCGGAGGAGGGCTTCGCGGTAAGCGTGGGCAGCGTCCGCAACCTCGACCACCGGTCCATCTCGGCCGCGGTCGAGCGCCACCTGGCCCACCGGGTGGCCGGCATCGTCGTCATCGCGCCTGTCGAGTCGGCAGGCGAGGCCCTGGAACTGCTCCCCAAGGACGTCCCACTGGTTACTGTCGACGGCGATCCGCAGCGCCCGGTGCCGTTGGTGACTGTCGACCAGGTGGCCGGCGCGCGGGCGGCGACCCAGCATCTCCTCGACGCGGGGCACCGCACCGTGTGGCACGTGTCGGGGCCGTCCGACTGGTTCGACAGCGCCGGTCGGATCGAGGGCTGGCGGGCGGCGCTGCTGGCCTCGGGGATCGACCCGCCACCGTTGATGCACGGGGACTGGTCGGCGGCGTCGGGCTATCGGTGCGGGCAGATGCTCGCCCGGATGCCGGAGGTGACCGCGATCTTCACGGCCAACGACCACCTCGCTCTGGGTGTGCTGCGGGCGTTGCACGAGTTCGGGCGGCGGGTGCCGGCCGACATCAGCGTCGTGGGTTTCGACGACGTGCCGGAGGCGGCGTACTTCATTCCGCCGCTCACCACCGTCCGACCCGACTTCGACGCGGTGGCGCGGGCGAGCCTGCAGATGCTGCTGACCCAGATCGAGTCGGGCATCGGTGGGGGTGCCCTGCGGCAGACCATCGCCCCGAGCCTCGTCGCCCGCGACAGCGTCGCCCCGCCGCGCCACTGACCGCTGGCCCGTCGCCGTGCCGTTGACCCTCCGCTGGCCGCTGGCCGCTGGCCGCTGGCCGCTGGCCGCTGCCGTGCCGCTGGCCGCTCGCCGTTGCCGCCCGCCGCTGCCGTGCCGCTCGCCGTTGCCGTGCCGCTGACCGCTCGCCGTCGGTGTGCGTCGGTCGTTGTCCCGCCGGACCTCGCCGTGCAGGCGTGCCGTTGCGAGCACGGAGCGGCGACCATCGATCGATCACCGAGCGGGTTGTGCGAGGTCGCGTCGGTGGCGAAGCCTCCGTTACGAGACCGTGACACCGGTATTTCGGATCAAGTGTTGACGTGCACTATGTGAGCGCTAACACTACCCGAAAGATGACAGGTGGCCCCGGCGGTCAGCGGGGGGAATCGGGAGAGGAGAAGCCCGTGAGCAGGAAATTCCTGGTTGCTCTCGGTAGTGCGGCGCTGGCGCTGAGCCTGGCGGCGTGCAGTGGTGGAGGTGCCGGCAGCGGCGACGACACCAGCGACAAGAAGCCGGGAGACCTGACGATCGGTGTTTCGATGCCGACGCAGACCTCGGAGCGGTGGATCGCCGACGGCAACGCGGTGAAGTCCAAGCTCGAGGCGAAGGGTTACAAGGTCGACCTGCAGTACGCGGGCGACGACATCCCCACGCAGTCGCAGCAGGTCGACCAGATGATCACCCAGGGCGCCGACGTCCTGGTCATCGCGGCGATCGACGGCACCGCGCTCAGCAGCCAGTTGCAGGCCGCCGCGTCCGCGAAGATCCCGGTCATCTCGTATGACCGGCTGATCCGCGGCAGCAAGGACGTGGACTTCTACGTCAGCTTCGACAACTACAAGGTCGGCGTCGCCCAGGGCACCGCGCTGCTCGTCGGTCTCGGTCTGCTCAACAAGGACGGCTCGAAGGGCACCGCCAAGGGGCCGTTCAACATCGAGCTCTTCGCCGGCTCGCTCGACGACAACAACACGCAGTACTTCTTCGGCGGCGCGATGGACACGCTGAAGCCGTTCGTCGACGCCGGCACGCTGAAGGTGAAGTCCAAGCAGACCACCCCCGAGCAGGTGGCCACCCTGCGGTGGCAGCAGGAGACCGCGCAGAAGCGGATGGAGAACCTGCTGACCTCCAGCTACAACGACGGCTCGAAGGTCGACGGCGTGCTGTCGCCGTACGACGGCATCTCCCGGGGCATCATCACCGCCCTGCAGAACGCCGGCTACGGTAGCGGCGCCAAGAAGCTGCCCGTCGTGACCGGTCAGGACGCGGAGATCGCCTCGATCAAGCTGATCAACGACGGCGTGCAGAACTCGACAGTCTTCAAGGACACCCGCCTGCTGGCCGACCAGGCCGTGAACGCCGCCGAGGCGTTCCTGCAGAAGAAGCAGCCGCAGGCGAACGACACGGAGACGTACAACAACGGCGTGAAGGTCGTTCCGGCGTACCTGCTGCCGATCGCGACCGTCTACAAGGACGACATCAAGGCTACGCTGATCGACTCCGGCTACTGGACGGCGGAAGAGGTCGCCGCCGGTCAGGCCAAGAAGTAGGTCACTCCGTCGGGCTCGGCGGATCTCCGCCGAGCCCGACGTCGTGATCGGACCGCGTCCAGACCCGACAGAGGACAGTGACAATGGACGACACCATCCTCGAGATGCGTGGCATCACGAAGACCTTCCCCGGGGTGACTGCGCTGGAGGACGTCAGCCTCGCGGTGCGCCGGGGGGAGATCCACGCCATCTGCGGTGAGAACGGCGCCGGCAAGTCCACCCTGATGAAGGTGCTGTCCGGCGTCCACCCCTCCGGCTCGTACGACGGGGAGATCCTCTTCGACGGCAAGCCGATGCAGTTCCGGGGCATCCGGGACAGCGAGGCCAACGGCATCGTCATCATTCACCAGGAACTCGCCCTGGTGCCCTACCTGTCGATCGCCGAGAATCTGTTCCTCGGCAACGAGCGGCGTGGCCGTGGCGGGCTCATCGACTGGAACAAGGCCAACGCCGAGGCCGCCGAGCTGCTGGCGTCGGTCGGGCTGCACGAGAACCCGGTCACCCCGGTCATCCAGCTCGGCGTCGGCAAGCAACAGCTGGTGGAGATCGCCAAGGCGCTCTCGAAGAAGGTGCGCCTGCTCATCCTGGACGAGCCGACGGCCGCTCTCAACGACGTCGACTCGGCGCACCTGCTCGGCCTGCTGCGACAGCTCAAGGAGCAGGGCATCACCTGCATCATGATCTCGCACAAGCTCAACGAGATCACCGCGATCGCCGACTCGACCACAGTGATCCGCGACGGCCGCACGGTCGAGACCCTGGACATGCGCGCCGACGACGTGAATCAGCAGCGCATCATCCGGGGCATGGTCGGGCGCGACATCGAGAGCTTCTACCCCGATCGCGTCTCGTCGCCGGGGGAGGAGGTGCTGCGGATCGAGGACTGGTCGGTGCGGCACCCGACCCAGGAGCGGATGGTCGTCGAGGGCGTCAGCGTGTCGGTGCGCGCCGGTGAGGTCGTCGGCATCGCGGGGCTGATGGGCGCCGGCCGGACGGAGCTGGCGATGAGCGTGTTCGGCCGCTCGTACGGCCGCGACATCAGCGGCAAGCTCTTCGTGCACGGGCGGGAGGTCAGCGCCCGTACCGTCGCGGAGGCCATCGACAACGGCATCGCGTACGTCACCGAGGACCGCAAGCGGTACGGCCTCAACCTTATCGACGACGTCCGGCGCAACGTCTCGGCCGCGGCCCTGGACCGTCTGGCCCGCCTGGGCTGGGTGAACGGCAACGAGGAGATCAAGGTTGCCGAGGCGAGCCGCAAGGAGATGAACATTCGGACCCCCAGCGTCATGGCGGTGGTCGGCAAGCTCTCCGGGGGCAACCAGCAGAAGGTCGTGCTGTCGAAGTGGCTGTTCACCGACCCGGATGTGCTGATCCTGGACGAGCCCACCCGGGGGATCGACGTCGGCGCCAAGTACGAGATCTACACGATCATCAACCGACTGGTGGCCGCCGGTAAGGCGGTGATCGTGATCTCGTCCGAGCTGCCGGAGCTGCTCGGCATGTGCGACCGCATCTACACCCTCGCCGCGGGCCGGATCACCGGCGAGAAGCCGGTGGGCGAGGCGACCCAGGAAAGCCTCATGGAGCTGATGACCAAGGACAAGGAGCTCGTCGGATGACCAGCATCAAAACCCCTTCGACGGAGCGCCCGACGCCCCCGGACAGCACACCCGCCGTCGCCCTGCACAGTGGGACGAGCGACCTGCGGGCGCTGGTGTTGAACAACCTTCGGCAGAGCGGGATCTACGTCGCCCTGGTCGTCATCGTCGCGCTCTTCGCGGTCCTGACCGACGGGGTGCTGCTGAGTCCCGGCAACATCACCAACATCGTCCTGCAGTACTCGTACATCCTGGTGCTCGCGATCGGGATGGTCATCCTCATCATCGGCGGGCACATCGACCTGTCGGTGGGGTCGGTGGTCGCGCTGACCGGCGCGGTCTCCGCCGTCCTGGTGATCCAGCAGGGTCACCCCTGGTGGATCGGCATCGTGGCGGCACTGGCCGTGGGTATCGCGGTGGGCGCCTGGCACGGCTTCTGGGTGGCGTACGCCGGCATCCCGGCCTTCATCGTGACCCTGGCCGGCATGCTGCTCTTCCGGGGCCTCACCCTGCAGGTGCTCGACAACATCTCCCTGTCGCCCTTCCCGGCCGAATACCAGAAGGTCGCGGCGGGCTTCCTCAACGGGCTGCTCGGCGGCCAGGGCTTCGACGCGTTCACGCTGCTCATCGGTGCCCTCGCCGTGGCCGGGTACGCGGTGAGCGGCTTCCGCACCCGCCTGGCGCGCATCCGCTACCAGCAGCCGGTCGAGTCGTTCCCGCTGTTCGTCGCCCGGGTCGTCCTGGTGGGCGCGGTCCTGATGTACTTCGCCTGGCAGTTGGCGCACGCCCGCGGGCTGCCGATCGTGCTGATCATCCTGGCCGTCCTGGTGCTGGTCTACGGCCTGCTCACCCGGCGTACGGTCTTCGGTCGCCAGGTCTACGCGATCGGCGGCAACCTCTCGGCGGCGGCGCTGTCGGGTGTGAAGGTCCGCACGGTCAACTTCTGGATGTTCGTCAACATGGGCTTCCTCGCGGCGGTGGCGGGCGTCATCTACTCGTCGCGGTCCAACGGAGCGCAGCCCGCGGCCGGCAACATGTTCGAGCTGGACGCGATCGCCGCGGCGTTCATCGGTGGAGCGGCGGTCACCGGTGGCGTGGGCACCGTGGTCGGCGCGATGGTCGGCGGTCTGATCATGGCGGTGATGAGCAACGGCATGCAGCTGATGGGGATCGACCAGTCCACGCAGTCGGTGGTCAAGGGCCTCGTCCTGCTCGTCGCCGTCGCGTTCGACGTCTACAACAAGCGCCGCGCTGGCACGGCCCGCTGATTCGACAACAACGCGAACGTGTGCCCCTTCCCGTCTCGGGCAGGGGCACACGTCGTTCGGTGGTGCGGGGCGTTCGGTGGTGCGGGGCGTCAGGCCACCCGGCTGCCGGAACCGCCTTGCCGGAGTCGGCCCCACCTACCTCGAACGCTGTAGAGCTGCCCCAAGTACGGGGCGGCATCCTGCACGGCACGTAACAGGCTCGCGGCTGCGGCGCTCGTGCTGATGGTGGTCCTGCCGGGTGACGACGGTCGCGCGGGTCACGCCGCCCTTCCGCATGGACGTAGCTCGCCGACCGCGCGGAGCCATGCGGTCCGTGGCCGGCCCGCCGCCCCAGAGAGAGACGGCGTCGCCGGGCTGTCGATGCCGCAGATCTTGGACAGTTTCCGTTAGGAGGGCGGGCTCAACCGGTGGTTGCAACACCCTTCCGTTTTCTTCGTTGGGGTGGTTATGGCGTCGAGGTTGAGCCCGCTGGAGCGGGAACAGAT
>NZ_JBFAQS010000006.1:0-422870 GCF_040678875.1 Micromonospora sp. NPDC049274
CCGATCTGTTCCCGCTCCAGCGGGCTCAACCTCGACGCCATAACCACCCCAACGAAGAAAACGGAAGGGTGTTGCAACCACCAGTTGAGCCCGCCGAGCTAACGGAAAGTGTCCAAGATTGCGAGCGACGGGGGCTACTGAGCGGCTCAGCGCACGGGGTGGCCGCTGCGGCGCAGCGCGTCCTTGACCTCGCCCACCGTCAGCTCGCCGAAGTGAAAGACGCTGGCGGCGAGCACCGCGTCGGCGCCGGCCCCGATCGCGGGCGGGAAGTGCGCCACCTCGCCGGCCCCACCGCTGGCCACGACCGGCACGTCCACGACGGCCCGTACCGCGCCGATCAGCTCCAGGTCGAAGCCCGCCTTGGTGCCGTCGGCGTCCATCGAGTTGAGCAGGATCTCGCCCGCGCCCAGCTCGGCCACCTGCCGCGCCCAGCGCACCGCGTCGAGGCCGGTGCCGCGCCGGCCGCCGTGGGTGGTGACCTCGAACCCGCTGGGCGTGACGCCGGCCGGGGCACGGCGGACGTCCAGGGAGAGCACGAGCACCTGCCGGCCGAACCGGTCGGCGATCTCGGCGATCAGCTCCGGCCGCGCGATGGCCGCGGTGTTCACGCCGACCTTGTCCGCGCCCGCCCGCAGCAGCGTGTCGACGTCGCCGACCTGCCGGACCCCACCCCCGACGGTCAGCGGGATGAAGACCGACTCGGCGGTGCGGCGCACCACGTCGAGCATGGTGCCCCGGTCACTGGAGGAGGCGGTGACGTCGAGGAAGGTCAGCTCGTCGGCGCCGGCCCGGTCGTACGCGGCGGCCAGCTCGACCGGGTCGCCGGCGTCCCGCAGGTCGAGGAAGTTGACCCCCTTGACGACGCGCCCGGCGTCCACGTCGAGGCAGGGGATCACGCGTACCGCCACCGTCATGCCGCCACCCTATCCTCCACGCGAGGCGCGGCGGCCGGCCCGACCGGGCCGACCGCCGCGCACCACGAACCGATCACAGACGAACGAGCATCTTGCCCAGGTTCTCGCCGCGCAGCAGGCCGAGGAACGCCGCCGGGGCGTTCTCGATGCCGTCGACGACCGTCTCGTCGTAGGAGAGCGTGCCCTCGCGCAGCCAGCCCGCGACGTCGCTGACGAACGCGTTGCGCAGGTGGTTGTGATCGTTGACCAGGAAGCCGCGCAGGGTGAGCCGCTTGCCGATGACCAGGGACAGGTTGCGGGGCGCGGCCGGCGGCTCGGTGTCGTTGTACTGCGCGATCATGCCGCAGATGGCGGCCCGGCCGTGCAGGTTCATGGCCGAGATCGCCGCCTCCAGGTGGTCGCCGCCGACGTTGTCGAAGTAGACGTCGATCCCGTCCGGGGCGGCCGCCCGCAGCGAGTCGCGGACCGGCCCGTCGTGGTAGTCGAACGCGGCGTCGAAGCCCAGCGCCCGCAGCCGCTCGACCTTGGCGGCCGAGCCGGCGCTGCCGATGACCCGGCCCGCGCCCTTGAGCTTGGCGATCTGGCCGACCAGGCTGCCGACCGAGCCGGCCGCGGCGGAGACGAAGACCGTCTCGCCGGGCTTCATCGCGGCGACCTCCAGCAGACCGGCGTACGCGGTCAGCCCGGGCATCCCGAGCACGCTGAGGTACGCGCTGGCCGGCGCGAGGGCCGGGTCGACCTTACGGGCAGCGGTGGCGTCGAGCAGCGCGTACTCCCGCCAGCCCAGCCCGTGCAGCACGGTGTCGCCGACCGCGACGTCGGCCGACTCGCTGGCCACCACCTCGCCGATCGCCGCACCGTCGAGCGGGGCGTCGAGGGCGAACGGCGGCACGTACGACTTGACGTCGTTCATCCGTCCCCGCATGTACGGGTCGACGGACATGAACTGGTTGCGGACCACGATCTGGCCCGGTCCGGGCGTCGGGACGTCGGTCTCGACGAGCCGGAAGGTGTCCTCGGTGGGCCAGCCCTCGGGGCGGCGGGCCAGGTGGATCTCACGGTTGCTGGTCATCGGGTGGTCGTCCTCTCGTCCGCGGGTGGGGTCCGGAGCCGCGGGCGTCAGGCGGCCAGGGTCTCGCGGACGGTCAGGGCGACGTCGATGTTGCCGCGGGTGGCGTTGGAGTACGGGCAGACCTGGTGGGCCTGCTCGACGAGCTGCTCGGCGGCGTCGCGGGCGACGGCGGGCAGATCGACGACGAGCCGCACGGTGAGCCCGAAGCCACCGCTGCCGTTCGGGCCGATGCCGACCTCGGCGGCGACGACGGAGTCGCTCACGTCCGCCTTGGCGCGGCGGGCCACCAGGCGCAGGGCGCTGTGGAAGCAGGCCGCGTAGCCGGCGGCGAAGAGCTGCTCGGGGTTGGCGGCGCCACCCGCGCCACCCATCTCCTTCGGCACCGCCAGGTCGAGCGCGAGGGTGCCGTCGGAGGTCTCGACGTGGCCGTCCCGGCCGTCGCCGGTGGCGGTCGCGGACGCGGTGTAGAGAGCCTTCATGAGAGTCACTGCTCCTTCTGTCGGTGGATGGTGTCGGTGACCCGGGTGAGGGTGTCGCGCAGCGCGACGAGCTCGCTGATGCCCAGGCCGGTGGCCTGCGCGATCCGCAGCGGGACGTCGCACACCTGCTCCCGCAGCGCCCGACCCCGCTCGGTGAGGCCCACCTCGACCCGCCGCTCGTCGCGCGCCGACCGCCGCCGCACCACCAGGCCCGCCCCCTCCAGCCGCTTGAGCAGCGGGGAGAGCGTGCCGGAGTCCAACCGCAGCTCGGCGCCGAGCTCGGACACCGTGGGCGCGTCGTCGGGGCGTTCCCAGAGCACCAGCAGCACCAGGTACTGCGGATAGGTCAGCCCGAACTCGTCGAGGATCGGCCGGTACACGTCGGTCAGGGCGCGCGACGCGGCGTAGAGCGCGAAGCACACCTGCCGGCGCAGCACCAGATCATCGGTCACCCGTGAACCATAGCCCGCAATTAAATTGTGCACAACTTATCGGACCGGAAGGCGGCGGTGACGAGCGCCACCGGCAGCTCAGCTGTCGCCGACGTACGCCTCCAACTCCACCTCGACCAGATGCTCCGGATCGAGCAGGCCCGCCACCACCACAAGCGTCGCCACCGGCCGGACCGCCCCGAAGACCGCGTTGTGCGCCCGACCCACCTCGTCGGCGTGCAGCCGGTCGGTCACGTACATCCGGGTCCGGACCACGTCACCCGGCCGCACGCCCACCTCGGCCAGCGCCGCCAACCCGATCCGCAACGCCTGCGCGGTCTGCGCGGCGGCGTCCCCGACGTGCACCACCCGACCGTCGACAGTGGCCGTGCAGCCGGCCGTCAGGGCCAGGTCACCGGCCCGGACCACCCGGGAGTAGCCGTACTGCTGCTCCCACGGACCGCCCGAGCCCAGCCGGGTGACCGTCACGCCTCGGCCAACGTCCGCAGCGCCTCGGCCACCGTGAACGCGCCCGCGTACAGCGCCTTGCCGGCGATCACACCCTCCACGCCCAGCGGCTCCAGCGTGGCCAACGCCCGCAGGTCGTCCAGGGTGGACACCCCACCCGAGGCGATCACCGGCCGGTCGGTACGCGCACACACCTCGCGCAGCAGATCCAGGTTCGGCCCGCGCATCGTGCCGTCCTTGGTGATGTCGGTGACCACGTACCGCGTGGCACCCGCCTTGTCCAGGCGCTCCAGCACCTCATACAGGTCGCCGCCGTCGCGGGTCCAGCCGCGCGCCGACAGGGTCTGACCGCGTACGTCCAAGCCGATGGCGACCCGGTCCCCGTACTCCCCGACCACCCGGTCGCACCACTCCGGGTTCTCCAGGGCGGCGGTGCCGATGTTCACCCGGCTCGCCCCGGTGCCCAGCGCCGCGCGCAGCGACTCGTCGTCACGGATGCCACCGGACAACTCCACCTGCACGTCCAGTTGGCGCACCACCTCGGCGAGCAGGTGCGCGTTGGTGCCCCGGCCGAACGCCGCGTCCAGGTCGACCAGGTGGATCCACTCGGCGCCGTCGCGCTGCCACGCCAGCGCCGCGTCCAGCGGCTCGCCGTAGTTGCTCTCGCTGCCGGCGGCGCCCTGCACGAGCCGGACAGCCCGGCCGTCGGCGACATCCACGGCGGGTAACAGGGTGAGACTCAACGTCTTCTCCTCGATCAGGTACGACGGTCCAGAGCGATCACCACGATCGCCGGCAGTACGAGCAGCAACAGCACGATAAGCGCGACACGCAGCGCCACATCGTCGACGAACGTCCAGATCAGGATCAGCGCCGCCCCGGTGAGCAGCACGATCGCCGCGCGCTCACCCCGCGTGTGCCGAGCCAGCCGACCCGTGCGGCCCCGCCGCAACTGCGGCGTCAACCGGCGGACCACCGCGCGGCGGCGCTGCCGACGCGCCACCCGGCGCTGTCGGACCGCCCGCTCCCGAGCCAGGACCGCCTCACGTTCGGCCCGCCGACGGGCCCGCTCCCGGCTCACCGCGACGCCCGCCCGCCGGACGCCTGGCGGTGCCGGCGCTCAGTCACCGGCGGGCAGGGTGGCGAGCCAGTTGCGCAGCAACGCGGCGCCGGTGTCGGCGGACTTCTCCGGGTGGAACTGCGCCGCCGACAGCGGCCCACGCTCCACCGCCGCCACGAAGTCGGTGTCGTGGTGGGCAGTCGTCACCACCGCCCCCGCAGCCGCCAACGCCGCCGGCTCACCCATCGCGTACGAGTGCACGAAGTAGAACCGGCTCTGCGCCGGCAACCCGGCGAACAGCACCGACCCCCGGGGCGCGCGGACCGTGTTCCAGCCCATGTGCGGCAGGCGGTGCGCGGCCAACCGGGTCACCCCGCCGGGCAGCAACCCGAGGCCCTTCGTCACCACTCCGTGCTCCTCGCCGTGCTCGAACAGCACCTGCATGCCCACGCAGATGCCGAGGACCGGCCGGCCCGCGGCCACCCGCTCCGCGATCACCGGGCCGGCACCGAGCGCCTCGATACCCGCCATGCACGCCGCGTACGCGCCCACACCCGGCACCACCAGGCCGTCCGCGGCGGCCGCCGCGGCGAGATCGTCGGTCACCCGGACCGTCGCACCCGCGGCGGCCAACGCCCGCTCCGCCGAGCGCAGATTGCCCGAGCCGTAGTCGAGCACCACCACGTCGGCGGTCACGAGCCCGAGCCCGGGATCAGCCGCAGCACGCCGGCGGCCGTGGCGAGCAGCGCGAGCAGCGCCGTGATCACCACGGCGCCCCTCGGCGCGCCCTGCCGGTGCAGCGACCAGGCACCACCCACCAGCACCCCGGCCAGGATCAGCAGCAACGTCGGCAACGCGGCACCCATTAGAGAGTCCCCTTCGTGCTCGGGATCGCGCCCGCCGCCCGCGGATCGATGGCGGTGGCTTCGCGCAGCGCCCGGGACACCGCCTTGAACTGGGCCTCCACCACGTGGTGCGCGTCCGGGTGCCCGCCCGGACGCGCCGCCCGCAGCACGTCGACGTGCAGGGTGATCCGGGCCGCCTGGCCGAACGACTCCCAGATGTGCCGGGTCATGCTTGTCGGATAGACCGGCCCGATGTACGGCGCCAGCACCGGCTCGTCGTGCACCACGTACGGCCGGCCGGACAGGTCCACCGCGGCCCGCACCAGGACCTCGTCCATCGGGACGGTCGCCGACCCGTACCGCCGGATGCCGGCCTTGTCGCCCAGCGCCTCGTCGAACGCGGCGCCCAGCGCGAGCGCCGTGTCCTCCATCGTGTGGTGCGCGTCGATCTCCAGGTCACCCACCGTACGCACGGTCAGGTCGTAGCCGCCGTGGCGGGCGATCTGGTTGAGCATGTGGTCGTAGAAGCCCACGCCGGTGCTGATCTCGGCGGCGCCGGTGCCGTCGAGATCGATCTCGACGAGGACCTTGGTCTCCTTGGTGATCCGCTCCACCCGGGCGGTCCGGCTCATGACAGTGTCTCCATCGCAGAAAGGAAGGCGTCGGTCTCGGCGGGGGTGCCGGCGGTCACCCGCAGCCAGCCGGGCAGACCGACGTCGCGGACCAGCACCCCCTGCTCCAGCAGGGCGCGCCAGGCACCGCTCTGGTCGCCGCCGACCTCGAACAGCACGAAGTTCGCGTCGCTGTCGGCCACCCGCAGGCCGCGTCCGCGCAGCGTCGCGACGATCCGGTCCCGCTGGGCCATGATCGCGCTCACCGTACCCAGCAGAGCATCCCGGTGGGCGAGTGCCGCGCGGGCGGCGGCCTGGGTCAGTGCCGACAGGTGGTACGGAAGGCGGACCAGCTGCACCGCCCGCACCACCGCCGGGTCGGCGGCCAGGTAGCCCAGCCGGCCACCGGCGAAGCCGAACGCCTTGCTCATCGTGCGCGTGACCACCAGCCGCGGGTGACCGGGGAGCACCGCGAGGGCGCTTACCGTGCCCGGCCGGGCGAACTCGGCGTACGCCTCGTCGACGACCACCATGCCGGGCGCGACGTCGAGCACCGCGGCGACCACCGCCGGGGCCAGGGCCGTGCCGGTGGGGTTGTTCGGCGAGCAGAGGAAGACCACGTCGGGCCGGTGCGCGCGGACCTGGGCGACCGCCTCGTCGGCGGTCAGCCCGAAGTCGACGCCGCGTTCGGCGGGCACCCACCGGGTGCCGGTGCCGAGGGCCAGCAGCGGGTGCATCGAGTACGCCGGCACGAAACCCAGCGCGGTGCGTCCCGGCCCGCCGAACGCCTGCAACAGCTGCTGCTGGATCTCGTTGGAGCCGTTGGCCGCCCAGACGTGCTCGACGGTCAGGCCGTGCCCCAGATAGTCGGCCAGGTCGGTGCGCAGCGCCACCGCGTCCCGGTCCGGATAGCGGTTCAGGTCGCGCAGCTCGGCCGCGAGGGCCTTGCCGATCGCGTCGACGACCGGCTCCGGCACCGGGTAGGAGTTCTCGTTGGTGTTGAGCCGCACCGCCACGTCGAGCTGCGGCGCCCCGTACGGCGACAGCCCGCGCAGGTCGTCGCGGATCGGCAGGTCGTCGAGCGAGGTCACGCCAGCCCTCCCGGGAAGCGGGCCTGCACGGCCTGGCCGTGCGCCGGCAGGTCCTCCACGTTCGCCAGGGTGACCACGTGGGGGGCCACCTCGCGCAGCGCGGCCTCCGTGTACTCGATGAGGTGCACACCGCGCAGGAACGACTGCACGGACAGCCCGGACGAGTGCCGGGCGCAGCCGCCGGTGGGCAGCACGTGGTTGGAGCCGGCGCAGTAGTCACCGAGCGACACCGGCGACCAGGCGCCCACGAAGATCGCCCCGGCGTTGCGCACCCGCAGCGCCCACTCCCGCGCGTCGACCGTCTGGATCTCCAGGTGCTCGGCCGCGTACGCGTCGACCACCCGCAGCCCCGCCTCGAGGTCGTCGACCAGGACCACGCCGCTCTGCTCGCCGGTCAACGCCGTGGTCACCCGCTCGGCGTGCTTGGTGGCCGGCACCTGCCGGGCCAGCTCCCGCTCGACCGCCTCGACGAGCGCCACCGACGGGGTGACCAGCACGCTCGCCGCGAGCGGGTCGTGCTCGGCCTGACTGATCAGGTCGGCGGCGACGTGCGCCGGGTCGGCGCTGTCGTCGGCCAGGATCGCGATCTCGGTCGGGCCGGCCTCGGCGTCGATGCCGACCACGCCCCGCAGCAGCCGCTTGGCGGCGGTCACCCAGATGTTGCCCGGCCCGGTGACCAGGTCGACGGGATCGCACCGCAGCGCGCCCGTCGGGTCCACCGCGGCGCCGTACGCCAGCATCGCCACCGCCTGGGCGCCGCCCACGGCGTACACCTCGTCGACGCCGAGCAGCGCGCAGGCGGCGAGCACCCGGGGATCGGGCAGGCCGCCGTTGTCCTTCTGCGGCGGGCTGACCACCACCAGCGAGCGCACCCCGGCCGCCTGGGCCGGCACCACGTTCATCACCACCGTCGACGGGTACATCGCCAGGCCGCCGGGGACGTAGAGGCCCACCCGGTCGACGGGCAGCCACCGCTCGGTGACCGTGCCGCCGGGCACGACCCGGGTCGTGTGGTCGGTGCGCCGTTGGTCGTCGTGCACCCGGCGGGCGCGGGCGATCGACTCCAGCAGCGCGGCGCGCACGGCCGGGTCGAGCACCCCCTCGGCCTCGGCGATGGCCTCCACCGGCACCCGCAGCACCTCCGGCGAGATGCCGTCGAACCGCTCGCTGGCCTCCCGGATCGCCGGGTACCCATGCTCCCGGACCGCCTCGACGAGCGGCTTGATCCGCTCGACGGCCACCGACACGTCGAGCTGGGCACGGGGCAGCAGGCGGCGCGGGTCACCGAGACCGTCGCGCAGGTCGATCCGATTCAGCACCCTTGCGAGTCTAGGCGGCCCGCCCGGAGCCCACCCCAGCCGCCCGCTCGGCGGGACGGTGAGCCGGGCCACGCCGCCGCGGGCGAGATTGGTTAGGCTCGACCACGTGACCGCACGGCTGCCGGTGTTCCCGCTCGCAACGGTGCTCTTTCCCGGGTTGGTGCTGCCGCTGCACATCTTCGAGGAGCGCTACCGGGCTCTGGTCCGGCACCTGGTCGACCTGCCCGAGGGCGCGTCCCGCGAGTTCGGGGTGGTGGCCATCCAGTCCGGCTGGGAGGTCGCGCCCGCCGGGCCCGGCGCCCGCTCGACGCCAGGCGTCGGCGACGTCACCCTGCACGAGGTGGGCTGCACCGCCGAGCTGCGCCAGGTCACCGAGCTGGCCGACGGTGGCTTCGACATCGTCACGGTCGGCCGGCGGCGGTTCCGCATCGCCGAAGTCGACGAGAGCACCGAGCCCTACCTGACCGCCGAGGTCGAGTGGCTGCCCGAGGCGGCCGGGTCCGACGAGGTGGCCGACCTGCTGGCCGCCCGGGTGATCGCGGTGTTCCGGCAGTACCTCGGGCTGATCCGGTCCGACCCGGAGGAGATCTCCGAGCAGCTTCCGGAGGATCCGACGGTGCTCTCGCACCTGGTGGCGGCCACCGCCGCGCTGACCGTGGACGACAGGCAGCGGCTGCTGGCGATCGACGACACCGCCGCCCGGCTCCGCGCCGAGCTGCGGCTGCTCAACCGCGAGGCGGCTCTGCTGCGCCAGGTGCGGGCGGTTCCGGTGCCGCTGTCGGAGCTGGCGTCCCCGCCGACACCCAACTGAACGCCGCCGGGTCCGGCTCGGGCCGCAGGCCCGGCCACCGCGACCAGCCAGCCAGCAGGGTGTACGTGACCGCGGCGCCGAACGCCGGCAGCAGCAGGTTTCCGTGCGGCACCGGCACCACGCCGAGCAGCCAGTCGATTCCGCCGGCGCGCAGGTCGGCGGGTTTGGTGAACGCCTGTCCGGCCGGGGCGCTGTCCAGCAGCCGATCGAAGGTCGCCAGCCCGACCCGGCGCCCCACCTGCCAGGCCACCGGCGCGGCGGCGAGCGTGCCGAGCACCGCGCCGAGCAGACCGACCGGGCCGCGTCGGCGACGCAGCAGGAACCACAGGGCCAGCGCCGCGAGCACGCCGAAGGCCAGCCCGAGCAGGCTGAACCAGCCGTCCGCGGCGATCGGCTGCTCCGGCTGGGGATCGGCGTAGATCGCGCCCTCGGCGGTCTTGAGCACCGGGGTGTCCGGCGCGAGGACGGCCCAGAGCAGACCGAGCGGCCCGCCCAGCACGGCCAGGGCGACCACGACCCCGAGCACCGTCGTCACGGTCCGCAGCGGCCGGCGCGGCTCGTCGGGAGTCAGCTCCGCCTCGCCGGGGTAGGCCGTCGGGACCGGACCCTCGCCGGGGTACGCCGTCGGGACCGGACCCTCGCCGGGGTACGCCGTCGGGACCGGACCCTCGCCGGGGTACGCCGTCGAGGCGGCATCCTCGCCGGAGCCGTACCCGGACGGCGGCGCTGCGGGTGGCGGCACTGCCGACTCGCTCTCGGCGGGCGCCGCACCCGAGGGTCGAGGTGTGGCGGGCCGGTCGGCGTCGTCGGCGTGCCGCTCAGGGTCGGGGTTGTCCGGGCTCACCCGATGATCCTCTCAGGCCCCGTGACGGGCCGGGGCGCCGGTGGCGGCGAACCAGCTCACCGGGCGAACGGCTCCGCCATCGCCGCGGCGGCGCGCAGCCACGCCTGCCGGGTCTCCGGCTGGAGCTGGTGGTACTCGATCGACGAGCCGGTCTCCAACGCCGGGTCGTACGGCACCACCGCCACCGCACGGGTACGCGTGGCGAAGTGCCGCTCCAGGTCGTCCTGCAGGGGCGAGCGGCCGGGAGTGGGGCAGGAGATGAGGGTGACCGCGTTGTCGGCCAGCTCGCCCATGCCCTCCTGGTGCAGCAGGTCGAGCATCCAGTCGGCGCTGAACGCCGCGTCCTCGCGGGGCACGGTGGTCACCACCAACTGGTCGGCGGCCTGCATCACGGTGCGCCAGTTGGCGCTCTCCACGTTGTTGCCGGTGTCCACGCAGACCACGTCGTGCGTACGCCGCAGCAGTTCCAGCACCCGCTTGACGGTGAACTGGTCGAGCCGCTGGGCGAAGCGGGGGCTCTCCTCGCCGGCCAGCACGTCGTACGAGCCGTCGGAGGCGTGCCGCAGGTAGTCGTCCAGCCGCTCCAGCAGGGTCTCGCCCTCCAGGATCTCGATCTGGGCCAGGTCACCGATGAGGTGCCGGATGGTGCGCGCGTGCCGGGCGCTGCCGGCACGCAGCCCCAGGGTGCCGCGCAGCTCGTTGTCGTCCCAGGCCAGCACACCCCGCCCGCGGACGCTGCCGACGGTGGCGGCGGCGAGCACCGTGGCGGTGGTCTTGTGCACCCCGCCCTTGGGGTTGGCGAACGCGAACACGCGAGGCGTGCCCAGATCACGGCGGAGCACGCCCGTGGCGCGTTCCAGCCCCTGGTCGACGCCCTGTGGCCGCCACTCGATCCGGGCGGGGTAGCCGCGCTCGGCGAGGGCCGAGCCCGGTGCCGTGGTGACCGGCGGGGTGGGCGACGGCGAGGCGGGCGGCGGCGCGACAGGTGGCGGCGTGACAGGTGGCGGCGCGACCGCCGGGATCGGCGGGGTCACCGGCGGCGCCTGCGTCGGGTAGCCGGTCTCCGGCTGGTAACCGGTCTCCAGCAGCGCGTACCGGGACTCCCCCGCCGGGTTGCCCTGCCGGTAGCCGTTGTCCAGGAGGGCGTAGCGCGACTCCGGCTCGGCCCGGCGCGACGGCGGCTCGGGCTCGGCCTGGTAACCCGGGTCGGCGCGGTACGTCGGCTCGGCCCGGTAACCCGGGTCGGCGCCGTAGGTCGGCTCGGCCCGGTAACCCGGCTCCGACCGGTACGTCGGCTCCGCGCGATGGTCCGGCTCCGCGCGATAGTCCGGCTCGGCCCGGTACGAGGGCTCCGCCCGGTAGTCCGGCTCGCCCCGGTACGCCGGCTCGGCCCGGTAGTCCGGCTCCGGCCGGTACGTCGGCTCCGACCGGTAAGCCGGCTCGGCCCGGTACGTCGGCTCCGACCGGTACGCCGGCTCGGCCCGATAGTCCGGCTCCGACCGGTACGCCGGCTCCGCCCGATAGTCCGGCTCGGCCCGGTACCCCGGTTCGGCCTGATAGTCCGGCTCGGCCCGGTACCCCGGCTCGGCACGGTAGGCGGGATCGACCCGGTAGGTCGCCTCGGCCCGGTAACCGGGCTCCTGGCCGTACGACAGATCGGCCGGATGCCCGATGGCCGACGCCCGCCCCGCGTAGCCGTTGGGGGCCGCGCGCCGCGGCAGTGGATCCGGCGGCGCCTCGTCGGCCCGGCGCTCGGGCTCGGTCTGCTCAGCGGCCCGGCCGCCCAGCCGGGCGCGGTCCAGCAATGCCCGCCACCTCGGCGCTGGTTCGGCCGGCCGGCCCCAGCCGGTCTCACTGCCCTCCACGGCCCGCCCTCCCAGCACCATCGATCTCTGTCTGACAGGCTACGAACCAAACCCTATTCGGACCACACCTGAGCACGCACACCACCCGGCGCAGATCACGACGGGGAGGGTGGCAGCAACCCGGCGCCTGTCGCGTCCGGGGAGGTGGTGACACTCGGCGGGGCCGCCTCGGTGGGCTCGGCCGAGCGCGACTCGGGTGACGGAATCGTTACGAGCGGTGCGGGTTCCGACGATTCGCCCATCGGCACCGGCGGCCTGGGCGTGCTCGGCGTCGACCAACCGCTCGCCGGCGGCGTGGGCTGCGGACCCGGCCCGGTGTCGGCCGGCGGGCGGACCACGTCACGCTGCTCGGGCAGCGGCGGGTTGAAGACCGTACGGTCGAGGCGGTACACCTCGGGCGCCGGGTCGACGGCCCGCACGTCCGGGCGGGAGGCGACGCCCCGCAGCACCGCCGGCGCCGCGCGCACCACCGCCGCGTAGACGCAGGCGCAGCCGGCGCGGTACGCCGCCGCCTCGGCGCTCGCCACCTCGGCGTCGGTGGCGTACCGCTCCCGCAGCTCGCGGTCGGCGGCGCCGGCGCCGCGCACCCCGGCGGCCCTGGTCCGGTAGTCGGCGGCCTCGCCGTCCTTGCGGGCGGCCACCCACGCCATGCCGGCGACCACGTCGTCCGGCACCCGCAGGGCGGGTATCCGGACGATCTCGGTCTGCCGGCCGGGCAGCGGCACCCGTCCGAAGACCGTCGAGACCGACACGTCGCCGAGCACCGCGGGCAGCCGCTGCGGCGGCAGGTAGGCGTCGAGCACGACCAGGGCGTACGTCCCGTCCCCGGTGGCCGGGGCGGTCGCGCTCAGCGCGGCCAGGTCGGCCGCTGCCGAGCGCAGGTAACCGGGGACGGAGTCGCCGTCGGCCACCCCGACGCGGGTCACCTCGCCCACCGTCCGGTCGCCCACCGGAGCGTCGTCGGTGGCCCAGACGGCGGTGCCCAGCACCGCCGCCGTGGAGAGCACGGCGGCCCAGGTGAGCACCCCGGAGCGCCCCGACCGGTCACCGAGACGGGCCACCGCCCGGGTCAGCGGCGGCAGCAGCCGTTGGTCCAGCTGCCGCAGCAGGTCGCCGGCGCGCACGGGCGGGATCCCCTCGTCGAATCGATGTCGGGTGGTCGCCGCTCAGTCACGCAGGATCTCAAGCGCACGTTCCAGATCGTCAGGGTAGTCGCTGACGAAGCGGACCTCGTCCCCCGAACGGGGGTGCAAGAAGCTCAGTTCGCGGGCGTGCAGCCACTGTCGGGCCAGGCCGAGCCGGGCCGAGAGGGTGGGATCGGCACCGTACGTGAGGTCACCCACGCAGGGGTGCCGCAGCGTGGAGAAGTGCACCCGGATCTGGTGCGTCCGGCCCGTCTCCAGCCGGACGTCGACCAGGCTGGCCGCCGGGAAGGCCTCCAGCGTGTCGTAGTGGGTGATGCTCGGCTTGCCGCCGGACACCACCGCCCACCGGTAGTCGTGGGTGGGGTGCCTGTCGATCGGCGCGTCCACGGTGCCCCGCAGCGGGTCCAGATGCCCCTGCACCACCGCGTGGTAGCCCTTGTCCACCTCGCGGTACTTGAAGGCCCGCTTCAACGCCGTGTACGCCTGCTCGCTCTTGGCCACCACCATGATCCCCGTGGTGCCCACGTCGAGGCGGTGCACCACACCCTGGCGCTCGGCGGCGCCGCTCGTGGAGATGCGGTGCCCGATCGCGGCGAGGGCGCCGATCACGGTCGGGCCGGTCCACCCCGGGCTGGGATGCGCGGCCACGCCCACGGGCTTGTCCACCACCACGATGTCGTCGTCGGCGTACACGACGCGCAGGCCGGGCACCGCCTGCGGCACCACGGTCGGCGGGGCGACCGGGGCGGGCAGCGTGACGTCCAGCCAGGAGCCGGCCTTGACCTTGTGGGAGTTGGGCCGGGCAGCGCCGTCGACGAGGGCGTCGCCCGCGTCGACCAGGGCGGCGGCGGCGGTACGGGAGAGGCCGAACAACCGGGACACCGCCTGGTCCAGGCGCATGCCGTCGAGGCCGTCGGGCACGGGCAGCGAACGGTGGTCGCCGCCGGCGGCGAACGCGGAGGTCATGCCCGCTCCCTCTGCTCGGCGTCGGCGGTGGCCTTCGCGTCGGCGGGGGCGCCGTCACGGCCGGCCCGCCGCCCGTCGCGCTGACGACCGGTCAGCTCCAGCAGCACGGCCAGCAGCACACCGCAGACCAGCGAGCTGTCGGCCAGGTTGAACACCGGGAAGTACTCGCCGTACGGCCCGAAGACGCTGATCATGTCGACCACGTGGCCGTGGAACGGGGCGGGCGCCCGGAAGATCCGGTCCATGAGGTTGCCCAGCGCGCCGCCGAGCACCAGGCCGAGGGAGATCGCCCACGGCAGGGACCGCAGCCGCAGCGCCATCCAGACGATCCAGCCGACCACACCGATGGTGATCAGGGGGAACACCCAGGTGTAGTTCGACCCGATGCTCCAGGCGGCGCCGCTGTTGCGGGTCAGGCTCAGGTAGACCAGCCCGCCCAGCACCCGGACCGGCTCCCGGTCGGTGAGCGCGGCGAGCGCGAGGTGCTTGGTCACCAGGTCGGCCACCAGGGCCACCAGGGCCACCCCGGCGAGGATCGCGACGGCCCGGGGGCGGGGCTTGCCGCCGCCCGGGTCGGTACGGCCGGGTTCGGCGGGCGGTGCTGCGGTCATGCGCTCCCCATCGAGGTGTCTCGGCGGTGATCGCTCACCGTCTCATCGCAGACGGGGAGCGGCCCTCAGCGCCGCTCCGCCAGCTGCTTGCACGTCACACACAGGGTGGCCGACGGGAAGGCGGCGAGGCGCTCGACCGGGATCGGGTTGCCGCACCGCTCGCACCAGCCGTAACCACCCTCGTCGAGGCGCTCGAGGGCGCGCTCGACCTGCGTGATCCGTTCCAGAATGCTGTTGGCGAGAGAGATCTCCTGCTCCCGCTCGAACGTCTTGGTGCCGGTGTCGGCCTGGTCGTCCCCGGCCGAGTCCGTCAACCGATCGCGCTGCAGCTCGGTGATCTCGCTCAGCGTCTGATCGTACTCGGCGCGAAGCTCGTCCCGCCGCGCCGCCAACGCCGCCCGGATCTTCTCGGTCTCCGCCGCGCTGCGGGTGGCCTTTGCCACCGGCTTGCGGCCGGCGGTCCTGGTGTCGGCTGGCTTCGCCATGGGTCGCTCCCTCGGCCGCGGAGCCGCGCGGTCGCGGCACCTGGTCAGGGGCGCCGACAAAGGCGTCCCCTGGGTACAAAAAGGGGCGCACGGCGACGATGGCCGCGCACTCCGGAGGTTGGCAAGAATACGGAACGTACAGGCGTCCGACAACGTGGCGCACCGTCGTACCACTCAACAGCCCCGAGCCCTGCCTAACTGGGGCAAAGGGAACGCTAGCAGATCAACGGTCCGCCTCATCCCCGTACTCGCCAAACCATCGGGCCAGCCGACCCCGTCGGCTGACCGCCCGCAGGCGCCGTTCGGTGGCGTCGCGTACCCCAGCGGTGGCGACGATCAGCAGGCTGTCGCCGGTCTTCAGCCGAGTGTCCGGGCCGGGCACGAAGCCCACCCCGTCGCGCAGCACCAGAGTCACCGAGGCGCCCAGCGGCAGCCGCAGCTCGTCGACGTGCACGCCGGCCAGCCGCGAGCCCTCCGGCACCTCAAGCTGGAGCAGGTCGGCCCGCATCCGCTCCAGCGGCGCGGTCTCCACGTGGATCTCAGTGGCCTCGGCCGGCGCGGTGGTCCCCAACCGGCGGGCGAACGGACCGAGCGTGCTGGTCTGCACCAGCGTGAAGATCACCACCAGTACGAAGACCGCGTCGAAGAGCCGCTCCGCGCCCGGCACCCGCTCCGAGAGCGGGATGGTGGCCAGCACGATCGGCACCGCCCCCCGCAGCCCGGCCCAGGACAGGAACGCCTGCTCGCGCAGCCCGACCCGGAACGGCAACGCCGACACGGCCACCGACAGCGGCCGGGCCAGCAGCACCAGCGCCAGACCGGCGACCACCGCCGGCAGCACCGCCGCGTCCAACCGGCCCGGCGAGACCAGCAAGCCGAGCAGCACGAACAGCCCGATCTGGGCGAGCCACGCCAGCCCGTCGGCGAAGCCGAGGATCGCCCGTCGGTGCGACAGCCGGGCGTTGCCCAGCAGCACCCCGGCCACGTAGACGGCGAGGAAGCCCGAGGCGTGCAGCACGGCGCCGGCGGCGTACGCCAGGACGGTGATGCCGACCGCGGCGATCGGGTACAGCCCGGCGGACGGCAGCGCGGCACGGCGCAGCGCCCACGTGCCGGCGACGCCCGCACCGACGCCCACCGCCGCGCCGACACCCAGCTCGTAGCAGACCAGCCCCACCTCGTACCACCACGGATGCGACCAGCCCTCGTGCGACAGCAGCACCACCAGCAGCACCACCGGGGCGTCGTTCATGCCCGACTCGGCCTCCAGCGTTGCCGTCAGCCGCGGCGGCAGCCGCAGCCGGCGCAGGGTGGCGAACACGGCCGCCGCGTCGGTGGAGGAGAGCACCGCGCCGTAGAGCAACGCCAGCCGCCAGTCCAGACCCAACAACAGGTGTACGGCGATGCCGACCACCACGATGCTGACGACCACGCCCACTGTGGAGAGGGCGGAGGCCAGCCCGAGGACCGGGCGCAGCGTGCTCCAGCGGGCGGTCAGGCCGCCCTCGGCGATGATCACGATCAGCGCGCAGAAGCCGAGGGTCCGGGTCAACTCGACGTCGTCGAAGCGGATGCCCAGCCCGGCCTCACCGATCGCCACGCCGAGCGCCAGGTAGACAAGCAGGCTCGGCACCCCGAGGCGACTGGAGAGCCGGACGGCGCCGACCGCCACCAGCAGCACCGCCGCGCCGAGCAACAGCGCGATGTCCAGCCCGGGCGTCACGGTTGCCGGGCCTGGGAGGTCCTCACCCTGCGGATCCGTCGCGCAGTCGGTGCAGCACGTCGGTCAGCTCGGGGGCGGGCCGGTCGACGAGGAACAGCTTGTCCCGGCTGGCCGCGCCGGTGCGCAACGACACCGTTGCCGCCCGGACGCCCAACGCGTCGGCGAGGGCACGGCGGGCCGCCTCGGTCGCACGGCCGTCCACAGCCGGAGCGTGGACCGCGATCATCAGGGCGGGGCCGTGCGGGCCGTCGAAGCGGCCGCCAACGGTGTTGCGGGAGGCGCCGGGCTTCACCCGTACCGCCACGGTGAGCGCGTCCTGCGGGGGCACCGACACCGCGCTCAGATCGGCCGGGCGTCGGTGAGCAGGGCGGTGGCCGGCGCGCACGCGGAGCACGGCGTGAAGCCCAACTCGACGGCCTCGGCGACCGGAAGGGTCTCGGGCACCCGGCCGGCCAGGTGCGGGCACCCGGCCAGGTGGTAGCGGGGTCGCCCGTCCACCACCTCAACGGGGTCGGGCAGCCGGGAGATCCGGGCCGCCTCGGCGGGGGTGATCGGTTGCTCGGTCGGCTCGTCGGCCAGGGCGTCGGCGGCCGTCGCGTCGGAGCCGTACGCCTCGTCGCCCCGGGACA
The DNA here is from genome assembly GCF_040678875.1 of Micromonospora sp. NPDC049274. Lineage (NCBI taxonomy): Bacteria > Bacillati > Actinomycetota > Actinomycetes > Micromonosporales > Micromonosporaceae > Micromonospora > Micromonospora sp. NPDC049274. Next base: position 17,370 of record NZ_JBFAQS010000006.1, read on the forward strand.
CGGTGGGCGATGCGGGGCTGACGGGCGAGGAGCGTGACCCGCCGTCGGCCGGGCTCACGAACGGCGCCTCGGGCTCGAACGGCGAGGCCGCGTCATACGGCGAGGCCGCGTCATACGGCGAGGCCGCGTCATACGGCGAGACCGCGTCGGCGTCGGACGGCGGCTCGGGTGGTTGCCGCCACCCGGTGCCGCCGTTACCGACACTCGACGGTACGTGCTGGACCGGCACATCCGGCTCGGCCAGCGGTGGACCGTACGCGAAACCCGGCTCGGCCTGGCTGGCTCCGCGGAATGTCGCGCGGTCCCGCGGACCGGTCCGACCGGGATCCGCCGTCGCGCGGTTGGCGGCTGCCTGGCGGGCGCCCACCACCAACGCCACGGCGGCCAGCAGACTGGCCGCGATGGAAATGGTCAACAGAGTGCTGGAGCCACCGGCCAGACCGAACACCAGCAGCACCACAGCGACGAGGATGAGCAGGAGACTCGCAACTATCACGGCTCACCCCCGCCGCGTCGTACCGCCCGAGCAGGCCCGGCGACCGTCACCATCTGCGGACAGCGATCGCCGGCCGGTGCTCAGCGTCCGGCTTCGAGGGCGCCGGAGCGCCCGCTGCCGTAGGAGCCTGCGAGACCTGCCGCCGCCAGCCCGTTGCCGCCGGCTACCCGGCCCGCCTCGGAGCGGGTCATCTCGGCTTCGAGACCCTGGCCGCGACCGTCGAGGTCCCGCAGCTGGCTCTCCAGGTACGCCTTGAGCCGGGTGCGGTACTCGCGCTCGAACTGCTTGAGCTCCTCGATGTGCTTCTGCAGGGCCGTGCGCTTGGCGTCCAGGCCGCCCATGGCCTCCTGGTGCCGCTGGCGGGCGTCCCGCTCCAGGGCGTCGGCCTTCGCGCGAGCCTCGCGGGTCACCTCCTCGGCCTTGCTGCGGGCCTCGGACAGCAGCTGGTCGGCCTCGCGGCGCGCGTCGGACACGTGGTCGTCGGCGGTGCGCTGGGCCATCATCAGCACGCGCAGGGCCTGCTGCTCACCGTCACCGGTGACGCCGCCGGCCGGGCCGCCGGTCGCCCGGACCTGCTCCAGCTCGGCCTGCATGGCGCGGGCGGCCTGCTCGGCAGCCGACTTGTCGCGCTGCACCCGGTCCAGTTGGGCCTTGACGTCGTTGAGCTCCGCCGCCAGTCGGGCGTCGCCGCCGGGGCCGGCGGGGGCACCGCCACGGCCGCCGCGCTCCACCTGGGCACGCAGCTCGTTGTTCTCCTCGATGAGACGGGCGAGCTCGCGCTCGACCTCGTCCAGGAAGGCGTCGACCTCCTCCTCGTCATACCCCCGCTTGCCGATCGGCGGCTTTTTGAAGGCGACGTTATGGACGTCGGCCGGGGTCAGCGGCATCGAAACTCCTCGGGTCAGTTGCGGCCGCGAAAGCGCGTCGGTCATCAGGCAGATGCCCTGATCGACGGCTCTAACACGAACTCCATCAGCACGAACAGGATAACCAGGAGCACAAGGGAGGCCAGGTCGATGCTCACGGTACCAATTCGCAGCGGAGGGATCACACGCCTCAACGCGTTGAGAGGGGGATCAGTGACGCTCCACACGGATTCCAGTCCTGCCGCCGCGCCGCGCCCCGGCTGCCACCGGCGGCCGTACTGCAGAACGGCGCTCAACACGAACCGGGACAGAAGAAGAAGCAGGAAGACATAAAGGACCAGGTACAACACTTGCAGTAAGATCGACAACACGGTCAGCGACGTCCCTCGGTTCGGGCGGGGTCAACTCAGGCTGAAAAATCCACCCTCAGCGATCTTGGCCTTGTCCTCCGCGGTGACCTGGACATTGGCCGGTGAGAGCAGGAACACCCGATTGGTCACGCGCTCGATCGTACCGCGCAGCCCGAACGCCAGACCGGCCGCGAAGTCAACCAGACGGCGGGCGTCGGCCTCATCCATCTCGGTGAGATTGATGATCACGGGTACGCCGTCACGGAAGTGCTCACCGATGGTGCGCGCCTCGCGGTAGGTGGTCGGGTGCAGCGTGGTGATCTGGTACCGCTGCTCCTCCTCCGGCACGGCCACGCGCTCGCGCGTCACGGCCTGCGGCGCGAGGGCCAGATTGTCGCGTGTGTGGTACGCCAGTGCCCCCGACGTGTCCCCGGCCGAGGACCGCGTGATCGATCGCACGCTGGCCCGCTCGGCCCGCTCCGGACGCTCACCGTCACCGCGGTCGGACTCGCCACCCCGCCCGGTCGACCGCTCGGAGAGCCGGCCCCGCTCGCTGGCGCGCGGCCGGGGAGCCGGCGGCTCCTCGGCGTCGTCGTCGTCCTCGTCGGCGAACTCCTCGGCGTACCGGCTCTGCCGGTACCGCGAGTCGCGCGAGTCGCGGTAGCCACCCTTGTCGTAGCCACCGTCGTCGTAGGCCCGCTCGTCGTCTTCCTCGACGAGACCGAGCCAGACCCCCGCCTTGCGCAGTGCACCCATCCCGCGCCCTTCCGTCCGCCGTGCGGCACTCGCCCCCGTGCCATGTCGCCCGTCGCGAGTGGACAACCATGCCCATCGGACCGGAACGGCAATCCCCCTGGCGCGCGATTCGCGTCGCGCGTCACGACCCCCACAAGGATCCGCCGCCCCTGAAACAACACTGATGTAATTTGCCTGTCTCGCGGTCAGGCTACCGCAGCGTGGGACGCATTCCGAGCAACGCGCTACCGACGCGGACATGTGTCGCGCCATATCGGATCGCGATTTCCAGGTCGCCGCTCATTCCCGCCGACAACGATGTCGCTCCCGGATGGAGCGTCCGAAACGCCTCGGCCACCTCGGCCAACCGGGCGAAGGCCCGCTCCGGCTCCCACCCCAGCGGCGCCACCGCCATCAGACCGGCCAACCGCAGCGCGGGCGCGTCGGCCACCGCCGCGGCGACCGCCTCCAGCCCGGCCCCCTCATCGGCCGAGCCGGGCAACGCGCCGCCGCGCGCCGGATCGCCGTCGATACTCACCTGCACCAGGGCGTCCAGCGGCTCTTCCCGCTCCGCCGCCGCACTGCCCAGCGCACGGGCCAGCCGCACGCTGTCCACCGAGTGCACGACGTCGGCGTAGCGGACGACCGAGCGGGCCTTGTTGCGCTGCAACTGCCCGATGAAGTGCCAGCGTGGGCGCACCCCGGCCGCGGCCACCTCGGCGGCCTTGCCGGCCGCCTCCTGGTCGCGGTTCTCCCCCAGGTCGGTCACCCCGAGACCGGCCAACGCCAGCGCGTCCCCGGCCGGGTACGTCTTGGTCACGGCGATCATCGTGACGTCGGCCTGGGCCCGGCCCACAACCGCGCAGGCATCTGCGATCCGGGCACGCACCTGGGCGAGGCCGGCCGCGAGTTCGGCGCGCCGGTCCGGTCGTACCGTGGCTGAGCTGTCGGTCATCGGCGGCGCTCAGGAGCCGTTCTTGAGGAAGTCGGGCACGTCCACGTCATCGAAGAGCACCCGGCGTGGCGACTGGGCCGGGGCCGGCAGGGTGGCCGGCGGCGGCACCGGGGTGCTCTGCGGCGCCGGCTGGTTGGTGTTGGTCTTGCGGGTCGGCTCGGCCGCCTTGTACGCCGGAGTGCCACCGTCGAAGCCCGCCGCGATGACCGTCACCCGCACCTCGTCGCCGAGCGCGTCGTCGATCACCGCGCCGAAGATGATGTTGGCATCCGGGTGGGCCGCGTCGGTGACCAGCTGGGCCGCGTCGTTGATCTCGAACAGGCCCAGGTCGGAGCCGCCGGCGATGGAGAGCAGCACGCCGCGCGCGCCGTCCATGCTCTGCTCCAGCAGAGGGCTGGAGATGGCCGCCTCGGCCGCCTCGACCGCGCGGTTCTCCCCGCGGGCGCTGCCGATGCCCATCAACGCGCTGCCCGCGCCGCTCATCACGCTCTTGACGTCGGCGAAGTCCAGGTTGATCAGACCCGGGGTGGTGATCAGGTCGGTGATGCCCTGCACACCGGAGAGCAGCACCTGGTCGGCCGTGCGGAAGGCGTCCATCATGCTGATGTTGCGGTCGCCGAGCGCCAGCAGCCGGTCGTTCGGGATGACGATGAGCGTGTCGCACTGGTTGCGGAGCTCGTCTATCCCCGTCTCGGCCTGCACCTGGCGGCGCTTGCCCTCGAAGGAGAACGGGCGGGTCACCACGCCGATGGTCAGCGCACCGAGCTTACGGGCGATGTTGGCCACCACCGGCGCGCCGCCGGTGCCGGTGCCGCCGCCCTCGCCGCAGGTCACGAAGACCATGTCGGCGCCCTTGAGCACCTCCTCGATCTCGTCGCGGTGGTCCTCGGCGGCGTTCTTGCCGACGTCCGGGTTGGCCCCGGCCCCCAGGCCACGGGTCAGCTCCCGGCCGACGTCGAGCTTGACGTCGGCATCACTCATCAGCAGCGCCTGGGCATCGGTGTTGATCGCGATGAACTCGACGCCCTTGAGCCCAACCTCGATCATCCGGTTGACGGCGTTGACGCCGCCACCCCCGATGCCGACGACCTTGATGACCGCCAGGTAGTTGTGCGGAGGTGTCATCTCCGGTCCTTTCCTTCGAGATTGGCTTCGGCCGACCGGGTACGGCGTGGCCAGACCAGCGGCCGACGACATCTGTCACCAGCGAGAGCCAGGGGTAACCCTCACCCTCTACTAGAGGCTTACAGTTATGTCAACCACTGAACCTCTTCGGGGCAACGTAAGCGCCACCACGCGATGAGCCAAGGACCCGACCGGCGTGTCGCCGTCGGAGCGCGACTCGTCACGTCCGGAGCACGCTCACCGATCAGCGGAAGGTCACCACGTCCGGAGCGCTCACGTCGATCCGGTCGCTGTCCTCACCGAGTAGCGCGGTGGCCACCCGGGCCTTGTCCGTACCCCGCGTGGCGTCGCCCCAGACCACCGTGCGGTCCCCGCGCAGCCGCAGGCTGATCCGCGCCAGGCCCTGCACACTCAGGTCCACCAACTCGGCTCGTAGCTGCGGGGTCAGCACCCCGAGCACGTCCAGCGCGGCCCGGGTGTCCGGGTCGTCGGCGGCCGGCCGGGCCACCCGTACCAGCGGCAGCCCGGCGGGGCGCCGGGCCACCGTCTGGAACGCCACGCCGCTGCGGTCGACGATCGCGAACGCGTCCGCCTGCGGCACCACCGCCACCGCTGTCCGCTCGGTCACCCGGACCACAAGCGTGCCCGGCCAGTCCCGCGACACCGTGGCCCGCTCCACAGGCGCCAACCCGCCGACCCGACGCGCCGCCGCCGCCAGGTCCACCCGCGCCAGCGGCACCCCGTCCGCCACCCCCACCGCGTCGCGCACCTGCACGTCCGTGACCAGCTTGGCGCCCTCCACCGTCACCGCGCGGACCCCGAACAGCCCGGTCCCGAGGATCGTCCAGGCCACCAGCCCGAGCAGGGCCAGCACCCCGGCGGCCACCGCCCACGGCAAGGCCGCCCGCATCCGGCGCTGCCGAGCCCGGGCCATGAAGCGGCGGGTCGACGGCGGCACCGCGTCGCTGCCGGCCCGGACCAACTGCCACCGCCGGACCGGACCGCGCCGTGGCGTACCGCCGTCGGCGCCGCTGGTCCGCCCTCGGGCGGGGCCGGGACTCATCCGGCCGTCGGGGCCGCGCCGTCCGGCGCGGCGGCGCCACCGAGGGCCGCTCCGTCGCCACCGGCCGTGGACCCGCCGGGCACCGGTTGGCCGATCGCCGGGGTCGTCGCCACCGGCTCGACAGTCGCGGTCGGGGCCGAGTCGGCGGTACGCGCACCCAGAGCCGCCAGCAGCTCGTCACCCATCAGCGAGATCGGCGGGGCGCCCATCGTCACCACCACGTCGCCCGAACGGGCCCGGCGGACCACCTCGACCGGCGCGTCCTCCCAGGAGTCGACGAACACCTTCCGCTCGGCCGGCAGCGCCACCGCCTCGATCAGCGCCGCCGAACCCTCACCGGGCTGGCGCAGCTCGCCCGGCCCGAAGACCTCCAGCAGCACCACCTCGTCGGCGATGGCCAGCGCCTCGGCGATCTCCGCCTGGGAATCGCGGGTGCGGTACAGCCGGTACGGCTGGAAGACGACGATCAACCGCCCGTCGCCTGCCACCTCCCGCAGTGTCTGCATGGCCAGCGTCATCGACGTGGGGTGGTAGGCGTACTCGTCGTAGACCAGCACGCCGTCCGCGACGCCCTTGCGCTCGAAGCGCCGCCGCACGCCCGGGAAGACCGCCAGCGCCGCCTCCGCCGCTTCCAGCGGCAGTTCCAGCAGGTACGCGGCCAGCACCGCCGAGGCGCTGTTGAGCCCCATGTGCCGACCCGGCACGGGCAGCCGGAACTCGCCCAGCGACCGCCCGTCGATCGCGGCCAGGTAGCGCACGCCCCGCGCGGAGGAGACGATCTCGGTGAGCCGCAGGTCGGCGTCCTCGGCCGCGCCGTACGTGTGCACCCGCCGCCCCTCGGCGCGCAGGGTCGCCGCCAGCCGCCGGCCGCCCGGGTCGTCCGCGCAGGTGATGATGAACCCGTCCGGGTCGGTGAGCCTGGCGAACTCGACGAACGCCGCCTCCAGCGTCGCGTAGTCGCCGTAGGTGTTCAGGTGGTCCGGCTCGACGTTCGTGATGATCGAGACGTACGGGCGGTAGATGAGGAACGAGCGGTCGCTCTCGTCGGCCTCCACCACGAAGTACTCGCCGGTGCCGTGGTGCGCGCCCGAGCCGACCTCGGAGATCTCCCCGCCGATCACGAAGGACGGGTCGACTCCGGCCTGCTGGAGCACCATGGTCACCATCGAGGTGGTGGTGGTCTTGCCGTGGGTGCCGGCCACCGCGATCGCCCGGCGGCCGGTCATCGCCGCGGCGAGTGCCTCCGAACGGTGCAGCACCCGCAAGCCGCGTCGACGGGCCTCGACCAGTTCCAGGTGGTCCTTCGGGATGGCCGAGGAGTAGACGACGGTATCCACGCCGTCGAGGTTCGTCGCCTCGTGGCTGAGGTAGATGGTGCCGCCGAGCGCCCGCAGACCGGCCAGCGAGGGCCACTCGCGCAGGTCACTGCCGGAGACCTGGATGCCCCGGGTGAGCAGCAGTCGGGCCACGCCGAGCATGCCCACCCCGCCCACGCCGATCAGGTGGACGGCGCCCAGGTCCTCGGCGGTGAGCGTGCCGGCCGGGGTGAACTGCGCGGTCATCGGGCCACCGCCTGGAGGACGAAGGAGCGCAGCGCCTCGTCGCCGTCGCGCCGCCCGTACGCCGACGCCGCGGCGCCCATCGCGTAGAGCCGCTGCGGGTCGCGGATCAGCGGGATCACCGCGCGCTCCAGCCAGTCCGGGGTCAGCTCCGCGTCGTCGACGAGCAGCCCACCGCCGGCCTCCACCACGGGCAGCGCGTTGCGCTTCTGCTCCTGGTTGCTGTGCGGGTACGGCACGAAGATCGTCGGTAGGCCGATCGCGGCCACCTCGGCGACGGTCATCGCGCCGCCTCGGGCCAGCATGAGGTCGGCCGCGGCGTAGCCCAGCTCCATCTCGGACAGGTACGGCAGCGTCACGTACGGCACCGGCAGGTCGGTGGGGATCGGCACGGGCTCGTTGCGGGCGCCCATCACGTGCAGCACCTGCACGCCGTTGCGGGCCAGCTCCTTGGCCGCCCCGGAGACCGCCAGGTTGATCGAGCGGGCGCCCGACGAGCCGCCCGCGACGAAGAGCACCGGCAGGTCCGGGCGGAGCCCGAAGCGGGCGCGGGCCGCGTTGCGCAGCGCGTACCGGTCCAGCGAGGCGATGCTGCGGCGCAGCGGCACGCCCACCACTGTCGCGTCGCGCAGCGACTCGGCCTGGCTCGGCTGGTGCGGGAAGCCGACAGCGATGTTCTTGGTGAACTTCATGCCGAGGCGGTTGGCCACGCCCGGCGGCACGTTCACCTCGTGGATCACCATGGGCAGCTCGCGGCGCCACGCGGCCAGGTAGGCAGGCACCGAGACGTACCCGCCGAAGCCGACGACCGCGTCGGCGCGCACCTCGTCGATGACCTTGCCCGCGGCGCGGGCCGCGGTCCACATCCGGCCCGGGGTACGGACCAGGTTCATGTTCACCGAGCGGGGCAGTTGGTACGCCGGGATCTGCCGCAGGTCGTAGCCCTGCGGCGGGATCAGCTCGTTCTCCATGCCCTTGGGTGTGCCGAGGCAGGTGATCCGGACGCCCGGGTCGTGTCGGCGCAGGCAGTCGGCGAAGGCGAGCAGCGGGTAGATGTGCCCCCCGGTGCCACCTCCCGCGAGCACCACCGAACGCAGCGGACCCATCAGCGTCTCCTCTCGCTCGCCGTACCCTGGCGGCTCCGGCCCTGCCGGACACCGCGCGGTGCGGCCTGGTCTTCCTGGCGCCGCTCGCGGGACCGGGGCACGGACCCTCGGCCAGCCGGCGGCGTCGCCGGTCGGCGACGCCGGCCGGGAAGCGGCGGCAACGGGGCCCAGAGTAGTCGGACCCACCGGGCCGGCGGACGGGCATGCAGCGCTCTGGCCGCATCGGGTTCGGCGCGCGCGAAGGACGCCAGCATCCCGATCGCCGCCAACGTCACGACCAGGGCACTTCCGCCGTCGGAGATGAACGGCAACGGCAGACCGGTGATCGGCAGCAACCCCACCACCCCGCCGATGTTGATCACCGCCTGGCTCACCAACCAGGTCGTGACCGCGGCGGCGGCGAGCCGCCGGAACGGGTCGTCGACCCGCCGGGCGATGCGCAGACCGGTGTACGCGAGAACCGCGAAGAGGCTGAGCACCACCGCGCAGCCGATCACCCCCAACTCCTCCGAGATGATCGCGAAGATGAAGTCGTTGTGGGCCTCGGGCAGCCAGTCCCACTTGAGGCTGCCCTTGCCCAGCCCGACGCCGAACCAGCCGCCGTGCTCGATGGCAAGCCGGCCCTGGTAGAACTGGAGGCAGCCGTCGAGCTTGCACTTCTCCGGGTCCGGTGGATTGAAGAACATGGCGAGCCGGGCGAAGCGATAGTTCTCCTCGTCGCTGTCACCCGAGCCGGCGCCCAGCGAGGCCACCGCGACGAGCAGGCCGACGCCCACCAGGCCGGCCGCCGCGAGGGTGCCGAAGACCCGCATCCGCACCCCGGCGGCCCACAGCAGGCCGACCACCAGGGCCAGCAGGCAGAGCATCGTGCCCGTGTCGTTGTAGCCGACCAGGACGAAGAGCAGGCCCATGACCGGAAAGAGCGGGGTGGCCAGTTCCCGCCACCAACCCAGCGCGGCACCCTTGCGGGCGATGATGTGCGAGCCCCACAGCACCAGCGCGAACTTGGCCAACTCGGAGGGCTGCACCTGGATCCCGCCGACGAACAGCCAGTTCAGCCGCGCCTCGACCGGCCCGAACACGACCGTCTTCAGATTGGCGAGCCGGCCGTAGGCCACCAGCAGGTTGAGCACCAGCAGCAGCGCCACCGACGTGTACAGCAGCGGCCGCCCCAGCGAGCGGTAGGTGCTGGCGGGCAGGCGCTGACACACCCAGAACGCCCCGATGCCGATCACCGCGAAGATGGCCTGCTTGGTCACCGAGGCGGACGCGTTGCCGTCCTCGGCGTAGTCCTTCACGCTTGTCGCCGAGAAGACCATGGTCAGCCCGATGAGCAGCAGCAGGCCGGCACTGGACAGCAGCAGGTAGTACGACGCCAGCGGCCGGTCCAGCAGGCCCCGCAGCGCGGCCAGCCCGCCGGCCGGATCCAGCCCGCGCAGCGGGACGGCAGCGACGCTCTCCGGCGCACGCGCCGCCGAGCCGGCCGGACGCCCCGGGGCGTCCGGCTCCCGCGCTCCCCTGCCCGACTCGCGCGCCGCGCCATCCGCCGCACGGGCCGCACGGACCGGCTCGCGGGCCGCGCCATCCGCCGCACGGGCCGCACGGACCGGCTCGCGGGCCGCGCCATCCGCCGCGCGCGCCGCGCGATCGGGCTCACGCGCCGCGCGATTGGGCTCACGGGCCGCGCGGCCGGGCTCGGCCGCTCGCGCCGTGCCCGGTGACCGTCGCGGCCGACCGGCTGTCCTGTCCTCGGTGCCTGGTTCCTCCCCCACCCGGACATCATCACCGTTCGGCACGCCCGACAGGCCCACAACGACGCACCGGGCGTGTCGGGCTTCGTCCCCGGGGCGAGGGTGCCCCGCCCCTTTGCTCTGCTTCAGCCCGCGCACCACTTGTGCCGCGGAGTGTTGCGTCCGTTGAAGCAGAGCAAAGGAGAGTTCGACCACCCTGCCACCTGGCCGGCGACACGCACACCGCATCGGCCGGCGGGCCGGCCGAGCAGGGTGGCCGAACGGCGGATGGATCAGGTCATGTTGGCGAGGAACTCGCTGTAGAACAGGCCCAGGGCGATGGCGACACCGATGCCGGCGATGATCCAGAACCGGACCACGATGTTGACCTCGCTCCAGCCGGCCAACTCGAAGTGGTGCTGCAACGGCGACATGCGGAACACACGTTTCCCTGTCGTCCGGAAGGAGATGATCTGGATCACCACGGACATCGTGATGATCACGAAGAGCCCACCGATGATCGGCAGCAGCAGGATGGTCCGGGTGGACATCGCCATGCCGGCGATCAGGCCGCCCAGGCCCAGCGCCCCGGTGTCACCCATGAAGATCCGCGCCGGGGACGTGTTCCACCAGAGGAAGCCCACACATGCCCCGGCCGCGGCCCCGGCTATCAGCGCGATCTCCAGCGGGTCCCGGACGGAGTAGCAGTACGGCTGCTTGTAGCTCGGGTCGGCGCACCAGTGCCGGTACTGCCAGAACGCGATGAGCGCGTACGCCGCGAGGACCATCACCGATGCGCCGGTGGCCAGACCGTCCAGACCGTCGGTGAGGTTCACGCCGTTCGTGGCGGCCATCACCACGAAGATGAAGATGATCACCGCGCCGATCTTGCTGACCTCCAGGGCGTCGATGTCCCGGATGAAGCTCAGCGTGGTGCTGCCCACCGTCTCGGTGTTGGTCTTCGCGCCCGTCGCGTCGGTCATCGTGCTCGGGAAGTACAGCGCCACCACGCCGAAGACCGCGCCGACCAGGATCTGGCCGAGCAGCTTCCCGCGCTTGTTCAAACCGGCGCTGTTGCGCTTGCGCACCTTGAGGAAGTCGTCGAGGAAACCCACCGCGCCGGAGAAGACCATCAGCCCCAGCAGCACCAGCGCGGTGATGGTCGGCTCCACCTGCGCGATCTGCAGGTCCGGCAGCGTGGTCAGCGCCAGGTGCCCGGCGACGTACGCGATCACGGTGGCCAGGATGAAGACCACGCCGCCCATCGTGGGCGTGCCCTTCTTGCCCTGGTGCATGGCCGGGCCGTCGGACCGGATCGGCTGGCCGGCCTTGAGCCGGGTGAACACCTTGATCGCGATCGGCGTGCAGAACAGCGAGACGAGGAAGGCCACCCCGATGGCGACGATGACCGCCCTCATCGGCTGGCCTCCTCGGCGGCGTCGGCGCGCAGGGCGTCGGCCACCTCCCAGGTCCGATACCGGGAGCCCTTGACCAAGACGACATCACCCGGCCGTAGCTCGCCCCGCAGCACCTCGACGGCCGCCGCCTGATCGGTGAGCAGCACCGACTCTCCTCCCCAGTTCACTACCGCTGTCGCGCCTTCATGGATCGGCGCGGCCGGCTCGCCCACCACGAGCAGCCGGTCGACACCCAGCTCGGCCGCGAGTCGGCCGACCTCGGCGTGGCCGTCGCGCTCGAACGGGCCCAGCTCGGCCATGTAACCGAGCACCGCGACGGTACGCCGTTCCCGGCCGAGGCTCGCGAGCGCCCGGAGCGCCACCGCCATCGAGGCCGGGTTGGCGTTGTACGAGTCGTCGATGACCGTCACCCCGTCGGGCCGGTCGAAGACGTCCATCCGCCGGGTGGACTTCAGCCCCAGCGCGCCGAGCGCAGGGGCCAGGTCGGCCAGCGGCATGCCCAGCTCCCGGGCGACCGCGGCGGCGGCGAGGGTGTTGCCGACCTGGTGACGGCCTGTCAACGCGAGCCGCACCGGCACCCGCCCCTCCGGCGTGACCAGGGTGTACGACGGGTGCCCCCGCTCGTCGAGCGTGACGTCCTCGGCGCGCAGGTCGGCGTCCGGCGCCTCGCCGTAGCGGACCACCCGGGCCCGGGTGCGAGCCGCCATGGCGTCCACCCGGGGGTCGTCGGCGTTCAGCACGGCGAGCCCCTCGGCCGGTAGCGCCTCGACCAGCTCACCCTTGGCCTGGGCGATGTTGTCCTGGGAGCCGAACTCGCCGATGTGCGACGTCCCGACGTTGAGCACCACCGAGATGCGGGGCGGCACCAGCTCGCACAGGTAGCGCACGTGCCCGATCCCGCGGGCGCCCTTCTCCATCACCAGGTAGCGGGTGTCCGGCCCGGCCAGCAGAGCCGTGTACGGGTGGCCCAGCTCGTTGTTGAACGACCCGGGCGGGGCCACGGTGGCGCCGAGGCGGGCGGTGAGCTGGCCGATCAGGTCCTTCGTGGTGGTCTTGCCCGAGGAACCGGTCACGCCGATCACGGTCAGCTCGGGCAGCCGGGCCACCGCCGCGCGGGCCAGCCGGCCCATCGCGGTCAGGGCGTCGTCGACGAGGACCATTGGCACCTCGGGCAGCTCGCGGGTGCCGAGCACCGCCACCGCGCCGGCCGCCAGCGCCGTCGCCGCGTAGTCGTGCCCGTCGACCTTCTCCCCCGGAAACGCCACGAAGAGCGAGCCGGGCCCGACCTTGCGCGAGTCGAACTCGACCGAGCCGGTGACGGTGGCGGCCGGGTCGGCGTGCACGAGCTGCCCGTCCACCGCGGCGGCCACCTCGGCCAGGGTCAGCGCGATCACCGCTGACCCGCCCGGTCGGAGAAGCGGGCCCGCAGCGCGTCGGCCAGCTCGGTGCTGTCGTCGAACGGGAGCATCTCGCCCGCCACCTCCTGGCCCCGCTCATGGCCCTTGCCGAGCAGCGCGATCACGTCACCCGGCTCGGCCAGCCGGACCGCCTCGTCGATCGCGTCCCGGCGACCGGCCACCTCGATGATCCGGGCGGCCGTGCCGGCCCGGTACGCCCCGGCGAGCACCTCGGCGCGGATCTGGGCGGGGTCCTCGGTACGCGGGTTGTCGTCGGTCACCAGCACCACATCGGCCCCCTCGGCCGCGGCGGCGCCCATCACCGGGCGCTTGCCCCGGTCCCGGTCCCCGCCGGCGCCGATCACGCAGATCAGCCGGCCGGCGCTCAGCTCCCGCAGCGCGGCCAGCGCGGCCACGATCGCGTCGGCCTTGTGCGCGTAGTCGACCACCCCGCGCACCGGGCCGACGACGTCGACCAGTTGCAGGCGGCCGGGCACCCCACCGCAGGCGGCCACGCCGGCCGCCGCGGTCGTCGGGTCCACCCCGGCGCCCACCAGGGCGGCGATCGCCAGCAGCGCGTTGGCCACGTTGTGCCGCCCGGGCAGCGCCACCCCGGCGGTCAGCGCCACTCCGTCCGGGCCGTGCGCGGTGAACCGCTGGGCGTACCCCTCGCCGTCCACGCCGTCGGCCCACCACGTCGCGGTCGGGTCGCCGAGCGCCGAGTAGCTGACCGTCGCCGGCTTGTAGAGCGGCTTGAGTGCCGGGTCGTCGTGGTTGAGCACCTCGACCGCGCAGCGGCCGTCGAAGAGCTGCGCCTTGGCGGCGAAGTAGTCGGCGCTGTCGGCGTGGAAGTCCAGATGGTCGGAGCCGAAGTTGGTGTACCCGCCCACGGCGAAGCGCACCCCGCCGACCCGGCCCATGGCGAGGGCGTGGCTGGACACCTCCATGACCACGGCCGTCACCCCCCGCTCGCGGGCGGTGGCAAGCATCGCGTGCAGGTCGGGCGCCTCGGGGGTCGTCCGCACACTGTCGATGACGAGGTCACCGAGCCGGGTCTCCACGGTGCCGATCAGCCCGGTGGTGTGCCCGGCGGCGCGCAACCCCGACTCGACCAGGTACGCGGTGGAGGTCTTGCCGGCGGTTCCGGTGACGCCGATGACGGTGAGCGCGGCCGTCGGGTCGCCGTAGACCGCCGAGGCCAGTTCGCCGAGCACCGCGCGCGGGTCGGGCACGACCAGGGCGGGAAGGCCGCTCGCCGCCGCCAACTCGGCGCCGGCCGGGTCGGTCAGCAGCGCCACCGCGCCTGCCTCGGCGGCGCCGACGGCGAACTCCGCGCCGTGGCGGCGGGCGCCGGGCAGGGCCGCGTACAGGTCGCCGGAGCGGACCTCCTGGCTGGCGTGGGTGGCCCCGGTGACGACCACGTCGGCGGCGGCCGCCGGGAGGTCGACGGCGAGCCGGACGGCGAGATCACCGAGCCGGACGCCGGTCACGGTACGTGGACGTGGATTGCCGGGCACGGCGTCAGACCCTACCCGGTCGTCCGGTTCCGGCCGCACAGCCGCCCCGGTGGTTCGTCGGCACTCACCGATGATGTCGCGCCCGCGCTGCTCAGCGCGGATAGACCACGAACTTGGGTGCGGAACCACTCGCGGACGGCGGCACACGGTAGTGACGCAGCGTGAACTGCATCATGTCCCGGAATGCCGGGTTGGCGATCGCCGCGCCCCCACCACCGGGCGCGTACACGAAGACAGCGATCACGTACCGGGGCTTCTCGGCGGGGGCCATGCCGATGAAGGAGGACACCTCGCCCGGCTGCCTCTTGCCGTCCACCCGACGCCAGCCGGTGCCGGTCTTGCCGGCGACCCGGTAGCCGGGCACCGCCGCCAGGGTGCCGGTGGCGCCCTCGACAGTGGTGACCGCCTCCAGCATGGTGCGCAGGGCCGCCGCGTTCTGCGGGCTGAGCACCGAGCGGGTGACCGGCGCCGGAGCGGGGGTGTGCTTGCCGTCCGGGCCGATCGTCTCCTTCACGAGGTGCGGCTGCACGTACGTGCCGTCGTTGGCGATTGCGGCGTACGCGGCGGCCATCTGCAACGGGGTGGCGTCGACGCTGTGCCCGATCGGCACCGACCCGCGCGACGACTCGCTCCACTCGTCGGCCGGCAGCAGCCGGCCGCTGGCCTCGCCGGGCAGACCCTCGCCGGTGGGCTTGCCCAGCCCGAAGCGCTTCTGGTAGTCGATCAGCCGGTCCCGGCCGAGCCGGTCGCCGACGGTGATCGCGCCGACGTTCGACGAGTAGGCGAGCATCCCGGGCACACTCATCTTCCGGCCGTTGGCCGGGTGGGTGTCGGGGAACCAGGTGTCGCCCTTCTTGATGGCGTTGGCGATGGGGAACGTGGTGTCCGGGGTGATCACCCCCTCCTGCAACGCCGCGGCGTAGGTGATGGCCTTGTGCACCGAGCCCGGCTCGATCACGAAGCTGGTCGCGGCGTCCTCCCGGGCGACCGGGTCGCTGCCTCCCGGCTTCGCAGCGTTGTAGGTGGGATCGCTGGCCTGCGCCCGCACCTCGCCGGTGGCCACGTCGATGATCACGGCGGCGGCGGTCGCGCCCCGCTGCCCCGCCATCCCTGCGCTGAGGATCTGCTGGCAGCGGAACTGCAGGTCACGGTCGATGGTGAGGGTGAGCGAGCTACCCGGTTTGGCCGGGGTCGTCTTGCTGTAGCCACCCGGGATCGGCGCGGCGAGGTCACCGAGGCCGGCCTCGTACACCCGCTTGCCGTCCTGCCCGGCGAGCAGGTCGTCGTAGCGGGCCTCCAACCCCTCCAGCCCGACCATGTCCTGGCTGGTGAAGCCGATCAGGTTGGCCGCCAGGTCGTCGCCGGGCACCTCCCGGCGCTCGTCGCGGTGCACCCCGATGCCGGGCAGGTCCAGAGCCTGCACCTGCTTGGCCGTCGGGATCTCCACCCCCCGGGCCAGGTACTCGAAACGGGACTGGATGCCGTTCTCCAGCTTGCGGGGCTTCATCAGCTCGGTGAGCTTCGACACCGGAATGCCCAGCAGCGGAGAGAGCGCCTTCGCGGTGGCGTCGGCGCCGATCCACCCGGGGTTGGTCCGGTCCTCGATCAGGGTCGGGTCGGCGAACACGTACCGCGCCTCGACACTGTGGGCCAGCGGCTCGCCCCGGAAATCGTAAATCGCGCCGCGCGGCGCGGGCAGCTCGACCGTGCGGGTCCGGTCGGCGACGCCACCACCGGCGTACGCCGGGGTGTCGACCGCCTGCAGGAAGATCAACCGCACGCCGATGACGGCGAAGAGCGTCAGGGTGAGCACGGTGCCCAGACGCAGCCGTAGCCGCGGGTCGGCGAGCTTGGGCGGGCGCGGCGGCTTACGGGACGGTCGCCGGGCCGCCGGTCGGTCGGCGCGGCCGGGCGCGCGCGGCGTGGTGCGGCGGCGCGGCGGCGGCTCGTCGCCGGCCGGGCCGCGCGGGGTACGCGGCGCGACGGTCCGCACGACGCCGCCCCGGCCGGCCGCCGGAGCGTCCCGCCGGCCCGATCGGGCGGCGGCCCGGCCGCCGTCGAGCACCTGCAACGCCGGCCGGAACGGGTCGCCGGACCGGGTGCTGCGCGGGGTACGCCGCTGCTCGGCGGCCCCACCGCGCGCCGGTGTGCCCTCGCGGACGGTCCGACCCCTCGGGGTGTACGCCCGGGCGCCGGAGATGCCCCCGATGCCCTGCTCGCCGGCCCGCGACTCCTCGTCGGGCGAACCGGCCGCACGCGAAGAGCCGCGCCGGGACCCCGTGGGATCCCGGCGCGGCTCGTCCGACCTCGGTGACACCGGTCAGCCTCCCGCGCCCTGGCTGGTGACCGACGGCTCGCCGGTCGCCGGCTTCGGCACGCCGATGGGCTTGCCGTCCGGCATCCGGATGTACGCCGGCTCACCGGCGTCCACCAGGCCCAGGCGACGCGCCTCGGCGGTCAGGTTGCCCGGCGCCTTGGCGTCGGCGATCTGCTTGTCGAGCTGCTGCTTCTCCAGGTCCAGTCGGGACTGCTGCTGCTGCAGCTTTTCCAGCCGGAACGCGTTCTCATTGATCTTGGTGTTGACCGCCAGGATGCCGAGCACCCCGCCGACGACAAGCACCACGATCAGCGCCGCGAACGGCGCACGCGGCACCGACACCGGCGGCGGCGGCGCCACCCGCAGCCGGGGCGAGCGAGCGGTCGCCGCCGCGCCGGCCTTCTCGGCCGGACGCAGCGCGGCGCTGCCCTGGGTCGGGAACTCGCGCGCCCCCCGGGCGCGAGCCTCCCCCTGCCGGTTGACTCGATCGATGCGTGGCGTACCGTTCCCCACGCGCGGGGCTCGCTCCGCCGCGGTCCGGCCCCCCGACCGCGGTGCGCGCTGCCCGCCGCCGGTGACGTCCCGGCGGTCGCGCTTGTCAATGTTCATGTCCCCTCCCCCTCAACATCCGTCCCTCTACCGGGCCGGCGCCCCTGATCCCCCACGGATCAGGCTGACCCCGTGCCCGGCTGGTGCATCCCCTTCACCCTGCGGCGGGACCGTTCGCGGTCGGTCCGCCCCTGCTCTGTCGCGTTCGGATCGAGTCGTTCCGCTGCCCGCAGCCGCACGGAGGCGGCACGCGGGTTCGCGGCGACCTCCGCCTCCCCGGGTAGTTCCGCGCCCCGGCTGAGCAGCCGGAACGTCGGACCAGACCCGGGCAGCTCGACCGGGAGGTCGATCGGGCCCTTACTGCGGACCCGGTCCGCGAGCGCCACCTTGGTGAGCCGGTCCTCCAGCGAGTGGTAGGACAGGACCACCATGCGACCACCCACGGTCAAGGCGTCGAGCGCGGACGGCAGCGCCGTCTCCAGCGCTGCCAGCTCTCTGTTTACCTCGATCCGTAAAGCCTGAAACGTTCTCTTTGCCGGGTGTCCGCCCGTTCGTCGCGCTGGCGCCGGAATGGAGTCCCGGACCAGCTCCGCCAACCGCGCGGACGAGGTGATCCGGGCGCGTTCCCGCTCCCGGATGATCGCCGAGGCGATCCGGCCGGCGAACTTCTCCTCGCCGTACACCCGCAGCACCCGGGCCAGATCCGGATGGGCGTACGTGTTGACCACCTCTTCGGCGGTCACCCCCTGCGTCTGGTCCATCCGCATGTCCAGCGGCGCGTCCTGGGCGTAGGCGAACCCGCGGTCGGGCGCGTCCAGTTGCAGCGACGAGACACCCAGGTCGAACAGGATCCCGTCGATGCCCGGATAGCCCAGCCGCTCCAGCACCTCGGGCAGCTCGTCGTAGACGGCGTGCTCCAGGTGCACCCGGTCGGCGAACCGCGCCAGCCGGACCCGCGCGTGAGCGAGCGCCTCGGTGTCCCGGTCGAGCCCGATCAGGACCGTCTCCGGGTGCGCCTCCAGCACCGCCTCCGCGTGCCCGGCCAGGCCGAGCGTCGCGTCGACGTGCACCGTCCGGCCGCCTCGACCCAGCGCGGGGGCCAGCAGCTCGAGACACCGCTCGAGCAGCACCGGCACATGCGTGCCGCGCAACTCCCCCATGTTGACCCCCACTGGTTGAAACGTCCGTTCTGTTCACGCGCCTGTCGTGGCGACGGCGCTGCCGTCGTACCGCCAGATCCCCATCCGCTCCCGCCCGACACCAGGCCGTCGCCCGATGACTGGATCGTGCGCCTGGCACCGGGGAAGGGGTGCCAGGAACTCGAAAGCGGCTGGAGATCTCGCAGTACGTCGGGCGCCGTTCCGCCCTACAGACCGCCGGGCAGCACCCCCTCCTCGATGTCGGCGAAGTCGTCTTCGCTCTCGGCGAGGTAGGTCTCCCAGGCGACCCTGTCCCAGATCTCCACCCGCGTGCTCGCGCCGATGACCACCAGGTCACGGTCGAGCGCGGCGTACTGGCGAAGATGTGCCGGAATCGTCACGCGGCCCTGCTTGTCCGGCACCTCGTCGTGCGCGCTGGCGAAGAAGACCCGGCTGTAGGCCCGGGCCGCCTTGTGCGTCATCGGCTGCGCGCGCAACTGCTCCGCGATCCGCTGGAACTCGGGTGTCGGAAAGACATAGAGGCAACGATCCTGCCCTTTGGTGACCACGACACCCCCCGCCAGCTCATCCCGGAACTTGGCCGGAAGGATCAACCGGCCTTTGTCGTCCAGGCGCGGAGTGTGGGTGCCGAGGAACATCCGGCCCTACCCCCTCGCCCTTGAGCGGCGTTCGCGGCGCCGCTGACCCCCCGGGCCGGTGAGCCCTCCCGGCCTCACCATTGGGCCCCACCTTACTCCACTTCCCTCCACCTGCAACCAGATTCGCCCGCGTGGCGCGTCCGATCCGCCTGCAAAACCGCACGTCACACGGGGTGGAGCGGAGTGGAGGGTGCCAGCGCCCGCCCGGCGTGGTCCGCTTTCCGACATAGATCGACTCCGTCCGGTGGAGCGCGATCCGCCTTCCCGCACGGATGCCACGGCCGAACGGTTCACCGTCGGCGGCGATCTGGTGAGGCGGGCGGTCCGGTAACCTCGCTCGCGTGACGGACGCGAAAATGCCCCTACGGGCCAAGGTGGCCAGCTCCGTGTCACGGACCGCCGCGGCGCTCTCCCGGGCCGCCGGCCGTGGCGACGGATCGGTGATCGGCGGATGGATCGGGCTGAAGATCGACCCGGACCTGCTGGCGCACCTGTCGGCCGGACGCGCCATCGCGCTCGTCTCCGGCACCAACGGCAAGACCACCACCACCCGGTTGACCTCCGCCGCGGTCGGCGTGCTCGGCCGGGTCGCCACCAACTCCTTCGGCGCCAACATGCCCAGCGGGCACACCTCGGCGCTGGCGAAGGCCGGCAGCACCCCGTACGCGGTGCTGGAGGTCGACGAGCACTACCTGGCCCAGGTGCTGGAGGCGACCGAGCCGCACGTGGTCGCGCTGCTGAACCTCTCCCGCGACCAGCTGGACCGGGCCAAGGAGGTCGCCATGATGGCGCAGCTCTGGCGCGCGGCCCTGGTCCGGCACACGAACGTACGGGTGGTGGCGAACGCCGACGACCCGCTCGTGGTGTGGGCCGCCACCCCGCCGGGTGACCCCGCCCGGGGCATCAACCCGCCGCACGTGACCTGGTTCAGCGCCGGCCAGCGCTGGCACGACGACTCCTGGGTCTGCCCGGAGTGCGGCTCCACGATCCAGCGCTCCGGCGAGCAGTGGTGGTGCACCGGCTGCGCGCTGCGCCGACCGGAGCCGCACTGGGTCGTCGAGGACGAGGGCGTGCTCGACCCCACCGGCGCCTGGCACAAGGTCTCCCTCCAACTACCCGGCAAGGTCAACCTCGGCAACGCGGCGACCGCGCTGGCGGTGGCCGCCGAGTTCGGCGTACGCCCGGTCGACGCGGTGTCCCGCCTCGGCATCGTCACCTCGGTTGCCGGCCGGTACGCGCAGGTCGACAAGGACGGGCGCAACATCCGGCTGCTGCTGGCCAAGAACCCGGCCAGTTGGCTGGAGGCCTTCGACATGGCCGACGAGGCGCCGACACTGCTCTCCATCAACGCGCGCGACCCCGACGGTCTGGACACCTCCTGGCTCTACGACGTCGACTTCGCCCCGCTCCGTGGCCGGCAGGTGTTGATCACCGGCGACCGGGCATACGACCTGGCGGTTCGACTGGACGTCAACGACGTCCCGTTCCAGCACGTCCGCACGTTCGACGACGCGCTCCGGTCGGTCCCGCCCGGGCGACTGGAGGTCATCGCGAACTACACCGCGTTCCAGGACATTCGAGCGGAGTTGGACCGTGTCATCTGAGAGTCTGCGCATCGTCTGGATCTACCCCGACCTGCTGTCCACCTACGGCGACCGGGGCAACGCCCTGATCCTCGCCCGCCGGGCCCGCCAGCGCGGCATGCCGGTCGAGGTGCTGGAGGTCCGCTCCGACCAGCGGCTGCCCGCGACCGCCGACATCTACCTGGTCGGCGGCGGCGAGGACGGCCCCCAGGCGTTGGGCGCCCAGCGGCTGATCGCCGACGGCGGCCTGCACCGGGCGGTCGCCCAGGGGTCGGTGGTGTTCGGCGTCTGCGCCGGTTACCAACTGCTCGGCACCTCCTTCTTCGCCAAGGGCGTGCAGTGTCGCGGGCTGGAGCTGCTCGACCTGCGCTCCGACCGGGGCGAGAGCCGGGCCGTCGGCGAGCTGGCCGGTGAGATCGACCCCCGGCTGGGCCTGCCCCCGCTGACCGGCTTCGAGAACCACGGCGGTCGCACGCACCTCGGCCCGGAGGTCGCACCGCTCGCCCGGGTCACCACCGGGATCGGCAACGACGGCGCCACCGAGGGCGCGTGGCGCGGCAAGCTGCTGGGCACGTATTCGCACGGCCCGGCGCTGGCCCGCAACCCGGCCCTGGCCGACCTGCTGCTGCGCTGGGCCACCGGGGCACACCAGCTCCCCCCGCTGGACGACACCTGGTCGGACCGGCTGCGCAACGAGCGCCGCTCCGCAGTGGCCCCCGCCCGGGCATGATCCGAGCCGTCCGGCGGCTGCTCCGGCAGCCGTCGGCCGCCCGGTTCGCCCTGCTCGTCCTGCTGATCGGCGCCTGCGGACTGCTGCTGCTCCTGGTGCCCCGGCCGGATCCGGCGCAGCTACCGCTGCTGGCCGACCGGCTGGGTGACTTCGCCCCGGTGGCGGCGATCCTTGGGGGCGCGCTGCTGCTGGTGGCGCTGGTCCCCCGTACCTTCATCACGCTCGCCGCGGGCGCGATCTTCGGCCCGCTGGAGGGCGCCGCGTACGCCCTGGGGGCGGCGCTGGTGGCGGCGGCGATCGGGTTCACTGTCGGCCGGCTGCTCGGCCGGGAGTTCGTCGCCGAACGGGTCCGGGGGCGCCTGGCCCGCCTCGACGGCTGGTTCGCCCGGCAGAGCGTGGTCGGCGTGATCACCGTCCGGTTGCTGCCGATCGCCGGCTTCGGGCTGGTCAGCTACGGCTACGGCACGACCGGTGCCCGGGTGCTGCCGTTCCTGGCCGGCAGTGTGATCGCCTCCGCGCCGACCGCGTTCGGCTACGCGGCGATCGGCGCGGCCGTGAGCTCCCCCGGCCACATCAACTGGTACGCCGCCGCCCCCTCCAGCCTCGGCCTGATCGCCAGCCTCGTGCTCGTCCACAAGTGGTGGCGCGGCGAACGACGCCGCCGCCGGATCCCGGCCTGAGCGTGCCCCGGCTGACCGACGGCGTCGACGCCGAGGAGCCGCTCACCGGCGGATACGTCGCCGACGTGGTCCGGATCGGCGACACGGTACGACGTACCCCGCCCGTCAATCTGGACTTCGTCGGTGCGCTGCTGCGCCACCTGGCCGAGGTGGGCGCGGACCTCGCGCCCCGCCACCTCGGCGTCGACGAACGCGGCCGGCAGGTGCTCAGCTACGTTCCGGGGCAGGTGCCGTGGCGGAACTCCGAGGATCCCGGGTTCTTCGCCGACCCGGCGCTGGTGCGGCTGGCCGAGCTGATCCGCCGGCTGCACGACGCGTGTGCGGGCACCGACCTGGCCGGCGACGCCGAGACGGTGTGTCACCGCGACCTGTCACCGAAGAACACCGTGTACCGCCACTTCCCCGCCGGCCTGTTGCCCGTGTCCTTCATCGACTGGGATCTGGCCGCGCCGGGCCGGCGGATCGAGGACGTGGCGTTCGCCGGCTGGCACTGGGCTCCGCTGGGCGAGGGCGCCGATCCCGCCGAGCTGGGCCGGCGGTGTCGCGTCCTCTGCGACGCCTACGACGCGACCGGCCCCCGGGCTCTGCCCCGAGCGGAGCTGGTCGACGTGATGCTCGGGCAGATCGAGCAGACCTGGCGCGGCATCGAGGCCGGCGCCGACCGCGACGAGCCGGGCATGCGCCGGCTGCGCGACGCGGGCGCGGCCGACGGGGTACGCCGCTGGCACGACTGGCTGCGCGCCCACCGCGGCGTCGTGGCGATGGCGTTGACCGCGTGACAGCGCGTCGCGCCGGGGCGACACAGCCGGTGGGCGCTATGACTCAGAGGCATATTTATACCTCTGAGTCATAGCGCTCGTCGCGGCGTCCGCCTCCGACGAGGTCACGCTCGGTAGCGCCGGCCCGTGGTTATAGCGCCGCTCTGGTCAGGCGACGACCGAGACCAGCCGGCCCGGGACCACGATGACCTTGCGGGGTTCCTTGCCCGCCAGCACGGCCGCCACCGCGTCCAAGGCCGCCGCGCGGACGGTCTCCTCGGAGGCGTCGGCGGGGACCTCGACGCGGCCACGGACCTTGCCGTTGACCTGCACCGGATAGGTCACCGTCTCGGCCACCAGCAGCGCCGGGTCGGCGGTCGGGAAGTCCGCGTACGTCAGCGAGGTGTCGTGGCCCAGCTTGCGCCACAGCTCCTCGGCGACGTGCGGGGCGAACGGCGCCACCATCAGCACCAGCGGCTCGGCCACCTCGCGGGGCGTGGCCGACAGTCGGGTCAGCCCGTTGGTCAGCTCGATCAGCTTGGCGATCGCGGTGTTGAACCGGATGCCGTCCATGTCGCCGCGGACCCCGTCGATCACCTTGTGCAGCAGCCGGCGGGTCGCCTCGTCGGCCGGGGCCTCGGTGATCCGCAGCGCCCCGGTCTGCTCGTCGACGATCGCCCGCCACACCCGCTGCAGGAACCGGTACGAGCCGACCACCGCCCGGGTCTCCCAGGGACGGGACACCTCCAGCGGGCCCATCGACATCTCGTACACCCGGAAGGTGTCGGCGCCGTACGCGGCGCACATGTCGTCGGGGGTCACCACGTTCTTCAGCGACTTGCCCATCTTGCCGTACTCGCGGTTGACCGTCAGGTCGCCCAGGTAGTACGCGCCGTCGCGCTCGACGACCTCCTCGGCCTGCACGTAGCTGCCGCGCGAGTCGGTGTACGCGTACGCCTGGATCATGCCCTGGTTGAACAGCTTGCGGAACGGCTCGAACGACGAGACGTGCCCCAGGTCGAACAGCACCTTGTGCCAGAACCGCGCGTACAGCAGGTGCAGCACGGCGTGCTCGGCGCCGCCGACGTACAGGTCGGTGCCCCCGCAGTCGCCCTCGCCGCGCGGGCCCATCCAGTACCGCTCGTTCTCGGCGTCGACGAACCGCTCGCTGTTGGTCGGGTCCAGGTAGCGCAGCTCGTACCAGCAGGAGCCGGCCCACTGCGGCATCACGTTGGTCTCCCGGGTGTAGCGCTTCGGCCCGTCACCCAGGTCCAGCTCGACCTCGACCCAGTCCCGCCGCCGCGACAGCGGGGTCTCCGGGTTGGAGCCCGCGTCGTCCGGGTCGAACGTCTTCGGGGAGAAGTCGTCCACCTCGGGCAGCTCGACGGGCAGCATCTCCTCCGGCAGCGCGATGGCGGCACCGGTCTCGTCGTAGACGATCGGGAACGGCTCACCCCAGTAGCGCTGCCGGGAGAACAGCCAGTCGCGCAGCCGGTAGGTCACCGCGCCCGTGCCGTGCCCGTTCGCCTCCAGCCAGGCGATGATCGTCGCCTTGGCGTCGGCGATCCCCCGGCCGTTCAGGTCCAGGCCGCGCTCGGGCGCGGCGCTGTTGATCGCCGGGCCGTCCCCGGTGTACGCCTTGCCGTCGAAGCCCTCCGCCGGCTGCACGGTACGCACGATGGGCAGCTCGAAGACCTCGGCGAACGCCCAGTCCCGCTCGTCCTGCGCCGGCACCGCCATGATCGCGCCGGTCCCGTAGCCGGCCAGCACGTAGTCGGCGATGAAGATCGGGATCTGCCCACCGGTGACCGGGTTGGTGGCGTACGCGCCGATGAAGACGCCTGTCTTCTCCTTGCTGTCGGACTGCCGCTCGACGTCGGTCTTCGCGGCGGCGGCCTTGCGGTACGCCTCGACAGCCGCCCGAGGGCTGGCGTGCCCGCCGGTCCAGGCGTCCTTCGTGCTCTCCGGCCAGGCGGCCGGCACCAGCGCGTCGACCAGCTCGTGCTCGGGCGCCAGCACCATGTAGGTCGCACCGAAGATGGTGTCCGGGCGGGTCGTGAACACACGCACCGGGGCCAGGGCGGTCGGGAAGTCGATGTGCGCGCCCTGCGAGCGACCGATCCAGTTGCGCTGCATCAGCTTGATCGGCTCGGGCCAGTCCAGCGCGTCCAGGTCGTCCAGCAGCCGGTCACCGTAGGCGGTGATCCGCATCTTCCACTGCTTCAGGTTGCGCTTGAAGACCGGGAAGTTGCCCCGGTCGGAGCGGCCGTCGGCGGTGACCTCCTCGTTGGCCAGCACGGTGCCCAGCCCCGGGCACCAGTTGACCGGGGCCTCCGACACGTACGCCAGCCGGTGGTCGTCGACGACTGCGCGGCGGTCGGCGACGCTCAGCTCGGCCCAGGGCCTGCCATCCGGGGTGGGCCGGTTACCGCCCTCGAACTCGGCGATCAGCTCGGCGATCGGCCGGGCCCTGCCGGCGTCGCGGTCGTACCAGGAGTTGAAGATCTGCAGGAAGATCCACTGCGTCCAGCGGTAGAAGTCGGTGTCGATGGTCGCCACCGAGCGGCGCTCGTCGTGGGCCAGCCCCAGCCGGCGCAGCTGCGTCTTGTACCGCTCGATGTTCGCGACAGTGGTGGTCCGGGGGTGGGTGCCGGTCTGCACCGCGTACTGCTCGGCGGGCAGGCCGAACGCGTCGAACCCCATCGCGTGCAGCACGTTGCGGCCGGCCATCCGCTGGTAGCGGGCGAAGCAGTCGGTGCCGATGTAGCCCAGCGGGTGGCCGACGTGCAGGCCGGCGCCGGACGGGTAGGGGAACATGTCCAGCACGTACAGCTTCTCCGCCCCGGCCCGGGGGTGGCCCGGATCGGCCAGCGGACCGGTCGGGTTCGGTGCGTGGAAGGTGCCCTCGCGCGCCCAGGTGTCCTGCCAACGGGTCTCGATCTCGTCGGCCAGGGCCGCGGTGTACCGGAACGGGGGAATGTCGCCCGCCGGTGCGGCTGCCTCACTCATCGTCTCTCCTCGCTTCGCTTCGCTTCGTCTCGGCACCACCGGGCCGGACCGGCGGCGGGCACAAAAAAGCCCCTCGCGCAGGAGGGGCCGCCGTGCTGTCGCGCCTTCAGCGCATCAGCACGGCCCGGTAAGAAGCAGGAAGACTCCGGCCATGTCCGGCAGTGTACCGCGTTGCCGTACGGGTCGTCGGGGCGTGGGGTGACAGCGGGTCGATCCCCCAACTCGGCGAATATCCGCCCGTAAGCGGCGGACTACCTGCGGGGGTCGGCGATAACGACAAACATGGTTAGCCTGAGAGGCCAGTGAGAATCCTGCGGCATACGAGGCTCGACGTCGCGAACCCAACGGCGGGTCCAGGTGCTCTCTACAGAGCTGCCGTGACGGCGACGAGGAGGAGGCCCGTGACACAACAGACCTGGGACGAGGTGGGCGGCCGGTTGCCGCACGACGAGTTCCGCGCCGCCAGCGAGGCCATCGTGGCCAACATCGAGCAGGTCATCGAGGGCAAGACCGCCACCGTGCGGCTGGCCCTGGCCGTCCTGCTCGCCGAGGGCCACCTCCTCATCGAAGACGTTCCCGGCGTCGGCAAGACCAAGCTGGCCAAGGCCCTCGCACGGTCCATCGACTGCACGGTGCGCCGGATCCAGTTCACCCCCGACCTGCTGCCCAGCGATGTCACAGGCGTCAGCGTCTACAACCAGGAGACCCACGACTTCGAGTTCCGCCCCGGAGCGGTCTTCGCCAACCTGGTCGTCGGCGACGAGATCAACCGGGCCTCGCCGAAGACCCAGTCGGCGTTGCTGGAGTGCATGGAGGAACGGCAGGTCACCGTCGACGGCGTGACCTACCAGCTGCAGACCCCGTTCATGGTCATCGCCACTCAGAACCCGATCGAGATGGAGGGGACGTACCCGCTGCCCGAGGCGCAGCGCGACCGGTTCACCGCCCGGATCGCGATGGGTTACCCGGACGCCGGCGCCGAGCTGGCCATGCTGGACGGGCACGGCGGCACCGACCCGCTGAACGAGCTGCGCGCGGTCTCCGACGCGGACATCGTCCGGCAGCTCATCGCCACCGTCCGGCAGGTGCACGTCGCGGACGCCGTCAAGCAGTACGCCATCGACCTGGTCACCGCGACCCGTGAGGCCCCCGACCTGCGGCTGGGCGCGTCCCCCCGGGCGACCCTGCAACTGCTGCGCACGGCACGGGCGGTCGCCGCGCTGGAGGGCCGCGACTACGTCCTCCCCGACGACCTGCAGGCCCTGGCGGTGCCGGTGCTCGCGCACCGGATCATCCCGACGGCCGACGCGCAGCTCGCCCGACGCACCACCGACGCGATCGTCTCCGAGCTGGTGCACCGACTGCCGTTGCCGCACGACAGGCAACGCAACCCCTACGACACCCGGCCCGCCACCGGAAACGGTCGCGCGCCCTACGAGCCGCGGAGGCCGTGACGTGCGTGCCGGGCTGCGCGGGCTGACCACCCGCGGGCGCTCGTTCCTGGCGGCCGCGATCGCGGCGGCGATCTCGGCCCTCATCCTGGGCGAGAAGGACCTGCTCCGGGTGGCCGTGCTGCTGGCCGTCCTGCCGCTGCTGGCCGCCGCCTACGTGGGTCGCAGCCGTTACAAGCTGGCCTGTAACCGGTCGCTGGACCCGCACCGGGTTCCGGTCGGGGCCAACTCCCGGGTGGTTCTGCGCCTGCAGAACCTCTCCCGGCTGCCCACCGGCACCCTGCTGCTGGAGGACCGGCTGCCCTACGCGCTGGGCAGCCGACCCCGGGTCGTGCTGGAGCGGCTCGGCGCGCACCAGGCCAGCTCCGTGGCGTACACGGTCCGCGCCGACGTGCGGGGCCGGTACGACGTGGGCCCGCTGGTGGTCCGGATGACCGACCCGTTCGGTCTCTGCGAGCTCACCCGGGCCTTTCCCAGCACCGACCACCTGACGGTCATCCCGCAGGTCACCCCCCTGCCGTCGGTCCGGCTCCCCGGGGAGTACGCGGGCAGCGGCGACAGCCGGGCGCGTTCGGTGGCCGTGCACGGTGAGGACGACGCGGCGACCCGGGAGTACCGCCGCGGCGACGACCTGCGCCGGGTGCACTGGAAGTCCACGGCGCGCACCGGCGAGCTGATGGTGCGCCGGGAGGAGCAGCCCTGGGAGAGTCGGGCCACTGTCGTCCTGGACACCCGCGCGTACGGCCACCGGGGCGACGGCCCGACGGCGAGTTTCGAGTGGGCGGTCTCCGCCGCCGCGAGCGTCGCCGTGCACCTGCGGCAGGCCGGCTACAAGCTGCGTCTGGTCACCGGTTCGGGTGCCGACGTGGACGCCTCCGAGGGTGGCGGCGACGGTGTGCTGCTGGACCACCTGGCCGAGGTGCGGCTGGACCAGCGGGCCGAGCTGGCCGAACTGGTGCAGCGGGTCCGGCAGCGCGCCGACGGCGGCCTGATCATCGGGCTGTTCGGAACGGTGAGCGTCGCCGAGGCCGAGTTGCTGGCCGGGCTGCGGGGCAACGGCGCGACCTGCGTCGGTTTCCTGTTGGACAGCTCCACCTGGCTGAGCCTCCCGGAGAAGGCCCGCGCCGAGGCGGAGCACGCACACGGCGCTGCCGTGCTCGCCATGGTGCGCAGCGGCTGGCGGGTGGTCGGTGTCGACCACGGCAGCCGGCTGCCCGCGCTGTGGCCGCAGGCCGGCCGAGGATCCCAGGGCTTCGCCCTGCGCGCCGCGCTGGCCGAGACGGTCGCCGGCGGCGTGCGATGAACGGAAGGTTCCCCTCATGACCGCCAGCCGGAACACCGGCGCGGTGGCGGCCGCCGCGACACTGCTCGCCGCGGCGCCGCTGTCGGCCATCTTCCAGACCTGGACGTGGCTGGTCCAGTGCGCGATCACGGTCGCCGTCGTGGCCGGGGTCGCCGCGTTGACGCGGCTCGTCCGGGCCCCCCTGTGGGGCCAGGTGCTCGGCATGCTGGCCGCCCTGTTGCTCGCGTTGACCTGGCTGTTCCCCAGCGGCGGCGAGCTGCTGGCCTTCCTGCCCATGCCGGCCACGATCGGGCACTTCGCGGACCTGCTCACCGGCTCGATGCAGGACATGCGCTCGTACGGCGTCGAAGTTCCGGACACGGACCCGCTGCTGTTCATCACCGTGCTCGGCGTCGGCGGTGTGGCCGTGCTGGTGGACGTGCTGGCGGTGGGGCTGCGGCGGCCCGCGCTGGCCGGGCTGCCGATGCTCGCGATCTACTCGGTGCCCGTGGCCGTCTACGTGGACAGCGTCCCCCCGGTCCCGTTCGTGGTGGGCGCCGCCGGTTACCTGTGGCTGCTGGTCACCGACAACGTCGACCGGGTCCGCCGGTTCGGAAGGCGGTTCACCGGCGACGGCCGTGACGTCGACGTGTGGGAGGCGTCGCCGTTGGCCTCCGCCGGCCGTCGGCTCGCCGTGGTCGGCGTGGTGGTGGCCGTGGCGCTGCCGCTGGCGGTGCCCGGCATGACCGGCGGACTGCTCGACACGCTCTCCGGCGGCACGGGTAACGGCAGCGGCACCGGCCGGGGCGCGGGCGGCTCGTCCGGCCGGATCGACCTGTTCGCGTCGCTCGCCGGCCAGCTCAACCAGTCCGAGGTGGCCGACCTGGTCAAGGTGACCACGTCCGAGCCGGATCCCTTCTACCTGCGCTACGCGGTGGCCGACGAGCTGCGCCCGAGTGGTTTCCAGGCCCGCAGCCCCAGTGGCAGTCCGGCCAACCGGGATCTGCCGGAACCGAAGACGCGGCCCGGCCCGGGGGTGCAGCAGGCCCGCTACCAGGCGACCGTCGAGGTCACCAAGAACCTCAACATGTCCCTCATGCCGGTGTACGCCGAGCCGGTGCGCACCAAGGACCTCAACGGCAACTGGCTCTACGACTCCGATCGGCAGGTCGTCTTCTCCAACCGGGAAAAATCCCCCGGCCGGAAGTACTCCTTCGACTACGTCCGCTCGACGTACACGCCGGCGGCGCTGCGGGCCGCTGCGCCGCTGCCTGCCGACCACCCGGTCCGTCGCCAGTTCACCGCCACCCCCGGGCCGGTGCCCGAGGTGGAGGAGTTGGTCCAGGGGTTGACCCAGGGCAAGCGCACCGACTACGACCGTGTGCTCGCGATCTACCAGCACTTCTCGGCGGACAACGGGTTCAGCTACCGGCTCAGCACCGAGAGCGGCAGCAGCGGCCAGGACATCGTCAACTTCCTGACCAACAAGGTCGGCTACTGCCAGCAGTACGCGGCAGCCATGGCCTGGCTGGTCCGTGCGGCAGGGATCCCGTCCCGGGTCGCGTTCGGGTTCACCAATGGCAGCAAGCGCGACGGCAACACGTACACGCTGACGAACCTCAACCTGCACGCCTGGACCGAGGTCTTCTTCGACCAGATCGGCTGGGTGCCGTTCGACGCCACCCCGGCGTACGGCGTGCCCGGTTCCACCCGGTCGGCCTGGGCTCCGGACACTGACGCGCCCGAGCCTTCCACCCCGGAGACGGGCGCCACGGACAGCCCGACGGGTCCGGACTCGTCGGCGGGGCCGGCCGGCCCGGACAACGCCGACCGCGACACCGACTCCGGGCTCTCCCTCGGCGGTGAGAAGCCGGCCGAGCAGCCGCCGGTCTGGCCATGGTGGACGGCGGGCGTGTTGGCCCTGCTGGCGCTGCTGGCGGTGCCGGCGCTTCGTCGACGGGCGCTGCGCCGACGGCGGGCCGGCCGGGCGGACGCCACGGCGGCCACCGCCGTCCCCGCTGACACGCAGCCGGCCGACGGCGGGCGTGTGATGGTGGTTGAGGCGGACGCGAGCCGCGCCCGCGCGGACGCGCACGCCGCCTGGGCCGAACTGCTGGACACGCTCGTCGATTTCAAGGTCCGGGTCGACCAGACCGAGACGCCCCGGGCTACCGCGGACCGGCTGGTCCGCGAAGCTCTCGCCGATGACACAGCGGCGGTCGGGGCGGCGCGGCTGCTCGGCCGCGCGGAGGAGCGGGCCCGGTACGCGCGGGACCCGCTGACCGGCGAGCCGCTGCCGCCTGCTCTCCGCGCGGTCCGGGGGGGCGCTCGCCACCCGGGCGGATCGCCGGACACGACTGATCGCCAACGTGCTGCCTCCGTCGGTGCTGCTGCGCTGGCGGATCGCCCTGGCGGACGCCTCCGGCCGTCTGGTGGCGCTGACCGGCCGGATCCGCTATCGGCTGCTGCGCTGGAACCCGCGGCGGATGCTTGCCGACCGGGCGGCCCGCTGACCGACGCCCGTCAGCTTCGGGGCGGCGGTCACCGACCGTCGCCCCGAACGGTTTGATCGACTCCAGATCGGCGAGGCGGGTGGGTCCGAACGTCTGGATGCCCCACATCGGCGACCCGGAGTGGATCATCGCGCGCGGAGGGCGACGGGCGCGCGGAGGGCAACGGGCGCGCGGAGGGCAACGGGCGCGCGGAGGGCAACGGGCGCGCGGATACGACGGTGGTCGCCGGGGTATTCCCGGCGACCCGCTCGTCGCGGTGTACGGCCCGCCTCAGCGGCGGGACGGGCTCAGCGGTGCCCCTCCGGGCGCTGCCGCCACCTGTCTTCCATCCGGTCCAGGATCGACCGGCGGCGACCGGACCGGCCGCCGCGGGGACGACGACGACTCGTCGTGCCACCCACCACGTGCAGGTCGGGTGACTGCGCCCGCCGGTGCGACTGCACCGCGTACGCGGCCGACGCCAGCATGACGACGAAGCCCGCCACCGCCAGCGGTGGAGTCTTGATCACCGCGCCATAGACCAGTAGAGCCAAGCCAGCGATGATCACGCCGGCAGCGACGAGCAGGCGACGCCGCGCGTGGAAGCGCGGATCGCTGGCGCGCACGGCCGAGGCGAATTTGGGGTCCTCGGCAAGCGACCGCTCGATCTGCTCGAACAGCCGCTGCTCGTGCTCCGAGAGCGGCACGGCACTCCTCCCCGGTCACGTTGGTCGGGCCCACTCGGGCCGACAGACCGTGGCAGCCAACCGGCTGCTTACCCGCAAGTCTACGAGGGGGGTCGCGCGTCGGAAAGCGGGACGACCTACGGGTGGGGCGGATTTTCCTTTCGATGGGCGTCACGGTCGCCCATCAGACTGGCCGGACCTATGACGGACCGCCCGAATCGGGCAGCGGCGGCGTCCGCGGCAGCTTCCGCCTCCCGCCAACCGCGCTCCGGCGCGCCGAGGGTGAGTTGGCGGGGAGCGCCCTGCGCCGGGGCGAGCCCCTCCACCCGGACACCGACGAGCCGGATCCGCTCCCCAGGGTCGAGTGCGGTGTAGAGCGCCCAGACGGTGTCGAACATCTCGCGGGCCGTGTCGGTGGGCACGCCGAGGGTGCGGGAGCGGTTGACGGTGCGGAAGTCGGCCAGCCGTACCTTGAGAGTGACGGTGCGCCCGACCTGGCCGGAGCCGCGCAGCCGGACGCCGACCTTCGCGCTGAGCGCGAGCAGGGCGCGGCGGATCTCCACCGGGTCGGCCACGTCGACGTCGAAGGTGACCTCGGCGCCGATGGACTTGTCGATCTGCTCGGGGCTGACGCGCCGCGGGTCACGGCCCCAGGCCAGCTCGTGCAGGTGCGCGGCGGACGCCGCACCCACCGCCCGGCGCAGCATGCCCACCGGGGCGTCGGCGAGGTCGCCGACGGTGGCCAGGCCGAGCCGGCGCAGCGCCTCGGAGGCGCGCTCCCCCACCCCCCACAGGGCGTCCACCGGAAGCGGGTGCAGGAAGTCGAGGACCTGGCCCGGAGGCACGACCAGCAGGCCGTCGGGTTTGGCCCGGGTGGAGCCCAGCTTGGCCACGAACTTGGTCGGCGCCACCCCGACCGAGCAGGTCAGCGCCTGCTCGTCGGCGACCCGACGGCGGATCAGCCGGGCGATGGTCGCCGGGGAGCCGAACAGTCTGCGGGCACCTGTCACGTCGAGGAACGCCTCGTCGAGGGAGAGCGGCTCGACCAGCGGAGTGACGTCCCGGAAGATCTGCATGACCGCCCGGGACGCGGCCGTGTACGCGGTGAAGTCCGGAGGAAGGTAGACCGCGTGGGGGCAGCGGGCACGGGCCTGACTGGTCGGCATCGCGCTGCGGACGCCGTACCGGCGGGCCTCGTAGCTGGCCGAGCTGACCACGCCGCGCGGCCCCACACCGCCGACGATGACCGGCTTGCCGCGCAGCTCGGGGCGGCGGCGCACCTCGACGGCGGCGAAGAAGGCATCCATGTCGACGTGCAGGATCGGGCTGGCGGAGTCGTCGGCGTCCGGCCCGAAGCGCGGATCGTCGCCCCGGGGCAACGACTGGCTGCGGCCCATCCCGGCAGGTTAACCCGGGGGTACGACAGCACCACCGGCCGACCGGCCGGACCACGCGGGCTGAGCGCCGCACCGGCCCGGACCACGCCCGGCCCGGATCGCGCGTCGCTCAGCCCCGGACGACCAGCAGCGGCACTGTCAACTCGGCGGCGGTGTCCGCCCCGTGGTAGGCCACCAGCTTCGACGCCATCGGCCGCTCGGTGCGGCTGGCCATGACGGCGTACGTGTCGTTGCAGGTCACCACCACGTCGCCGATCCGTTCCAGGTGCTCCTCGGGCACCGGCCCGAACCAGCCGGAGGCCACCGTCTCGGCCCGGGTACGCACCCGGGCCGCGTCGCCGAGCACCTCCGACCAGGCGGCCACCACGTCGTCGACCGCGCCCGGCTCGACGTGCAGGTAGCGCACCCGGGCCTCACCGGCGACCACCCGGACCCCGTCGCGCAGCCGTGGATCGGTGTCCAGGTCGAAGCGGTGCGTCAGCGGCACGTCGAGCTGGCCGTGGTCGGCGGTCACCAGCAGCGCCGCGTCCGGCGGCAGCCCGTCGACGAGCCGGGCGAGCAGGCTGTCCACCTCGGTGGCGGCGACCCGCCAGGGCGCCGAGTCGACGCCACTGAGGTGCCCGTGCCGGTCCAGGTCGGCGTGGTAGCCGGAGACCAGGGTCGGCCCCGGGCCGGCGGACAGCGCGGCGAGCATGGTGGCCGCCACCTCGTCGGCGCCGGCGGCGCCCCGGAAGTCGCCGCCCCGGTTGGCGGCCAGTGTCAACCCGCTGCCGCCGAACTCCGGCCGGCTCACCACGCTCACCGCCACCCCGGCCGCGCGGGCCCGTTGGAGCTGCGTGGGCACCGGCTGCCAACGCAGCGGCGACGGGTCGGCGGCCCAGTCGGTGTGCGTGAGCACCCGGTCGGTGCCGGGCACCCGCACGGTGAAGCCGAGCACCCCGTGCGCGCCGGGCGCGACGCCGGTGCCCAGCGTCACCAGGCTGGTCGGGGTCGTGGACGGGAAGCCGGCGATGAGCGGCCGACCCACGGTCGCGGCCAGCCCGGCGAGCGTCGGCGCGTACGGCGCGGCGGTCGGCACCTGGTACCAGCCGAGCCCGTCGACAAGCAGGACGGCGATCCGGCGTACCCCGGCCAACGCGGGCACGAGCCCGAGCGGGTCGGTCGACCTGGGCACGCCCAGCACGGCGAGCGCGCTGGGCAGCACGTCGGCGAGCCGGTCCCCGCCGTCCGTCGGGCCGAGGACGGTAAGCGGCGGCGGCCCGGTCGGCGCGACGCTCATGCCGGCCGGCGGGCGAACAGGTGCAGCTGGGCGGCAAGATCCCGGTACGGCGATTGCGCCGCCAGCGCCAGTTCCAGCTCGACCAGGGCCGCGGACTGCCCGTCGGCGACCGCGGCCGGCAGCAGATCGGCCAGCACGCGTACCCCGTGGATCTCCTCGACCGCGAGCCCGGCGGCGGTGAGCAGCCCGGCGGCGCCGGGGGCGTCGTAGCGGCGGCGCAGCGTGTCGCGCGGCCCGGCGCTGCCGGCCGGGTCGGCGGCCAGCGCCGCCGCGACCTCCAGGTGGCCGTTCATGGCGCGGCCCAGCACGGCGGCGGCCCGCCCCGCGACCAGGACGCTCACCGCGCCACCGGGGCGCAGCGCGGTGGCGAGCGCGGCGACCACCGGCGTGGGGTCGTCGACGACCTCCAGGACGGCGTGGCAGAGCACCAGGTCGACACCGGCCGGCTCGACAAGCCCGGCCAGGGCGTCGCCGTCGCCCTGGACGGCCACGACCCGGTCGCCGACCCCGGCCTCGGCGGCCCGACGGGTGAGCGCCGCGAGGGCGTCCGGGCTCGCGTCGACGACTGTGACCCGGTGGCCGGCGCGGGCCAGCGGAACGGCGAAACCGCCGGTGCCGCCGCCCACGTCCAGCACCGTGAGCTCGGCGTCACCGCGCCGGTCCAGCTCGGCGCGCAGCACCGACCAGATCACTGCGGTACGGGGGGTCAGCGGCGGCACGGCGAACCGGCCTCGGGTCTGCTCCACCCGGTCGAGCCTAGTGGTCAGGACTCGGTGCCCTCGACCGCATCCTCGGCCCGGGATCGACGCTCGTTGGCCACCGGACCGTTCGTCACTTCGTACTCGCGGGGGTCGGCGAGGTGTGACGGCATCCAGCCGGCGCCCAGCCGGGTCCGTCGGGCGTTGGCGATTCCACCACCGGTGTACGTGTGGTTACTCAGCACTGTCGTTCCCCCTTACGGATCACGGGCCGCTCTGCCCGTTCAGGACGAGTCTCCCGCTCGGAGGCGTCGAAAACCGTAATGTGGATCACTGTCTCAGCGGAAGTCACGGGAGGCGGGACGGACCGGCGGGTCGATCGCGTCCAGTCGATCGGCGACCAGGTTGGTCACCCCCTCGTGCCGTTGCAGTCGCCCCCGGACCACAAGCGCGGCGCTGGTCCGCGCCACCCGCCGGTAGCGCTGCCACAGCCCCGGCGAGCAGGTGACGTTGAGCATCCCGGTCTCGTCCTCCAGGTTGAGGAAGGTGACCCCGCCCGCGGTCGCCGGACGCTGCCGGTGGGTGACGATGCCGCCGACCCGGATCCGTTGGCCGGGCTCCACCCGGCCGAGCCGGGCGATCGGCACCGCGCCGAGCACGTCGAGCTGACCCCTGATGAAGCGGGCCGGGTGGCTCTCCGGTGACAACCCGGTGGCCCACACGTCGGCGACCAGCCGATCCACCGCCTCCATGCCGGGCAGCGTGGGCGCCGTCGCGCCGGTCACCGTGCCGGGCAGCCGGCCCGGTCGGTCCTGGGCCGCCGCGCCGGCCGCCCAGAGCGCCTCCCGCCGGGTCAGGCCGAAACAGGCGAAGGCGTCCGCGGTGGCCAGCGCCTCCAGCTGCGCGGCGGTGAGACCGACCCGCCGGGCCAGATCAGGCATGTCGCGGTACGCCCCGCCGGCCGCCCGCTCGGCCTCGATCCGCTCCGCCACGTCGGCGCCGAGGGTACGCACGCTGGACAGCCCCAGCCGGACGGCCGGGCCGCCCAGCCCCCAGGCGTGCGGCGGCTCCCCCGGCCCGCTGCCCCACCGGGTGTCCGGGGTGGACTCCAGCACCGCCAGAGCTCCGCTGGCATTGATGTCCGGGCGACGGACCTCCACCCCGTGCCGGCGGGCGTCGTCGACAAGGGTCTGCGGGGAGTAGAAGCCCATCGGCTGGGCGTTGAGCAGCGCCGCCAGGAACGGCGCCGGGTGGTAGCGCTTGAGCCAGGAGCTGGCGTACACCAGGTAGGCGAAGCTCATCGCGTGGCTCTCCGGGAAGCCGTAGCTGGCGAACGCGGTGAGCTTGCGGTAGACGTCGTCGGCCAGCTCGCCGGTGATGCCCCGCTCGGCCATCCCGGCGTAGAGCCGGTCGGCGATGCGGGTCATCCGCTCGACCGAGCGTTTCGCGCCCATCGCCCGGCGTAGCTGGTCGGCCTCGGCCGCGTCGAAGCCGGCCAGGTCGATGGCGAGCTGCATCAACTGCTCCTGGAACAGCGGCACACCCAGGGTCTTCTCCAGCGCGTTGCGCATCAGCGGGTGCGCGAAGGTCACCGGCTCCTGGCCGTTCTTGCGCCTGATGAACGGGTGCACCGAGCCGCCCTGGATCGGGCCGGGACGGATCAGCGCCACCTCGACCACCAGGTCGTAGAACTCGCGGGGCTTGAGCCGGGGCAGGGTGGCCATCTGGGCGCGACTCTCCACCTGGAACACCCCTACCGAGTCGGCCCGGCAGAGCATGTCGTAGACCTCCGGGTCGTCCAGGGTCATGTCACCCAGGTCGAGGCTCTCACCGATCATGTCGTAGCCGTAGTGCAGCGCGGAGAGCATGCCGAGCCCGAGCAGGTCGAACTTCACCAGGCCGACGGCGGCGCAGTCGTCCTTGTCCCACTGCAGGACGCTGCGGCCGGGCA
Source organism: Micromonospora sp. NPDC049274 (assembly GCF_040678875.1). Taxonomy (NCBI): domain Bacteria; kingdom Bacillati; phylum Actinomycetota; class Actinomycetes; order Micromonosporales; family Micromonosporaceae; genus Micromonospora; species Micromonospora sp. NPDC049274. The sequence goes on from NZ_JBFAQS010000006.1 coordinate 54,347, forward strand.
TCCGCCCCCACTCCACCGGGCAGACCTCGATCACCGGTCGGTCGCAGATCACCATGCCGCCGGAGTGGATGCCCAGGTGCCGGGGGAACGTCTGCAACTCGTTCGCGTACTCCACCACCTGCTCCGGGATGCCCTCGACGTCGACCGTGGCGACGGACCCCCACCTGTCGATCTGCTTGCTCCAGGCGTCCTGCTGACCGGGCGAGAAGCCGAACGCCTTGGCCACGTCCCGTACCGCCGACCGAGGCCGGTAGGAGATGACGTTGGCGACCTGCGCGGCGTGCTCCCGGCCGTAGCGGGTGTAGACGTGTTGGATCACCTCCTCCCGACGGTCGGACTCGATGTCCACGTCGATGTCCGGTGGGCCGTCCCGCTCCGGGGCGAGGAACCGCTCGAAGAGCAGCCGGTGCCGGACCGCGTCCACGTTGGTGATCCGCAGCGCGTAGCAGACCGCCGAGTTGGCCGCCGAGCCCCGACCCTGGCAGTAGATGTCCTGCTCGCGGCAGAAACTGACGATGTCGTAGACCACCAGGAAATAGCCGGGGAAGCCCAGCTCCTCGATCATGTTCAGCTCGTGGTCGAGCTGCGCGTACGCCGTCGGGTGCGCCTGCGGCGGCCCGTAGCGCTCCCGCGCCCCGTCGGCGGTCAGCTTGCGCAGCCAGCTCATCTCGGTGTGCCCCGGCGGCACCGGGTACGCCGGCAGTTGCGGCGCGACCAGTTGCAGGTCGAAGGCCAGCTCGGCACCGAACTCGGCGGCCCGGGCCACCGCACCCGGGTACGCGGCGAACCGGGCCGCCATCTCCGCGCCACTGCGCAGGTGGGCGGTGGCCGCCGCGGGCAGCCAGCCGTCGATCTCGTCGAGGCTGCGCCGGGCCCGCACCGCGGCGACGGTGGTGGCCAACCGACGCCGGCCAGGGCTGGCGTAGTGCACGTTGTTGCTGGCCACCGTCGGCAGCCCGGCTGCGGCGGCCAGCTCGGCGAGCGCGTCGTTGCGGTCGGCGTCGATCGGATGACCGTGGTCGGTCAGCTCCACCGCCACCGTCTCCGCGCCGAACAGCGCGGTCAGCCGGTCCAGTTCGTGGGCCGCCGCGTCCACCCCCTCGGTGAGCAGCGCCCCCGGCACGTGCCCCTTGCGGCAGCCGGTCAGCACCAGGACGTGGTCGCGCAGCTCGGCGGCGACCTCCTCCAGCTCCCCGTACACCGGGCGGCCCTTCTCCCCACCGCGTAGCTGGGCGCGGGCGATGGTGGTGGCCAGCCGGGCGTACCCCTCGTGACCGTGCGCGAGCACCAGCAGGTGCGCGCCGTGCGGGTCGGGCTCGCCGTTCTGCGGACCGGGCAGCCCGAGGGACAGCTCCGCGCCGAAGATGGTCGGCAGGCCCAGCGTGCGGGCGGCCTCGGCGAAGCGGACCACCCCGTAGAAGCCGTCGTGGTCGGTGACGGCGAGCGCGCTGAGCCCCAACCGGGCCGCCTCCTCGGCCAACTCCTCCGGGTGGCTGGCACCGTCGAGGAAGCTGAAGTTGGTGTGCGCGTGCAGCTCCGCGTAGGGCACCACGCCGTCGGGGCGGGCCAGCTCCGGCGGCTGGTACTGCTCGCGCCGGCGACTCCAGGCCGGAGAGTCCCCACCGTCGGCGTCCACGGCGAGCGGGTCCACCACGTGCAGGTGCCGCTCGCCTCTGCTTCCCCGGTCGCCACCCGTCCGGGTGCCGCCGGCCCGCCCGGAGAGCACCCGCTCCAGCTCCGACCAGGGCATCTTCGGGTTGTGAAAGCTCACCCGGCCGCCACCTCGCCCGGCCAGAGCTTGATCGACTCGACCTCCTGAAAATCGGGCGGTCCGCACAGGCGGGACACCGCGGTTTTCAGGATGTCGAGTCGATCACGGCCCGGGGACCTGTGCTCAGTCATAGATCGCCTCCACCAGCCACTGCCCGGCCTCGACGGCGAGCAGCAGAGCGGTGCCGTCGGCGAGGCTGACCTGGAACCGGGCCCGCCGCCGCGCCTCGGCGGGGGCCCACCAGCGCTCGTCCACCGGCCACGGCCCGGCCCAGCCCACGATCTCCGCCGGTCGGCCGGTGCCGACCACCAGCCGAGCGGGAACAGCGCTCACCGCCAACCGCGCGCTGATCACCACCGGCTCGCCGGCAGCGTCGTGCACGGTCGCGGCGAGCGGGCTGGGCAGCACCACGGCGGGCGCGGGCGGCGGCAACCGGCCCGGCCACGGCGGAACTCCGCCCCCACCGTGGTCAGCGAGCCGACCGGCACCGCCAGCACGGCCACTGCCGGCACGGTCACTGCCGGCACGGCCACCGCCAGCACGGTCACTGCCGGCACGGCCACCGCCAGCACGGTCACTGCCGGCACGGCCACCGCCGGTGGCCGGATCGGCGCCGGCAACGGCCGGGGGGCCGGGCCGGGCGGGGAGGCGCTCGTCGCCCCACGGCACCAGGCGCACCTGGTCGGCCGGGGAACGCCCGCCGCCGAGCACCGCCGTGACCACCGCTTCCGGGCCGAGGATGCCCTGCACCCGACTCAATGCCCGGTGCGCCCGCTCCCGCTCCTCACCCGTCTCCCCCCAGAGGCCGGTCTGCAGGCCGGCCTGGGCGAGCACCCCGTCCGGGATCAGCCGCAGCCGGATGATGCCGGCCGTCGGCCGGGCCGGTCGGGCACCGGCGCGACCGTTGCTGCCGGAGAGCCAGCCGTCGAGCTGCCAGCGCACCCGGTCGGCGATCGCGGCGGCGGTGAGCAGGCCGTCGTGCCGCCACACGCGGTGCAGCTCCTGGCCGTGCTCGGTGACCGCCTCGATGCCGAGCCGGGTACAGGCCAGCCCGTGCCCGGCGAGCCGGTCGTGCAACTGCTCGGCCAACGCGCGGGCGGCGAACGCCGCAGCGTCGACCCGGTCGATCGGCTCGTCGTACGTGGAGGTCACCGTCAGGTCGGTCGGCGGCTGCCGGACGGCGAGCGGGCGGTGATCCCGGCCGGCGGCCAGCCGATGGGCCAGCGCACCGTCGAACCCGAATCGGGCCAGCACGTCGCCGGCCGGGAGCGCGGCGAAGTCGCCGAGGGTCCGCACCCCCAGCCGGCGCAGCAGATCGGCAAGTGCGGACCGGCCGAGCGCCTCGACCGGCATCCCGGCCAGGAACGCCGGTGTTCCGCCCGGCGCCACCACCCGGCCGGCGCGGGCGGCCAACCCCGCGGCGAACACCCCGTCGGCGATGCCCACCTGGCTCTCCACCAGACAGGACTGGGCGACGTGCTCGATGAGCCGTTCGGCGGCCGCCTCCTCACCGCCGAGGTAACGACTCGGGCCTCGGGCGGCAACCGCACAGGCGCCCGGCCGGACCACCTCGACGCCGGCGACCAGTTCCTCCAGCGCGGCGACCACCGGCTCGAACGCTCGGGCGTCCCGGCCCGGGTCGTACTCGATGACGGTGAGCTGTGGACAACGCCCCTGCGCCTCCCGCTTGCGCAGCCCTCGGCGTACGCCCTCGGCGCGTGCCCGCTCGGAGCAGGCGACCACCCGGTTGGCGTGCAGCACGGCGACAGCTTCGGTGGCCGGCACTCCGTCGACGATCTCGGCGGCGAGCACCGGCCAGTCCGGGCACCACAACAGCAGGGTCCGGATCGGCGCGCCGGTCACCCCGAGCCGACCAGGGCGAGCGGCACGGACGGACGGCTCACTGTCGACCGCACCGTCCGGGGAATGACCCGCGTGAGTTCGGCGCCGGGGAGCCAGACCTTGATCTCCTTGGGTCGGGCGGCTGCTCCGCGCCCGCGCGCCGAGACGGTGACCTCCCGGCGACGCAGCCGTCCCCGGCCCTGGCCGAGCCCTTCCCAGACACCACGGACCACCTGCAACGTCACGTCCGCGCCGTCCCACCTGCCGTACGGAACGAGCACGCTGCCGCGCTGCCGGGCCCGCGCGGCCAACCGGGTGGCGACCGAGGCGGAGACCGCGGCGGGTACGGCGGTGACCACGACGTCCACCCCGTCGATCAGCGCGGCGACCACTGTGGCCCACTCGGGGCCGGGATTCGGCACCAGAGCCAGCCGGTCCAGGGCGATGCCCAGCTCGGCTGCCGCACCCGCGCCGAACGTCGGCACGCCGACCACGGCGCACCACGAACCGGCTCGGGACGCCTCGGCCAGCAGGGCCAGCACCAGCGAGGTGCCGCCACTGCGTCGGGGCTGACCGGCGGCGACCGCGATCGTGCTGCCCCGGCGCAGGCCCCGGTTGGGCAGCAGGCCGGTCAGCTCGGGCGCGACCGGCAGCACCCGGTGGCCGCCGACCGGATCGGGTGCGCTCGCCGGACGTACCAGATCGGCCAGTGCGGCGGAACCGACCACCATGCGGCCCGCCATGGGACCAACCCCCCGTCGTTGCTGTGGAACAGATCAGGACCGACGCACCGTGACGCCGCCCGCCCGGCTTCCCTTCCAGGCGGTCGGCGTCACGGTGGGCTCACGCGGCGAGGCCGTCCAGGGCCGGTTGGTGCGCCACGCCGAGCGCGGTCTCCACCACCGTGACGAACTGTTCGGCGGCGCGGAGCAGATCGTCGGCCTCCCGGGCGCTGACCACCCGGGGGATGCCTGCTTCGGCGGCGGCTCGTTTGCTGGCCCCGGCGGCGAAGAACCGGGACCACTCGTCGAGCTCGGGAGCGACGGCGCAGAGCAGGACCCAGACGCTGGTGATCCGGTTACGCCGGCTCGGGGCGGGTCGGGCCCGGGCGGCGAGCAGGGCGGCCGCCGCGCGCAGCGCCGCCAGGTGGGCGGCCGCGTAGCGCAGGCCGTCTGGTCGGGTCTGGCCGGCCTCGACCAGCCCACGGCGGGCCAGGGTGAGGAGCTGGGCAGGGGTGCGGTGCGGCAGCACGTGCGCCGGCACCGTCGGTGCCTGAGCCGGGTTGGTCGGCATGGACTGTCTCCTCCACGTGGCCGGGGCGTCGGCCGGGGCAGTGGTGCCGCCGACGAGACGCCGAGGTCGGGTGGTGCGGAGGAAGACGCACCGGGGGCGGCCGGCCGGGTGTGGATGCTTCCCCACACCACACCCGGCCGGCGTACCGGCGGGTTCGTCGCCCGCCGCCCGGGGGTCGTGGGCGGCGAGCGACGCTCCTGCCTGATGGGACCGGGCTCGCGACTGCCCGGAAACCCAGGTGCGGCCCGCGAAGCCACACCGCCCGGAGCTGGCGCCGCGAAACACCGCGCTCCGGCTGGTTGGAACGGGCGTTCGAGGCAATCGAACACTCGTTCTAACTGCTGCTGACAGTACACCTCCCCTCCGACGAAAATGCAACGTGTGACGCGCCGTGGCTCGCCGTCGATGGACACCGGGGTGAAACGACGCACGGCAGACCGGGAAGAATGCCCCCATGCAGCCACACCCGAACGTACGGGCGGTGCAGGACGCACTCGACGGAGCCGGGGCGCGCGACGGCGCCGGCCAGCCCAGCACGGTCCGCCTGCTGCCCGACGCGGTGCACACCGCGGGCGGCGTACCGCGGGCGGTCTTCCCGACCACCTACGCCGAACTGCTGCGCGTCACCGCCGGCACCCCGGCCGAGGTGGCGTGAACGCCGTACCGGAGCTGGTCACCCTGCACGTGTGGCGGACCTCCCGCGGCGCGCTGCCCCGGGCGCTGACCCGGATGGCGGTGGACCCGCGTCGGCTGCGGGCCCTGCCGGGCGTCCGGTTCGGCAAGCTGCTGGGCACGGGGACCGGCACCGGCTTCGGGCCGGGCGACGCCGACCTGACCCGGTGGGCGGCGCTTACCGTCTGGGACTCCCCCGCCGCGGCGGCCGGCTTCGACGACTCGCCGGTCGGACGCGCCTGGGCGCGGATCGCCCACGCCCAGGCCCGGGTCGACCTGCGTCCGCTGAGCAGCCGGGGCGAGTGGTCCGGCCAGCGGCCGTTCGGCGAGCCGCCGGGCGGCCGGGTCAGCGGCCCGGTGCTGGCGCTGACCCGGGCCCGGTTGCGAGCCCGCCGGGCGGCCACCTTCTGGCGGGCGATCCCGCCGGTGGCCGCCGCCCTGCGCGACGCGCCCGGATTGCTGGCCCGGTTCGGCGTCGGTGAGGCCCCGCTGGGTTGGCAGGGCACGGTGAGCGTGTGGCGTGACCCGACGGACCTGGTGGCGTTCGCGTACCGTCACCCGGAGCATCGGGCGGCGATCATGCGAACCCCCACCGCGGGCTGGTACGCCGAGGAGCTGTTCGCCCGGTTCGAGGTACGCGACGTGGCCGGCGACCGGACGGTCCTCGGGTGGGTCGCCGACGACGACCAGGCGACAGTGAAGGGTGGACGGGCATGAGGTTGGTGCGCTGGACGCCGGACGATCTCGTCCGACGGCTGGACGACGTGGTGGCCGTCTACGGCGAGGCGATGGGATACCGCACCGACCTGCTGGAGGCCCGGCGCGGCTACATCGCCACCCACGTCCGCCGGCCCGGGTTCCGGGCCGTGGCCAGCCTGACCAGCGAGGGTCGCCTCGCCGGCTTCGGGTACGGCTATCTGGGCGGTCCGGGCCAGTGGTGGCACGACCAGGTGTACCGGGCGCTGGACGGCCCGACCCGCAAGCGTTGGCTCACCCATTGCTTCGAGGTGGTCGAGCTGCACGTCCGCCCGCCAGCGCAGGGGCACGGGCTGGGCGCCGGGCAGTTGCGGGCGCTGCTCACGATGGCCGAGGGCGACACCACGCTGCTGTCCACCCCGGAGGCCGAGGAGCAGACCTCGCGGGCCTGGCGGCTGTACCGGCGGTTCGGCTTCGTCGACGTGCTGCGCGACTTCCACTTCCCCGGTGACGAACGGCCCTTCGGCGTGCTCGGTCGAGATCTGCCGCTTGAGCCGTCCGCGTCATGACCCGGCGGATCTCCTGGACGCTGCTGGCCGTCCTGGTGCTCGCCCAGATCTGCTACCCGCTGACCACCGGCGCCACCCGGGCCGGGCTGACCGTGGCCACTGTCGTGCTCGGCTGGCTGCTCTCGGTCGGTCACGCGCTGCTCAGTCGCGGGCCCCGGGTCGCGGCGGCGCTGGTCGCGGTGGCCACCGGCGGCGGGTTCGCGATCGAGGCGATCGGGGTGGCCACCGGTGTGCCGTTCGGCAGCTACGACTACTCGGGTGAGCTGGGCCCCAAGCTGGCCGGTGTGCCGTTGATCATCCCGCTGGCGTGGACCTGGATGGCCTGGCCGGCGTGGCTGGCCGCGGTCCGCCTAACCGGCGGCAGCGGCACACCGAACGGCAGCGGCACGCCAGTCGGCAGCGGCACGTCGACCGGGAACGGCACGCCAGCCGGCGGCGGCACGACAGTCGGCCGGTGGGTGGGCAGGATCGTGTTGGCCGCGGTGGGGTTGGCCGCCTGGGATCTCTTCCTCGACCCGCAGATGGTCGCCGAGGGCTACTGGGTCTGGCGGGACGCCACCCCGGCGCTGCCCGGCCTGGCCGGCATCCCGGTCAGCAACTACCTGGGTTGGCTGCTCTTCGCGGTGCTGCTGATGAGCGCGCTGCGCCCGCTGGCCGGGCCGGCAGCCGAGCACACCGATCGGCGGGACCATCCGATGATCGCGCTGTACCTGTGGACGTACTTCTCCAGCATCCTGGCCCACGCGGTCTTCCTGGACCTGCCCGCGTCGGCGCTCTGGGGCGCGGCCGGCATGGCGGTCACCGCCGTGCCGTTGGCGGTGACCCTGCTGCGCGCCCGCCGGCCCCACCACGCGCGCCGGGACGACCACCAACCGCACCGTCCCGGCGTCGACGCGACCCGATGATCGTCCTGGTCGCCCTGCTGCTCGCCGTCGCCGCGCTGACCGGGCACACCTGGGTCAACGCCGCCGGATGGCTGCGCCGACCCACCGACCGGCCCGACGAGGTCGACGAGCCGGTGGCCGTCCTGCTGCCGCTGCGCGACGAGGCCACCCGCCTCACGCCCTGCCTCCGCGCCCTGCTCGCCCAGCGTGGCGTGCCGGCGCTGCGCATCGTGGTCCTCGATGACGGTTCCACCGACGGCACCGCCGACGTGGTCCGCGCGGTCGTCGGCGACGACCCGCGGGTCACCCTGCTCAGCGGGGTCGCCCCGCCGCCGGGCTGGCTGGGCAAGCCGCACGCCTGCTGGCAGTTGGCCACCCGGGCCGACCCGTCGGCCACCGCGCTGGTCTTCGTCGACGCCGACGTGGTGCTCGCCCCGCACGCCGTGGCCGCCGCCGTCACCGAGCTGCGCGCCGCCCGCGTGACGCTGCTGTCGCCGTACCCCCGGATCGTGGTGGCGACGGCTGCCGACCGGCTCGTACAGCCGCTGTTGCAGTGGTTGTGGTTGACCTTCCTGCCGCTGCGGGCGATGGAGCGCTCGCGGCGGCCGTCGCTGGCCGCGGCGGGCGGGCAGTTCCTGGTGGTGGACCGGGCCGGCTACACCGCCGCCGGCGGTCACGCCGCCGTCGCCGACAAGATCCTGGAGGACGTCGAGCTGGCCCGGGCGCTCAAGCGCGCCGGCGGGCGGATCGCCCTGGCCGACGGCTCCCGGCTGGCCACCTGCCGGATGTACGACGACTGGCCGCAACTGCGCGACGGGTACTCGAAGTCGCTCTGGGCGTCGTTCGGGCACCCCGGCGCGGCGGCCGCCGTGGTGACGCTGCTGCTCCTGCTCTACACCGCCCCGCCGCTGGTCGCGCTGGTCGGCCTCGTGGCCGGCTCGGCGCAGGTAGCCGTCGTGGGGCTGGCGGGCTACCTGCTCGGGGTGGCCGGACGGGTGCTCACGGCCCGCGCGACAGGCGGCCGGTGGTGGCCCGACGCGCTCGCACACCCCGTGTCGGTCGTGGTCCTCGGTTGGTTGACGCTGCGGTCGTACCATCTGCGAAAGCGACGCCGCCTGACCTGGCGGGGCCGCCCGGTCAGCTAGGAGGCGCGGCATGGCGCGGATCGTGGTCGTCGGCGCCGGGGTGGGTGGCCTCGCCACCGCCGCCCGGCTGGCCGCAACCGGGCACCAGGTGACCGTCTTCGAGGCCGCCGACACGGTCGGAGGCAAGCTCGGCAGGTACGCGCACCACACCCCGGCCGGGGCGTTCCACTTCGACACCGGGCCGAGCCTGCTCACCCTGCCCGAGGTCTTCCACGACCTGTTCGAGGCGACCGGGGCGAAGCTCGACGAGTACCTGGACCTGACGCCGCTGGACCCGATCGTCCGGCACGTCTTTCCCGGTGGTGGCCCTTCCCTGGATTCGTGCGCCGACCCGGTGGAGTTCGCCACCCGGATCGGAGCCGCCCTCGGCGACCGGGCGGCGGCCGACTGGCAGCGACTGTGGCACCGCGCCGAACGGGTGTGGCGGGCCTCCGAACGGGACATCCTGCGCCGTACCGTCGACTCCCCCCGCGACCTCGCGTCGCTGGCCTGGCGCGTCGGCGACCTGGCCGCCATCGCCCCGGGCCGCACCCTGCGCGGCCTGGGCCGCCGGCACCTGTCCGACCCGCGGCTACGGATGCTGCTGGACCGGTACGCCACCTACACCGGCGCCGACCCGCGCCGGGCGCCGGCGGCGCTGGTCGCGGTCCCCTACGCCGAGCTGACCTACGGCGGGTGGTACCTGCGTGGCGGGCTGGGCACGCTCGCCGACGCGCTGCTGACCCGCTGCCTGGACCTCGGCGTGGTCGTGCAGACCGGCACCGCGGTGACCCGGATCGACGCGGCGGGCGGGCGGGTGCACGGGGTACGCCTCGCCGGCGTCACCGCGCCGGTGCCCGCCGACGTGGTGGTGGCAAACGTCGACGCGCTCACCGTCTACCGTGACCTGCTGCCACACGCGCGCCGGCTGGCCACGTTGACCGACCGCAGCCTCGCCGGTTTCGTGCTGCTGCTCGGCGTCTCCGGCGACACCGGCCTGGCGCACCACAACGTCTTCTTCCCGCGTGACTACGACGCGGAGTTCGACGCGGTCTTCGGCGACCCGGGGCGGGGCGTACGTGCCCGGCCGGCGACCGACCCGACGGTCTTCGTCACCGTGGCCGACGACCCGATGGTCCGCCCGGCCGGGCACGAGGCGTGGTTCGTGCTTGTCAACGCCGCCCGGCAGGGCACCGCCGGTGGCGCGGTCGACTGGCGACGCCCGGGGCTGGCCGACGCGTACGCCGACCGGATCCTGGACGTCCTGGCCGAGCGCGGCGTCGACGTGCGGGACCGGTTGCTGTTCCGCGAGGTGCGGACCCCGGCCGACCTGGACGCGGCGACCGGTGCGCCGGGCGGCACGATCTACGGCACCGCCGGTGGGCTGCTCCGCCCGGCCAACCGGGGTCCGGCGCACGGGTTGTGGCTGGTGGGCGGCTCCAGCCACCCCGGCGGCGGCCTGCCCATGGTGACCCTCTCCGCGCAGATCGTCGCCGACGAGATCGGCCCCGCCTGGTAGGCCGCCCGCTCAGCTCAGCCGGCGTCGAGCAGGGCGCGGCGGACGGTGGAGAGCAACTGCCCCAGCCCGAAGCCGGCCAGCAGCACCCACACCGCCGTCGCCATGGTGATGGTGCCGGCGGCCAGGTCCGGCTCGATCAGACCGGCCAGTCCGGCGACCACCAGGCCCGCCAGCGCGACCGAGACCCGGGTGGGTCGTTCGCCGACGGTCACCGCGCCGATGTCGCGCATCCCGGCGGAGACGGCGCGGGCCCGGACGTACTCGTGCAGCCAGGACAGCGCGCCGCCCGCCACGACAAGCGCGCCCGGCGCGCCGACCAGCCAGAACGCCAGCAGCCACGCCACCTCGCCGAGCCGGTCGGCCAGCGAGTCGTAGACGTAGCCGAGCCGCGTGGTGCGGCCGGTGGCGACCGCCACCGCACCGTCCACGCTGTCGGCCACCGCGGCGAGCAGCACGAACAGCGCGCCGAGGAACGGGCCGTCGCCGGGCCGGGTCGCCAGCAACGGTACGCAGAAGCAGAGCAGCACCCCCACCACGGTGACCGGGGTGGGGCCGACCCGCAGCCGACCCAGCACATACCCGACGTGGTACGCGAACCGCAGCCAGGCGCGCACCACCGGCGCGGCGACCCGCGGGTCGAACCCGCCGTGCAACCGCGCCCACGCCGTGGCGTACTGGTCCCAGTTCAGCTGTGTGCCCACCTGAGGATCAACCGTAGTGCCGGGCATCAGGTGTCGCAGACTTCCGCTTTCACACCCGCGCGCCGGCCTTGAGGTTCTGCCAGACCTCCCGCGTGGCGGTGGACCGGTTGAGGGTGATGAAGTGGATTCCCGGAACGCCCTCGTCCAGCAGTCGACGGCACATGTCGCTGGCCTGCTCGATGCCGAGCCGGCGCACCGCCTCCGGGTCGTCGGCCACCCGCTCGAAGCGCTCCGCCAGCGCCGACGGGAAGGGCGCCCCGGACAGCTGCACGGACCGCTCGATGGTGCCGATCTGGGTCACCGGCATCACCCCGGCCAGGATGGGGGTGTCGCAGCCGGCGGCGGCCACCCGGTCGCGCAGGCGCAGGTAGTCGTCGGCCTCGAAGAACATCTGCGTGATCGCGAACTCGGCGCCGGCCCGGCACTTGCTGACGAACTGCGCGGTGTCGCTTGCCACGTCGGGCGAGCGGGGGTGCTTGTACGGGAAGGCCGCCACGCCGACGCTGAAGTCACCGGAGTCGCGCACCAGCCGGACCAGGTCCTCGGCGTAGTCGACGCCCTCGGGATGCCGGACCCACTCGCCGCCCGGGTTGCCCGGCGGGTCACCGCGTACGGCCAGCACGTTGCGCACCCCGACCCCGGCGAGGCGGCCGATCACGTGTCGCAGCTCGGCCACGGAGTGGTTGACAGCGGTCAGGTGCGCCATCGGCAGCAGGGTGGTGTCGGTGGCGATCCGCTCGGTCACCGCGACTGTGGTGTCCCTGGTCGAACCGCCCGCGCCGTAGGTGATCGACACGAACGACGGGCGCAGCGACTCCAGCTCACGGATCGCCTGCCAGAGCAGCCGCTCCCCCGCCTCGGTCTTGGGCGGGAAGAACTCGAACGAGAAGGTCGGCTGGCGGTCACGGATGAGCTCCCCGATCGCCGGCTGCGGATTGGGGAGTACCGAGGGAAGACCGAGCGCCACGACCCGACTCTAGCTGGCGACGCCATCGACACCCAGACGCTTCCCACCGGCGGGGAAGACCGTCGTACCCCGGGGGTAGGAAGGAGGGGCGCGGGAGGGGCGGTGGGGGCCGGCCCGGGGGTCCGGCGCGGGGGTCATCGCAGCCGAGAGGTGCACCGGTCCCGTCCCCTCGGACGGGTGGGTGTCACCGCGCCGACGTCCCGCCGGGAGGACCCATGACCTCGCCCCCACCGCCGACCCGCACCCCGCTCGGGCCGCTCCTGGTCCGGCATCGGCGGGCCCGGGGTTGGAGCCAGCGGCGCACCGCCGCCGAGTTGTGCGCCGCCGCGGGCGTGCCGACGTTGAGCCGCCACGAGGTGTCCCGGTGGGAACGGCAGCGGCGCGTGCCCGGCGGGTTCTGGCTCGGTTGGCTCGCCGTCGTGCTGGACGTACCGGTGGTGGTGCTGGCCGAGGCGGCCGCGCGCACCCGCCGAACCCGCCGGACGACAGCCGCCGGGCCGGGCCGGCGCGGGGTGGCGGGTGCGCGGCCGGCTGGCCGGGCCGGTCCGGGTTACGCCGGCGGGCGTCCCGGCGGGACTGCGCGTGGCGGTGGAGCGCGATCCAGGGCGACCCGCTAGCGTCGTGGCGTGACCCACGCTGCTCCCGTGTCTCCCGTCGACCGTGCCGGCCTGCGGGAGCGGGTCGACAAGGCGCTCACCGAGTTCCTGGCCGGCCAGCGGACCCGGTTGACCCGGGTGGACGAGGCCCTCGTCCCGGTGGCGGAGGCGATCGAAGCCTTCGTGCTCGGTGGCGGCAAGCGTCTACGCCCGGCCTTCGCGTACTGGGGGTTCCGGGGCGCCGGCGGGGTGGACGACGACCAGGTTCTCACCGCCCTCGCGGCGCTGGAGTTCGTGCAGGCCAGCGCCCTGATCCACGACGACCTGATGGATCGTTCCGACACCCGGCGCGGCGAGCCGGCGGTGCACCGGCGGTTCGCCACCCGACACCGGGCGGCCGGCTGGGGCGGCGACCCGGACGGGTTCGGCGACGCCGCCGCGATCCTCCTCGGCGACCTCTGCCTGGTGTGGTCCGACGAACTGCTGCACTCCGCCGGCCTGGACCTGCGGGCGGTGGCCCGGGCCCGGCCGGTCTTCGACGAGATGCGCACCGAGGTCACCGTCGGGCAGTACCTCGACGTGCTGACCCAGGTCACCGGGGACACGTCCGTGGAACGGGCCAGCAAGGTCGCCCGGTACAAGTCGGCGAAGTACACAGTCGAACGTCCGCTGCTGCTCGGCGCCGCGCTTGCCGACGCCGGGGAGGACGTCCGGACGACCTATTCGGCGTACGGATTGCCGCTGGGCGAGGCGTTCCAGCTCCGCGACGATGTGCTGGGGGTCTTCGGCGATCCGGCGCAGACCGGCAAGCCGGCCGGGGACGACCTGCGCGAGGGCAAGCGCACCTATCTGGTGGCGGCGGCCGTGGAGGCGACCGACGACGCGGGCCGGGAACTGCTGCTCGGTCGCCTCGGCGACCCGAACCTGGACGAGCAGGGCGTAGGCCAGCTCCGCGAGCTGATCGACGCGAGTGGGGCACTGGCCCGCACCGAGCAGCGCATCGTCACGCTCACCGACTCCGCGCTGGCCGCGTTGACCGCCGTCGACCTGGACACCGAGGCCCGCCAGGCCCTGGTAGACCTGGCCATAGCCGCAACCCGCCGAGCCGACTGACCCCGCTCCCCACCCCCACCCCCACCCCACCCCGCTCCCCACCCCCGCCCCGCGCCCCCGCCCCGCCCCCGCCCTGCGCCCCGCCCCCGCCCGCGCCCGCGTCGATCATGAAGTTATTGCGCTCGCCTCGGCGTGTCGTGGCAATAACTTCATGATCAACGCGGGGAACGGCCCGGGGAGGCCGGGAACGGGCCGGGGGTGGGTGGGTGGGTGGGTGGTGGGTGGGCGGGGTTAGAAGCCCAGGGCTTGGGCTCGGCGTTTGACCTCGCGGGCCTGGTCGCCGGAGAGGGCGGCGGCGGGGGTGTTGCCGGGGAGCGTGTCGTCCGGCTCGTAGAGCCAGCGCAGCGCCGCCTCGTCGTCGTAGCCGTTGTCGGCGAGCAGGTTGAGCACGCCGGGCAGGTGCTTGAGAACGACATCGTTGGCCACCAGCTCCGCGGGTATCCGGCGGATGCCGTCGCGGCGGACCGCCAACAGCTCCCGGTCGCGGATCATCTGGTGCACCTTGCTGATCGACACGTCGAGTCGCTCGGCGACGTCGGGCAGGGCGAGCCAGCCCGCCGGGTCGGTGGGGCCGGCGAGCTCGGGGCCGGGTACGGCCTGGTCGGGTACGGATTCGGTCACCCGATCACCCTGCCACGCCGTCGCCGCCGAGGGCCACCGGCACCCCGTACGACCGGTCCGAGCCCACAGGCGATCACAACGGGACGGACCAGGTACGGCTCCGGGCTGTAGCATCCTGTTCAACTCCCACCGACTGGACACATAGACTCCCTGCCGATGGACACACAGGTCGCCGACACGTTGCTGGGCTCGCTGATCGACGGGCGCTACCGCATTCGCGGTCGCGTGGCCCGTGGTGGCATGGCGACCGTGTACACCGCCACCGACGAACGCCTCGAGCGCACCGTCGCGGTCAAGATCATTCACCCGACCCAGGCGCCCGAGGCGCGGGCCCGGATCGCCAACTTCGTGGCCCGGTTCACCGACGAGGCGAAGACCATCGCCCGGCTGACCCACCCGAACGTGGTCGCGGTCTACGACCAGGGCACCCACGCCGGCCTGCCGTACCTGGTGATGGAGTACGTCCGCGGCCGCACCCTGCGCGACGTGCTGGCCGAGCGACACCGGCTCAACCCGGACGAGGTGCTGGCCATCGCCGAGCAGATGCTCGCCGCGATCGCCGCCGCGCACCGGGCCGGCCTGGTGCACCGCGACGTCAAACCGGAGAACGTCCTGGTCGCCGAGGCGCCCACCGGCGGCGTCGCCAACCTGGTCGACAGCGTCGTCAAGGTGGCCGACTTCGGGTTGGCCCGGGCGGTCGAGGCGAGCGCCGACGACGAGCAGGGCAACCAACTGATGGCCACCGTGGCGTACGTCGCCCCGGAGCTGGTAACCGAGGGTCGGGCCGACCCGCGCACCGACGTCTACTCGGCAGGCATCGTGCTGTTCGAGATGCTCACCGGTCGAGTGCCGTACGACGGGGACCGCCCGGTGGACGTGGCCTGGCAGCACGTCGACCGGGACGTACCGGCGCCCTCGACGCTGGTGCCCGGCCTGCCGCCGGCACTCGACGGTCTGGTGCAGCGGGCCACCCGGCGTGATCCCGCCGCCCGGCCCGCCGACGCCGGAGCGCTGCTGGCCGAGGTTCAGGTCGCCCGGGATCGCCTGGGTGACGTCAACAGCAGCAGCACCGCCGTGCTGCGCCGGGTGACGGACGAGCCGCCGGTCTCCCAGCCCACCATGATGGTCGCCACGGTCCGCCCGGCCGAACGGCCGACCTGGGCCCGGCTGCCCGAGGGCGGCAGCCAGGGGCCTGGCCGGCGACGGGCCGCACCGGAGCCGGCCGAGGGCCTGGGTGCCCGGCTTGCCGCGCTGCGCAGCGCCGTGATGGGCAACCCGCGCGGCCGGTTGGCCGTCGCCGCCGTGGTGGTGACGCTGGGCCTGGTGGCCGCGCTGGGCGGCTGGTGGTTCGGTGTCGGCCGCTACACGTCCGCCCCGCAGCTGGTCAGCCTCAGCAAGACCGACGCGCAGGCCCAGGCCGACCGCGCCGGCCTGACCCTGGCGTACGGGGAGCCGCGCTACGACGAGAAGGCTCCGAAGGACAGCGTCCTCGGTCAGGACCCGGCATCGGCCAGCAAGATCGTCAAGGGGGGCACGATCACCCTGACCCTCTCGCTGGGTCCGGAGCGCTTCCCGGTGCCGGATGTGATCGGCAAGGAGTACGAGCTGGCCGAGGCCGATCTGGTCAACGCCAAGCTGGTGGTGGCCAAGGGCGCTCCCCGCTACGACGACACCCTGCCGGCCGGCGTCGTCCTGGACAGCTCCCCGAAGGTGGGCGCCGAGGTCAAGCCGGGCACGAAGATCACGCTCATCCTGAGCCGCGGCCGGGCGCCGGTGTCGGTGCCGAACCTGGTCGGCAAGAGCCTCGCCGAGGCCCGGGCCACGCTGAGCGGGCTCGACCTGAAGCCGGTGGAGACCTACAAGGACTCCGACAAGCCCAAGGACGAGATCCTCGGCCAGAGCCCGGCCGACGGGACGGGCGTGGAGAAGGGCACCCAGGTCAAGTTGGACGTCAGCAAGGGTCCGCCGCTGGTCGTGGTGCCCAGGGTCATCGATCTGCCCTGCCAACAGGCCAAGCAGGTGCTGGAGAGCCAGGGCTTCCCGGTGACCGTCGCGATCAACCCGAACGCGGTGGCCCGGATCCAGGCTCCCGGCGAGAATTCGCAGGTGCCGCCGGGCACCCCGGTCGTCATCACGTGCTTCTGATGACCGCGGTCTCCTCGCGTCCGGTGGGCGCGCACACTCCGACCTCCGGCGGGCTGGCTCGGGCGACCCTGCCGTACCTCGACGCGACCGGCGCCGAGGCCGTCCAGGTGTACGTCTCCAACTCGCGAGGCTGGGCGCTGCCCCCGGGTGACCCGGCGCAGGACGCGCTGTTCCGTGCGGGCTGCGTCGAGCGGGGCGTCCCGGCGTTCATCCACGCCTCGCTGCTGGTCAACCTGGGCTCGCCCACGGCCGCCACGGTCGAGAAGTCGGCGCAGACGCTCGCGCACGCGTTGCGCAGGGGCGTGGCGATCGGCGCGCGGGCGGTGGTGTTCCACGCCGGCAGCTCGGTGGACGAGGGGCATGCCGAGGCGGCGATGCGGCAGGTCCGTCGGGAGTTGCTGCCCCTGCTCGATTGGACCGCCGAGGCCGGTGGGCCGATGCTGCTGGTCGAGCCGAGCGCCGGCGGCGGCCGCTCGCTCGCCTCCCGCGTGGAGCAGCTCGGGCCCTACCTCGACACGGTGGACCGGCACCCGATGCTGGGGGTCTGCTTCGACACCTGCCACG
Source organism: Micromonospora sp. NPDC049274 (assembly GCF_040678875.1). Lineage (NCBI taxonomy): Bacteria > Bacillati > Actinomycetota > Actinomycetes > Micromonosporales > Micromonosporaceae > Micromonospora > Micromonospora sp. NPDC049274. Next base: position 71,424 of record NZ_JBFAQS010000006.1, read on the forward strand.
CCTGGGCCGCCGGGCACGACCTGGCCGCCGAGGGCGGCATGACGGCGACCCTGGACACACTGGTGGCCACCGTGGGGTCCGACCGGTTGCGGCTGGTGCACGCCAACGACTCGAAGGATCTGTGCGGTTCCACCCGGGACCGGCACGAGAACATCGGCAAGGGCACCATCGGCGAGCCGGCCTTCGCGGAGCTGATGACCCACCCGGCCACCGCCGGCGTCCCAATCGTGGTGGAGACCCCCAGCGAAAAGCACGAGGGTCACGCGGCCGACATCGAAACCCTCACCCGCCTGCGCCCCTGACCGGCCCACTCCTCGTCGATCAAGAGGTTTGCGTCAGATTCTGGCCCGCGAATGACGCAAACCTCTTGATCAACTGCGGTCTCGGGGTCAGGCGGCCAGGATCGTGGTCAGAGCGGTGGCCGCTCGATTGATCGCGGCGTCGTCGATGCCCATGTGGGTGACCAGGCGGGCGGTACGGGGGCCGAGCACCGAGACCAGTACGCCCTCCGCACGCGCGGCGGCGGCGAGAGCGCGGGCGTCCAACGCGTGCTTGGTCAGGTCCAGCGGGACGAGATTGGTGCGGACCGTGCTGGCGAGCACCCCGAACGGCGCGATCGCCTCGGCGAGCCGGGCCGCCCTCGCGTGGTCCTCGGCCAGCCGGTCGACGTGGTGCGCGAGCGCGTACCGGCCGGCGGCGGCGAGGATGCCGGCCTGGCGCATGCCGCCGCCCATCCGCTTGCGGAGGAACCGGGCCCGTTCGATCTTCTCCGCGCTGCCCACCACCAGCGAGCCGACCGGCGCGCCGAGCCCCTTGGAGAGGCAGACGGACAGCGTGTCGAAGAGCCGGCCGTACTCGGTCAGCGGCACCCCGTCGGCGACGTGCGCGTGCCAGATCCGGGCGCCGTCGCAGTGCAGCGCCACCCCCGCCTCGTCGGCGACACCGCGCAGTTCCCGCAGGGTGGCCAGCGGGATCACGCCACCACCGCCCCGGTTGTGAGTCTGCTCGACGGCGATCGCGCGGGTGGGCACGGCGAAGTAGCCGTCCGGACGGATCATCCGGGCCACCAGCTCCGGGTCGATGTCCGCGCCGACCGCCGGCCAGGTCCGCGAGGAGATTCCGCCGTACGTGGCGGCGGCCCCGATCTCGTACGTGACGACGTGCGCGTCGGCGTCGCAGAGCAGCTCGTCGCCGGGGGACACCAGCAGTTGCAGGGCGATCTGGTTGGCCATCGACCCACTCGGGGCGAAGAGCGCCGACTCGTGCCCGAACAGCGCGGCGACCTCCGCCTCCAGCGCGTTGACGGTGGGGTCCTCGCCGTAGACGTCGTCGCCGACCTCGGCGGCGGCCATCGCCTCCCGCATACCGGCGGTCGGCCGTGTCACCGTGTCGGACCGCAGGTCCACGAACGCCTCAGCCATGATCATCCCTTCGTCCACCGACCGTGGCTGGACGATTCAGCCACGGAGCCAGCCTTTCGGCTGCCGACTGCGGGGCTCGCAAGCTCACTCCTCGCGTCAGCCACGGAGCCAGCCTTTCGGCTGCCGACTGCGGGGCTCGCAAGCTCACTCCTCGCGTCAGCCACGGAGCATCTCCGCCACGAGGAAGGCCAGCTCCAGCGACTGCTGGGTGTTCAGCCGCGGATCGCAGGCGGTCTCGTACCGGTCGGGCAGGTCGAGGTCCTCGATGCCCTGGGCGCCGCCGAGGCACTCGGTGACGTCCTCACCTGTCAACTCGACGTGCAGGCCGCCGGGGTGGGTGTCCAGGCCACGGTGCACCTCGAAGTAGCCGAGCACCTCGTCGACGATCCGGTCGAAGTGCCGGGTCTTGTAGCCGTTGGACGACTCGTGGGTGTTGCCGTGCATCGGGTCGCACTGCCAGACCACCTTGGCGCCGGACGCGGTGACCTTGGCGACGATCGGCGGCAGGGCGTCACGGACCCGGTGGTTGCCCATCCGGCTGATCAGGGTGAGCCGGCCGGGGATGTTGTCCGGGTTGAGCTTCTCGCACAGCTCGATGGCCTCGTCCGGGGACGTGGTCGGGCCGAGCTTGACGCCGATCGGGTTGGCGATCCGGGAGATGAAGTCGATGTGCGCGCCGGTGATCTGCCGGGTGCGCTCGCCGACCCAGAGGAAGTGCCCGGACAGCCCGTACGCCCGGCGGTCGGAGACCCGGGTGAGCGCCCGGTCGTACTCCAGGGCGAGGGCCTCGTGGGAGCAGTAGAGGGTGACCGTCCGCAGCGCCTCGTCGTCGGTCATCCCGCAGGCCCGGATGAAGGCCAACGCCCGGTCGATCTCCCGGGCGATCGCCTCGTAGCGCTCCCCCGCCGGGGATGTCCGGACGAAGCCCTTGTTCCAGTCGTGCACCGCGTGCAGGTCGGCGAGCCCACCGGCGAGGTACGCCCGCAACATGTTCATCGCGGCGGCCGAGTTGGCGTACGCCCGGATCATGCGCTGCGGGTCGGCGACCCGGGCGGCCGGATCGGCCTCCAGCGAGTTGATCATGTCGCCGCGGTAGGCGGGCAGGCCACGCGCGTCGGTCGGCAGCGAACGGGGCTTGGTGTACTGGCCGGCGACCCGGGCGACCTTGACCACCGGCAGCGACGCGCCGTAGGTGAGCACGATCGCCATCTGGAGCAGGGTGCGGGCGTTGGCCAGCAGGTGGCTCTCGGTGTTGTCGACGAAGGTCTCGGCGCAGTCACCGCCCTGGAGCAGGAACGCCTTGCCCTCACAGACCAGGGCCAGCTTCTGTCGGAGCTGGTCCACCTCATAGGGCGCGACGACCGAGGGCACGGTGTCGAGCACCTTGCAGACCTGGGCGACGGCGGCCGGATCGGACCACGGTGGGATCTGCTCGCGGGGCAGCTCCCGCCAGCGGTCCAGACCGAGGGCGGCGTCCTCGGCGGAGTCGACGGTCGGACGGCTGGTCTGCAGGCCCGGGCTGCCCACCGCGGGATGGCTCAGCTGATGCCACTCATGGCGCATGAGAGAAAGCGTACGGCGACCGTGGGCGTGCCCGGGCGGCGAGGGGGACGGTTCCGGCAGATGGGAGATCAAAATCCCTGGCTCTGCTCTGGACGCGGCGAGGGCTACCCCTTGGGGCGCGGTGGGGCTGCCGGCGACGACGGGGCGGCCGTCCTGCCCGGCGCCTCCCCTGCGATGCACCAGTCGCCGCCGTCACGGGTGACGGTGAACACCAGCGGGCGGGTGACCTTGCTCTTGCCGGCGGTGACCGAGACCGAGACGCTGACCTCCTGGCCGCGCGGGCCGGACCGGACGTCGGTGATGGTCGCCGCGGGCACCTGGAAGTGGTCGGCGAAGTCGCCGTTGGGGCCGGTTGCGGCGAGGTCGAACCCGTCGTGCAGCAGCTCGCAGAGCTGGCTGCGGCCGGCGGCGACGTCCTTGGCGGTCATCGCGTCGAGGTACGCCTGCACGCGCTCGCGGGAGCGGGTGCCGGCCTCCTCGGCGGGGGCCTTCGCGGGCTCGGTTGTCGACTCGTCCTCGTCACCGCCGCCGATCCCGCAGCCGACCAGGGCTGCCGGGAGCAGCACCAGCCCGGCGGCGGTCGCCGCCAGCCTGCGGTGGATCGGGCGCATGACCACCTCCGTCGACGGGAAATCGAGACGTGCCGAGCCGCGAGTCTGCCACATCGGGCCCGACCCACCCAAGGCCGGCGACCCGGCCGACCCACCCAAGGCCGGCGACCCGGCCGACCGCCCACGGCCGGCGACCAGGCCGACCCACCCACGGCCGGCGACCCGGCCGACCCACCCACGGCCGGCGACCCGGTCGACGCTGGGCGTCGGCCGGGCCGCTGTGTCACGGGCGGGGAGAGGCGGTGCGGGCCCCTCCCCGCTCGTGTGGGTGGTGCGTCGACCTTCGGCTCAGCCGAGGCCGCCCTTGATGGCGCCGATGAGCTCGCCGTTGCTGGTGTCACCGGAGAGCTCCCAGAAGAACGCGCCACCGAGGCCCTGGTTGTTCGCGTACGTCATCTTGCCGTTGATGGTCGACGGGGTGTCGTAGCTCCACCAGTTGCTGCCGCACTTGGCGTACGCGGTGCCGGCGACCGTGCCGGTGGCCGGGCAGGTGTTCTTGAGGACCTTGTAGTCCTCGATGCCTGCCTCGTAGGTGCCCGGCGCCGCGCCGGTGGCGCTGCCGCCCGGTGCGGCCTGCGTGACGCCCGTCCAGCCCCGACCGTAGAAGCCGATGCCGAGCAGCAGCTTGTTGGCCGGGACGCCCTTGCTCTTGAGCTTCTGGATCGCCGCGTCGGAGTTGAAGCCCTGCTGCGGAATGCCGGTGTACGAGGTGAGCGGCGAGTGCGGGGCGGTGGGGCCCTGGGCGTTGAAGGCGCCGAAGTAGTCGTACGTCATCGGCATGAGCCAGTTGAGGTTGCCGATGGCGCCGGCGTAGTCGGTGGCGTCGATCTTGCCGCCGTTGCTGCCGTCCGCGGTGATCGCCGCGGTGACCAGGGCGCTGGAGCCGAACCTCGACCGCAGCGCGCCGATCACGTTCTTGAACGCGTTGGGGCCGCTGGTGTCGCAGCTCAGACCGCAGGCGTTGGGGTACTCCCAGTCGACGTCGATGCCGTCGAAGACGTCGGCCCAGCGCGGGTCCTCGACCAGGTTGTAGCAGCTCTCGGCGAACGCGGCCGGGTTCTGCGCGGCCTGGGTGAAGCCGCCGGACCAGGTCCAGCCACCGAACGACCAGATCACCTTGAGGTGTGGGTTCAGCTGCTTGAGCTTGCGCAGCTGGTTGAAGCTGCCCCGCAGCGGCTGGTCCCAGGTGTCGGCGACGCCGTCCACGCTCTCCGCCGCCGTGTACGCCTTGTCGTAGTCGGCGTAGCTGTCACCGATGGTGCAGCGGCCGCCTGTGGTGTTGCCGAAGGCGTACAGGATGTGGGTCAGCTTGGCGGCCGAGCCGCTGGTCTGGATGTTCTTGACGTGGTAGTTGCGCCCGTAGACGCCCCACTCGGCGAAGTAGCCGACAACCTTCTTGCCGCCCGTGTTCGGCGGGGTGGTGGTCGGGGGTGCCGTGGTGGGCGGCGCGGTGGTGGGCGGGGCCGTGGTCGGCGGCGCCGTGGTCGGCGGCGCGGTAGTGGTCGGCGGGGTGGTCGGAGTGCCGCCGCCGCCGCACGGCGCGCCGTTGACGGTGCAGTTCAGCGGCGCCTTGTAGGCGCCGGTGCCGTTGTAGCCCCAACTGAACGAGGTACCCGGCGCGAGCCCGCCGGCCCAGCTCTTCTTGACCGCGACGTAGTGGTTGCCGCTGCTGGTGACGTCGGCGTCCCACGCGCTGCTGATGGTGGTGCCCGACGGCAGGTCGAACTCGATGCGCCAGGTGGCGACCGTGGCGCTGGAACCGTTGGTCACGGTCACCTTCGTCTCGTGACCGGTCCCCCAGTCCTGCGCCTTGGTGAACGTGGTGGTGACCGTGCCGGCGCCGAACGCGGTCGTCATCGGCACCGCCGCGACGGTCACGGCGACCACGGCACCGGCCCAGAGGGCCCGGCGGAGCGATCTTGTCATGAGGCGTCTCCCGAACTGTTAGGAAACTTTCCAAAAGAGATGGTGAGACGGTACTCACGCCGTCATCACTTCGTCAAGATGTCCATGTTTCGATTTCTTCTGGTGCGTGGAGTGCCCCTGCCCACCCCGTCCGGCGGCTCATCACCCTGCGCGTAGCCTCGGCCCATGACCGTCTTCGACATCCCGATCGACGCCCTCAGCGGCGGGCCCGCCGACCTCGCCCAGTACCGGGGCCGGGCGCTGCTGGTGGTCAACGTCGCCTCCCGCTGCGGCCTCACCCCGCAGTACGCGGGCCTCCAGACCCTCGCGGACACCTACGGCGAGCGTGGCCTGGTGGTGCTGGGCGTGCCGTGCAACCAGTTCGCCGGGCAGGAGCCGGGCACCGCCGCCGAGATCAGCGACTTCTGCCAGGTCAACTACGGGGTGACCTTCCCGCTGACCGAGAAGGTCGACGTGAACGGGCCCGACCGGCACCCGCTCTACGCCGCCCTGGTGGACGCTTCGGACACCGAGGGGCACACCGGGGACGTCCGCTGGAACTTCGAGAAGTTCCTGGTGGCCCCGGACGGCACGGTCGCGGCCCGCTTCGCCCCCACTGTCGAGCCGGAAGCAGAAGACCTCCGCACCGCCATCGAGAAGACCCTCCCCACCCCCGCCTGACTCCCCGGGTCGCCCACCGGAGGGGTGGAACGTTCCCGCAGGACCGGTCGGCGGTGCGCCTGAGCAGTACGTTGTGCACGACCCGCTCGGGGCATGGCCGGGCGTTCGGTGTGGGACCACCGAAATAACCCACCATGTCGGTCGGGAATGCGTCGTGGGTGGACGGAGTTGGGAAGAAGCATGACAACTGTGGGACTGATCGGCAGCGGCAACATCGGCAGCACCCTGGCCCGGCTGGCGGTGGCCGCCGGCTACGACGTGGTGCTGAGCAACTCGCGCGGGCCGGAGACGCTCACCGAACTGGTCGACGAGCTGGGCGAGCGGGCCAGCGCCGGCACGGCGCAGGACGCGGCCCAGGTCGGCGACCTGGTGGTGGTCACCGTGCCGCTCAAGGCGTACCGGGCGGTGCCCGCAGAGCCGCTGGCCGGCAAGGTCGTCATCGACACCAACAACTACTACCCGCAGCGCGACGGCGCGTTCCCGGAGCTGGACGCCGACGAGATCACCAGCAGCGAGCTGCTCCAGCAGCACCTGCCGACCTCACGGGTGGTCAAGGTCTTCAACAACATCTACTTCAAGGCACTGGCCGCGCTCCCCCGGCCGGCCGGGGCGGCCGACCGCAGCGCCCTCGCGATCGCCGGTGACGACGCCGCCGCGAAGGCCGAGGTGACCGCCTTCCTGGACCAGATCGGCTACGACGCGGTGGACGCCGGGTCGCTGGCCGAGGGGTGGCGCTACCAGCCGGACACCCCGGCGTACGGCACGATCTACGCCGCGACGCCTACCGACTGGGAGAACCCCGCACCGGGCGACGCCGAGAAGCTGCGCGCCGCGCTGGCCGCCGCCACCCGCTGAGCATTCGCCGCCGTCCTGGGACGACCGCCTACCGGGCGGCCGTCTTCAGGGCGGCGGCGAGTTCGTCGTCGTAGTCGGCGACGGGCTCGGCCGTCCGCGGCGTACGCGACACGTCGGCCCTGCGCCGTGCTCGCCAGCGCCACTCGGCGATCCCGCATCGACCGAGGACAGAGGACCGTCACCGCCCGAGCCGAGCGCGACGCGTGGCGTCTGCCCTCGGAAGAACGGGGACCGCGTGTCGGGCGTCCGTTCGTAGCATCGGTGGATGGGAGCGACGAGCACACCCGCGTACGACGCCCACGCGGACTGGTACGAGGGCTTCATCTCCGGTGGCGGCGACTATCTTCGACGAGTGCACGCGACCGTGGCGGACCTGCTCGGAACCGGTGCGGGCCCCTGCCTCGACATCTGCTGCGGCACCGGCACGCACGCCTCGGTGCCGGGCGACCTGGGCTGGACGCCGCTGGGTGTCGATCTGTCCGGCGGCCAGTTGCGGCACGCGCGCGGGCGACTACCGGTGGCCCGGGGTGACGCGAGCGCCCTGCCGATCGCCGCCGCGTCGTTGCCGGCCGCGATGTGCGTCCTGTCCAGCACCGACGTCCCCGACTACCCGGCCGTGCTGCGTGAGGTCGGCCGGGTGCTGCGCCCGGGCGGGCGGTTCGTGCACGTGGGCGTGCACCCGTGCTTCGTGGGCGCGTTCGCCGACTGGGGTCGGCATCCGAGCGTCGTCGTCGATGAGCGCTACGCCGATCGGTCCCGCAGCTTCGACAGCTGGAACACCGAGGGCGTCCGGGTCCGGGTCGGCGCGTGGCACGTTCCGCTGGCCGACCTGCTCAACGCGACAGTGGCCGCCGGCCTCCGACCGGTCCGGTTCGTCGAGGCCAGCTCGGGCGGCGTGCCGGACCTGTTCGGCTTCCTCGCCGAACGCCACCGGTAAGGCCTCCCCGGAAGCACCACGATCCGCACACCTTCGGGGAAGTTGGTGCCTCAGCACGAGTCGAGACAGCAACTTCACCGAACTTGCGCGGGGCGGCGTGCGGGGCGGCGGGCAGGCGCGCGGGGCGGGACGCGCGGAGAAAGTTCGCGTGTACAACTTGCGGTGGAGTCCCACACACGGGACTCTGTCCGTGGGTTGCCGCCCGTTCACCGAACGTGCCCTCCGGAGGCGACATGCACACGCTTCGTACCGCGTCCCGTCGGCTGTTGGCCGGCGCTGGCGCGCTCCTGCTCGGCACCGCCCTCGCCACCGTCGCCACTGCGGCACCGGCCAGCGCGGACACCGTCGGATATGTCCGGCTCGCTCACCTCTCCCCCGACACTCCGGCCGTCGACGTCTACCTGGCCGCCCCCGACGCCGCGAAGCCGAAGGTGTTCCCGGGCGTCGGCTACGGCGTGGTCTCCGACTACCTCAAGTTGCCCCCGGGCCGCTACGCGGTGGCGATGCGCGTGGCCGGCACCCCCGCCAGCGAGCCACCGGTGCTCACGACCGAGGTCGCGGTGGTCAGCGGCCGCGCGTACACGGTGGCCGGGGTGGGACGGCACGCCGACCTGGGGCTGCGGGTGCTCACCGACGATCTGAGCGCTCCCGCGCAGGGCCGGGCCAAGGTGCGCGTCGTGCAGGCGTCGGTGCGGACGCCCGTCCTCGACGTGGCCGCCGCCGACGGGCCGACGATCGCCGACGGCGTGCAGTTCGCCACCACGACCGACTACCAGCAGGTCGAGCCGGGCGCCTGGCGGCTGCGACTGACCGGCGCGGGCGGCCCGAGCACCGACGCCGAGGTGCGGCTCACCGGCGGCGCGGTCTACTCGCTGCTCGTGCTCGACGGCAAGCAGGGCGGTCTCACGGCCGAGCTGCGCCGCGACGCCGAGGGCGGCACCGTCGTACCGGCGGGCGGTGTGGACACCGGCGCGGGCGGCACGTCCGGTGCCGGGCTCGGCGCGTACCCCCTGATGGCCGGCGGGTTGGCCGCGGCGGCCGGCGTGGTGAGCGTGCTCCTGTGGCGTCGGCGGCGGCGCACCACCTGGTGAGCGTGGGGCCCGCCGCCGCGATCCGACGGCACCGCGACCGCCGGGCGCCGCTGGCCGCGCTGGTCGCGGCCGGCGCGGCTGTCTGTCTGGCCGCCGGGACGGGGGTCGGGCTGGCCACCACCGGCCCGCCGCCGCCGGCCGCGAGCTGGCACCCCGGTTGTGCCGACGGCTGCCCGTCGGTGGCCGCGTCGCCGCGGCCGGCGGGTCCACCCACTCGGGTACGCGTACCGCGCATCGGCGTCGACTCGGGGCTCACGGTGTTGGGCCTCGACCGTGCGGGCGCGCTCGTTCCGCCCACCGACTTCGACATCGCCGGCTGGTACGGCGGGGGCCCGGCGCCCGGTGAGACGGGTCCCGCCGTGCTCGCCGGGCACCTGGACTCGCGGAGCGGCCCGGCGGTCTTCGCCCGGCTCGGTGAGCTGCGTTCCGGCGACCGGGTCCAGGTGTGGCGCGGCGGACGGTGGCTGTCGTTCCGGGTGACCGGGTCGCTGCGTACCCGCAAGGATCGCTTCCCGACGGCCGTGGTCTACGGCCCGACGCCCGGGCCGGAGCTGCGTCTCGTCACCTGCGGGGGCGACTTCGACAGGCGGCGCGGGCACTACCGGGACAACGTGGTGGTGTTCGCGGTCGCCGACGGGTGATCGACTCGCCTTCCTGGAAGTCGGGGTGTCCGGCTCGGCCGGATGCCCCGGATTCCCGCATCCCGAGTCGATCATCGCCTGGCGGACGGCGTGGGCGACGTCAGATCGGGCGGCGGCCGGCGAAGCCGCACTCGGCGCGGTGGTACCAGCGCACGTCAGAATCGCCCTCCAGCCAGCACCAGAGCACCGCGCGGCCAGCCCGCTCGCCGGGGAAGTCGAGCAGCACCGGCGCGATGCCCTTGACCTGGATCTCGTGCTGGTGCAGCTCCTCGACGACGCCGTGCAGCCGGGCCTCCAGGCCCTTCACCTCGGCCAGCCCGCCGAGCGCGCTGACGCCGTGGTCGGCCAGGTCGACGCGCAGTTCGGCGAGGTCGGCGCGGAGCCGGATCAGCTCGTCGACCCGCGGCTGCAGGGTGGCCACCAGGTGCCGGGCCTGAGCGAGTGTGAACACGCCGCCAGTATGCGCCACGGGCCGCGCCGCACACGCCCCGCGAGTCGCGCCACTGCCGCGCCGCGCACGCCCCGCGAGTCGCGGGACGTGTCGGTCGGCGGGCGCGGTCCGCTCGCCGGGACGTCAGTCGGCCTGGGCGGCCAGTTCGCGGGCGCGGTCCCGGGCGGCCTCCAGCGCGGCGAGCAGCGCCGCGCGGACGCCGTGCTTCTCCAGCTCGCGGATCGCGGAGATGGTGGTGCCGGCCGGCGAGGTGACCGCCTCGCGCAGCTTGACCGGGTGCTCGCCGGAGTCGCGCAGCATCACTGCGGAGCCGATAGCGGTCTGCACGATCAGCTCGTGCGCCACCTGCCGGGGCAGTCCGAGCAGGATCCCGGCGTCGATCATGGCTTCGACCAGCAGGTAGAAGTAGGCCGGGCCGGAGCCGGACAGCGCGGTGACCGCGTCCTGCTGTGACTCGGGCACCCGGATGGTCTGGCCGAGGGGCTTGAACATCTCCTCGGCGAGGGCGAGGTGTTCCCCGGTGGCGTACGCGCCCGCCGAGATGGCAGTCATCGCCTCGTCGACAAGCGCGGGGGTGTTGGTCATGACGCGGACCACCGGGGTGCCCTCGGGCAGTCGGCGGTTGAAGAAGCTGGTGGGCAGGCCGGCGCAGAGCGAGATCACCAGCTTGTCGACGGGCACCTTGGGGCCGATCTCGTCGAGCAGGGCGGCGGCGTCCTGTGGCTTGACCGAGACCGCGAGCACCGCCGCCTCGTCGACGGCGGTCAGGTTGTCGACCACCCGGACGCCGTAGCGGGAAGTCAGCTCCTCGGCGCGGGCCGGTCGGCGGGCGGTGGCGAGCAGCCGCTCCACAGGCCATCCGGAGCGCAGCAGCCCGGAGAGCATCAGCTCGCCGATCTTGCCCGCGCCGATCACCGCGACCGTGTGCACCCCGGCTGACATCTCGGCCGTACCCCCTCGCGTCGTGCTGCGGCGCGACGGGCCACACGCCCGCTGCGCCGTCGAACGTCGGGTCACGGCGCGGCGGGCCGCGGGGCCGTACGCGCCGTCGAACGTCGGTTGGCGACGCGACGACCGCGGGGGCCGCCGCGCCGCCTACCGTCGATCAGCTGCCGAAGAAGACCTCGGCCTCTTCGTACCGCTCCAGCGGCACCGTCTTCAGCTCGCGGGTGGCCTCGGCCAGCGGGACCCGAACGATGTCGGTGCTCTGCATCGCGACCATCTTGCCCCAGTCGCCCTCGTTGACCGCGTCGATGGCCTGCAGGCCCAGGCGGGTGGCGAGCACCCGGTCGAAGGCGGTCGGGGTGCCACCGCGCTGGATGTGGCCCAGCACCACGGTGCGGGCCTCCTTGCCGGTCTTGGCCTCCAGCTGCTCGGCCAGCCACTGGCCGATGCCGCCGAGGCGGACGTGGCCGAAGGAGTCCAGCTCCTGGTTGGCGAGCACCATCTGACCGTCCAGCGGCTGGGCGCCCTCGGCGACCACCACGATCGGGGCGTACTGGTGCTGGAAGCGCTTCTCGACGTAGCCGGCCACCTGGTCGACGTCGAACTGCCGCTCGGGCAGCAGGATCACGTTGGCGCCGCCGGCCAGGCCGGCGTGCAGGGCGATCCAGCCGGCGTGCCGGCCCATCACCTCGACGACCAGGGTGCGGTGGTGGCTCTCCGCGGTGGTGTGCAGCCGGTCGATGGCCTCCATCGCAATGTTGACAGCGGTGTCGAAGCCGAAGGTGTAGTCGGTGGCGCCCAGGTCGTTGTCGATGGTCTTCGGCACGCCGACCACGTGCACGCCCAGCTCGAAGAGCTTGGTGGCCACGCCGAGGGTGTCCTCGCCGCCGATCGCGATCAGCGCGTCGACGCCCTGCTCGGCGAGGTTGTCCTTGATCCGCTCGACGCCGTTCTCGATCTTGAACGGGTTGGTCCGGGACGAGCCGAGGATGGTGCCGCCGCGGGGCAGGATGCCGCGGACGTCCGCGATGCCGAGGGGACGGGACAGACCCTCCAGCGGGCCCTTCCAACCGTCCCGAAAGCCCACGAACTCGTGACCGTAGGTGGCGACGCCCTTGCGGACCACCGCCCGGATGACCGCATTGAGACCCGGGCAGTCGCCGCCGCCGGTGAGCACGCCGATACGCATGATCCGCTCATCCTCCTGAAGCATCAGGTAAAGCCCGATATGCCCCAGGGTATGTGTCAGGTCAGACCATCGGCGCCATTGCCGGCCCGGGGCGGGCCGTCACTGCGCACTGTAGTCGGCCTGCCTGCGCGACGACAGCGCGCCCCGGGGGCGACGGGTCAGTAGGTCACCTCGTGGTTCTCGCCGGCCGCCGGCGGATGGCCGGTGACGGCGGCCTTCGCGAACCCGAGCAGGTTGACCACGGTGCTGCTCGGCGAGTCCCAGTACTCGGCGGAGCTGGCGTGCACCTTGATCAGGGTCAGACCGGGCGTGTCCAGCCCGTCCGGGAACCAGGTCTTGAGCAGCGGGTTCCACAGCCGCTCGGCGCGTTCTCTGTCGAAGCCCTCGCTGGCGGTGCCCGAGACCGACACCCAGGCGTTGTGCTTCTGGTCGGAGAAGGCGACGTTGACCTCCGGATTCACCCGGATCTGGCGCGCCTTGGCCGAGTCGGCGTAGGCGAAGAACCACAGGTCACCGTCGAACTCGGCCTCCTGCAGCCCCATCGGCCGGCTCACCTGTCGCCCGTCCAGCGCGATCGTGGTGAGCATGCAGATCCGTGCGGCGCGGACCAGCTCGGTGACCCGCGCCCGGGCCTCGGCGACGCTTGTCGGATCGTTGCTCATGGCAGTCTCCCTCGGCTCGACTGGTCGAACCGATGCCCGGGACAGAACCGGCCAAACCTGCAAAGGTACGACGACTTCAGCGCGCCGTCATCGCCCGCCAGCGGGCCAGGTTGTGCCGGGCGTCGACCAGAGCGTCGTGCCGGGCCGCGTCCGCGTCCGGCAGGGTCGGCCGGCCCCTGTCGTCCCAGAGCTGCCGCAGGTCCTTGGTGAACCGGGGGATCTCCCGGGGCAGCGCCGGCATCGCCCCCCAGAGCTGGGCGAGAACCACATGGTCGTACGCCGCGTACCAGGCCCACAGCTCCATCTGCTCCCCCGGCCGGTCCCGGATCGGCTCCATGAGGAAGTCGTACAGGTCGTCACGGATGCGCTCCCGGGAACGCCAGGCCCGGTCCGCCGGCGACGGCAGCCGGTCCAGCACGTTGCGCCGTACCCAGGGCACGGCGCGGGAGTCGTCGAACTCGGTGGAGACCGCGTAGAACTCGCGGCCGTACTCGTCGACGACACCTATCGACACGAGGTCGACGATCCGGCCGTCCTCGATGAACTCGCAGTCGTAGAAATAGCGGTAGACCATTCCGGCCATCCTCGCCCACCGCCGGGCGGCGACACCCGGCGGGTCCCGGGTGCGATCCCCGGCCGGTCCGCCGCGGACCAGCGGCGACCCGGGCCGCCGACCTGCGACCAAGGGCCCGGGCAGGGGGTACGCACAGCTCGCGACGGTCACGGAAGTGCTTCGAGGGGTGTACAGCAAGCGACCGGACCGTCATGATCTGATGTGTACCGCTACCGGACGCCGAATCGGTGTCAGTTCACCTTGTCAGGGCCATCAGGTTCACCCGGTGAGCGATTGTGTGGTCCATGACCGGGGAGGGGTTGGGCCGTGGAGATGCGCCTGCCGGAGCCGGGTGACGCGCTCACGGGTGTCGAGATGTTCGCCGGGCTGGAGCCCGAGGTGCGCCAGCGTGTCATCGCGGCCGCCGTCCCCCGGACGTACCGCAAGGGGCAGTTGCTCTTCGTGGAGAACGACCCGGGCGAGTCGCTGATCGTGCTGCGCCGCGGCGCGGTCGCCGTCTTCCGCACCGCGCCGACCGGCGAGCGGGCTGTCCTGTCGGTGATCCGTCCGCCGGACGTGCTCGGCGAGGTTTCCCTGCTCGACGCCTCCACCCGGTCCGCGTCGGCCGAGGCCATCGAGGACTGCGCGGCGCTGGCCCTCTCCCGGGGCGCGTTCATGGAGCTGGTGCACTCCAACCCGCGCATCCTGGACGCGGTGATGCGCTCGCTGGGCGGGCTGATCCGCCGGCTCACCGAGCAGAACGCCGACCACGTCTTCCTCGACCTGCCCGGTCGGGTCGCCAAGACGCTGGTCCGACTGGCCGGCGAGAGCCAGGCCCCGATGATCACGATCGAGCTCAACCAGAGCCAGCTCGCCGAGATGGCCGGCGGTTCCCGCCAGAGCGTCAACCAGGCCATCGGCTCCTTCGCCAGCCGCGGCTGGCTGCGGACCGAGGGCCGCCGGATCGTGGTCACCGACGTGGCCGCGCTGCGCCGCCGCGCCGGCATGAACGACCGCTGAGCCGCCGACGCGGTTCCGGCGTCGACGACCGCCGAGCCGCGCGACGCCGAGGCACACCTGGACATGACACGGCCGGGTCGCCCGTGGGCGGCCCGGCCGGGTCGTCAGTTCATCGAGGCGCGGTTCAGACCCCGGGGCTGCCCGGGCCGGCCCACTTGTCCGGGCCCTTGCCCTCGCCACCCGGGCCGTGGGACTGCTCGCTGACGATGCCCTCGGCCTGGAGCGTGGCGAGCGTGGCGGCGTCGACGTCCACCGACTCGCCGGCGGAGTGACTGACCCCCTTGCCGTCGGTCCAGTCGCTCTCCAGCTTGACGTACACCATTGACCTGTCCCCCTCTGGTCGCTGATCGAAGATGTGGCGGACTGAATGTAGTCCGCCAGACCCATGGTGGACTGTCCACAAGCCAACAGGCCGGTTACCTGACAGGCGCGCGGGCGGGGATACTCCCTGTGACGGGACGACGGGGGGCGTCGGCCCGGTTCGCCATGGAGGGTGTGTCATCGCCGCGCAGTGTGGGCGCTGTGGACGCACGGCCGCCGACGGCGACCGCTTCTGCGGTGGCTGCGGTGCCGAGCTGGGTGCCGTCTGCCCGCACTGCCTTCGCCCGCTCGCCTCGGACGTCACGTTCTGCACCTCGTGCGGGTCACCCCGGCCGGGCGCGGACCGGGCGACCGCCGCAACCCCGCAGGAGGACCGGCGCCGGGTGAGCGTGCTCTTCGTCGACCTCATCGACTTCACCCCGTACGTCGAGCGGGCCGACCCCGAGCAGGTCCGTGGCATGCAGACAGGCTTCTTCTCGGCGGCCCGCCGGGTCGTCGGCCAGTACGGCGGGGTGGTCGAGAAGTACATCGGCGACGCGGTGATGGCACTGTTCGGGGCGCCGATCGCCACCGAGACGGACGCGCTGCGCTGTGTGCGGGCCGGGCTGGAGCTGCAGCGGGTGCTCACCCGGTTCGGGCCGACCGGCAGCACGGAGATGCGGTTCCGGGTGGGGGTGGCCACCGGGGAGGCCCTTGTCGACGTGGCCGCGGCCCGCGACGGCGGGCAGGCGATCGTGGCCGGCGACGTGGTGAACACGGCCTCCCGGATGCAGTCGGTCGCGCCTCCGGGCGGGGTGCTGGTGTGCGGCACCACGCACGCGCTGACCAGGGACACGATCCGCTACGAGGAGCAGCCCCCGGTCACCCTGCGCGGCCGGTCGTCGCCGACCGAGGTGTGGCTGGCGCTGTCGCCGCTGCGGCGCCTGCCGACGGACCGCGAGCCGGACACCACGCCGCTTGTCGACCGGGAACACGAGCTGGGCATGCTCGTCAACGCCCTGCACCGGTCGCTGCGCGACCGGCTGCCACAGGTCGTGACGATCTTCGGTCGGGCCGGCATCGGTAAGAGCCGGCTCCTGCGCGAGCTGTACCGGCACACGGGCCGGCTGGTCGACGAGCCGCTGACGTGGCGGACGGGGCGCTGCCCGCCGTTCGGGGAGAACGTCACGTTCGCCGCGCTCGCCGACATCGTCAAGACCGAGGCCGGCATCCTGGACACCGACCCGGCCTCCAGCGCGGCACAGCGGCTGGCCGGCGCGGTGAGCGAGCTGATCGGCCCGGGCGAGCGGGACCGGGTGGTGGACGCCCTGCGCCCGCTGGTCGGGCTGCCCGGCACGCCGCTGCCCGCGGAGGAGGCCGAGTCGGCGTGGCGGCGGTTCCTGCTGGCGTTGGCCGCACGCCGCCCCACAGTGCTCGTCTTCGAGGATCTGCACTGGGCCGACGACGCGATGCTGCGCTTCGTGGAGCTGCTCGGGGCGGCGGCCCGCGAAGCCCCGCTGCTGCTGCTCTGCACCGCCCGTCCGGAGCTGGTCGACCGGGACCCGAGCTGGGCCGGGACCATCACCGGTTCGGTGACCATCACCCTGCCGCCGCTGCGCGACACGGGCATCGCCGCCCTGTACGCGCACCTGTTCGGCCAGGCGGCGTTCTCCGCCGACATGCTGACCCCGCTCATCGAGGTGGCCGGCGGCAACCCGCTCTACGCGCACGAGTACGTCCGGATGCTCATCGAACAGGGCGCGTTGCGCCAGTCCGGGCGGGGCTGGTCGCTGGACAAGCAACTCGAACTGACCATGCCGGAGAGCGTGCACGCGGTGATCGCCAACCGGGTGGACCTGCTGGACGCCAAGGACCGCTCGGTGCTGCTGGCGGCCTCGGTGGTCGGGGTGCAGTTCTGGCCGGGTGCGGTGGCCGCCGCGCTGGGGCAACCGGTCGAGTCGGTCGAGCGCGCGCTGCGCCGGCTGGAGCAGCGCGACTTCGTGCACGAGCAGGCCGCGTCGACGATGGCCGGGCAGGCGGAGTTCCGGTTCCGGCACGTGCTGGTGCGCGACGTCTGCTACCAGCGGCTGCCGCGCACCGAGCGGGTGGCGCGGCACGAGCGGGCGGCGGACTGGCTCGACGCGCTGTCGCACAGCCGCGACACCGACCTGGCGGAGGTCCTCGCCCACCACCGCTGGGCAGCCCACGAGATCGCGCGTTCGCTGGGCATGCCGGTCCGCCGGTACGCGGGGCCGGCGCGGCAGGCGCTGCACCGGGCGGCCCGCCGGGCGTACGCCCTGCACGGGCTGGACGCGGCGGCGAGCCACGCGGGTCGGGCGCTGGGCCTGGCCGACGACAGCGACCCGGTGGGCCGGCTGCAACTGGAGCTGCTCAGCACGGAGATCTCGTTCTACCGCGACGGCAACGCGTTCCTCTCCGGGGGTGGGCCGGAGCAGGTGCACACGCTGGCGGACCGGCTGTCGGCGCACGGCGACGACGCGTGCGCCGCACGGGCGTGGACGCTGCTCGGCCAGGCCGCCTGGCTGCGCGCCGACCGGGGTGACGGGCTGGCCTGCCTGGATCGCGCGGTCCAGTTGTTCGAGTCGTTGCCGGACAGCCCGCAGAAGGCCGACGCGTACGCCGAGCTGGGCCGCCTGCACATGCTCAACTACGAGCGCGACCCGGCCGTGTCGGCGGCGGACACGGCGGCGGAGATCGCGGAGCGGCTGGGCCTGACCGAGACGCGCACCAACGCGCGGATCACCGCTGCCACCGCCCGCTACCAGGCCGGTGACCGGGTCGGCCTGGACGAGCTGCACGCGATCGTCGAGTTCGCCCGCGCCGGTCAGCTGCTCGCGCTGCCCCGGGCCACCCAGAACCTGGCCTGGGCAATCCGCGAGGAGGGCGACTGGCTGCGCTCGAACGCCCTGCTCTCGGCCGCGCCGGCGCGTACGGCCAGCGGGCAGACGCTCACCACCAGCTACTCGGCCGAGGCGATGCGGGCCTGGTTCGAGGGTGACTTCGGCCGGCTGCTCGCCGCGGCGGAGGCGTTCGTGGACACGCCGACCGGCAGTTGGGACATGCAGGTACGGGGGTTGCGCTGCTGCCTGCTGGTGCTGCGCGACGACGAGGATCCGGCCGACCTGGTCGACGCGCTGACCACCGCGCGGCGCAGCGACTTCCACCGGCTGCGCTGGACGATGCTGAGCATGGCGGCGCTGTGCCGGGCGCTGCAGGGCCGCGACACCGAGGCGGCGGCGTTGATCGACGAGCTGGACCGGTCGTGGTCGGCGGTGCCGGCGCTGGCCAGTGGGGAGTGGATCGCCGCCGCCTCGTACGCCGCCGCCCTGGCCGGGCGGGACACCTCCGTGCGGGTTCGGGCGATGCTCGACCGGGTCGGGCATCGGACACCGTGGTCGGAGGCGGCGCTGCGGACGGTGACGGCGGCGGTGGCGGCCGCCGACGGCGACCACCGGCGGGCGGCCGAGCTGCACCTGGCGGCGGCCGAGACGTACGGGCGGGTCCCGGACGTCAGCGACCGGGTGCTGGCGCTGGCCCTCGCGGCGGCGGAGCTGACCCGCGCCGGCGACCCGGTGGGCGCCCGGGTGCCGCGGGCCGAGGTCCGCACCTTCGCGCTGCGTAACGACGCCCCGGGCCTGCTGGCGCTTGCCGGCCGGCCGATCAGCCCCACCGGGCCGGCCGTGGCCTGCTGAGACGACTCAGGCGGGCACCGACCACCACCGCGGACGAGGCTCGGGGTCGAGGTGCCGCCTCGATCGCCGGCAGCTCATCCGGGCGGCGCACAGCGTGTCGAGTGACTCCGCTGCCAACGATCACCGAGATCGCACGTGTCGCGCAAGAACGGACAAAGAGCCACCGCCGCGACCTGCGGCAGCGCCCCTGACTTTGGAAGACGCGACACAACGCACTCCCGGAACCGGCCTCCGACGTGTCACGATTCAGAGCACGGCGTGCGGACGGGCGTCGAGGGGGCCGCGCCGCAGGGCGCGTTGAGGAGGATTGCCGGGTGTCAGCGGGTGGGGCCCGCCGGGGACGGCGGGACAACGGGCTCGACGCGAGCGAGTACGCCATCGTCGGCGACGTCGATCCGCGCGTCGGTGAGCACCTGCTCGACGTGCTGGCCGCCGGCGGGATCGCCGCTTACCTGCAGCCCTCCGCCGACCTCAACCCGGTCACCCGCACCACCACGGTTCCGGCCCGCCCGGTCGACCGGCTCTACGTCGACCGCTCGCACCTGACCACCGCCCGCGACTACCTCACGCAGCTCGCCGACGAGAGCGCCCCGGAGGAGCCGCCGGCCCGCGACGAGCCGGACATCGACGCCGAGTGGGCCCGGATCGTGGCCGGCTTCCACACCACCTCGACGGCCGACGAACGCCCGTGGCCGGCGGCGGAGGACGTGGACGAGCACGACGACCGGGACACCCGGGACGAGTCGACGGCCGGTCCGCTCGCCCGCTCCGGCGCCGACGAGCCCGGACCGACCGCCACCGACGTTCGTCGGCTGCCGTCGGCGACCGACTTCTCCGGGATCTCTGTCGGCCGGAGCACCCGGGGCGACGAGCCCTCGCTGCTGGACGGTCTGGACACCTTCGGCGCCGACCTGCCCGACGACGAGGACGAGGGTTACCACCCGCCACCCCCGCCGCCGCTGCCCCGGATCTCCAAGTACGCGGTGGTCGGCGCGCTCGCGGTGGTCGTCGGCTTCGTGCTCTTCCTCTTCCCGTCGCTGCTCCCGGTGGACCGCTCGGCGGTCACCCTGTTCGGGTTCACCGGCATCCTGGCCGGCTTCGTCACGCTGATCTGGCGGCTGCGCCCCGGCGACGAGAACGACGACGACCCGGACAACGGCGCCGTCGTCTGACGCCCACGCCCGCCGACCGCATCGCGGGACGACGACGCCCCCGCTCGGGGCGTAACAATGGTGTAACTTACTGTCAGTAGGAATACCGCTGTACGTCACTTCCCCCGCTGACTGACCGGTTTTTCCTTGCTCGTGGCGGTCAGTCCTCTGCTGATCGGAATGCCCGAGATGCGACAGAGTTCTCTCGTGGTGGTGGCCAACCGCCTCCCCATCGACGACAGCCAGGCGCCCGACGGGGCCTGCGAGTGGCGCCGCAGCCCGGGTGGGCTGGTCAGCGCGCTGCACCCCCTGCTCCGGCACACCCCGGCGATCTGGGTCGGCTGGGCCGGCGGCACCGGATCGGCGCCCGCCCTGCCGGACGTGGACGGCGTCCACATGCACACCGTCGCCCTCAGCCAGGAGGATCTGCGCGACCACTACGAGGGCTTCGCCAACGCCACCCTCTGGCCGCTCTACCACGACGCCGTCGAGCAACCCGAGCACCACCGCCGCTGGTGGGAGGCGTACCAGCGGGTCAACCAGCGCTTCGCCGAGGCGACCGCCGAGGTGGCCGAGCCGGGTGGCGTCGTCTGGGTGCAGGATTACCACCTGCAACTGGTCCCCGGGCAACTGCGCGCGCTGCGCCCCGACCTCCGCATCGGCTTCTTCCTGCACGTGCCGTTCCCACCGCCGGAGCTGTTCATGCAGCTGCCCCGCCGCGCCGAACTGCTGCGCGGCATGCTCGGCGCCGACCTGGTCGGCTTCCAGCGCGCCCAGGCAGCGCACAACTTCGCCCAACTGGTCACCCGGGTGCTGGAGCTGCCGGCCACCGACCGCCGGATCGGGATCGACGACCGGGTGGTCCGCATCGGCGCCTTCCCGGTCTCCATCGACACCGCCGAAATGGGCGCCCTCGCCGCCCGCCCCGACGTGGCCGCGCGGGCCCGCCGTCTCCGCCAGGATCTCGGCGATCCCCGTCAGGTCATCCTCAGCGTGGACCGGATGGATTACACCAAGGGCATCGAGCAGCGCCTCAAGGCGTACAGCGAGCTGCTCGCCAGCGGCGACGTCAAGGTCCGCGACACGGTGCTCGTGCAGGTCGCCATGCCGAGCCGGGAACGCGTCGGGCAGTACCAGATCCTGCGCGAACGGATCGAGCGCGAGGTGGGCCGGATCAACGGCGAGTTCGGCCGGGTCGGTGAGCCCGCCATCCACTACCTCACCCAGCCCTTCGACCGGGCCGAGCTGGCCGCGCTCTACCGGGTGGCCGACGTGATGGCGGTGACCCCGCTGCGCGACGGCATGAACCTGGTCGCCAAGGAGTACGTCGCCGCCCGGGTGGACGACACCGGCGCGCTGCTGCTCAGCGAGTTCGCCGGCACGGCCGCCGAGCTGTCCCAGGCGTACCTGGTGAACCCGCACGACCTGGAGGGGCTCAAGCAGGCGCTGCGGACGGCGCTGCGGGCCAGCCCCGCCGACGTCACCGCACGCATGCGGGCCATGCGCGCCCACCTGCACCAGCACGACATCCGGGCCTGGGCACGCTCCTACCTGAGCGCACTGGATGAGAGCGGCGCCATGGTCAGCCGCCTCACCAGCACCGACGGCGCCGCCGTGGTGCCGCGCCCGGCGACCCGGGTCACCACTGCCACGCAACACGCCGGCGGCTGACCGGGGGCACGCCCACTCAACGCGCCGCGGGCTCCTTCTCCAGCCAGTCGAGGATCGCGTCGATCGGCTCGGCCCAACGCGCGTCGAGCATCAGGTCGTGCCCCATGCCGGGAAAGAGCAGCGGCGCCGACCCGTACCGGCGGGCGATCCGCGTCAACGTCGACGCCGGCACGACCCGGTCGTCGGGGCTGCCCAGCACCAGGACCGGCGGCGCGCCCACGGCCGGCTCGGCCTCCGGCTCGCCCAGCAGCGCCCACTGCGCCCGCCGACCGGCCCGGCCCAGCCGCGCCACGTGCCGCCGGGCCTCCTCGTCGGGCAGCTCGCGGCTGAACAGCTGCGCGCGGCTGAGCCGCAGCGGCCCACCGAACACCGCGGGCAGCGTCCCGGCCGGGTTGCGGCGCAGCGCCGTGGACAACATGCCCCGGCCACCGAAGACCGGCGCGACCAGCACCGCGCCGCGCGCCGGGTAACGCGCCAGCGCGTGCGCCACCACGAGCGCCCCGGCGCCGTGCCCCACCAGCACCGCCTGGCGCGGCAGGCCCGCCGCCACCTGGACCACATCATGGGCGTACGCGCGCAGCGTCGCCTCCGGCGCGGGCTCGCTGCCGCCGTGCCCCCGCAGGCTCAGCGTGTACGCCGGAAAGCCCCGCGACGCGGCGTGGCCCAACCAGTGCTCGGCGAACGCCCACGCGCCGTGGCCGAACCCGGGCACGAAGAGCAGCGGAGGCCGCCCCTCCTCCACCTCGGGAATGGCACTGAGCACCTCACGTCGCGCCGGCCGGACCGGCCGGGACCACTCCCGCCCCCGCATGATCCGCAGCTCGGTCACTGGTTCAGCCTTTCGTTCGCGACTGCGGGGCTCGCAAGCTCACTCCTCGCGCTCACCGGGCTCGCCTTTCGTTCGCGACTGCGGGGCTCGCAAGCTCACTCCTCGCGCTCACTTGGCCTCCAGGTCGTGCAGGGCGCGCTGGACGGCGCGCAGGTAGTCGGCGTGCCCGACCTCGAACCAGTGCCGGCTGCTGTCCTTCACCTGCCCCGAGTAGCGCTCCCCGGCCCGGTCGCGCACCCGCTGCGCGAAAGCCGCGGCCCGCTCGGGCCGGTCCCGCCGGGCCTGCAACAGCCGGGCGAAGAGCACCGTCTGCCAGTGCGACAGGGTGAAGATCCCGGAGTCCGGCTGCACCAGGCCGGCGACCGCCAGCGTGGGGTGCCCCGGCGTGAAGGCGTTGAGCCAGAGCGTGGGCCGGCCCGTGCCGGCGCTGTCACCGAACACCGAGGCGTCCAGGAACTCGAACCGCGGCAGGTAACCGGTGGCGAAGATGACCAGGTCGGGGTCGATCTCGCGGCCGTCGGCCAACTCCACCGCGTACGGGCGGAAGCGGGCCACGTCGGGCACAGGGCCGATCCCGCCGTGACCCACATAGTAGACGAGCTGGCTGTTGGCGATCGGGTGCGTCTCGTACACCCGGTGGTCGGGTTTGGGCAGGCCGAAGCGGGTCAGGTCGCCGACGGTCAGGCGCAGCGTCCAGTGGTAGAGCCACTGGCGGACCCGCAGCGGCACCCGCATCGCCAGCAGGGCGTCGTTGACCTGGTCGGCCGGGCGCCCGAGGACGTACTTCGGCGCGTACCAGTAGCCGCGTCGGGTGGAGTGCCAGCAGCGCGACGCCTGCTGGGCCGCCTCGACGGCGATGTCACAGCCGGTGTTGCCGGCGCCGACGACCAGCACCCGCTTGCCGCGCAACTGCGCCGGGTCCTTGTAGGACGACGCGTGCATGATCTCGCCGCGGAACTCCTCCAGCCCTTCGTAGCGGGGCAGTTTCGGCGACCAGTTGTGCCCGTTGGCGATGACCACGGCGGCGTACCGGGAGGTGCGCTCGGGCCCGTAGCCGCCGGTGGAACGGGTGGTCACGTCCCAGCGGTCCCCCTCGGCGGGCTCCACCCGGATCACCTCGGTGCCGAACCAGACGTGCGACCGCAGGTCGAAGTGGTCGGCGTACCGCTCGAAGTACGCCAGGAGCTGGCTGTGGTGCGGATAGTCCGGCCACGAGTCCGGCATCGGGAAGTCGGGGAACTGGGTGAACGGCTTCGACGACAGCAGGTGGGTGCTGGCGTACACCGGGCTGCGGTCGTGCCGCCAGTTCCAGGCGCCGCCGACGCCTGTCTCCCGTTCGTAGCAGTCCACCCCGAACCCGTGCTCACGCAGATTCTTGATGGCCGTCAGGCCGCTGGCCCCGGCCCCGATGACGCAGACCGTGTCGCCCCGGTCGGAGAGCGGACGGCCGTCGCGGCTCTGCGCGGACGGGGTCGCATCCGGGTCGGGCCGGCCGTGGTCGGTGGAGGTGGACACCGGGACATCTCCTTTTGTGCGGCACGGGTGCCGGTCGCCGCGAAATCCTCTCCACAACGGAGCCGGATGTCCAGCCCCGGCGCGGACCGATCGGCGGGTCCGGCCGGTGGGGGTCAGCCCGCGGTGGGCAGCAGCAGGTCGACGAGGACCGGGAAGTGGTCACTGGCCCGGCGGGTCTGCGGAGTGTCCACCACGTCGTAGTCGACCACGGTGATCCGAGGATCGACGAACAGCGCGTCGATGCGTCGGCGCGGGTCGGCGCACGAGTAGGTGAGCCGGTCCGCCCGGTCGGCGGCGATCGCCGTATCGGTCAGGCCACGCGCCACAGTGGCCCAGGCCGGCCCGTCCGGGCCCTCGTTCAGGTCGGCCCCGGCCACCACCGGACTGCTCGCCGCGGCCAGTCCGCGCCGGAACTCGGCGGCCTGGGCGGGCCGCTCGGCCGGGTCGGTGGACAGGTGCGAGCCGGCGAGGGTGAACCGGGCGTCGCCGACCCGGCAGTCGGCGTACGCGGCGCCGCGCAGGTGCCGACCCGGTGTCAGCGGGAAGCGCTCACAACGGGTGCCGCGCACCTGCACCCGCAGGCTGGTCAGCAACAGGTTACCCAGGGCGGGCAGACCGCCGGCGGCCACCACCAGGCCGAAGGACTCGGCCAGCGTGGCGGACTTCTGCCGCCACCGGAACCGGCGGGGCCCCTCCTGCACGATCACCACGTCCGGCCTCGCGGCCCGGACCACCGCCGCCAACGCGGCGGTGTCGTCGCGCTGGCTGTGGATGTTGTACGACACCACGCGCAGCGGTACGCCGGCAGCCTCGCCCATCGCCGGCCGCCTCAGATCCGGCGGGCCAGGTCGGCCGCGCCGATCACGCCGGCGCTGTTGCCCAGCTCGGCGGGGAGCACCTCGGCCACCGGCAGGCGACCCCGCTGGGCGAGCGCGTCGAGGTACGAGCGGCGCGTCGGGCCGAGCAGCAGGTCACCGGCGTCGATCACGCCGCCGCCGACGACAAGGGTCTGCGGGTCGAGGATCTGCGCCATGTCGGCGAGGCTGGTGCCCAGCCACCGGCCGATCTGCGCGAACGCCTCGGCGGAGACCGGGTCGCCGCCCTGCGCGGCGGCGGTCACCATGTGCCCGGTGATCGCTTCGGCCTCGCCACCGGCCAGGTCCAGCAGGGCCGCGGCTCGCTGCGGTTCCTGCCGGGCGCCGGCGCGGGCGAAACGGACCAGGGCGCTGCCGCTCGCGTACTGCTCGATGCAGCCCAGCCGCCCGCAGCCGCACTGGTGCCCGTCCGGCACGGCAAGCATGTGGCCCAGCTCCGCGGCGACGCCGTGCGCGCCGCGCATCAGCTCGCCGCCGAGCACGATGCCGCCGCCGACGCCGGTGCCGATGGTGAACATGATCATGGAGTCGTCGGCGTCCCGGGCCGCGCCGTAGCGGAACTCGGCCCACGCGGCCACGTTGGCGTCGTTCTCCACGATCACCGGCACGCCCACGGCGGCGCTGACGTACTCGCGCAGCGGCTCGTCACGCCAGGCCAGGTTCGGGGCGAAGAGCACTGTCGAGCGGGTGGCGTCGATCCAGCCGGCCGCGCCGATCCCGACGGCCTCGATCGTCCGCCCGGCGGCCAGCTCGCCGACCAGCTCGATGATGACGTCGCGGGTCTTGCCGACGTCATCGGCGGGAGTGTCCCGTCGGCTCTGCACGAGAACCGTGCCGGTGTCGTCCACGACACCGCCGGCCACCTTCGTGCCACCGACGTCGACTCCGATGGTCAGCGTCACCGCTGCCGCTCCCCTCTGCTGTGCTGTCCGGCCCGCGCGCCGATGGCACGCCGGTCCGGTTCGCGATGTCCCGCGCTCAGGCGCCGCCGCCCGGCGCGTCCGCGCCGGTGTCGTCGGACGCCCGCGACGCGGGCACCGCGGGTCGGCTGGTCGGTGCCGGTGCGGCCACCGACCCGGCGTCGTCGACGGGTGCTGCGGTGGCCGGGGCGGATGGGCCCGCCGACCGGGTGGCGACCGACCAGACATCCCGCTCCGGCGCCGGCTGAGAATCATGCCCGGTGCGGGTGGCATCGCGCCACACGTGCGCGTCGGCGGCTTCGGCGGACCGCTCGGGCGCTGTGGAGGTCGGTGCCTCGTCGTCGCTACTCGCGGCGGATGCCGGCCACGTCGGCGCGGACGGCTCCGTCGCGCTCGTCGGGGGCGGCTCGGGTGGCGCGAACGCGCGGAGCAGGCTGGCCACGCCGGCCGCGAGGTCTCCGGCGCCGGTGGCGAGCCGTTCGGCGAATTCCGGACTCGGATCGCGCAACGCGGCGATGCCGCGACAGACCGGGCAGACACAGCATTCCGGTGAACCGGTGGCGAAACCACCACCGCCGTGGGCGCCGCCGCCCGGAGCGGCACTGTGACCGAGGACACCGGCCAGCATCCCGCCCAGCGGGCCGAACGCGCCACCCGCCGACCCGCCGGAGGCCAG
Source organism: Micromonospora sp. NPDC049274 (assembly GCF_040678875.1). Classification (NCBI taxonomy): domain Bacteria; kingdom Bacillati; phylum Actinomycetota; class Actinomycetes; order Micromonosporales; family Micromonosporaceae; genus Micromonospora; species Micromonospora sp. NPDC049274. The sequence continues at coordinate 97,599 of NZ_JBFAQS010000006.1, forward strand.
TCGCGCCCCCGCGAGCAGGGTGGCGACCAGACGCTCGGCCTCTTCCCGGGCCGAGCCCGGATCCGTTCCGCCCACAGTCGGCTCCTCTACCCTGCCGCCGGACGCGTCACTGCGCCGCACCGGTTGCTTCTACCCGGCGCTTGAGCTGCTTCAACGCGGTGTCCATGATCATTTTCTCGGCCTTGCGCCGAAACATGCCGAGCATCCCCACCGACAGCTCGACCTCCAGCGTGTACGTCACAGTGGTGCTCCCGTCCGGGTTCGCCACGAGGTCGTACGAGCCGCGCTGACTCTTCTGCATCCTGGAGGGGGCGAGCAGGTGCCACTCGACGCGGGAGAGGTCCTCGGCGTACTCGTAGGCGAGCACGTACTCGTCGGCCATCACCCCGGCGTCGATGGCGAAACGCACCTGGCTCGCGTAGCCGTCCTCGTACTCCTCGATCACCTCGGCGTGGCGCACCGCCTCGGTCCACTCGGGGTAACTCGGGAAGTCACAGATGACCACCGCCACCCGGTCCGGTGACGCGCCGATGATGATCGACTGGGTGGAGGAGTCCGCCATGGGGGGAGGCTACCCGGCGGGTACCGCCCGCACGCCGCGCCGCCCCCGCCGGGTAGGTTTCGACAGAGCCGACAGCCGTGGATGGGCAGTGGCCCGGCCAGTGCGAGCACGAAGGAGTGCAGGTGCGCGAGTTCTCCGTCCCGCCGATCGTCACCGTTGGCGACGCGGCCAACCTCACCGATCCGGTCTGGGACAACGCAGAGGCCGCACCGGACACCATCCAGTTCGCCCGCGCCACCCGCTCGCCCGACGGCAGCGGCACGACCTGGGCCGAGGTGACCTGCCTGCAGTTCCGCGACGAGGTGGCGGCGGTGGCCCGGGGCCTGATCGCCGCCGGCGTCTCCCCGGGCGCCCGGGTCGCGCTGATGAGCCGGACCCGCTACGAGTGGACCCTGCTCGACTACGCCATCTGGACGGTCGGCGCGGTCACCGTGCCGATCTACGAGACCTCCAGCGCCGAGCAGGCCGCCTGGATCCTGGCCGACTCCGGCGCGGTCGCCGCCGTGGTGGAGACCGACGCGCACGCCGACCTGGTCGCCGGCGTCCGCGACCGCCTGCCCGAGCTGACCCACCTCTGGCAGATCGAGCGGGACGGGGTCGACGAGCTGGTCACCGCCGGCGCCGCCGTCGAGCTGGCCGAGGTCGAGCAGCGCCGCAAGGCCGTCCGGGCCGGCGACCTGGCCACGATCATCTACACCAGCGGCACCACCGGCCGCCCCAAGGGTTGCGTGCTCACCCACCGCAACATGTACGCCGACATCGCCAACGCGGTGCCGGTGCTGCCGAACCTGTTCAACGCCGGCGCGACCACCCTGCTCTTCCTGCCGCTGGCGCACGCGTTCGCCCGGCTCATCCAGATCGGCGTGGTGCAGGCCCGGGCCACCCTGGCGCACTGCGCCGACACCAAGAACCTCGTCGGTGAGCTGCAGGAGTTCCGGCCCACCTTCGTGCTCTCCGTACCCCGGGTGTTCGAGAAGGTCTACAACGCGGCCAAGCAGAAGGCCGAGGCCGACGGCAAGGCCGGCGTCTTCGCCCGCGCCGAGCAGGTCGCCATCTCGTACAGCGAGGCTCTGGAGACCTCGCGCGGGCCCGGCCTCGCGCTGCGCGCCCAGCACGCGGTCTTCGACCGGCTCGTCTACCGCAAGCTGCGCGCCGCGCTCGGCGGGCGGTGCCGCGACGCCATCTCCGGCGGCGCGCCGCTGGGCGCCCGGCTCGGTCACTTCTTCCGCGGCGTCGGCGTGACGGTCCTGGAGGGGTACGGGCTGACCGAGACCTCGCCCGCCGCGGCCGCGAACCTGCCCACCGGCACCCGGATCGGCACCGTCGGTCGGCCGCTGCCCGGCGTGACCGTCCGGATCGAGGACGACGGCGAGATCCTGATCTCCGGCGACCTGGTCTTCCAGGGCTACTGGCACAACGAGGCAGCGACCACCGAGGCGCTCAGCGCCGACGGCTGGTTCCGCACCGGCGACCTGGGTCAGCTCGACGCCGACGGCTACCTGAGCATCACCGGCCGCAAGAAGGAGCTGATCGTGACCGCGGGGGGCAAGAACGTCGCCCCGGCGGTGCTGGAGGACCATGTCCGCGCTCACCCGCTGGTCAGCCAGTGCGTCGTCGTCGGGGACGCGAAGCCGTTCATCGCCGCGCTCGTCACCATCGACGAGGAGGCGTTGCCGACGTTCCTCGCTGGCGCCGGTCTGCCTCCGGACACCCCGCTGGAGGAGCTGCGCGAGCACGAGGGCCTGCGCGCCGAGGTCCAGTCCGCGATCGACGCCGCGAACCAGGTCGTGTCGAAGGCCGAGGCGATCAAGGTCTTCCGGATCCTGCCCCGCGACTTCTCCGAGGCCACCGGTGAGCTGACCCCGTCGCTGAAGGTCAAGCGACAGGTCGTCCACAAGACGTACGCGGCGGAAATCGCCGACATCTACCGCAGCTGACTACCATCCGTCACGTGCCCGCATCCGCATCCGCCACACCACACCCGCATCCCCTCGCCGCGGCCGCCCGCCTGGTGATGCTGGCGCTGGTCGCGATCCTGACCCTGTTCGCCACCCGCGACGTCACGCAGCTGTGGTGGATCGCGCTGCTGGCGGTGGCCGGAGCGCCGTCCCTGCTCGCCCCGCAGCACCGGCTGATCGGGCCGCTGAGCAGGGTCGCCGAGGTGGTGGTGCTGGGCCTGGCCGCGAGCCAGGTCGCCGCGGTCGCGTCGATCGGGGGCACTGTCGACGGGCTCGGGGCCTCCGCGGTGCTGCCCTACCTGGCGGTGCCGGTGACCGTCACCGCCCTGCGCCGCCGCTTCCGCGAGGGCGCGGCGCTGCTCGCGGTGACCGCCGGCACGCTGCTGGTCAGCGGCGGGTTGACCGAGGTCGACGGCGGGCGTCAGCTCGGCCAGGTGGGCTACCTCGCGGTCTGCGCGCAGTGGCTGATCCTCGCCGCACTCGGGCTCTACGCCGCCGGCACCCTGCACCGGGTGATGGCCGTGCGCGGGGAGGGCAAACCCCAGCCGTACGCCGAGGCGACCCGGCTGCTGACCCAACTACGGACGGTGGCCCGGCAACTGCCCGGGGCGACCCTGGACCCGGGCGGCATCTCCGAGCACCTCCTGGAGGAGTTGCGCACGGTGGCTCGGGCGGACCGGGGCGCGGTGCTGTCGGCAAGCGGCGGGGGCCGGCTCGTGGTGCTCGCCCAGGCCGGGTTGGACCGGGTGGACTGGGAGACGACCCTGGACGCGGACTCGGCTATCGCCGACGCCTGGGCCAGCCAGCAGGCCACGACTGCCGCCCGCTCGCAGTCGCGCTCACACCGGGGCGGGGACGTGTCGGCGCTTATCGTCCCGCTGGTCGCCGGGGTGCGCACGGTGGGGCTGGTGGTGCTGGAGGCGGACGTCGCGCAGGCGTACCCGCCGCCGGTGGTGTCCCGGGTGACCGGGCTGACCCGGCCGGCCGCGCTGCGGCTGGAGGCGGCGCTGCTGTTCGACGAGGTCCGCTCGCTGGCCACCAACGAGGAGCGGCAGCGGCTGGCCCGGGAGATCCACGACGGGGTGGCGCAGGAGTTGGTGATGGTCGGCTACGGCATCGACAACGCCATGGCCACCGTCTTCGACGACGCCGACGAGACCGCCGAGGCCCTGCGCACGCTGCGCGGCGAGGTGACCCGGGTGATCCAGGAGCTGCGGCTGAGCCTCTTCGAGCTGCGCAGCGAGGTGGACCGGCAGGGCGGGCTGGCGGCGGCGATCGCCGAGTACGCCCGGACCGTGGGCGCCTCGGGCGGGCTGCGGGTGCACCTGTCGCTTGACGAGTCCACCGCGCGCCTGCCGGCGGCCACCGAGGCCGAGTTGCTGCGCATCGCGCAGGAGGCGGTGACCAACGCCCGCAAGCACGCCGGAGCCTCGAATCTCTGGGTCACGTGTGAGGTGGACCCCCCGTACGCCCAAATTGAAGTGTCGGATGACGGTCAGGGGATGGCTGACCAGCGCCCCGACGGACGGTACGGTCTTGCGATCATGGCCGAGAGGGCGGAACGTATCCGGGGCCGGTTGGAGATCAGGCCGCGGCAACCCAGCGGCACGACCGTGGCGGTGGTTCTCGGCACCTCGTCCCGGCGCGACAACGTGCGCGACAGCGCAGCACCAGAAGGGGAGTAACCCGAGGATGACCACAAGTCCGACACCGGCCACCCGCACCAAGGTCCTCCTTGTCGACGATCATGACCTGATTCGCAAGGGCCTGCGGCACGCCTTCGAGCGCGACCGCCAGTTCGAGGTCGTCGGCGAGGCCGCTACCGCGGCTGAGGGGGTACGCCAGGCCGGCGCCCTGCAGCCGGACGTGGTGATCATGGATCTGCGGCTGCCCGACGGCAGCGGCCTGGAGGCCACCCGCGCGCTGCGCAAGTCCAGCGCGTCGATGGGCATCGTGGTGCTGACCATGTACGCGGGCGACGACCAGCTCTTCGGTGCTCTGGAGGCCGGCGCGAGCGCCTTCGTGCCGAAGACCGCCCCGGCCGACGAGGTGGTGGCCGCCGCGCGGCACGCCGCCTCCTCGCCGAGCGCGTTCACCGCCGCCGACCTGGCCGAGGCGATGAAGCGTCGACTCGCCCCGTCCGGCCCGCAGCTCTCCCCGCGGGAGGGGCAGGTGCTGCGCCTGCTCGCCGACGGGATGAGCGTGGCGGGCATCGCGAAGCAGCTGTTCGTGAGCGAGTCCACCGCCAAGACGCACATCTCGAAGCTCTACGAGAAGCTCGGCGCCGCCAACCGGGCGCAGGCGCTGATGACCGCGCTGCGGCTCGGCCTGCTCGAGGCGCCGGACGCCCCGAAGTTCTGATCCGCGCCCGCTCGTCGAGCGGGACACCGCGACCGAAGGTCCGCGCCGGCTCCCCCCGGCGCGGACCTTCGTGTATCGACCGACGTCGGCGGGAATCTGACGGCAGGCTATGGTCTGGCGGGCACGTCGGGGGCAGAATACCCGCGCGGGCGACGACGCCCGCGTCGCGGACTCAAGGGGTTGAGCGCATGCAGCGGCCGGACTGGGCACCCGACACCATCGACATCGAGCGCCCGAGCGTCGCGCGGATGTACGACTACTACCTCGGCGGATCGCACAACTTCGCCGCCGACCGGGCCGCCGCGCAGGCGATGGTGGCAGCCGTACCGGAGGCGCCGCTGATGGCGCAGGCCAACCGGGCGTTCCTGCGCCGGGCGGTCCACCATCTCGCCGAGGCCGGCGTCCGACAGTTCCTGGACATCGGCTCGGGCATTCCGACAGTCGGCAACGTGCACGAGATCGCCCAGCGCATCGACCCGCAGTCGCGGGTGGTCTATGTGGACGTCGACCCCGTAGCGGTGGCGCACAGCCGGGAGATCCTGGCCGGCAACGACCGCGCGGTCGTCGTGCAGGAGGATCTGCGGAACCCGGAGCGCATCCTCGCCGACCCCGACGTCCGCAAGCTGCTCGACCTGAGCCAGCCGGTGGCCGTGATGATCGTGGCCGTGCTGCACTTCGTCTCCGACTCCGACCGTCCGGCGGAGTTGCTGCGGGCACTGCGTGACGCGTTGGCGCCCGGCAGCTACCTGGTGCTGTCCCAGGTCAGCGACGACGGGCGCAGCGGGGACGAGCGGGCCGAGGCGGAGCGGGTCTACCAGCGCACCGACAACCCGCTCTGGATTCGCAACCGGGCCGAGCTGACGGCGCTCTTCGACGGGTTCGAGCTGGTCGACCCCGGCGTGGTCTGGGTGCCGCAGTGGCGACCGGACACCCCGGAGAGCGCGGAGGACGCCGAACGTGCGGCCTTCATGGGCGGCGTCGGGCGACTCGGTGACTGAGTCGCCCGGGGCGGCCACCCGCCCGGGCACCTTCGCCCGCGCATGGGCCAAGGCGGTCTCCGGCACGAGCTACCTGCCGATGACCCAGGCCCAGCTCGAGGAGCTGCTGCACCGGCTCACCGGGCAGCTGGCCGGCGCGCTGCTCGCCGAGCCGTTCGACCTGCGGGCCGGGCACCGGGTCGGCGCGGAGCTGGTCGCCGCGCACATCGCGTCCGCGGAAGGGCTGGGCCGTACGGTCGAGGTCATTCAGCTCCGGCTCGTGCGTGACCTGGGACTGGTGGCCGAGGACGTCGAGGACCGGATGGCGCGGCTGCTGGCCGCCGTGGCGACCGGCTACGCCCGCGCGCTGCGCGACCGGACCCTCGACGAGCAGGAGTCGATCCGTCGGGCCGCCATGATGGCCCGCACGCAGGCCGAGCGGGCGCTACGGACCAGCGAGGCGCGTTTTCGCCACCAGGCCACCCATGACCCGCTCACCGGCCTGCCCAACCGGACGCTGTTCACCGAACGACTCACCGCCGCGCTCAACGAGCCGGGCCGGGGCGCCCAGCGCGTCGGGGTGTGCTTCCTCGACCTGGACCGCTTCAAGGTCGTCAACGACAGTCTGGGGCACCAGGTCGGCGACCGGCTGCTGACCACTGTGGCCGAGCGGCTGCGTCAGACGCTCGGCGAGCACCTGGTAGCCCGCCTCGGCGGGGACGAGTTCGTCATCCTGGTGGAGGACGCCGCCGGCACCGACGCCGTCGTGGAGGTGGCCGAGAGCGCCCTCGCGGCGGTCCGCACACCGGCGGTGGTCGACGGACACGAACTTCAGGTCACGGCGAGCATCGGCATCGTCGAGCGGCAGGTCGCCGGTGCAAGCCCCAGCGATCTGATGCGGGCCGCCGACAGCACCCTGCACTGGGCGAAGTCGGCCGGCGGGGCGCGCTGGGCGCTCTACGACGCCGAACGCAACCGCCGCGAACTGGCCCGCTACGCCCTCTCGGCGGCCATTCCCGCCGCGCTGGAGCGCGGCGAGTTCTACCTCGACTACCAACCCCTCACCTCGCTGCGCGACGGCCGGCTGCTCGGCGTGGAGGCGCTGGTCCGCTGGCGGCATCCGGAGCTGGGCGTTCTACGGCCGGACAGCTTCATCGCGCTGGCCGAGGAGACCGGCCTGATCGTGCAACTGGGTGGGTGGGTGCTGGCCGAGGCGTGCCGGGAGGCGGAGGCGTGGTCGGCGGGGGGTGTCCAGGCGCCGTTCGTGAGCGTCAATCTGGCGGTGCGGCAGGTGCACCGGCCCGGCCTGGTGCAGGAGGTCCGTACGCTGCTGCGCCAGACCGGTCTGCCACCCGAGAGACTCCAGTTGGAGATCACCGAGAGCACGATGATGAGCAGCGCGAAGGAGCCGGTGCGCGCGCTGCGGGTGCTGGCCGATCTCGGGGTACGCATCGCCATCGACGACTTCGGCACCGGCTACAGCAACCTGGCGTACCTGCGGGACCTGCCCGTCACCGAGCTGAAGGTGGCCGGGGAGTTCGTGGCCGGCCTGCGCTCGCCCGCGGTGGGGCGTACCGACGAGCGGATCCTCGCCTCGCTGGTGTCGCTGGCGCACGCGCTGGACCTGACGGTGACCGCCGAGGGGGTGGAGACCGCCGGGCAGGCCGAACGGCTGCGGGCGATCGGGTGCGACGCCGCCCAGGGCTGGCACTTCGGCCGGCCGGCCCCCGCCGATCGCATCCTGGCCCGCATCCGCTGAACCCGGACACCGGTAGACAGCGTCTACGCCGGACTGGTAGACACTGTCTATGAGCGCGGAGGAGGCGGGCGTACGGTCCCGACTGGTGGCCGCCGGCGTGGACCTGGTGCTGCGTGAGGGCCAGTCGGCGGTGTCCCTGCGGGAGATCGCCCGTCGGGCGGGCGTCTCGCACGGCGCGCCGCGTCGCTACTTCCCCACCCACGTCGACCTGCTCTCCGCCATCGCCCGGGAGGGCTTCGCTGACCTCGCCGCCCGCGTCGAGGCGACCCTGCGCGCGGCGGGCCCGGATCCGCGTACCCGCCTGGTGGCGCTGGCCCGGACGTACCTGGACTTCGCCGCGGCGCATCGCGGCATGTTCGAGCTGATGTTCCGCCACGACCTGCTGGCCAGCGGTCGCCTGCGGCTGCGCGAGACGAGCCTGCCGCTGTTCACCCTGCTTGTCGACCTGGTCGCCCAGGTGCGCCAGCCGACCGACGCGCCCGCGCCGGTGCTGGCCGGCGCGCTCTGGGCCAACCTGCACGGCATCGCCCAGCTCTGGGCCTGGGGCAGCCTGCCGCTGGCCACCGGCGCCACCGACGACGACACCCTGCTGCGGGCCGCGCTCGACGCGCACCTCGGCCCCGCGCCGCACTGAACCGGAGACGACGTGCCCCTGCTGTACGACCTCACCAAGCTGACCGTCGGCACCACCCTGCGCCTGGGCTGGCGACCCCAGGTGGACGGGCTGGAGCATCTGCCCCGACACGGCGGCGCGATCCTCGCCAGCAACCACCTGTCCGTCGCCGACGAGATGTTCCTCGCCAGCCTGTCGCCCCGACACGTCACCTTCTGGGCCAAGGCCGAGTACTTCACCGGCCGCGGCCCGGCTGGCTGGCTGAGCCGGCGGATCGTCGCCGGCATGGGCGCCATCCGGGTCGAGCGGGCCGGCGGCCGAGCCGCCCTCACGGCCCTCGACGCGGCCGTGCCGGTGCTGCGCGCCGGCGGTCTCGTCGCCATCTACCCGGAGGGCACCCGCTCCCCCGACGGGCGGCTCTACCGGGGTCGGACCGGCATGACCCGACTCGCCCGCGACGCCGAGGTGCCGATCGTCCCGGTCGGCGTGCTCGGCACCGCCGAGGTCCTGCCGGTCGACGCGCGGCTGCCCCGCCGGCACCCGGTCACCCTGCGGTTCGGTCCGCCGATCCCCGTCGCCGGGCGTATCTTCGGGCCGCGCGACATCCGGACGATCACCGACGAGGTGATGGCCGCGATCCAACGGCTCACCGACCAGGAGTACGTGCCCCGCTACGCCCCGCCCCGGCCGGCGCGCGGCTGAGCGCGGGCGGGGCGTCAGCCGGCGAGCAGAGCAGCCATCCGCTGCGCCTGCGCCTCCCAGCGCCACTCCCGCTCCACCCACGCCCGACCGGCCGCGCCCAGTTGGCGGGCCAGATCGCGGTCGGCGAGCAGCCGGGACACCCGGTCGGCGAGCTGGGCGACGTCCCGGCCACCGACCACGTACCCGGTCTCTCCCTCACGGACCGCGTCCGGGGCGCCGCCGGAGTCCCCGGCCACCACCGGCAGACCGGTCGCGGAGGCCTCCAGGTAGACGATGCCCAGCCCCTCCACGTCCAACCCGCGGTTGCGGGTGCGGCAGGGCATCGCGTAGACGTCGCCGGCCGCGTAGTGCGCCGGCAGGTCGGCCGCCGGCACCGAACCGGTGAACACCACGTCCCGCTCGACGCCCGTCTGCCGGGCCAGCTTCTCCAGGGTTGCCCGGTACGGCCCGCCACCGACGATCAGCAGCGCCGCGTCGGGCACCCGGCGGCGGATCTCCGGCAGTGCCCGGATCAGCATGTCCTGGCCCTTGCGCGGCACCAGCCGGGACACACAGACCACCACCGGCCGGTCGGTCAGCCCCAACCGGGCCCGGACCGGCTCACCGTCCACGGTGGGGTGGTAGGTGTCCACGTCCACCCCCGGCGCCAGCCGGCGCAGGTCGGTCACCCCGTCCAGCACGCGGGCCAACCGGGTGCGGGTGTACTCGCCGAGGTAGGTGGTCACGTCGACACCCCGACCGATGCGCCGCAGCGCCGGCCGGGCGGCCGGGAGCGCCGCCCAGCCGACCTCGTGGCCGTGGGTCTGCGCCACCACCCGGCGTACGCCCGCCCGTCGCCGCAGCCCGGCGGCGAGCAACCCCAGCGGGGCCGCCGCGCCGAACCACACGGTGTCGCAGTCGTACGCGCGGGCGAGGCGGGCCGCCCGGCGGGCGATCAGCGGCGTGGGCAGCAGCACCCGGGTGCGCTCGCGGATCACCTCGAACGGCTGGTCGGCGTCGAATTTCGCGGCACCGCGCCAGCTCGACGCGTACACGACCACCGAGCCGGCCGGTTGGCGCACGGCGAGGTTGTGCACGAAGGACTGGATGCCGCCCGGACGGGGCGGGAAGTCGTTGGTGATCAGCAGCGTGCGGCTCATCGGGCGGCCTCCCGGGCGTACGCGCGGGCGGCGGCCATGCGCTCCACAGTGGATGGATGCGAGGCCGAGTAGAGGTATTCCCAGCGCGGCGGATCGGGGTCGCCCAGGTTCACCGAGCCGAGGCGGCGCTGCATGGACTCGAAGGCCACCGGATCGCCGGTGAGCGTGAGCGCATGCGCGTCGGCGCGCGCCTCCACCCGGCGCGACAGCAGCGCCTGCACCGGGGTGGCGACCAGGCCGGCCACCGTGACCAGGGCGATCAGCAGCGGAAACGCGCGTGGATCGGCCACCGAGTCGACGCCTGCCAACCGCAGCAGCAGCCCCCACGAGCCGAGCAGGTAGAGCGCCACCACGGCGGCGGCCGCGCCCAGCGCCCCGGTCAGGGTGCCCACCGTGACGTCGGAGTCCTTCGCGTGGCCCAGCTCGTGGGCCACCACCGCGGTGACCTCGGCCGGGGTGGCCTCGCGCAGCAGCGTGTCGTAGACGACCACCCGGCGGGTCGGCCCGAGGCCGGAGACGTACGCGTTGACCGCCCTGGTGCGCCGCGAGGCGTCGGCGACAAGCACGTCGCGCACCGGCACCCCGTCCCGGGCGGCCATGCTCATCAGCTCGGTGCGCAGCGGGCCCTGCTCCAGGGGCGTGAACTTGTTGAACACCGGCTCCACCAGCACCGGCAGCACGAACGAGAGCAGCACCACCAGCAGGGCCGCGCCGGCCGCGCCGAACGCCCACCACCAGCGCGGGGCGAGCCGGATGACAGTGTAGAAACCGAACAGCGCCACCGCGCCGATCACGGCGCTCACCGCGTACGACTTGAGCAGGTCGACGGCCCAGCCGCTCCACCCGTTGGTGCTCAGCCCGTAGCGGGTCAGCACGCTCTGCCGCCACGCCGAGAACGGAAGCGTGAGCAGGTCGGCGACGAGCACCACGGCGAGACCGCCGAGCACCGCCTGCGCGATCCAGTGCCCGCCGAAGGGCCGGCCCACCAGCTCGACGAGGCGACTGCCCAGCGGCGTGAGTCCGAGCGCGACGGCGATCAGCAGCCCGACGGCGAGCGCGGCGTAGCTCCCGGGGCGCAGCGCGGCACGAAATTCACGCCCCTTGGCCACCTGCTCGGCCGGGAGGTCGCGCAGCGCGGCGAGCTGGTCGGCGCGGGGCGCCGGCGGCCGGTGCCAGGGAATGAACAGCGCGGCGGTCACCAGCAGGGCCACCGTCAACCCGGCCAACGTCAGCAGCGCCCAGCCGCGCGGCGTCACCGGCGCACCGCCGTGCGCGCCACGCGATGGGCCCGCGCAGCATCGACGAGCTCGCCGTGCTCGCGTCGTACCCCGCTCATCCCGCCGCTCCTCCCGCCGTGACCGCCCATCCTATGGCCCGCGAAAAGCCCGCTCCGGGCGCGGTGTCGCGCTCCCAGCGACCTGGCATGCGGGCGGACTCAGGCGACCGGCGGACCCGGGGTGCAGGCGGACTCAGGCCACCCGACGGACCCGGGGTGCGGGCGGACTCAGGCCACCCGACGGACCCGGCGTGCGGCGACGCCGGGCCGCGCGGGCGCGGCCAGCACCTCGACGTCGAAGCCGGCCCGGGCGAACACCTCGATCGCCTCGACCTCGGCGGCGACAAGCCCGGCTGCCGGGGACGTCTCGTCGAACAGGGCGGTCAGCGGGCAGCCGGAACAGCCGTCGGCCCGCTTCGCGCACCCGTCGCAGTCGATGAGCATCACGCCTCCTGATCGCTCGCGATGCGCAGTCGACGCCCTGTCGTCGTCGCCCGAGCACCGTCGGTCACATCGACGCTATCCACCGGGTACGACAGAACCGCCCGCACCGCCCCGTTGAGGGCTAGATCGACTCCAGATCAGCGAAATCGGGGTATCCCGGCCGGCCGAACGCCCCGATATCAGCGATCCCGTGACGAGCCAATCGCCGGTCAACTGCCGGCCAAGCGCCTGTTCCCTCCACGGTGGCCGCTGCGATCGTGACGGTACGGCCGAGCGAACCGGCCGAACCCACGTTCGACCCACCGGAGGACTCGACATGCGCGGACCAACCTCGACCACACGCTCCCGCCTCGCGGCCGTCGCGCTCCTCGCGGCCGCCGCGACGGCCGCGAGCGGGCTCGTCGCCACGCCGGCGCAGGCCACCTCGGCATTCGGCTGCAACTACCCCCGCGTCTGCTTCTGGGTGACCGGGAGCCCGTACAACGACGCCCCGCCGACCGCGTCGTTCCAGGACAACTACTACCAGACCCTCGGGTCCCGCAGCCGGGGCGCCGACTGGGTCTACAACACCCGCAACGACGACGGCGCGAAGATCTTCTACTCGAACGGCGACTGGGTCTGCGTCGCGCCGGGAGAGCTGGCCTACCTCGAGCCGTACGGCTACGCGGTCGCCCTCGACATCATGGACTCCCCCTACTGCTCGTACTGACCGCCCACCGGAGGTTGAAGACATGAATCCACGACGTCTCCTCGCCGCGTGCGCCGTCACGGTGACCGCAGCGGTCGGCCTCGTCGCCACCCCCGCGTTCGCTGGCGGCACCTTCCAGACCAAGACCGACCTGAACCTGCGCTACTGCCAGTGGCTGAACAATTCGCAGTGCTCGGTCATCCTCACGATCCCGAAGGGCCAGTCGGTCTACCTGAACTGCTGGGCGCCCGGATCGTCGGTAAACGGCGACACCGTCTGGTACAACGCCTTCTACGGCAACGCGAGCGGCATGCTCGCCGGCGACTACATGAACACGGGCCACGACCCGAACCCCGCCGTCTACCGCTGCGTCTAGCGGCACCGGGGCACCGGGGGGTTCGAGATCCACTCCAGTTCGGCGATGTCGGGGTGTTCCGACGGCCGGGACACCCCGACATCGCCGACCTCGTGTTGATCACGCTGCGGCCCTGTTTGCCACCGTGGCCGCTCGGGAACGAAGTGACGGTGGCCGACGTCGATTCCTCGTCCGTACTGGAGTTCCACCACTCGCCGGGCCGACGTCGTAGGGCCATGGCCATCGTCGCAATGATCGCGACGGCGCTCGTCGCCGCCTACGCGGTGGTGTTCGACGAACCGTGGTGGCAGCCGCTGCTGCGGTCGGGCTGCTTCGGCGTCGCCGCCGGGTTGATGATCCGCTGGCAGCTGCGTCGTCAGCCTCGCCTGCCCCTGCGGTTGACCGACGAGGCCCTGCAGATGACCGTGCCCGACGGCACCGTCCTCACCATCGACTGGGCGAATGTGGCCCGCGCCGAGGTTCGAGGCAGGCTGGGCCCGCGGCTGGTGGTCGAACCACTCGATCGGCAGCTGACCCGGCCCCCGTTGCGACCCGGCCAGTGGTCGACGCCCGGACGTGGCCCGTACGAGCTGATCGTGCCGGTGGCCTCGATGACGCCGGACCGCCACACCCTGAGCCGCGAGCTGGCCAAGCGACTGGCGACCACCTGACGCGGCCGCCCGAGTCGACGGCCCAGTCACCGAGGCCGACCTCGCGCATCGTCAGCGCTGCGCCTCGAGATCACGAAGTACGAAGCGGAGGTGCTCCCACTCTTCGTCGCGGATCACGTGCAGACAGTGCAGGACGGACACCTCGTGCTCCGGCGACCACGCGCTCGGCCGAGACTCAGCGAGCGCGTCCGGCGTGACGGTCGCGAGGAAGGCCCGCACCATGCCCTGCCGGTCGGCCCGCATTTCGAGCACCGACGCGAAGCTCGGCCGCTCGGTAACGAATATCGACCGTCGATGTCCAGGCCACGCACGTCGACGCCGCGCATCACCGCGCCGGCCAGCGTCGACCTGTCGAACCTGACACCACCCAGGTCCCTGTCGACGAACCTCGTGGCGCTGTCCTGGGCCATGGCGTCCCCCATCCGCTCGGCAATCGCGGCGATGCTAACGCTCTCCCCCGACAGCCTCCGGGCCGTCGGCCGTGCCCTCAGGAGCGGGCGAGGCGGCGCAGCAGCGAGTCGGCGCCCAGCGGGTACGCCCCGTGCCTGCGTACGCCGTCGGCGACCTCGCGGTCGGACGAGATCACGACGACCGGACGGCCCGCCGGCTCGGCGCGGACCAGGCGGCGGATCAGCTCGTCGGCGGTCTCGCCCTTGCGGGAGAAGAGCACCCGGACGCCGCGCGGTGCCGGAGGCAGCCCGTGCATCCGTTCGGCGCCGTCGAACACGACTGTGACCTCGTCGCCGGTTTGCGCGGCGATCCCGCCCAGGCCGCTGATGAGGCGTTTGCGCTGCTGTTCCAGCGACATCTCGCCGAAGCCGCGCTTGGTGACGTTGTAGCCGTCCACCACGAGGTGCGCCCGGGGCAGGGCCAACAGCTGGTCCAACCGGGCCGGGTCGTCGGTGTCGCGGGCGCGTGCGGCCGGGCCGGCCGGGGCGGTGCCCGGCTGTTCGGCGAACGCGTCGGCGACGAAGTCGGCGGGGAGCTTGTCCACCGGGTCGAGCGCCAACTCCCGGCGCAGCCCGACGGCGGCCTGACCGATGGTCTCCAGCAGCAGCCAGAGGCGGGCATCGTCGACCGAGCGCGCCTCCTTGGCACTGGCCCGGGCCACCCCGGCGGCGGCCTCCGCCTCGGCGAGTCGGGCGCGGGCGCGGCGCAGTTCGGCGTCCACGTCGGCGCTGGCGCGTGCGGCCCGGCCGCGCTCGGTGGCCAACAGTTCGGTGGCCTTGCGCTCCCGGGCCTGCGTCTCGCGCAGGGTGCGGGCCACTTGACGGGACTCCTCCCGGAGCTGGCCCAACTCCTCGCGGACCCGCGCCAGCTCGTCGCGGAGCTTCTCGGCCTCGACCCTTGCCACCGCCCGGTCGTGCTCGGCGCGGGTGGCCCGCTGCTCGGCCTCGCGGACCAGCTCGGCGACGACCGCGCTGTCCGCCTCGGCGCGGACCGCCGCGCCGCTGGCGTCGATCAGCTCCCGCCAGCCGCGGGGTCGGGCCAGGTAGGCGAGCGCGGCCACCTCGACCGGGTCGGCGGCGGCCGGCGCGGTGCCCTCGATCACGGCCGCGCCGAGGTCGCCGGCGTCGGCCAGCACCCGGGCGGTGACCCGCTGCCGGAACAGCGGGTCGGCGGTGAGCTGGGCGGCGATGGCCGGGGCGCCGAGGCGGGCCCGGCGGTTGGGGGCGAACTTGGCCACCCGGCGCAGCGGCACCGGCACCTCGTCGGCGGGCAGGGTGGGCAGCACGGTGGCCGTCAACGTCACGATCCGCTGCCGGACCGGCTCGGGCAGCGTCGGCTCGGGCTCGACCGCCGGATCGGCACCCGAATCGACAGATGTGTCACTGCTGTCCGGGTCGCCCACGGCACCGTCGACCACGACCGGATCCTCCTGCGGGAGGTGGTCGTCGTGCGGCTCGGTGAGGGGCATGTGGCAAGTCTCCCACCGCGACCGGGCCCACCGCCCGGTGAGTGAGCCGATCTCTCATCCTAGCCCCATGGTGACTGCTGGGACGGCTGCGACGGGAGTGTCGGACCGGGGCGTTACCGTGCCGCCGATGGCACAGGCGGAGTACGTCCAGGAGTCACTGGCCGGTCTCGACCCGGCGGTGGGCGGGGTGGACCCGGCCCTGCCGCTGTATGCGACGACCTTCGTGGTGGTCGACCTGGAGACCACTGGCGGCGCACCCGACGGCGGCGGCATCACCGAGATAGGCGCGGTCAAGGTGCGCGGCGGCGAGCACCTGGGTGAGCTGGCCACCCTGGTCAACCCGGGGCAGCCGATTCCGCCGTTCATCACCGTGCTGACCGGGATCACCCAGGCCATGCTGCTGCCGGCGCCGCCGATCGAGCAGGTGCTGCCCAGCTTCCTGGAGTTCCTCGCCGACGCGGTGCTTGTCGCCCACAACGCCCCGTACGACGTGGGGTTCCTCAAGGCCGCCTGCGCGAAGCACGGTCACCGCTGGCCCAATCCGCGCGTACTGGACACGGCGGCGCTGGCCCGCCGGGTGCTGACCCGCGACGAGGTGCCCAACCGCAAGCTGGGCACCCTGGCCGCCTACTTCCGCACCGGCACCCAGCCCACCCACCGGGCACTCGATGACGCGAGAGCCACAGTCGACGTGCTGCACGGGCTGATCGGTCGCCTCGGTGGGCACCGGGTGGACACGGTCGGCGACGCCATCGAGTTCGCCCGCGCGGTCACCCCGACGCAGCGCCGCAAGCGACACCTGGCCGAGGGGCTGCCCAAGGTCCCCGGGGTCTACATCTTCCGGGCCGCCGACGACCGGCCGCTCTACGTCGGCACCTCCGTCGACATCGCCACCCGGGTGCGCAGCTACTTCACCGCCGGCGAGAAGCGCGCCCGGATCTCCGAGATGCTGGCCGCCGCCGAGCGGGTCGAGGCCGTGGAGTGCGCGCACTCGCTGGAGGCCGAGGTCCGGGAGCTGCGGCTGATCGCCGCGCACGCTCCTCCCTACAACCGACGGTCGAAATACCCGGAGCGGATGGTCTGGCTCAAGCTGACCGACGGTCCGTATCCTCGGCTGTCGATCGTCCGGGACCTCTCCCCCACGGACACCGCCTACCTCGGGCCGTTCACCTCCCGGCGGGCCGCCGAGCTGGCCGCCGCCGGCTTCCACGACGCGGTGCCGCTGCGCCAGTGCACGCACCGGCTCTCGCTGCGCACCGTCACGCCGGCCTGCGCGCTGGCCGAGCTGGGTCGCTGCCCGGCACCCTGCGAGCACAGGATCACCCCCGAGGAGTACGACGACAGAGCCGCCGGGCCGTTCCGCACCGCCACCGCCAGCGACCCGCAGCCGGTGGTGGACGCGCTGCTGGCCCGGATCGACGTGCTCGCCGCCGACCAACGCTACGAGGAGGCAGCCGTGGTGCGGTCCCGGCTGGCCGCGGTGCTGCGCGCCACCGTGCGGATGCAGCGGCTGGCGGCGCTGACGTCGATCGTCGAGCTGGCCGCCGCCCGACCGGCCGCCCGGGGCGGTTGGGAGCTGGCCCTGGTCCGGCACGGTCGCCTGGCCGGCGCCGGGGTGTCCCCGCCCGGCGTCCACCCGCGACCCACGCTGAACGCCATCCGGGCCACCGCCGAGACGGTGTCGGGCGGGCACGGTCCGGTACCGTCGGCCACGGCGGAGGAATCCGAGCGCATCCTGTCCTGGTTGGAGCGGCCGGAGACCCGGCTCGTCGAGATGTCGTCCGGTTGGTCGTCCCCGGCGGGCGGGGCGGGCCGCTTCCGTGACCTGCTGGCGAAGGCCGAGAGCGGGGGGTCGCACCAACTCTCGACCGAACGCTCATGACCAACTGACCGATCGGACTACGTCGACTCCCTTAGGCTGTTAGAGAAGTGCAGTCCTGCCCGTTTCGTGGGCCTGCTTCCGATCGCCCGGTCCGGCGATCGCGGAGCCGGGGTGAGGAGGTGTCCCTCGTGGACGTCGACGCCGGACACGGCGCCGCCCTGGGGGGCGCCCTGCCGACCCAGTCGGGTGAGCTGCCCCTGACCCGCCGACTGCGGTCGTTGCTCACCTGGCCGACCACCGACTCCGACCCGGTCACCCACCTGGTCCGCACCCATCGGGGCATCCACTCCGGCACCGACCCCGCCGTGCTGCGCCGGGCGTACACGATCGCCGAGAACATGCACCGGGGCCAGTTCCGCAAGAGCGGCGAACCGTACATCACCCACCCGCTCGCCGTGGCGCAGATCTGCGCCGAGCTGGGCATGGACACCACGACCCTGGTGGCGGCGCTGCTGCACGACACCGTCGAGGACACCCGCTACACGCTCCAGGCGCTGTCGGAGGACTTCGGCGGCGAGGTGGCCCACCTGGTCGACGGGGTGACGAAGTTCGACAAGGCGTTCTACGGCAAGGCCGCCGAGGCGGAGACGGTCCGCAAGATGATCGTCGCGGCAGCCAAGGACGTCCGGGTGCTGATCATCAAGTTGGCCGACCGGCTGCACAACATGCGTACGCTCGGTGTGCGCTCCGCGGCGTCGCGGGAACGGATCGCCCGCAAGACCCAGGAGGTGCTGGTCCCGCTCTGCGACCGGCTGGGCATCCAGACCCTCAAGCGCGAGCTGGACGACGTGGTGCTGCTGCACCTGGAGCCCGACGAGCACGCCCGGCTGGCCCGGCACGTGCACGATCGGCCCGGCTGGGACTCGTACCTCGACTCGGTGGTGACAAAGGCCCGGGCGGCGCTGCGCCGCAGCCGGGTCGACGCCGAGGTGAGCCCGCGCCCCCGCCACCTCTACTCCATCTGGAAGGACACCATCGCCGGCGGCCACACCGCCCCGTTCGACCTTCCCCGCATCTCGGTGGTGGTCGACGGGCCCGCCACCGACTGTTACGCCGCCCTGGGCGCGATCCACGGCACCTGGCGGCCGGTCCCGGGCCGTTTCAAGGACTTCATCGCCTCACCGAAGAACAACCTCTACCGCTCGCTGCACACGAGCGTCTGCGGCCCGCAGGACCGCACGGTGGAGGTGCTGATCCGCACGGAGGAGATGCACCGCGCGGCCGAGTACGGCATCGCCGCCGACTTCCGCTTCCCACGCTCCGGCGGCGGCAGCGCGGCGGCCCGGGCCGAACAGTTGGACTGGCTGCGCCGCGTGCTCGACTGGGAGCCGGACGCCGCCGACCCGGCGCAGTTCTACGAGTCGCTGCGCTGCGACCTCGCCGAGGGCCAGATCCAGGTCTTCGCCGACGGGCGTCAGGTCGTGCTGCCGGCTGGCGCCACGCCTGTCGATCTGGCGTACGAGCTGGGCAGCCAGCGGGGCGACCACTGTCTCGCGGCCCGGATCAACGGCCGGCTGGCGCCGCTGAGCTCGGAGCTGGACGAGGGCGACGTGGTGGAGATCTTCACCGAGAACGACGGTGACAACGGCTTCGAGGCCGGCGTGGCGCCACGCGGTCCCCGCAAGGAGTGGCTGGGCTTCGTCAAGTCGCCGCACGCGCAGATGCAGATCAACAGGTGGTTCGCCGAGCACACCGAGCCGGGCATCACGATCAGCGACAAGGTTCGCCTCGGTCGGGCCACCATCGGGCTCGCCCTGCGCCAGCACAACCGCGGCCTCGCCAGCGACCTGCCGCTGCTGCGGCTCTCCGAGGAGCTGGGCTATCCCGACCTGGAGACCCTGCTCGTCGCGGTCTTCGACCGGGTGATCGAACCGGACACCGTCGTACGCCAGCTCATCGACCTGGTCGACCATCGACAGTGACCGGCCGGCCCCCAGCGCGTCCGAGGGACATTCGTGACCACTAGCCTGGGGTCATGATCCCCCGTTCCCGCGCCACCGGTCGGGCCATCTTCTACCAGGCCTTCTACCGGCTGCCGCTGCCGGTGCGCCGTCGCCTGGTGAAGCTGGCCGTGCCCAAGTACATCGTCGGGGCGGTCACCCTGGTTCGGGACGCCGAGGCGACGGGCGCGGGCCGGCTACTGATGTTGCGCCAGCCCCCCGGCAAGGGCTGGTCGCTGCCCGCCGGCCTGCTCAACCGGGCCGAGCCGCCCGTCGTGGGCGCGGCCCGCGAACTGTTCGAGGAGTCCGGTATCCGGCTGCCACCGTCCCGGCTGCGCCCGGCGGCGCCGAACGCGATCGTGCACGCCAAGGGCTGGGTGGACATGGTCTTCGAGACGGAGGTGCCGGCGTCCACCACCGACCTGGCGGTCGACGGCGCGGAGGTCTTCGAGGCCGCCTGGCATCCGCTGGACGACCTGCCCAAGCTCACCTGGCCGACGGCCCGGCTGCTCGCCTACTACGACATCGGGCCGCTGGCCGGACAGTTCCCGCCCCCGATCCCCGACGACCTGCCATGACCGGTCCGGCTGCCATGACCGGTCCGGCTTCCGTGCCGGCCGAGCTGTGCGCGGTCGTGCTCGCCGCGGGTGAGGGCACCCGGTTGCGCCCGCTCACCGCACGGGTGCCCAAGGCGCTCTGCCCGGTCGGCAACGTGCCACTGCTGGACCGGGCGCTGGCTCGCCTGGCCGGCCTCGGCCTGAGCGGTCCCGCTCGCGTGGCCGTGAACGCCTGCTACCTCGCCGACCAGGTGGTCGCACACGTCGGCGGCCGCGCCCACCTGTCGGTGGAGCCCGGCGACCCGCTCGGCACCGCCGGTGGGGTGGCCAACCTGCGGGACTTCATCGACGGCCGGCCGGTGCTGGTCGGCAACGCCGACGCGTACCTGGCCGACGCCGCCACTCCCCCGGGCCCCGACGTGGCCGCGCTACTGGACGGGTGGGACGGAAACTCCGTACGCCTGCTCGGGCAACCCGCCGCCGACCCCACGGCGCCCGGCACCTTCGCCGGACACTGCTTCACCGGGTTCTCGCTGCTGCCGTGGCGGCTGGTCCGCGACCTGCCGGTGGTCTTCTCCGACCTGGTACGCGCGGCGTGGCGGCCGGCCGAGGCGGCCGGCGCGCTGGAGGTGGTGCCCTACCCGGGCACCTTCTACGACACCGGCACCCCCGCCGACTACCTGGCGGCCAACCTGCACGCCGCGGGTGGCGATGCTCTCGTCGACCCGTCCGCGACGGTGACCGGGCGCTGCCTGGAGTCGGTGGTCGGCGCGGGCGCACGGGTGGACGGCGAGGTGCGGCGCACGGTGGTGTGGCCGGGCGCGGTCGTACGCGACGGCGAACGGCTGCACGACGTGATCCGGTTCGGGGACGGCTGCACGGTCCAGGCTGCCGCGCAAAGCTGAGCTGACGCGGTACACCCTCTCCCGGCCCAGGCGGAGACATCTAGCATGGGCGACGACGCCGACGAACGGAGAATTGCCCCGTGATCACCGCGATCGTGCTGATCGACTGCGCCACCGACGCGATTCCCGAGGTGGCGGAGACCCTGGCCAATGTCACCGGCGTCAGCGAGGTCTACTCGGTGGCCGGGCACGTCGACCTCATCGCCATCGTCCGGGTCCGCGAGTTCGACCAGATCGCCCAGGTCATCGCGGGCAGCATCTCCAAGGTGCCGGGTGTGCTGAACACGGAGTCGCACATCGCTTTCCGGGCGTACTCCCAGCTCGACCTTGAGGAGACGTTCGCGATCGGCCTCGCCGACGCCGACTGACCCGCGAGGCCGCGTGGGAAGGCCGCCGCCGGACGTGGCGCGGCCGGTCCACCCCTGCGGGTGGACCGGCCGTCTGCTGCCGCTACGTCAGCTCTCGCTGGGAGCGGGCCGCTCGGTGGTGCCGAGGCCCGGTTCCGGCGACTCGGTGATGCCGCCGCTAGGAGCCGGCGACTCGGTGGCGCCACCCGGAGCCGGCGACGAGGTACCCGGGCTTGGCGTACCGCTGGCGCTGGTCTGCGGGACCGGGACGCCCAGCTGGTTGGCGAGCTGGACCAGCTCGTCGTAGTGCGCCTGAAGCGTCGGCAGGGCGTTCTGGGCCAGCTGGACCACCGACTGCTCGGAGCCCTGCGAGATCTCCGTCTGGGTGGCCTGGATGGCCTGGACGTGACCGGCCAGCTCACTGGTCACCCAGAGCCTGTCGAACTCCGCGCCGTTGGCGTTGTTCAGCTTGTCGATGACGGCCTGCTGATCGGCGCTGGGCTCGTTCGGCAACTCGACGTTGAGCTGGGACGCCGTCTGCTGCACCGTCTGGTCAAGCTGGGTGTGGTCGGTCTTGAACATCGCACCCAGGTCCTTGACCCCCTGGTTCTGGCCCTTCTGCTGAGCCAGGTCACCGGCGGTGATCTCGAACAGGTTCACCTGGTGTACCGCCTGCAGATACTGGGTGTCCTGCGTCGACGGCTGTGCCGCGGCCTGCGCGGCCACAGCCGGCGCGACACCTACCAGCACCAGCGCGGCCAACAGGCCGAGGCGTTTGAGACCCAACATGCTTCCCCCCCTTGAGACGTTGGACCGCACGGATACCCGGCTCACGGGGGTTATTCCTGCGATCGCCCGGCGCGCGGGGTCGACCGGTCCCGCCGTGGCCGTCCGACTCCTGCTCGGATGGGCGACGGGACACTGACAACGACGTGGCGCCCGCCGGAAGTCCGGCGGGCGCCACGTGACAGTGCGGTCGGGGTCAGTGACGGCTCTCGCCGCTGCCGATCTCCGCGCGCTCGGGCCGGGGCTCTACCGGCGGGTGACCCGGCGAGACCGGCGCCTCGACCGGCTTCTCGATCGGGTAGAAGAAGCCCCGGACCGCCGGGCCGAGGGCCCCGAGCCGGTTCATCTTCTTCGGCACCACCCAGCCGACGTAGTCCAGCTCACCGTGGCCGTCCGCGTGCCCGTTCGCCGCGCTGAGCGGCTGGTGCACCTCGACGAACCGGCCGTCCGGCAGGCGCCGGATGATGCCGGTCTCCACGCCGTGCGCGAGCACCTCCCGGTCGTGCTGCTGCAGACCCAGGCAGAGCCGGTAGGTGACGTAGTACGCCAGCGGCGGGACCACCAGCAGGCCGACGCGGCCCGCCCAGGTCATCGCGTTCAGGCTGATCTGGAACTTGTCGGCGATCACGTCGTTGGCGCCCGAGAGCGTCAACACGACGTAGAAGGCGACGGCCATGGCGCCGACGGCGGTACGGGCCGGAACGTCGCGGGGCCGCTGGAGCAGGTTGTGGCTCTTGCGGTCCTTGAGGTGCCGGGCCTCCAGGAACGGGTACATCGTCGACAGGCCGACCAGGATGCCGGGCAGCACGACAGTCGGCCAGAACAGCGGCGGGATGACGTACCCGTCGCCGATCGGGATGTTGAGCTGCCAGGCCGGCATGAGTCGGGTCGAGCCGTCGAGGAACATGACGTACCAGTCGGGCTGGCTGGCGGCCGAGACCACCCACGCCTCGTACGGGCCGAACAGCCAGATCGGGTTGATCTGGAACAGACCGCCCAGCAGCGCGATGACGCCGAAGACGACCATGAAGAAGCCGCCCTGCTTCAGCGCGTAGCGGGGGAACATCCGCTCGCCGACCACGTTGCCGTTGGTCCGGCCGGGGCCGGGCCACTGGGTGTGCTTCTGCTTGAAGACCAGGCCCAGGTGGGCGCTGATCAACGCGAGCAGCAGACCCGGGATCAGCAGGACGTGGGCGATGAAGAACCGGCTGATGATGATCGTGCCGGGGAACTCGCCACCGAAGATCGACGACGTGAGCCAGGAGCCGATCACCGGGATGGACAGCATGATCGCCGAGGCGATCCGCAGACCGGTGCCGGACAGGCCGTCGTCCGGCAGCGAGTAGCCGGTGAAGCCGGCCAGGAAGCCGACCCAGAACAGCAGCGAGCCGATGATCCAGTTGGTCTCGCGCGGCTTGCGGAAGGCGCCGGTGAAGAACACCCGCAGCATGTGCACGACGATCGCGGCCATGAACAGCAGCGCCGCCCAGTGGTGCATCTGCCGCATCACCAGGCCGCCGCGGACGTCGAACGACAGGTCCAGGCTGGAGGCGTACGCGGCGGACATCGGCGTGCCCTGCAACGGGGCGTAGCTGCCGTCGTAGACCACCTCGGTCATCGCCGGCTCGTAGAAGAAGGTGAGGAACACACCGGTCAGGAGCAGCACGATGAACGAGAACAGCGCGATCTCGCCCAGCAGGAACGACCAGTGGTCCGGGAAGACCTTGTTCAGCAGCCGACGGAGCGGAGTGGCCACCTGGAAACGGTCGTCCACCCCCACCGCGGCCTTGCCCGGCGTGGCTGCCAGGTCAAACTTTCGACGCTTCATGGCCGCTCCCAGAAATCAGGCCCGACGGTCTCGGTGTAGTCGGACTTCGCCACGAAGAAGCCCTCGGAGTCCACCTCGATCGGCAGCTGCGGCAGCCGCCGGCTGGCGGGGCCGAAGACGGGCCGGGCGTTGTCGGTGATCAGGAACTGGGACTGGTGGCACGGGCAGAGCAGACGGTTGGTCTGCTGCTCGAACAGGCTCGCGGGGCAGCCGGCGTGCGTGCAGATCTTGGAGAACGCCGCGTAGTTGCCCCACATGAAGTCACCGTGGCCGACCCGCTCGTTGGCCCGGCGCGACTCCTGCGCGTCCGAGTCGCGCAGGTGGATCAGCAGCGTCGGCGAGTCGGCGTGCCGGTTGCTCACACCGTTCTCGATGCCCGGGAAGACCGTCAGCTGGCCACCGGTGCTGATGTCCGCCGGGCGCACCGGGCGGCCGTCCTCGCGGACGAGGCGGATCCGCTGGCCGCCCTCGGCGGCGGCGAACCCGGTGGTGAACATCTGGTTGTTCTTGTGGGGCTGCGAGATCAGACCGCCGACCAGCGGCGCCGCCGCGACCGCGGCGACCGGCGCGAGACCGGCCAGCAGCGAGATGCCGAGCAGTGGACGACGCTTCACACCCAGCTCGTCGGCCATGTAGAGCATGGTCTGGCCGGTGATGGTGCGACCGTCGGCGTCCACCGCGCCCTCGTGCCGGTCCTGGATCGAGACCTCCTTGGGCAGCAACTTCTTGCCCCAGGTCAGGATGCCGAAGCCGACGGCGAGCAGCGCCACGCCGAGGGTGAACCCGAGCAGCGGGGTGTAGAACTTGTCGCCGCCGCGGCCCGGCTCGTACTTCCACGGCCACCAGATGTAGATGGCCAGGAAGGCGGTCGCCGCCAGGCCGGTGATCAGGAAGAAACCGGCAACCACGCGGGTCAGCCGACGCTCGGCCTTCGTGCCGGGCAGCACCTGCGGCTCGTAGTGCACGATCTCGATGTCGTCCCGACGCGCGCCCTCACGGACGATGTCGAACCGGGTCAGCCCGGGGTCGTTCACGTCGAGCGGCTCCCGGCCCTGCGGGGCCTGGTGCTCGGTGTGCGTGCTCATGCCGTCACCTCGCTACGGGTGGCGCCGAGCGGCACCACGGCACTGAATCTGACGATCCGCTCGGTCACGACTTACCCGCAATCCACAGGCTAGCGAACACGAGCGCCACAATGCCAACCAGGAAGATCGCCAGGCCCTCGGTGGACGGCCCGTACCGACCGAGGTTGAACCCGCCCGGGTCCTGGTCGGTCTTCAGCGTCTCCTGGATGTAGGCGATGATGTCGGCCTTCTGCTCCGGCGTGATCTGGTTGTCGCCGAACACCGGCATGTTCTGCGGGCCGCTCAGCATCGCCGCGTAGATCTGCCGGTCCGTCGCCGGGTGCAGGCTCGGGGCGAACTTGCCCGACGAGAGCGCGCCACCGCCGCCACCGAAGGCGTGGCACTGGGAGCAGTTGATCCGGAACAGCTCGCCGCCGGCCGCGACGTTGCCGTCCTCGTGGAGGTTCTCCTCGGTGCCCGGGACGACCGGACCGCCACCCAACTCCTGGATGTACTGGCCGAGCTGGCGCACCTGCTCGTCGGTGAAGACCGGCGGCTTGCGGTGCGCCTGGGCCTCCTGGCGGGCCAGCGGCATACGGCCCGAGCTGACCTGGAACTCGACCGAGGCCGCGCCGACGCCGATCAGGCTCGGCCCGCGGCCCTCGACGCCCTGGGCGTTGCGGCCGTGGCAGGTCACACAGCTCACGTCGAACAGCGCCTTGCCCTCGGCTGCGGCACCGGTAAGCGGCGGATTGTCCTGCGCCTGCGCACCGGGGGCGAAGACGGTGTATGCGCCGCCGGCGAGCATCAGCGCGGCGAACAGCCGGACCGCGGCGCCCAGCCGGCGGCGGCCCCTGCTGCGCGCGGCGGGCCGCCCGCGCAACCGCGCGAGCAGACCGCGTCGGCGGTCGTTGTCAGAAGTCATGAGCTGTGTCCTTAACCGGTTGGACCTTGTCTCAGGGGACGGAGCAGCGGCGCGGTTCGTGACGCGCCAAGATCACTGAAGCCAGTAGATCATGGCGTACAGCCCGATCCACACGACGTCGACGAAGTGCCAGTAGTACGACACGACGATCGCCGAGGTCGCCTGCGCCGGCGTGAACCGGCCCATGGTCGTGCGGACCATGAAGATGATGAAGGCGATCAGACCGCCGGTCACGTGCAGGCCGTGGAAGCCGGTCGTCAGGTAGAACATCGAGCCGTACCCGTCGCCGTTGATCCTGACGCCGTCCTCCACCAGGTGGCGGTACTCGTTCACCTGGCCGAGCACGAAGATCAGACCCATCACGAAGGTGACGGTGAACCAGCGGCGCAGCGCGTGCACGTCACCCTTCTCCGCCGCGAAGACGCCGAGCTGGCAGGTCACCGAGGACAGCACGAGGATCACCGTGAAGGTGGTCGCGTACGGGATGTTCAGCGATTCGGTGTGCTTCTCCCACTGCTCCGGCGCAGCCGCGCGGATCGAGAAGTACATCGCGAACAGCGCCGCGAAGAACATGAGTTCGCTGGAGAGCCACACGATCGTCCCGACGCTGACCATGTTCGGTCGGGTCAGAGAGTGGATCCGGCTCTTGTCAATGGCTGGGGCCGCAGTCACGCCGTCATTATTGCCCCTGACCGGGGCCGCCCATCAGCGGGGTGGCAAACCTGCGCCTTCCGTGGCCCGACCGTCGAGGTCCGGTTCGCCTGGCCTAGCCTGAAAAGCGTGCTGCACGTCGATCCGATCCTCGCCGCCACCTCGGCCGTCCCCGCCGATGTGCTCGCGGCCACTCTGGCAGGCCCGACGGCGCTGGCCGCCGGGACCGAGGCGACACCGCCACCGTTCACCGTGGGCGCGGTGCTGACCGAGACCCGGCTGGACAGCTGGCTGGCCCTCGGCCTGGTGCTGGCCGCCGGCCTCTACCTCTACGGAGTGCACCGGCTGCGCGTCCGCGGGGACCGCTGGCCGATCGCCCGTACGGCGTTCTTCCTCGGGCCCGGCCTCGGCGGCATCGCGCTGGTCACCGTCAGCGGTCTGCACGCGTACGACACCGCGCTGCTGTCGGTGCACATGGTCCAGCACATGGTGCTCTCCATGGTGTCGCCGATCTTCCTGGCGCTCGGCGCGCCGATGACGCTCGCCCTGCGGACCCTGCCGGTCGGGCCGCGCAAGCGGCTCCTGGCGATCGTGCACAGCCGCGTCGCCCGGGTCTACAGCTTCCCGCTGGTGGCGTTCGCCATCTTCGTGGTCAACCCGTTCGCGCTGTACTTCAGCGACCTGTACCGCTTCACCCTGGAACACGCCTGGGCGCACGAGCTGGTGCACGCGCACTTCATCATGACCGGCTGCGTGTTCTTCTGGCCGCTGCTCGGCCTCGACCCGCTCCCGGGCCGCTGGCCGTATCCGGCGCGGGCCCTGCTGATGCTGCTCTCCGTGCCGTTCCACACCGTGCTCGGGCTCACCATCATGCAGAGCACCACCCTCTTCGGGGGCGACTGGTACCCGTCGCTGCACCTGAGCTGGGCCGACCCCAAGGCCGACCAGGTGGTCGCCGGCGGCATCCTCTGGGCCGGTGGCGAGTTCGTCAGTGTGACCATGCTCGCGGTGCTTGTCGTGCAGTGGGTGAAGCAGTCCGAGCGGGAGGCCCGCCGTGTCGACCGCGAGCTGGACCGCCAGGAGGCCCGCGAGCGCGCCGCCGACGCCGCGACGACCTGAGCTGCGCAGACGGTACGCCGTCGGCCGGGCGTCGGGCGGGATGTCGGCTACGTCACGTCGACCGGTACGATCGGCGGGCAGCTACGAGGTGGGAGCCTGTCAGCCATGAGCGATCGTCTGTGCACCGTCCTGCTCTACAGCGACGACCCGCAGGTCCGTGACCGGATGCGGCTCGCTGTCGGCACCCGGCCCGCGCCCGGGCTGCAGATCGAGTTCGTCGACGCGTCGACGTACGCCGAGACCATCCGGCTGGTCGACGACTACGAGATCGACCTGCTGGTGCTCGACGGTGAGGCGAGCCCGGGCGGCGGCATCGGCATCGCCCGCCAGATCAAGGACGATCGGGACGACGCCCCGCCCACCTGCCTCGTGATCGCCCGCGCCGCGGACCGATGGCTCGCCGCGTACGCCGAGGTCGACGCGACGCTTGTGCACCCGCTCGACCCGGTGACCACCGGCAGCACGGTGGCCGAGCTGCTGCGGACGCACGCACCCGCCTGACGTCCCCCGCTCTCCGGCACCGACGCGGCGCCGGACCAGCCGGCGCCGGTTCCAGCCCACCCGCACTTCGTACGCTCGGGAGGCCCGCCATGGGCGATCGGACCTGGCCGCACCTGCTCAACTCGCTGCTGCGCGGCGAGGAGCTGTCCACCGCCGACACCGCCTGGGCGATGGGCGAGATCATGGCCGGCTCGGCGGGCCCGGCGCAGGTCGCCGGCTTCGCCGTGGCCCTGCGTGCCAAGGGTGAGACCTCGGCCGAGCTGGCCGGCCTGGTGGAGACGATGTTGAGCCGGGCCGTCCCGGTCGACCTCCCCGAGGAGCTGCGCTCGACCGCCCTGGACGTGGTGGGCACCGGCGGTGACCTCGCCCACACGGTCAACATCTCCACCATGGCCGCGCTTGTCGTGGCGGGCGCCGGTGTCCGGGTCGTCAAGCACGGCAACCGGGCCGCGTCCTCCCTGTGCGGCACCGCCGACCTGCTGGAGTTCCTCGGCGTCCCGCTCGACCTCGACCCGGACGCCATCGTGCGCTGCGTCACCGAGGCCGGCATCGGCTTCTGCTTCGCCGCCCGGTTCCACCCGGGGATGCGGCACACCGGGCCGGTCCGGCGGGAGCTGGGCGTTCCCACCGTCTTCAACTTCCTCGGCCCGCTGACCAACCCGGCCCGCCCCCGCGCCGGCGCCGTCGGCTGCTTCGACGCACGGATGGCGTCGGTGATGGCCGGCGTGTTCGCCGCCCGGGGTGACTCGGTGCTGGTGATGCGCGGCGAGGACGGGCTGGACGAGTTCACCACCGCCGCACCGACCCGGGTGTGGGCGGCGCAGGGCGGCACCGTACGCGAGGCTGTGCTGGACGCGGCCGACCTGGGGGTGCCCCGGTCCACCCTCGGCGACCTGCGGGGCGGTGACGCCGCGTACAACGCCGGCGTGGCCCGTCGCCTGCTGGCCGGCGAGACCGGTCCGGTCCGCGACGCGGTGCTGGTCAACGCGGCGGCGGCGCTGGCTACCCAGGGTCCGCTGGACGGCGACCTGACCGAGGCGCTGCGTGCCGGCCTGGACCGCGCCGCCGAGTCCATCGACTCGGGCGCGGCGGCGGCCACCCTGGACCGCTGGATCGAGACCGCGACCACCGCCGAGAAGGCCGCCACCGCCTGACCGCGCCGGGAGCGTGATCGACTTGGGTTCCTGGAATCGGCGGTGTCCGGCCGGTCGTGATGCCCCGACTTCCCCGATGTCGAGTGGATCACGCCGTGGTCCGGGTGCCCCCGAGCGGTGGCCGCGGAGATTTGTCGGACCCGCGTGGGAAACTACAGGCGAGTCATTCTCCGCTTCCGTTGTGCGCGGCTGTCGCATTTCGGGGGCCTGTCGCCTGGAGTGAAGAGGAGACGCCCGTGTCGCATCACGAGCTTTACTGCGACGTCTGCGAGGGCGTGGCACCGTTCGAGGCGCCACCCTGCGTCGACGGCCACGGCAGCGACTGTCCCGAGCTGGTCTGCACCGGTTGCGGCGCCGCCGTGCTGATCGCCACGTACGCCGTCAGCGTCACCCGGCTGGCCGACCGCCGACGTCGCCAGCCCGCCCACCGCCACGCCGCCTGACCCGTCGACACGACACGCCACGACGAAGGCCCGCTCCCCCGGTGGGGGTGCGGGCCTTCGTCACGCCTGTTGGTCGCGGGCGACCGGGTGGATCAGTGCTCGGCGGTGCGCCGGGTGCCTGTGTAGTACTCGAACAGCAGGCCACAGGCGGCGAAGACGACCGCCAGCAGGCCGAGGCCGATCAGCCAGAACTGCCAGAACACCATGCCCAGCGCGGCGGTCGCGGCGGCCAGCGCCAGACCGAACGGCCAGTAGCTGCCCGGGCTGAAGAAGCCGACCTCACCGGCGCCGTCGGCGATCTCGGCGTCCGGCCGGTCCTCCGGGCGCAGGTCGATGCGGCGGGAGACGAACCAGAAGAAGCCACCGCACATCGAGCAGAGCAGGAACGACAGCAGCAGGGCGACGGTGCCCACCCACTCGACGTTGCCGGACTCCCCGTGGGTCCAGGCGCCGTAGAGAATGGTGGCGCCGAAGAGGAACCCGGCGATGATCAGGAAGATACGCCACTCGGTCTTCATGCGGCTGCCTCAGCTTCCCGTGCCGGCCGGAGCGCTGTCCGGGTTGAAGTTGCTGTGCGTCCGCCGGGTGTCGAACGGCTGCGTGGTCTGCGCGTACGGCTGCTCGCCGATCTCGGTCAACGCGTCCTGCGTCGACTTGCCGCTCTGCTTGGCCGCGAGGAACTGGTCGTACTTCTCCGGCGAGACCACCCGCAGCTCGAAGTTCATGAACGCGTGGTAGCTGCCGCACAGCTCGGCGCAGCGGCCGACGTACGCGCCCTCGGCGTCCAGCTTGGAGACCTCGAAGACGTTGCGGATCTTGCCCGGCATGACGTCCCGCTTGAACAGCAGCTCCGGCACCCAGAACGAGTGGATGACGTCGCGGCTGGTCTCCTCGAACCGGATGGACCGGTTGGTCGGCAGCACGAGCACCGGGATGACCTCACTGGTGCCCAGCGTCGACGCGGTGGTGCGGGCCTCCGTGCCCTGACCGTCGCGGTAGTTGAACTGCCAGTTCCACTTGAAGGCGACGACCTCGACCGTGACGTCCGGGTTCTTCGACAGCTTGTCGACGTCGGTCTGCACGATCGCCGTGTAGTAGAAGAGCACGGAGACGATCAGGATCGGCGCGATGGTGTAGAGGAACTCCATCGGCAGGTTGTAGCGGGTCTGCACCGGCAGCGCGTTGCCGCGCTTGCGGTACCGCACGACACACCAGAAGATCAGGCCCCACACGAAGACGCCGACCGCGAGCGCGGCGACGCAGGAGGCGATCCACAGGTCGTACATGCGGTGCGACTCCGCCGAGATGCCGCCCTGCGGCCAACCGAAGCCGTCGAACGTCTTGCCCACGTCACAGCCCGTGAGCAGAACCAGCAGAGCCACGCCCCCGAGACCGAGCCCGGCCAACCGACCAGCACCGCGTCCCCGGCGTCCACCGACCCCTGGGGCAGCACCGTGCCGTACGGCCGACGGCCGTACCTCCGAACTCCTTGCGACCACCTGGTCCTGCCTCCCTAGCGCGCCGCGGTGCGTCGTTCCTCAGCACCGGCGGCAAAGGCGTCACCGACGGTCGCAGATTACTCGACCATGACGGACTCGGCCGTGGTGGGGTCACTGTCCGCCCCCATCGGGGGGATCCTGGGCATAACGTCGCGATAGCGTCTGATCCGTGAGCGCGAGGAGTGAGCCGGGGTTGCGAGCCCCGCAACCGCGAACAAAGGCAGGTCCGTGAGCGCCTCTTCGGTCTACCTGGACGCGGCAACGGCCGCGCCGCTGCATCCGGTCGCCCGGCAGGCGCTGCTGGCCGCCCTGGAGGACGGCTGGGCCGACCCGGGAAAGCTCTACGGCCAGGCGCGCCGCGCCCGGCAACTGCTCGACGCCGCCCGCGAGGCCGCCGCGCAGACGCTCGGCGTCCGCGCCGACGAGCTGTCCTTCACCAGCAGCGGTACGACGGCAGCCCACGGCGCGGTGCTCGGCGGCCTGGCGGGACGGCACCGGGCCGGGGCGACGCTCGTGCACTCGGCGATCGAGCATTCCGCCGTCCTGCACGCCGCCGAGCGGCACGTCGCGGCCGGTGGCGTCGCCCACTCGGTGCCTGTCGACCGGGTGGGCCGGCTGGACCTGGCGGCCTGGTCGACGGCCGTCCGCGCGCCCGGGGTCGCGCTGGCCGCGTTGATCACAGCGAGTCACGAGGTGGGCACCGTGCAGCCGGTCGCCGAGGCGGCGGCCGTCTGCGCGGATGTCGGGGTGCCGCTCTACGTCGACGCGGCGCAGTCGGTCGGGCGGGTGCCCCTGCCGGCCGGCTGGGCGCTGCTCAGCGCCAGCGCGCACAAGTGGGGCGGCCCGCCCGGGGTGGGGCTGCTGGCGGTCCGCAAGGGCACCCGCTGGGAGTCGCCCTGGCCGGCCGACGAGCGGGAGGGTGGACGTACCCCCGGGTCGGTGAACCTGCCCGCGGTGGTGGCGGCGGCGGCGAGCCTGCGCGCGGCGGCGGCCGACGCGGCCGCTGAGGCGGCCCGGCTGGACCCGCTTGTGGACCGGATCCGGACGCGGGTCGCGGCCGAGGTGCCCGACGTGGAGGTGGTCGGCGACCCGGTGCTACGCCTGCCCCACCTGGTGACGTTCTCCTGCCTGTACGTCGACGGCGAGACGCTGCTGCACGCGCTGGACCGGCGGGGGTTCGCGGTGTCGTCCGGCTCGTCCTGCACGTCGTCCACGCTGCGGCCGTCACACGTGTTGGAGGCGATGGGGGTGCTCTCGCACGGCAACGTCCGGGTCAGCCTGCACCGGGACACCACCGAGTCCGACGTCGAGCGGTTCCTCGCCGAGCTGCCCGGGATCGTCGCCGGGCTGCGCGCCGACGCCGGGGTGGTGGGGCTGTGACGATGCCGGACGAGGTGCTCGACTGTCGGGGGCAGCGCTGCCCGCTGCCGGTGATCGCGGCGGCCCGCCGGATGCCGCAGGTGCCGGTCGGCACCGTGGTCCGCGTGCTCGCCGACGACCCGGCCGCCGCGGTGGACATCCCCGCCTGGTGCCGGATGCGCGGCCAGGAGTTCCTCGCGGCGATCAGCGGCCCGGACGGCCCCGCCTACGACATCCGCCGCACCCACTGACCCCGGTTACGGGAGGAGGTGCGCGCGGATCTCCTCGGCGGCCGCGTCGCCGTACGACTCGGCGAGGCGCTTGACGAACAGGTCGGGGCGGACGTCGTACTCCTGGGTGCCGACCGTCTCCAGGACGAGCGTGGCCAGCAGCGAGCCGACCTGGGCGGCGCGCTCCAGGCCGACACCCCAGGAGAGCGCCGTGAAGAAGCCGGCCCTGAAGCCGTCGCCCACACCTGTCGGGTCGACGGCCCGGATCTCCCGCGCGATCGGCACGTGGATCGGGTCGATGCCCCGGCCGGCGATCTCCACCCCGTCCTTGCCCAGCGTGGTGACGCGCACCTTGACCAGGTCCAGAAGCTGGTCGTCGCTGAGCTTCGCCTTGCTCTGCAGCAGCGACTTCTCGTAGTCGTTCGTCATCAGGTACTCGGCGCCTTCGATCAGCGCCACCACGTCCTCGCCGGGCATCCGGGCGAGCTGCTGGGAGGGGTCGGCGGCGAAGGCGTACCCACGGGTGCGGCACTCGGCCGAGTGCCGCAGCATCGCCTCCGGGTCGTTGGCGCTCACCAGCACCAGGTCCAGACCGCCGAGCCGGTCGGCGACCGGGGCGAGCTCGATGTTGCGGGCCTCGCTCATCGCCCCCGCGTAGAACGACGCGATCTGGCACATGTCGGTGTCGGTGGTGCAGACGAACCGCGCCGTGTGCGCCACCTCACTGATGTGCACGGAGTCGCAGTCCACGCCGTGCCGCTCCAGCCAGGAGCGGTAGTCGGCGAAGTCCGCGCCCACCGCCCCGAGCAACACCGGGCGCAGCCCGAGCTGGCCCATGCCGAAGGAGATGTTCGCCGCGACCCCGCCACGGCGGAGCACCAGGTCGTCCACCAGGAAGGAGAGGGAAACCTTGTGCAGCTGATCGGCGATGAGCTGGTCGGCGAAGCGACCCGGGAAGCTCATCAGGTGATCGGTGGCGATCGAGCCGGTCACGGCGATCTTCATGTCAACCCTCGGGGTCGGGAGCAGGGCGCGGTCAGCCTACCGGCCCGGCAACAGTGACGTGACCGGTCGGTCGGGCAATGACAACCGACCGGTCGCGCCCGGCGCGGAACCGCTCCCACCGACACGAAAACGGCGGGGCCGCCCCGAAGGACGGCCCCGCCGTGCTGGTGCGTGGGTGACTCAGTTGAACGAGTCGCCGCAGGCGCAGGAGTTGCCTGCGTTGGGGTTGTCGATGGTGAAGCCCTGGGCGTCGATCCGGTCGGCGAAGTCGATCGTCGCGCCGGACAGGTAGGGGGCGCTCATCCGGTCGACGACGACCTCGACGCCACCGAAGTCGGTGACGACGTCACCGTCGAGCGAACGCTCGTCGAAGAAGAGCTGGTACCGCAGGCCGGAGCAGCCACCCGGCTGCACCGCGACGCGGAGCCGCAGGTCGTCGCGGCCCTCCTGCTCGATCAGGGCCTTGACCTTCTGCGCCGCGACGTCGGTGAGGACGACGGAAGTAGGGGCCTGGGCCTCGGTCGACTCGGTCTGCGCTGGCGTGGTCACGTGGAAGTCTCCCTGCGCGGTTTTGGGTCCGGACGCACTGGCCAACGCCGCGCGCCGTCCAGTGATTCCCGGTTGTGGTCCGGTTCCGATCGTACGCCGCCCCGGCCGCGCCCACCCGCGTGGCGTGATCGCCGCCGCAGGTAGGCCCCTCCTCACGCGCCGTCGGCCGCCTCAGCGGCTCCACTGCCGGGCCAGTCGGGCGCCCAGCTCGCGCAATCCGTCGGCGGGACGACTCAAGGCGGCGTCGAGCCCGCCGGCCTGCTCCCCACCGAAGTGCTCGACCAGGCTGTACGCGTCCGTCACCCCCGCCGAGGCGGCCTCCCGTCGGCCGGTGCTGACCTGGCCGGCCACCACCACGCAGGGCACCCCCCGGTCCCGGGCGGCCCCGGCCACCCCGGCGACGACCTTGCCGCGCAGCGACTGGTGGTCGAAGGACCCCTCCCCAGTGATCACCAGGTCGGCGGTGTCGAGCGCGGCCTCCAGCCGGGTGGCCCGGGTGACGAGACCGATGCCCGACTCGCAGGCGCCGCCGAGCGCGAGGACGGCCGCGCCGAGGCCGCCGGCGGCCCCACCGCCGGGCAGCGCGCCGAGCCCCACCGGGCAGCCGGGGAGATCCCGCTCCAGCACCGCCGCGAAGCGCTCCAGAGCCGCATCGAGCAGCAGCACGTCGGCGCGGTCGGCGCCCTTCTGCGGACCGAACACGTTGCTCGCCCCGTGCAGGCCGAGCAGCGGGTTGTCCACGTCGGTGGCGGCGACCAGCCGGGCGCCGCGCAGCCGGGGAGCGCCGTCGAGGGCGTCGACCACTGCCAACGGCGCCCCGCCGTACGGCAGCGCCGCACCGGTCGCGTCGAGCGCTGTCGCGCCCAGCGCGGTGAGCATGCCGGCGCCGCCGTCGTTGGTGGCGGAGCCGCCCAGCCCGATCACCACCGTCCGGGCGCCGCTCTCCACGGCGGCGGTCACCAGCAGACCCAGCCCGTACGACGTGGTGACCTTCGGATCCCGCTCGCCGGCGGCCAGCAGGTGCAGCCCGCACGCCTGCGCGCTCTCCAGATAGGCGGTCGTGCCGTCGGTGGTGAGGAGGATCTCACCGGCCGCCGGCCGGCCCAGCGGGTCGACGGTCGACACCGGCACCCGCCGGCCGCCGAGCGCGCCGGCGAGCACGTCCACGAAGCCCGGCCCGCCGTCGGCGAGCGGCCGGATCAGCAGGTCGTCACCGTCGGCGACGCTGCGCCACCCGTCCGCCACCGCGGCGGCGACCTCCGGTGCGGGCAGGGTGCCGGCGAACTTGTCCGGGCAGAGCAGCACGCGCATGCCGAGCAGTGTGGCAGCCCACACCGAGCGGAGCTGCGGCGCGCTCGCGCTGTGGGACCATGGGCTACGTGACTTCGACCTGGGTGGAACCCTCCAACACGGCGACGGCTCTGCTGCTGCTCGGCCGGGGCAGCGACCCCGACACCGAGCGCGGCGTCGAGTGTCCGGGCGACCTGCCGGCGCCCAGCGATCCGGATCTGGTGGCCCGGGCCACGGCGGCGAAGGCGAAGCTGGGCAGCAAGGTCTTCGTGCTGGGGCACCACTACCAGCGCGACGAGGTGATCCAGTTCGCGGACGTGACGGGCGACTCGTTCAAGCTGGCCCGGGAGGCCGCGGCCCGCCCGGACGCCGAGTACATCGTCTTCTGCGGCGTGCACTTCATGGCCGAGAGCGCCGACATCCTCACCACGGACGCCCAGCGGGTGATCCTCCCCGACCTGGCGGCCGGCTGCTCGATGGCGGACATGGCCGTCCTGGGTCAGGTCGAGGCCGCCTGGGACACGCTCACCGAGCTGGGCATCGCCGGCGAGACCGTGCCGGTGACGTACATGAACTCCTCGGCCGACATCAAGGGCTTCGTCGGCCGCAACGGCGGCGTGGTCTGCACCTCGTCCAACGCCAAGCGCGCCCTGGACTGGGCGTTCGAGCAGGGCTCCAAGGTGCTCTTCCTGCCGGACCAGCACCTGGGCCGTAACACGGCGGTGCTGGAGATGGGCCTGTCGCTGGACGACTGCGTCCTCTACGACCCGCACAAGCCCGGTGGCGGGCTCACGCCGGAGCAGTTGCGCGACGCCAAGATGATCCTGTGGCGGGGGCACTGCTCGGTGCACGGCCGGTTCACCCTCGACAGCGTCAACGACGTGCGCGAGCGGGTGCCGGGGGTCAACGTGCTGGTCCACCCGGAGTGCCGGCACGAGGTGGTCACCGCTGCCGACTACGTGGGCTCCACCGAATACATCATCAAGGCCGTCGAGGCCGCTCCGGCCGGTTCGGCGTGGGCGCTGGGCACCGAGCTGAACCTGGTCCGCCGGCTCGCGCTGGCCCACCCGGACAAGCAGATCATGTTCCTCGACAAGGCCGTCTGCTACTGCTCGACCATGAACCGGATCGACCTGCCGCACCTGGTCTGGGCCCTGGAGGAGCTGGTCGCGGGCCGGGTCGTCAACCAGATCACGGTGGACGCCGACACCGCGCACCACGCGCGGGTGGCGCTGGACCAGATGCTCGCCCTGCCCGGGGCGGACACTCCACCCCCCACGGCCGCCTGATCACGATCCGTGACGCTCCTGGCACACAAAAGTGCCGGATCACCGATTAATGCCACACACGCCCGTGTGACCGAGTCCATCTTCGTCACCGAGGGCTATGCTGCCGGGGCGAGGACGCAAGCGGGCCGTTTCGATATGGCCGCATCCGGGGTAGCGACAGAGTTCACGCTCCCCACCATCAACACAGCAGCACCGAAGCGCTGGAGGTTGCGTTGACCGACGACGTCCTGGTCGTGCACGGAGGGACTCCGCTCGAAGGGCGGATCCGCGTGCGCGGCGCGAAGAACCTGGTTTCGAAGGCGATGGTCGCCGCACTGCTGGGCGACAGCCCGAGCCGGCTGTTCGACGTGCCGAAGATCCGCGACGTCGAGGTGGTCCGGGGTCTGCTCGGTCTGCACGGCGTCAAGGTGACCGACGGCGCCGAGGACGGCGAGCTCGTCTTCGACCCGGCGAACGTGGAGAGCGCCAGCACCGACCAGATCAATGTGCACGCCGGTTCGAGCCGAATCCCGATCCTGTTCTGCGGGCCGCTGCTGCACCGGCTCGGGCACGCGTTCATCCCGGATCTGGGCGGCTGCCACATCGGCCCGCGCCCGATCGACTTCCACCTGCAGGCGCTGCGCGAGTTCGGCGCCACCGTCGACAAGCGGCCCGAGGGCCTGCACCTGTCCGCGCCGAACGGGCTGCACGGCACCAAGTTCGCCCTGCCGTACCCGAGCGTCGGCGCCACCGAGCAGGTGCTGCTGACCGCGGTGATGGCCGAGGGCGTCACCGAGCTGCGCAACGCCGCGGTGGAGCCGGAGATCATCGACCTGATCTGCATCCTGCAGAAGATGGGCGCGATCATCAAGGTCCACACCGACCGGGTCATCGAGATCCAGGGTGTGCCGAAGCTGCACGGGTACACTCACCGGCCGATCCCGGACCGGATCGAGGCCGCCAGCTGGGCCGCGGCCGCGCTGGCCACCCGTGGCCACGTCGAGGTGCTCGGCGCGCAGCAGGCCGACATGATGACCTTCCTGAACATCTTCCGGTCCGTCGGCGGCGAGTACGAGGTCACCGACACCCGGCCGCCGAAGCTGGGCGACCCCGGCCAGGAGGGCGGCATCCGCTTCTGGCACCCCGGTGGCGAGCTGAACGCGGTGGCGCTGGAGACGGACGTCCACCCCGGGTTCATGACCGACTGGCAGCAGCCGCTGGTCGTGGCGCTGACCCAGGCCCGCGGCCTGTCGATCGTGCACGAGACGGTCTACGAGCAGCGGCTGGGCTACACCGAGGCGCTGAACTCGATGGGCGCCAACATCCAGGTCTACCGGGACTGCCTCGGCGGCACCCCGTGTCGCTTCGGCCGGCGCAACTTCAAGCACTCGGCGGTGATCGCCGGGCCGAGCAAGCTGCACGCCGCCGACCTGGTCATCCCCGACCTGCGGGCCGGTTTCAGCCACCTGATCGCGGCACTCGCGGCCGAGGGCACCTCCCGGGTGTACGGCGTCGACCTGATCAACCGGGGCTACGAGGACTTCGAGGCGAAGCTCGCCGACCTCGGCGCGCACGCCGAGCGCCCGTAACCTGTCTCACCATCGTTCGGCTCCGACGGCTCCAGATCGCGCGCTGCGGTCGGGAGCCGTCGGCCGCTGCACCGCGATGTGCAGCGTGTGCGGACCGTTGGCTACCCTTGCCGCGTGCCGTCGCTCTTTCGCCGCAAGTCCACCGACCTCGTCGACGAGGCCGTCTCCTCGGTGACCCCCGAGGAGACCGCTGACCGTCCCCGGGGTTACACCCCGGCCAAGGGTCGGGAGACGCCGAAGCGACCCACAGTCGGCCGTCGCCCGGCCGGGCCCACCCGCCCCCTCACCAAGGAGGAGGAGCGGGAGCGGCGCCGCCAACTGCGTACCGAGGCCGCGGCCGATTTCCGCCGCGAGGGTGGCCCCCGCGACCGGGGCCCGGAGCGGCTGCTGGCGCGCAACGTGGTCGACTCCCGGCGTACCGTCGGCACCTGGTTCTTCGGCGGCGCGTTGATCGTGCTGATCGGCTCGAACGCGGCGATGCCGCCGGTGGTCCGGCTGATCTCCAACGTGCTCTGGGGCGCGCTGGCCCTGGGTGTGGTCGTGGACTCGCTGCTCATCTGCCGCAAGATCGGCAAGCTGGTCCGGGAGCGCTTCCCGAAGACCGACCAGCGGATGGGCTCGCTCTACCTCTACGCCGTGATGCGGTCGATCACCTTCCGGCGGATGCGCGCTCCGGCCCCGCAGGTCAAGCTCGGCGACAAGGTCTGATCCCGGCTTCTCGGCGAGCCGGGATCGCCCTGGCGGAGGCTGCCCGGCGAAGGCTGCGGCCGTGTCAGGGTCCGTCGTGGGGGCCCGCGTTGGGGGCAAAGCACAGCGGGAAGCATCCGGGCAGCGGCTGATCGTTGTACCGTGCGCGTAGTTCATCACGGTGAACAGGTCGCCCGTTGTTCGTCACCGCGAACGTTGATCCAATGGAGCGAACACGCATGCCTGGAGAACCGGCTGCCCCGTTGGCCAACATCGCCGCCGCCCTGCGCCGCGAACGGGAGCGCGTCGGTGTCTCGCTGACCGAGCTGGCTCGTCGGGCGGGGGTGTCCGAGTCGACGCTCTCCCACCTGGAATCAGGGACGGGCAACCCGAGCGTCGAGACGCTCTGGGCGCTGGGCGTGGCGCTGGGCGTACCGTTCAGCCGGCTCGTGGAGCCGGCCGACGTCGACATCCGGGTGATCCGCGCCGGGGAGGGGCCCCGGGTTCGTTCCGAGCAGGCCGACTTCACCGGAACGCTGCTCAGCGCCGGCACGGCGCACCTACGCCGCGACGTGTACCTGATCGAGTTGGAGCCGGGCGCGGTCCGGGAGGCGGACGGGCACACCCCCCGCAGCATCGAGCACGTGGTGGTGGCAGCGGGCCGGCTGCGCCTCGGCCCCGAGGGGGGCACCGTGGATCTCGGTCCGGGTGACTACGCGACGTTCCCCGGCGACATGCCGCACCGGTACGAGGCGCTGGTCCCCGGCACCTTCGCCGTCCTCGTCATGGAGCACCCCTGACCCGAGGCTCCGGTCTGTCACCGTGTCGGGTGGGGTATCGTCGAAGGCCAGATTGGGTTATCAACCTAAATGTCCGGAACCATCGGATAACGTTTGCGCCCATGGGCGGTGCCACAGTGGCGGTGAACGAGCCCGCGCCGTTACCCTCCATCCGCAGCCACGCCCTGCCGGAACGGGCGACCCGACCGGCACGCGAGGCCCCAGCGCGACAATGTGCAACGAGGTGACAACGCCGTGAGCGAGCGGACGCGAGCCGGCCACCGGGGCGTGGCAGGCGGCGACCGGACGCCCACCGGTCAGCGGCATACGACCGCGGACACCGCACCGTCGACGGGGAGCGGCCACGCGGCCGGGTGTGGCGACGGGCTCGACGGATGAACGGCCGCTACACGGACCGGTGGCGGGACCCCAACGAGCCGTCCTGGGTGGTCGAGCCGACCACCGAGTGGCACCCCCAGTTCCCCGGCCAGCGCTACCCCGGCGACATCGGCGTCACCCACCAGCCCCCACCGCCGCCGCGCGGACGAGCGAGCGTGGTCGGTCGTACCGAGGTGCCGCCACTCGCGCCCACCCGACCGGACGGCACCTACCTCGGGCGCTCCTGGGCCGACGAGCCTCCGGCCGACCCGGCCCCCAACGGCCGTTGGGGAGCGGACGACGAGCTGGCTCCCCAAGGCCGTTGGGGGGCGGACGGCGGACCCGCCGAGACGTCGGCCTACGGCTGGCCACACGGCGACGAGCGTCCGGTCGACATGGCACACCACGGGCGGACCGAAACCCCGCACTACGACCATGAGCCGTACCGCCGCCCGCTCCCCGAGCCGCCCCGACGGGAGGAGCGCCGCTCCCCCGAGTCTGACCGGCGGACCGCCTGGTCCGACCGGCGCCCCGGCGACGACCGGGGACCGGCGAGGGAGGCCGCCTGGCACCGCGAGCAGCCCACTTCCGAGCGGTACGACGGCCGTACGTCCCGACACGAGCCGGCCGACCGGGACCGGGCGTACCCGGCCGCACCACCCGTCTCTCCCGCACCGCGCAGTGACTCCGGCTGGGTGCCCGAGCCGGACGAGACGCCGCGCCGACGCGGCACGTCGGAGCGGCCGGCCGCGAGTCACGAGCGGCACCCCGGCGACGGGTACGGTGCACGACCGGTCAGGGGCCACGACGGCCGCCCGAACGACGGCTGGGCTGCCGAGGGAGCCGGCCCGTGGGCGCCCGTGGACAGTCGCTCCCGCTACCGGGCGGACGGCCACGCCGACCGCGTACCCGACGACGCCCGCCGCTCGGAACGCCTACCCGATGACGCCCGCCGGATGGAACGACTCCCTGATGACGTCCGGCGCTCGGAGCGGGGTGTCGCCGACGGTCGGTCCCGCGTGGAGGCTGGCCCCGGTACGCCCACCGACCGGCAGCGCCGGCCGGACGAGGCTTTCGGCCCGCCGTCGACGTCCGAGGGCGGACGGCGGCGACGCCCCGAACCGGAGGCACCGGAGCAGCCCCGCCGCGACGACGAGCGCCGCCGCCCCGATGTCGAGCCGCACCGACACCAACCCCGCGAGGCGGCAGCCCGCACCGAGGCGTACCCGGACCGTCGCCCGCGCGAGTCCGCGCGGCCGGAGCCTCACCGCGAGGAGCTCTACCGCGAGCCCCGGGCACAGCCTGACCCCCGGTCGGCTGGCGGCCTGCCCTGGCCGGCACCCGGACCGGTACACCCGGACCGCACCCGCGAGCCGGGGTACCGACCCGAGCCGCACCGCGCCGAGCCGGGCGTGCCGTCGCGGCCGGCCGCCCGACCCGAACGGCCGCCGGCGGAGCAGCCCCGATACGACGAGCGGTCCGCGCGGCCCGCCGCGACGACATCGCCCACCTCGGACCGGGCCACTCCTGTCTCCCCGGCGGCGCCGGGCGCCGGCCGGGCGGCTCCGATCCCGCCCACCCCCGTCTCCCCGGCCGCGCCGGGCACTGGTCGGGCGGCTCCGGTTCGACCGACGTCGCCGGAGCGACAGGTGTCGCCCGCCGCACCCGGGCGAGACCGGCCGGTGTCTGCCGCTCCGGTCTCCCCCGCCCCGTCGGACCAGGGGTGGCAACCGTCCACATCGTCCGCTCGCCCGGAGTACGAGCGGCCGGTGTCGGCCACACCGGTCTCCCCTGCGGAGGTCCCCGTCTCCGGTCCACCGGCCGCCCGGCTGCGGCTGGAGTTCCTGCCCGCCCCGGTGGATCCCCCGGCGTCGGACGAGCGGCCCGAGCCGCCGCAGCGGCCCGAGCACCGCACACCCACCGAACCGGCTTCGACTGTCGACGCCCGGTCCGCGCCACCGCGCTACCCCGGGCCGGATGCCGGCAACCGCTCGCCCGATCGGTGGCGGGACGACGAACCGGCGGCCGAGCAGCGGCATCCGGCGGCCTCGGGCACTTCGGCCCCGCAGGGCCGGCCCACGCATCCCACGCCTGGGCCGCACCCCGCACCGACTTCGGACGATCGCCCGCCGGTCGCGCCGCCGCCGGCCTGGCAGCGGCCGGAACAGCCCGCCACCCCCGGGACGTCGACGTCCTCGGCACCCGCGCCGGAACCCGAGCCGGCGCTTCCGATCGCCCCGGGTGTGCCGCGTCGCTACGTGCCCCCGGTGCCCTCGGAGGCGCCCGAGCCCAGCGCTGCGGAGCCAGCGGAGGCGTCGGCGCGGGGGCCGGAAGCCTGGTTCAGTCCCGCCGCGCAGCCGGCCGAGTCCGACCAGGACGAGATGCCGGCCGACCAGCGGCCGACCGAAGGCACCGCGACCGACACCGTCGCCGAGACGACCGAGAACTGGACGCCCGGCGACGGCTCGGCCGGCTCGCCGCCGCACGCCGAGGACGAGCACGACCGATCGGTGGCGTCCAGCCAGCCGGTCGGTGACCGCGCAACCGACCGGCGACCCGACCCGGCCGTCGAAACCGCTGGGACACCGATCTCCGGACCGCCCGCCGAAGCGGCCTCCCCGCCACCGATCCGGCCGGCGTCCGCACCTCCAGTAGACCCGACCGCGACACGACCCGCCCCGCCCGACGCGACACGGCCAGTGTCGGCACCGCCTGTCTCCGCGCCGCCGGTCTCGGCATCGCCCCACTCGGCGTGGCCCGTCTCGGCGCCACCGGCCTTCGCACCACCGGTCTCGGCACCACCAGTCTCGGCGCCGCCCGTCGCCGCACCGCCCGACTCAGCCTGGCCCGTCTCGGCACCGCCGGCCTTCGCACCACCGGTCTCGGCACCACCAGTCTCGGCGCCACCGAACTCAACGCGACCGATCTCCGCGCCGCCCGACTCAGCCTGGCCCGTCTCGGCGCCACCGACCTCCGCGCCGCCCGACTCAGCCTGGCCCGTCTCGGCACCGCCGGCCTCCGCCACGCCCGTGGAGGTGGCCAACGGTGAGCGTCGCCCCATCGACGACGGCCTCGCCGCCGAGGCCGCCGCCGAGATGACCCCGACCGACGAATCGGAGCCGGTCGCCGGACCGCCGGCACACCAGGTCTCCGATGCTCCACGCGTCTGGTTGGACGATCTGGTCGACGATGCCGCGGACGACGACGCGCCAACCGTCGAGCCGGCATCGGCCGAGACCCACCGTCCGCTTGGGGACGAGCCGCACGCCGAGACGTCGGGGCACCACAGCGGACTCGCCCCCGACGACGTCCACGAGGTCGGTGGCCCGACCAGCGCGCCGACCGCCGACACATCCACCGACGCGTCGCCGGACGGCCTCCCCGACGCCGAGCCGTCGGACCGACCGATGTCGGCGCCGCCCGCGTCGAGTAGCGAGTACCCGCCGACCGCCGGGCCGGACACGGATGCCGGCCTGGCCGGTTCCGGCCCGGCGACCGAGGCGACGGGCACGCCGCCAGAGTCCGCAGCGGAACGCCCCACCGCGACGACGCCCGTCTCCGCACCGCCAGCCCCCGCGCCACCGGCCGCGACGGCGCCCGTCTCCGCACCACCCGCTGCACAAACACCCGCCCCCGCGCCGCCCGTCTCCGGGCCGCCCGCCGCACAGGCACCCGTCTCCGGGCCGCCCGCCACGCCCCCGGCGGCCGTCT
The DNA here is from genome assembly GCF_040678875.1 of Micromonospora sp. NPDC049274. Classification (NCBI taxonomy): domain Bacteria; kingdom Bacillati; phylum Actinomycetota; class Actinomycetes; order Micromonosporales; family Micromonosporaceae; genus Micromonospora; species Micromonospora sp. NPDC049274. The sequence continues at coordinate 141,468 of NZ_JBFAQS010000006.1, forward strand.
CCGCCGTACCGTTCGCTGGCATTCCCGCGCCGCGCAGTGGATCGTCCGACCAGGACGTGCCGGTGTCGGCGCCGCCCGTCACGACACCCCAGACGCCTCGTCCCTCGCTGGCCGATCAGGGCGACCCGGAGCAGGTGCTGGCCGCGTACCGCTGGCGGCTGGACCCGGTGACCCTGCGCGAGGAGTTGACGGAGCCGGACGCCATGCGGGCCATCCGGCGGCGGCTGACCGAGAAGCTGGGCTCGGCGGTCGACAACCGGGCTCGGGCGCGGCTGCTCAGCCTGCGCGCGGTCGCCTCGCGGATTCTCGGCGAGCTCGACGACGCGTTGGCCGACGGACGGCTCGCCCTCACCTACGCGGAGGCCACCGGTGAGCTGCGCCGGACCGCGCTGGCTCAGGCCCGGCTGGCCCACGTCCTGCGCTGGCGGGGCGACTACGCCGAGGCCGACCAGCTCTTCGCCGAGGCCAACTCGATCGAGCTGCCCGATCGGCTGCGGGCCGCCCTGCACGAGCACGCCGGGCGGTGCTGCTATGACCAGGGCCGGCTGATGGAGGCCTGTCACCACTTCGAGCGGGCGCTCGACCTGCGCGGGGCCGGCGACGCCGAACTGCTGGACCGGGTCCGGGTGGCGCTCGACGCGGTGACCGCGCGGGCTTCGGCGGAGGGCTTCGGGCCGTACCCCCGGGGTCGGGACGAGGTGCTCGACCGTGACCGGCCCCCGCAGCCGGACCGGGACGGACCGCTGTGGGGTTACACCGACCACGCCGGCGAGCTGGTCATTCCCGCCCGCTACGCCGAGGCGCAGCCGTTTCACGACGGGCTGGCCTGGGTCCGCCGGCCGGACACCGACCGGTGGTCGTTGATCAATCTGCTGGGTACGACTGTGATCCCGCCCTCGTACCGGGCGGTCCGCCCGTTCAGCGACGGCCTGGCCTGGGTGGTCACCGACGGCGGGTGGACGGCGATCGACCCGACCGGCGCGGTGCAGGTTCCGCCCAACTTCGCCGACGTACGGCCGTTCCGCCGAGGGCTGGCCGCGGTGAAGCGTGAGGGGTGGGGGGCGGTCGACCGGACCGGGCGGATCGTGGTGCCGACCCGCTACCACGGCTTCGTCACCGAGCTGACCGAGGGAGGGCCTGTCGACGGCTTCACCGACGAGGGTCTCGTGGTCGTCGACGTGGCCGGACGACGCGGTGTGGTGGACCGGACCGGCACGGTGCTGGTGCCGCCGTCGTACCCGATGGTGGTCATCCACCCGGTGGCGTTCCTCGTCGGCAGCGGCGGCGGTCGGTGGGGTGCGCTGGACCGGCGTGGTGAGCCGCTGATCGACCCGGTGCACCCCGATCGCGCGGCGGTGCTGGAGGAGATCGACAGGCTGTTGACCGACGCCAACCCGGTGCTCTGAGTCGCCGCTCGGCGATCGTGATCCACCGGAGTTAGGGTCGGGGCATGGAATTCCGACACCTGGGCCGTTCCGGCCTGATGGTCAGCGAGATCTCGTACGGCAACTGGATCACCCACGGTTCACAGGTCGAGGAGGACGCGGCGAACGCCTGCGTCCGGGCCGCCCTCGACGCGGGGATCACCACCTTCGACACCGCCGACGTGTACGCCGGCACCCGGGCCGAGGACGTGCTCGGCCGGGCGCTGCAGAACGAGCGTCGCGAGGGCCTGGAGATCTTCACCAAGGTCTACTGGCCCACCGGGCCGGGTCGCAACGACCGCGGCCTGTCCCGCAAGCACATCATGGAGTCGATCAACGGCTCCCTGCGCCGGCTGCGCACCGACTACGTGGACCTCTACCAGGCCCACCGGTACGACTACAGCACGCCGCTGGAGGAGACGATGGAGGCGTTCGCCGACGTCGTGCACTCCGGCAAGGCGCACTACATCGGCGTCTCCGAGTGGACCGCCGAGCAGCTGCGGGCCGCCCACCCGCTCGCCCGTGAGCTGCACGTCCCGCTGGTCTCCAACCAGCCTCAGTACTCGATGCTGTGGCGGGTCATCGAGACCGAGGTCGTGCCGGCCAGCGAGGAGCTGGGCATCGGCCAGATCGTCTGGTCGCCGATGGCCCAGGGCGTGCTCTCCGGCAAGTACCTGCCGGGGCAGCCGCCGCCGGCCGGTTCCCGCGCCACCGACGAGAAGTCCGGCGCGAACTTCATCTCCCGGTTCATGAACGACGACGTGCTGACGCGGGTGCAGCAGCTCAAGCCGCTCGCGGAGCAGGCCGGGCTCAGCATGGCCCAGCTGGCCGTGGCGTGGGTCCTGCAGAACCCGAACGTGTCGTCGGCGATCATCGGCGCGTCCCGCCCCGAGCAGGTGCACGACAACGTGAAGGCGGCCGGGGTCAAGCTCGACGCCGAGCTGCTCAAGGCCATCGACGAGATCGTCGAGCCGGTCACCGAGCGGGACCCGGCGAAGACCGAGTCCCCCGCCGAGCGTCCCTGACGCGGCTCCGGTCCGGTCGGCGCACCCGCGCCGGCCGGACCGGACAACTCAGCTCTGCCAGAAGCGGATCAGGTCCAGACCGGCGGCGTACAGCCACGACGGCAGGCCGAGCAGGTCGCCGACGGCGAAGACCGCGTCGAAGAACCAGCCGCCGATGCGCGGGTTCCACAGCAGCGCGAAGAGCAGAAGAAAGCCGTACGGGGCGAACAGGTCGTACATCCTGCGCCACTGCGGGTTGAGCCACGGCTGGATCATGTTGCCGCCGTCCAGGCCGGGCACCGGCAGCAGATTGAGCACGCTGGCGGTGAGCTGGAGGAACGCCAGCAGCGCCACCCCGGCCCAGAACTCCACCGGGCCGCCCGAGGACGTGCCGAGTCGCACCGCCGCCACGAGCAGCAACGTGAACAGCACGTTCGTCGCCGGGCCGGCGAGGCTGACCAGGGTGTGCCGCAGCCGCCCCGGGATGGCGTGCCGGTCCACCCACACCGCCCCGCCGGGCAGGCCGATGCCGCCGAGCAGCACCACCACCACCGGCAGGACGATCGACAGCAGCGGATGGGTGTACTTGAACGGGTTGAGTGTCAGGTAACCGCGGTGGGCGATGTCCCGGTCGCCGGCGCGGTAGGCGACGACCGCGTGGGCGTACTCGTGCAGGCAGAGCGACACCAGCCAGCCGGAGACCACGAACAGGAACACGTCGAAGCGAACACTGCCGTAGCCGTTCCAGGCCAGCACCCCGCTGACCGCGAAGAGCGCGACCAGGCCGAGAAAGACCGGGCTGGGCCGGAACGCCGCCTTGGGCACGCCCAGCACCAGTCCGTCGGCGCCCGGCCGGTCGTACGCCATCACTCGGCCGTGGGCAGCAGGCTCATCCGGTACTCCACCCGGTCGTCCTCCACGAGTGCGACCGAGGTGACGCCGGACGCCGCGAGCTCACGCCAGGTCTGACCGATCCAGGATTCGGCGTCGGCCTGGCTGCCGAACGACTCCGCCGGGCCCTCGACCGTCTGACCGTCCGTGCCCTCGTACCGCCAGCTCCACGCCATGCCGCGTCTCCCCTCGCCGCTGAAGTCCCCGTGGGACGAACCCCCGCCAGCGTAGTCGGCCCGGCGCGCAACGGCCGCTCGCTCGCCCCCGCGGCAACCCACGGGTTGATCAACCCAGGTCACGCCGGGCTTCCGAAGCCTGCTCGGGACAGCGCAGTTCCTCGCCGACGGAAACTGTCCAGGACTGCCAGCGATCGCGGGGAAGCGGACGCTTAACCGCAAGGGACGCGGATCGGACTCCCGATCTCCGTCGGGGCTGGGGCGACGTGCCCAACCCCGAAGGATGCGAACTAAGGTACGGACATGTCCGTTGACGGGTGGAACACGGTCCTGGTGCTCGGCGGTATCCGGTCCGGCAAGTCCGAGTTCGCCGAGTCCCTGGTCGCCGACGCGCCGGTGGTCCGTTACATCGCCACGGCACCCGAGGGCGACCCGGAGGACACCGAGTGGGCGACCCGGCTGGCGACGCACCGCTCCCGACGACCGGGCAGCTGGACCACCGAGGAGACCGCCGGGGAGCCGCGTCGGCTGGCGGACGTGCTCGAATCCGCTGAGCCCAACGAGACACTCCTCGTGGACGACCTGGGCGGCTGGGTGACGGTGCTGCTCGACCCGGAGCACCAGCCCGCCGACGACGTGGCGACGATCGCCGAGCTGGCCGAGGCGATCCGCACCTGCTCGGCGCGGGTCGTGGTGGTGAGCCCCGAGGTGGGGCTGTCGCTGGTGCCGACCACCCCGTTGGGTCGGGCGTTCACCGACGCGCTCGGCGCGGCCAACCGCGCGGTCGCCGACGCCTGCGATGCCGTGGTGCTGGTGGTCGCCGGTCAGCCGGCCTGGCTGAAGCCGACCGCCGCCCTCGCCGCCGCTCCGACCGTGAGCGCGTCGGCGCGGTCCGTGCCGCCGAGCACGAGCCAGGTCACCGCCCAGGACGCGAGCCGGACCGGCACGCACCGGGCCGGCACGAGCCTGCTCGACGGCGAGCCCACGCCCGAGGTGCAGCTCCCCGACGTGCTGACCCACACCCCGCCTGTCGCTCCGAACCAGGAGCCCGGCAACCCCTGGGCCGCACCGACAATGGCGCTGCCGATGGTGGCCACCGGGCTGGTCATCCAGCCCGGTATGGAGCTGCCGATGCCCGACGACTACGCCGGGCCGCAGGCGGTGGATCGGCTGGCCACGTTGGACGTACCGGGTGCCGGGCTGGGTGTTCTGGACCGGGTGGTCGGCTTCGCCGCCGCCACACAGGGCACCTCGACGCCTGTCGCCTGGGGTTCGGTGCGGGTGCTGCTGCTCAACGGCGACCACGCCGGTGGCGCGTCGGCCGGCACCGTCGCGGGCGAGTCGGCGCGTCGGGCCGCCCAGGCGCGCGCCGGGCGGGGCGCGCTGGCCCGGTTGGCCGCCGAGAGCGGCGCGAGCCTGCAGGTGGTGGACACCCCCGTCTCCGCGCCCATGGAGACCCAGCCGGCGCTCGCCGGCGAGCAGGTCGAGTCGGCGCTGCGCTACGGCTGGCGGCTGGCCGAGCAGGCGGCCGACGCGGGCGTACAACTGCTGGTCCTGGGGGCGTGCGGCGCCGGCACCGAGGCGGCGGCGGCGGCGGTGCTGGCGGCCACGGCCGGCGCGGAACCACCGGCGGTGCTGGGTCGGGTGATCACCGATTCCGGCGAGATCGACGACGCGGCCTGGATGGTCCGCTGCGCGGCGGTGCGCGACGCGCTGCACCGCACCCGCCGCTCGCCCCGCGCCGCCAAGGACGTGCTGGCCGAATTGGGCGGCGGCGATGTGGCGGTGGCCACCGGCGTGCTGCTGGGCGCGACGGCCCGTCGGGTGCCGGTGCTGCTGGACGGGCCGGTCGGGCTGGCCGCCGGAATGGTCAGCCGTGACCTCGCCGGGCAGGCCCGGCACTGGTGCCTGTTGGCCGACCACGGCGGGCACCCGGCGGTGCGGCTGGCCGCCGACGTACTCGGCCTCACGCCCCTGCTCGACCTGCGGCTGGACCTCGGCGAGGGCGCCAACGCGCTTGTCGCGCTGCCGCTGCTGCGCTCGGTGCTGGCGCTGGCCGCCGCGCTGCCGGTCCACCCGTCGCTGGCCGGCGGCGCCGACCGGGCCGACGAACCGCAGACCGACCCGGAGTACGCGGAGCCCGACGACAGCGAACCCGACTACGCCCAGCCGGCCTACACCGGGCCCGACTACACCGACCCGGAGTTCGCCGAGCCGGAGCCTGCCGGACCGGGCCCCACCCGCACGGAGACGGACGAGCAGCCGGCGTCGGGCTGGCGTGCCGGCTGAGTCGCGGTTCATCGCGGGCGCCCGGCTGGCGGTCACCACCTTCAGCACGTTGCCGGTACGCGCCGGCCGGATCGACCGCCCGGTGGCGGGTACCGCGATGGCGCTCGCCCCGGCCGTCGGCGCGCTGCTCGGCGCGCTGCTGGGCGGCGTCCTGCTGCTGACCGGCACGCTCGCTCCCCCGCTGGTCGCCGCCGGCGTGACAGTGGGCGCCGCCGCCCTGCTGACCCGGGGGCTGCACCTCGACGGGCTGGCCGACACGGTGGACGCGCTCGGGTCGTACCGGCGGGGCGCCGCCGCCCTGGAGATCATGAAGAAGCCGGACGTCGGGCCGTTCGGCGTCGTCGCCCTGGTGGTCGTCGTCCTGGTGCAGGCGGCGGCGCTCGCCGAGCTGGCAGGCCGGTCCTGGCCCGCCTGCCTCGCGGCCGTGGTCGCGGCCACCGCCGCCGGACGGCTGGGCGTGACGGTCGCGTGCCGGCGAGGCGTTCCCGCCGCCCGGCCGGACGGGCTGGGAGCCATGGTCGCAGGCACGGTCGGCCCGGTGGCCGTGACCGTCGGCGCGGTCGCCGTCGCGCTGCTGGCGGTGCCCGCGGTGCCGGGCCGCCCCTGGCAGGGGCCGCTCGCCGTCGCCGCCGCGCTCGCCGTCGCGGTGGCGCTGCTGACCCACGTGGTACGCCGCCTCGGCGGGATCACCGGCGACGTGCTCGGCGCGACAGTCGAGGTGGTCACCACGCTTGTCTACCTGGGTGTGGTGCTGTCCGGCTGAAGCCGGCGCGGCGGGCCGGGTAGCGTTCGGCTCGACAGCACCGGCGCGGCCACCGGGGGAACCCACATGCTCATCACGGACGACTTCCTGCCCGTACCGGTGCCGGAGTCGCTCAGCGCGACCTACCTGGTGCCGATGGCGGGGCTGCCGAAGGTCAGCGCGAAGACGGCGGTGGCGGCGCTGACCGGCCGGCTGGCCGAGCCGGTGCACGGGCTCGCCCGGCAGATGCTGGACAGCCCGCTGATGAGCGTGGACACCCGGCCGATCAGCGAGTTTCCCGCGCTGCCACCGGATCTGCTCACCGCGTTCGGCGCCACCGAGGCGCAGTTGGCCCGGCTGGCCGCGGCGACACACCTGGTGGTGGTGCAGGCGGAGTACCGGCCCGGCTGGCCGCCGGCGCACGAGTGGGCGGCCCGGGCGGTGGCGGCTGCGGTGGCCGAGTCCGTCGACGGCGACGTGGTGGACGTCTTCGGCCTGCAGTTCCTCGACCCGGCGACCGCGCTGCGCTCGCTCCCCGACGAGCAGGGCCGGATCCGGCTTGTCGACTGGGTGCTGGTGCCGTACTCCTCGGACACCGAGGGGCTGTGGTTCACCACGAAGGGGCTGCGGCGCTTCGGTCTGCTGGAGTTGCAGACCCAGGGGGTGCCCGACCACCTGACCCGCGCCTGGGGTGCGGTGATGACCGGGGCGGCGCGACGGCTGCTGCGGGACTGGACCGACGGGCTCACCGGCGAGGAGGTGCCGGCGTTCGTGCAACTGCCGGTGCTGGCCACGGTGACCGGGCACGACATCGCGGTGGCGTACGGCAATCCGGAGCAGCACGGAGCGACGGCCCCGGTGCTGCTGCGCCTGGAGCTGGACCCGGCGACCGACCCGGACGCCGACTCGTTCCTGAGCCTGCGCCCGCCGGCCGGGCACCCCGGTCCGGACGGGCGCTACTACGCCGCCGCCTGCGCGACCCTGTTCTCCGGCATCCAGCCGGACGTGCGCTATGCCCGCTCCGGTGACGCGATGAGCCGTGCGGTCGCCACCGCCCGCGCCGCCCTGGACGACGCGCGGGCGCGCTTCGTCGCCGGCCAACTGCCGGTGGAGTCGCAGTTGGTGGTCAAGTACGGCCTGCCGGGCGACGACGGCCCGGAGTACGTCTGGGCGGGCGTGACCTCGTGGGAGACCCCGGAGCGGATCGTCGGCGTCAGCGCCAGCGACGCCAACACCGACCCCAGCGTACGGATCGGCGCCCCCGTGGTGGTGGAAGCCACCGACGTCGTCGACTGGGCCGTCCTGAACGCCACCGGCGTCATCGAAGGCGGCTGGACCCAAGCAGTCCTGGACTCCGGCGAACCCCCAACCCCAACCCCCTAACCCCCCCACCCACCCCCCCGGCCGCGCGGTCCCCGCCCCAGCCCACGGTGATCATGAAGTTATTGCCACCGCCGTCGGCGTGTCATGGCGACAACTTCATGATCACCGCAGGTGGGGGGTGGGGGGGCGGGGGGTGGGCGGCGGGCCGGGGGTGGGTGGGTGGGGTGGGTGGGGGTTAGTGGACTGAGGGGGTTACGAAGGGGGGTTTTGTCAGGGTCAGGGGGGCTCGGCGGCCTCGGATGTCGATCTCGACCTGGTCGCCGTCGGCCAGTTGGGCGTCGGTGTCCAACAGGGCCAGGGCGATGCCCTGCTTGCGGGTCGGGGAGAAGGTGCCGCTGGTCACCGTGCCGACCTGCTTGTCGCCCACGTGCAGAGTCATGCCGGGGCGGGGGATGGCGCGGTCGACGGCCACCAGACCGCGCAGCGTACGGCGGGGGCCGGCGGCCTTCTCGGCGAGCAGCGCGTCACGGCCCCAGAAGGCCGGCTTGTCCCAGCCGACCGCCCAGCCCGAGCGGGCCTGCACCGGCGTGATGTCCAGCGAGAGGTCCTGCCCGTGCAGCGGGTAGCCCATCTCGGTACGCAGGGTGTCCCGGGCGGCCAGCCCGCAGGCGCGCAGGTCGAACGCCTCGCCGGCGGTGAAGAGCGCGTCCCACACGGCCACCGCGTGCTCGGCAGGCACGACCAGCTCGTAGCCCAACTCCCCGGTGTAGCCGGTCCGGCAGACGGTCAGCTCCACGGCGGCGGAACCAGCGGCGGCGGCGGAACCAGCGGCGGAACCAGCGGCCGGGCCGGCGGTGAGGCTGGCGGCGTCGAAGCTCATGTAGCCGTGCTCGGTGGGCAGGCCGAGGGCGGCGAGCAGTTCGCCCGATCGGGGGCCCTGCACGGCCAGCACCGCGTACGCCTCGTGCTCGTCGGTGACGGTGATCCGTTCCGGGGCGGCGGCGCGCAGCCGGCGCACCACCTCGGCGGTGTTCGCGGCGTTCGGGATGAGGAAGACGTGATCGTCGGCGTACAGGTAGGCGATGATGTCGTCCACCACGCCGCCGGTGGCGTCGTCGCAGCACAGCGTGTACTGCGCTCGGCCGGGGCCGATGCGGCGCAGGTCGTTGCTGAGGCAGGAGTTGACGAACTCGGCCGCGCCGGGGCCCGTCACCCGGGCCTTGCCGAGGTGGGACACGTCGAAGACCCCCACCGCCGTACGCACCGCGGTGTGCTCCTTGAGCACCCCGCCGCCGGCGTACTCCAGCGGCATCTCCCAGCCCCCGAAGGGGGCGAACTTGGCGCCGGCGGCGGTGTGCCGCTCGTGCAGCGGGGAACGACGCAGCCGGGTCGCGGCGGCGTCGGAGGTCACGTCGGTCATGGGTGGCAACTTACCGGGGGTACCCCCGCTGGTTAGCATCGGCGGGACCCCGTTGGCGTGATCGACGGGACAGCCCTGACGTCCGGCGGGTAGGTTCCGCCGGAGACCTTCACCGCTGGTACGCGACGTCGCGACCGGCCCGGCCCGCCCGGAGTAGCTTCAGTGACATCACCCCGCACCACCACCCTGAGCCTGGTCGACACCGACCCGGCCGAGCTCGCCGTCGACGCGATCGTGATCGGCGTGCACAGCCAGACGGGAGAGCAGGCCGCCACCAATGGCCTCGCCGGCGCCCTGTTGCTCGCCAGCGGCGCGGAGAGCATCGCCGTCGCCTTCGACGGCAAGCTGACCGAGACGCTCGCGCTGCTCGGCGCGACCGGTGGGCCGGGTGAGGTCGTCAAGCTGGCCACGCTGGGCACCGTCACCGCCCCGCTGGTCGTCGCGGTCGGGCTCGGCCCGGAACCGACGGGTGCCGCCCCGGCGCCGGAGACGCTGCGTCGCGCTGCCGGCGCGGCGGTCCGGGCCCTGGCCGGCGCCCCGAGAGTGGCGCTGAGCATGCCGCTGCCCGACGACGCGGACGCGCCGGCCGCGCTGCGCGCGGTCGCCGAGGGCGCGCTGCTCGGCGGGTACCGGTTCGCCGGCTACAAGACCCGGCCGCAGCCGACCCGGCGGGAGCCGGTGGCCGAGGTGCTGATCGCCGTTCCGGACGCCGCCGACGCGGGCGCCCAGGCCGAGATCACCCGCGCGCAGGCGGTCGCCGGCGCGGTCCGGCTCAGCCGGGACTGGGTGAACACCGCCCCGAACGAGCTGCGGCCCCCGTCGTTCGCCGACGCCGTGGCCGCCGCCGCCCGTGACGCGGGCCTCGGTGTCGAGGTGCTGGACGAGGCGGCGCTGGCCGCGGGCGGGTACGGCGGCATCATCGCTGTCGGGCAGGGCTCGGAGGCCCCGCCGCGGCTGGTGAAGCTCACCTACACCCCGCAGGACGGCGGCAACGGCAAGCGGGTCGCGCTTGTCGGCAAGGGGATCACCTTCGACACCGGTGGCATCTCGATCAAGCCGGCGGCAGGCATGTGGGAGATGAAGTCCGACATGGCGGGCGCCGCCGCGGTGGGCGCGGCCATGCTGGCGATCGCCGCGCTGAAGCCGGCGGTGGCGGTCAGCGGGTACCTGCCGATGGCCGAGAACATGCCGTCGGGCGCCAGCTACCGGCCGGGCGACGTGATCAGCATGTACAGCGGCAAGAAGGTGGAGGTGCTCAACACCGACGCCGAGGGCCGGATGGTCCTGGCCGACGCCATCGCCCGCGCCTGCGAGGACGGCACCGACTACCTGTTCGAGACCTCCACCCTGACCGGCGGTCAGGTGATCGCGCTGGGCAAGCGGGTGGCCGGCGTGATGGGCACCCCCGAGCTGTGCGAGCGGGTCCGTACGGTCGGCGACGCGGTCGGCGAGCCCGCCTGGCCGATGCCGCTGCCGGACGACGTGCGCAAGGGCATGGACTCCGACGTGGCGGACATCTCGCAGATCAACGCGGGGATGGACCGCGCCGGGCACATGCTGCAGGGCGGCGTGTTCCTGCGCGAGTTCGTGGCCGACGACGTGGCGTGGGCGCACATCGACATCGCCGGGCCGGGCTACCACTCGGGTGAGCCGACCGGCTACTGGACCAAGGGCGGCACCGGCGTGCCGGTCCGCACCCTGGTGCAGCTCGTCGAGGACGTCGCCGCCAACGGCTGACGGACGTACGACCGAGGGGCCCCCTACCCGGGGGCCCCTCGGCGTTGCTCAATACCGCTCGGGTCGGCGCTTGCGGCGCTCGTTGAAGTCGCGCATCCGCTGCGGGTAGCCCATCAGCCGGACGTCGTACACCGGAATGCCCATCCGGTACGCGAAGCGCCGCGCGCCGTCCGGGCCGTCGATGCGGCGGCGCGTCCACTCCCCGTCGTCGGCGATCAGGATGACAGTGGTCTCGGTGACAGTCGTCCGGGGCTCGATGAACGCCTCGACACCGCGCCGACTGCGGATGAAGTTCTCGAGATGGTCCAGATCGCCGCGATCGGCCGCGCGGTCGTGGCTCAGCACACGCGCCTGCTTCCGGCGCCGGAACAACCCCACCGAACCTCTCCCCCACCCTGCGTCATCGACAACGGTGCCAAGGGTACGTGTCGATGACGTGTCGTTGGGCACCTCACTACGCACCCTGTGCCCGGTGGTGACAAGATGACCGAGGTGGGGTGTGTCCGTGTTACACCTCGTGACCCCCGATGCAGCGACGCGACCTGGGAGTTGGACGTGAGCGAGCCGAACGAAGCGACCTTCGACATCGTCATCCTCGGAGGTGGCAGCGGCGGCTACGCGACCGCGCTGCGCGCCGCCCAGCTGGACCTGTCCGTCGCGCTGGTCGAGAAGGGCAAGCTCGGGGGCACCTGCCTGCACAACGGCTGCATCCCGACCAAGGCCCTGCTGCACGCGGCGGAGATCGCCGACCAGGCCCGCGAGTCGGAGCAGTTCGGTGTGAAGGCCGAGCTGATCGGCATCGACATGGCCGGGGTCAACTCGTACAAGGACGGCGTGATCGCCCGGCTGTACAAGGGCCTGCAGGGCATGTTGAAGACCAACAAGGCGATCACCATCGTCGAGGGCCACGGCAAGCTGGTCGGCAAGAACGTGGTCGAGGTGGACGGCAAGCGCTACACCGGCCGCAACATCGTCCTGGCCTCCGGCTCGTACGCGAAGAGCCTGCCCGGCCTGGAGGTCGACGGCGAGCGGATCATCACCAGCGACCACGCCCTCACGATGGACCGGGTGCCGTCGTCGGTGATCGTGCTCGGTGGCGGCGTGATCGGCGTCGAGTTCGCCAGCGTGTGGAAGTCCTTCGGTGTTGACGTGACGATCGTCGAGGCGCTGCCCCGGCTGGTCGCCGCCGAGGACGAGGAGTCGTCGAAGGCGCTGGAGCGGGCCTTCCGCAAGCGGAAGATCAACTTCAAGGTCGGCAAGCCGTTCGAGAAGGTCGAGAAGACCGAGAACGGCGTCAAGCTGACCATCTCCGGCGGCGAGACCGTCGAGGCGGAGCTGCTGCTTGTCGCCGTCGGTCGCGGCCCGAACACCGCCAACCTCGGGTACGAGGAGCAGGGCGTGAAGATGGACCGCGGCTACGTGCTGACCGACGAGCGGCTGCGCACCAGCGTGCCGAACGTCTACGCCGTAGGCGACATCGTGCCCGGCCTCCAGCTCGCGCACCGGGGCTTCCAGCAGGGCATCTTCGTCGCCGAGGAGATCGCCGGGCAGACCCCGGCCGTCATCGACGAGGTTGGCATCCCGCGCGTCACCTACTGTGACCCGGAGCTGGCGTCGGTGGGCCTCACCGAGGCGAAGGCCAAGGAGCAGTACGGCGCCGACAAGGTCCAGGCGTACAACTACCCGCTCGGCGGCAACGGCAAGAGCCAGATCCTCAAGACCACCGGCTTCGTGAAGCTGGTCCGGGTCGAGGACGGCCCCGTCGTCGGCGTCCACATGGTCGGCGCCCGGGTGGGTGAGCTGATCGGCGAGGCGCAGCTCATCTACAACTGGGAGGCGTACCCGGCCGAGGTCGCCCAGCTCGTGCACGCCCACCCGACCCAGAACGAGGCCCTGGGCGAGGCGCACCTGGCCCTCGCCGGCAAGCCGCTGCACGCGCACGCCTGATCACCCAAACCGCGGCGTCCGGCGACGGGCGAAGATCCCCCAAGGGGAATGAAGGAGTCTGGAGAACATGCCGGTATCGGTCACCATGCCCCGGCTCGGCGAGAGCGTCACCGAGGGCACCGTCACGCGCTGGCTCAAGCAGGAGGGCGACACGGTCGAGGTCGACGAGCCCCTGCTCGAGGTCTCGACCGACAAGGTCGACACCGAGATCCCGTCGCCCGCGGCGGGCGTGCTGAGCCGGATCGTGGTCGGCGAGGACGAGACCGCCGAGGTCGGCAGCGAGCTGGCCGTCATCGCCGGTGAGGGCGAGTCGACCGGTGGCGGCGAGGCTGCGCCGCAGGAGCAGGCCCCGGCCGAGTCGGTGGAGCCGGCCGCCGAGCCGACCGCCGCCGCCGAGGGCACCGCCGACGAGGTGGCGCAGGATGAGGCCCCGGCCGAGACGCCGGCTCCGGCCGCCGCGTCGTCGGGCGAGGGCACCGCGGTGAAGATGCCGGCCCTGGGTGAGAGCGTCACCGAGGGTACGGTCACCCGCTGGCTCAAGCAGGTCGGCGACACCATCGAGGTGGACGAGCCGCTGCTGGAGGTCTCCACCGACAAGGTGGACACGGAGATCCCGTCGCCGGTCGCCGGCACGGTTCTGGAGATCAAGGTCGCCGAGGACGAGACCGCCGACGTCGGCGCCGACCTGGCGATCATCGGCGCCGCCGGTGGCGCCCCCGCCCAGGCGAAGCCCGAGCCGAAGCCCGAGCCGAAGGCGGAGGCCGCGCCGACGCCGAAGGCCGAGCCGAAGCCGACGCCGAAGGTCGAGGAGCCCACCCCGGGCATGTCGTACAACGAGCCGGCCGCGGAAACCGAGACCTCGGCGCAGCCGGCGAAGACCGAGCAGGCTTCGCAGCCGGCCGCGCCGACCGCCGCGCCGCAGCGCCCGTCCGCCCCGGCGCAGGGTGGCGGCGAGGAGGCCGCCGGTTACGTCACTCCGCTGGTCCGCAAGCTGGCCAGTGAGCACGGTGTCGACCTGGGCTCGCTCAACGGCACCGGCGTGGGTGGCCGGATCCGCAAGCAGGACGTCCTCGACGCGGCCGAGAAGGCGAAGGCCGCCAAGGCCGCGCCGGCTCCGGCAGCACAGCCCGCCGCCGCGCCGTCGGCCGCCGCCGCGAAGCCGGCCGCGAAGCCGCAGCCGAGCAACAAGCGGGGCACCACGGAGAAGCTGCCGCGCATCCGTGCGACCATCGCCAAGCGGATGCAGCAGTCGCTGCACGAGACGGCGCAGTTGACCACCGTCGTCGAGGTCGACGTCACCAAGGTCGCCAAGCTGCGGGTCCAGGCCAAGGAGTCGTTCCAGGCCAAGCACGGCGTGAAGCTGTCCTTCCTGCCGTTCTTCGCGCTCGCCGCCATCGAGGCGCTCCAGACGTACCCGATCATCCAGGCCAGCATGGACCTGGAGGGCGGCACGATCAGCTACCCGGCCGCCGAGCACCTCGGCATCGCCGTGGACACCGAGCGCGGACTGCTCGTGCCGGTCATCCACAACGCCGGTGACCTCAACATGGGCGGCATCGCCAAGCGGATCGCCGACCTGGCCGAGCGCACCCGGGCCAACAAGATCACCCCGGACGAGATGGCCGGGGCGACCTTCACGCTCACCAACACGGGCAGCCGGGGCGCTCTGTTCGACACCCCGATCGTGCCGTCGCCGCAGTCGGCGATGCTCGGCACGGGTGCTGTGGTCAAGCGGCCGGTCGTGGTCAACGACCCGGAGCTGGGCGAGGTCATCGCGGTCCGGTCGATGGTCTACCTGGCCATGTCCTACGACCACCGGCTGATCGACGGCGCCGACGCGGCCCGCTTCCTGACCGCGGTCAAGGAGCGGCTGGAGGGCGGCAACTTCGAGTCGGAGCTGGGCCTGTCCTGATCCAGCTCAACGCGTAGAGGGCGCCCCGGTCGTCGACCGGGGCGCCCTTTCGTTTGCGGTCCTCAGCTCTTGAGCAGCGTCGTCGAGACCTTCCAGAGCCGCTCGGCAGCCTCCGGGTCCAGCGCGTACGCCGCGACTCCCGTCCGCCCGCCGGGCTGGGCCGGAGCGGCCTCCTGACAGTCCTCGAAGTAGCGCCCGCCCACACCGTCGAGCAGCGGCGAGGCCGCGACCAGCACCGAGGTGGCGGCACCCTGTTCCACGGTCTTCCAGGTCGCCGCGTTGCCCGCGCGCAAGCGGTTCAGCTCCTCCTCGCTGACGTAGCGCTGGAGGTTGGTGCGGATCGCGCCCGGCATCAGCGAGTTGGCGAAGATGCCGTCGTCGGCCCAGAGCCGGGAAGCCTGCACGGCGAACAGCACGTTTGCCGTCTTCGACTGCCCGTACGCCTGCCACGGCTCGTACTCCCGCTTGTCGTACTGGATGTCGTCGAAGACCACCGGCGAGCGCAGGTGGGCGGCGGAGCTGACCGAGACGATCCGGGCCCCGTCGGCGGCGGCGAGTGCCGGGCGTAGCCCGGTGGCGAGCGCGAAGTGCCCGAGGTGGTTGGTGGCGAACTGCATCTCCCAGCCCTGCGGGGTTCGGCTCAGGGGCGCGGCCATGATGCCGGCGTTGTTGACCAGGATGTGCAGCGGACCGTCCCAGTTGGCGACGAAGTCGGCGACGGACCCCTGGTCGGCGAGATCGAGCGGCGCGACCATGACCCGGTCGTTGCCGGTGCTGGCCGTGACGTCGTCGGCGGCCTGCTGGCCGGCGTCCGGGTTGCGGACGGCCAGGGTGACCTCCGCGCCGGCGCTGGCCAGGGCACGGGCGGTCTCCACGCCGATGCCTGACGAACCGCCGGTGACGATGGCCCGCCGCCGGACGAGGTCCACGCCCCGGATCACGTCCATGGCCGTGGAGGTATGGGCGAACGAGGTGGTGATCGGGTTGTTCGTCGTCATGATCCATCCTTGTCCAGGGTGGCTCGGACCGACCGGCCCGCTGCCGGAGGCCGTGGTCCCGGTGTTTCCCGAGCCGGACCGGAGGTAACTCCGGACACCGTCGCCATCCCTGTTCGGGCCTCCGAGCAGGCCGGACGCTGCCAGAGTGGGACCGTGGGCGGCTACCGGCGGGGTGGACAACTGGGACCGGCCGTCCCGATTGCTCCCGGTGCCCGGGTGGACAAGTTCGAGGTCTTCTTCGACCTGGTCTTCGTCTTCTCGTTCTTCATCATCACCCGGGCGACCGCCGCCAACATCTCCGGCCGGCAACTGCTGCACGCCGCCCTGGTGCTCGCCGTGCTCTGGTGGATCTGGGTGGTGCACAGCCTGGTCGCCACCCGGGTCCGGCTCGGTGAGGGCTACGTCCCGGTGCTGATGGTGGTTTCGATGGCCGCCCTGTTCTCGTTCGCGCTGGCCCTGCCGCAGGCGTTCAGCGACCCGCAGGCCGGCGCCGCCGGCCCGATGCTGGTGGCCGTCAGCTACGTCGTGGTCCGCGGCATCCACTGGATCCTCTATCAGCACGTGGTGCGGGACAGCCCGCAGGAGCGGCGGCAACTGCGGCGCTTCGCCCCGGAACTGGCGGTGAGCATCGTGTTGCTGCTGGCCGCCGCGCTGCTCCCGACCCTGATCGACGACCCCGGCCGGGCTGCGCTGGTCCGCGACGGCCTGTGGATCACCGTGGTGGTGGTGCAGTACGCCACCGGCTTCATCGTCGGCACCTGGGGCTGGGGGGTGACGAGCGCCGAGCACTGGACGGAGCGCTACGACCTCATCCTGATCATCGCGTTGGGCGAGTCCATCATCTCCACCGGCGTGGGTGGCAACCTGCTCGGCAAGCCGGTGACCTGGCCGGCGGTGGCCGCCGCGGCGCTCGGCATCGTGGTCACGGCCGCCCTGTGGTGGGCACACTTCGACTTCATCGGGCCGGCCGCCCGGATCGCCCTGCACGCGGCGGAGGGTGGCCCGCGGGTGGCCATGGCCCGCGACGCGTACGCATACCTCTACCTGCCGATGATCGCCGGGGTGATCCTCTTCTCCATCGGCAACGAGGAGATCCTGCACAAGATCACTGACCCGGCCGGCGGGATCGCCGAGAAGGCGGAGGGACCAGCCGTGCCGATGCTCTTCGGCGGGTTGATCTGCTACTTCGCCGTCAACATGTTGTTCCAGTTGCGCACCCTGCACACCGTCAGCTGGACCCGCGTCGGCGTGATCGTGGTGCTCACGGCGGCCCTCCCGGTCGGCCAGCACCTGCCGGCGCTGGGCGCGCTCACCCTCGCGACGGTGATCTGCGTGGCACTGGTGGCCGTGGAGGTGATGGTGATGTCGGAATCCCGGCACGCGTTGCGGGCCGCCGTCTTCCAGGAGCGGACCAGCCACGAGGCCCACGAGGCCGCCTGGCGGGCGCGCTGGCACGACGTCCGGGAGACCGACGAGCCGACCACGCCGTGATCGGTTCGGATAGACTCCGGCGCAGCGTCGCGGTGTACCCGGCACGAAGGCCGCCGTGGGCATGGAGGCGCGGGGACAGCATGGGACGAACGTGCACCCGACAGGTTCACCGGCCGACCGGCTCGCCGCCGTCGGCAATCAGATGATCGAGATCCACCTCTGGCTCCGCGCGGAACTGGCCCGCCTGCGGGAAAGCCTCGGCGACGCCCGCCCGTCGCGAGACCTGCGGGCCCACTGTCTGACCTTCTGCGCCGCACTCGGCCGCCATCACACAGGTGAGGACGCCGGGGCGTTCCGGGTCCTGGCCGACGAGGTTCCCGAGCTGCGGCCGGTCCTGGCCAACCTGATCGTCGACCACGAGGTGGTGGCGGGGATCCTGGAGCGGGTTGAGGCGCTGCTCGCCGGCGACGCGGCGGTGCCACTCGTCCAGGTACGCGGCGAGCTGGACGGCCTGGCCGCCCTGCTCGAGTCGCACTTCCGCTACGAGGAGAAGCGGCTGGTCTCCGCACTGAACGCGCTGACCGGCCGGCCCGGGACGGCCGAGGAACTCCTCGGACTGACCGTGCCGGGGCAGGTCACCGGCTGACGGCGGGGCCGGACCGGGTGGCGGTGGGCTGCGCCGTTTCGGGTGCCGGCCCGGGCAGCCGCTCGTAGAAGCGGATCTTCTCCCGGAGGTGCTCGTACTGGCGGCTCAGCAGGAGCATCTGCTCCTCGACCCGAGCAGCGTGCTGTTCCAGCAGCTCACGGCGCTCGCCGAAGGTGTGCTCACCCTCGCGGGCCAGAGCCGCGTACCGGCACATCTGGGCGATCGGCATCCCGGTGTCGCGCAGGCAGCGGAAGAGCACCAGCCAGCTCAGGTCGTCGTCGGTGAAGACACGCTGGCCACCTGCTGTTCGAGTGACGTCGGCCAGCAGGCCGATCTTCTCGTAGTACCGCAGCGTGTCCAGACTG
Source organism: Micromonospora sp. NPDC049274 (assembly GCF_040678875.1). NCBI lineage: Bacteria > Bacillati > Actinomycetota > Actinomycetes > Micromonosporales > Micromonosporaceae > Micromonospora > Micromonospora sp. NPDC049274. The sequence goes on from NZ_JBFAQS010000006.1 coordinate 159,773, forward strand.
AAGCCGCTGCGCCGAGCGGCCTCCGCGGGGGCGTAACCGGTCATGCCCGCCGATGGTAGCCACCCCTTGACCTGGAGCGCACTCCAGGTTGGAGGCTGGTCCGCATGACGACGACACGAACGCTGGGACGCAGCGGCATCGAGGTGAGCGCGATCGGGATGGGGTGCTGGGCGATCGGCGGCCCGCTCTGGGGTGACGACGGTCAGCCGTTCGGTTGGGGAGAGGTGGACGACGACGAGTCGATCCGTACCATCCATCGGGCTCTCGATCTCGGAGTGACCCTGTTCGACACGGCCAGCAACTACGGCGCCGGGCACAGCGAGCGCATCCTCGGTCGGGCCCTGGCGGGTCGCCGGGCCGAGGCGGTGATCGCCACCAAGTTCGGCAACGTCAGCGACGAGGCCACCCGGCGAGCGCGGGGCACCGACGCCAGCCCGGCGTTCGCCGTGCGCAGTCTGGAGGACTCGCTGCGGCGGCTCGGCACCGACCACGTGGACCTCTACCAACTGCACATCAACGAACTGCCCGTGCCCGCCGCGCTCGACCTGGTCGGCACCCTGGAGGACCTGGTCGACCAGGGCAAGATCCGGGCGTACGGCTGGAGCACCGACAACCCGGAGTCGGCGGAGGCGTTCGCGGCGGCCGGGGCGCGCTGCGCCGTCATCCAGCACGACGAGTCGGTGCTGAGCGACAACGCCGCGGTCCTCGCCGTCTGCGACAAGTTCGACCTGGCGAGCCTCAACCGGGGGCCACTGGCGATGGGACTGCTCACCGGCTCGACCCGGGCGCTCGGTGCGGACGACGTACGCGGTCGCGCACCGGAGTGGTTGCAGTGGTTCACCGACGGCCGGCCCACACCTCGCTGGGCGGCACGGGTCGAGCAGGTCCGCGCGGCGCTCACCGCGGACGGCCGGACTCTCGCCCAGGGCGCGCTGGGCTGGCTGCTGGCTCGCAGCCCGCGTACGGTGCCGATTCCCGGCCTCCGCACGGTGGCCCAGGCCGACGAGAACCTGGCAAGCCTGACCCTGGGCCCGCTACCCCCCGAGGCGTACGCCGAGGTGGAGCGCCTCCTCACCGACCTGCGCCCCGTGCCCACGGCCTGACCGACCCACCTCGCCGATCGCGCCCGTGCTGGCCGGGCAGAACGGCGACACGTTGTGCGGGATCGGCGAGGAGTGGGGCCGGGGCGCGTCCGGAGGTGGCGTTTTCGACGAAGATAAGGACATGCGGATCCTTCTGGCCGGCGCGTCCGGCTTTCTCGGCACCCGGCTGGGCGACCGGCTCTCCGTGGACGGGCACGAGGTCACCCGGCTCGTTCGTCGGGCACCGCGCGACCCGCGGGAGCGACAGTGGGACCCGGCGGCCGGCCAGCTCGACCCGGCCGCGGTCGCCGGGTCGGACGCCGTCATCAACCTGGCCGGCGCGGGCGTCGGCGACAAGCGCTGGAACGACGACTACCGGCGGCTCATCCGCACCAGCCGGGTGGACAGCAGCAGCACACTCGCGACGACGATCGCCGGGCTGCCGGCCGCCGACCGTCCCCGAGCCCTGCTCAACTCGTCGGCCGTCGGCTGGTACGGCAACACCGGCGACCGGGTCGTCGAGGAGGACGCGCCCGCCGGCGAGGGTTTCCTGGCCGACGTCTGCCGGGTCTGGGAGGCCGCGACCCGTCCGGCCGAGGACGCCGGCGTACGCGTGGTGCGACTGCGCACCGGCCTGCCCCTGGACCGCGACGGTGGTTTGCTCAAGCCGCAACTGCTGCCGTTCAAGCTGGGCATCGCCGGGCGGCTGGGCAGTGGCCGGCAGTGGCTGCCGTGGATCTCGATGGCCGACTGGCTGGACGCGACAGTCTTCCTGCTGGCCCACGACGACATCGCCGGCCCGGTCAACGTGGTGGGTCCGCATCCGGTGACCAACGCCGAGTTCACCCGGGAGCTGGCCCGGCAACTGCACCGGCCGGCGATCATCCCGATCCCCGCGCTGGCCCTGAAGGTGGCGCTCGGCGGCTTCGCCCACGAGGCCCTGACCAGCACGAGAGTCCACCCCGCAGTCCTAAAAAGGGCCAACTTCCCCTACCAGCACCCCACCCTCCCCGAGGCCCTCCAGGCAGCCCTGCACGCCTAGACCCGCGCTGATCATGAAGTTATTGCCACTCACCTCGGCGTGTCGTGGCAATAACTTCATGATCAACGCAGGTGGCCGAGGGGTCAGCAGCCGATCACCCAGTAGTTGGGGGCGGTCTGCTTGAGGGTGCTGGTGTAGAAGGTGTTGTAGAGGCCCATGCGCTGGTTGGAGCCGTTGGCGTAGGCGTAGCCGCCGGACTGGTAGGCACGCCCGGCCACCACGTGCGCGTAGTTGCTCGCGGTCACGCAGGTCGGCTGGGCGGTGGGAGTCGGCGTCGGGGTCGGGGTTGGCGTCGGGCTTGCGGTCGGCGTCGGGCTTGCGGTGGGGGTGGCCGTCGGGGTGGGGGTGCTGCCGCCGCCGTTCAGGCCGAAGAAGAGCGCGTCGCGGTACGTCGAGCAGATGGTGTCCAGGAAGTACGCGGCAGCGGTGCCGCACTGGTCCGCCGCCGAGCCCGGATCGACCGGGGTGCCGTGGCCCATCCCGGAGACGCGGTAGAGGCGTACCTCGTCGTTGCCGTACACCTCGAGGCTGGTGTTGCCGGGCAGCGACGACGTGCTGGTAGGGGTCTGCGAGATCCCCCGCACGTTTGTCCACTGGTCGCGGGACTCGGTGCCGTTGAGCGGTGTGACGGTGGTGTCCGACGTGCCGTGCCAGATGGCCACCCGGGGGCGCGGGCCGGTGTAGCCGGAGTAGGCGCCACGGACCAGGTCGCCCCAGGCCGCCGGGGTCTTGTCGGTGCCCGGGTTCATGCAGCTGAACGCGTTGACCATGCTGGTGGCGCAGCGGTACGGGATGCCCGCGATGATCGATCCGGCGGCGAAGACGTCCGGGTAGGTGGCCAGCATGACGGCGCTCATCGCCCCGCCCGCGGAGAGGCCGCTGACGAAGACCCGGGAGCCGTCGACAGCGAAGTTCGCCTTGGCGTGGTCGACCATCTGCTTGATCGACAGTGCCTCGCCCTGACCCCGGGTGGTGTCGCCGCTCTCGAAGAAGTTGAAGCAGGAGTTGGCGTTGTTGCCGGAGGGCTGCTGGGCGACGATCAGTGCGAACTTCCACTGGTCGGCGTACTTCTGCCAGCCCGAGTTCGCGAAGTAGCCGGAGGCGTTCTGGACGCACCCGTGCAGCAGGACCACGGCCGGGGAGTTGGCCGGCAGGTTGTCCGGTCGGTAGGCGTACATGACGAGGTTGCCCGGGTTGGAGCCGAACCCGGTGACCTGGGTGAGCGTGGCGGCCTGGGCGGGTGTGGCGAGGGCGAGCGCGCCCGCCGCGGCGAGGACGAGCCCGGCGACCGCACCGATCAGGCGGTTGAGGGTGGATGGGGAGCGGCGCACGGCGGCCTCCTGAGAGGGGCAGACTGTGAACTGGGTCACGGTCGAGTTGCCGAGACGTTACGACGACGTGTCGCCGCTATGACATGGGGCACAGTCACACATTCACGGCAGCCGTTGTGTACGACGAACCGCGCCCGTCGCGAGGGCAGCGGAGCCGACAACAACCGCCGGTCTGACCGGCTCGTCCAGGTCCGGTTGGTAACGTCCGCTGCGTGCCCTCCTCCCCGTCGCTGGCCACCGGGCCCGCACCAGCGTCGCCACCGCGCGCCCGTCAGGACCGACGGGCCGACCTGATCGTCGTGCTCGTGGCGCTCGCGCTCGCCGTCTGGGTGACCAGCGGCCTGTGGCGGGACCCGAACGTACGCACGATCACCGTCAACTCCAGCGACCAGGCGCTCTTCGAGTGGCTGCTGGCCTTCGGCGGGCACGCGGTCACCCACGGGGAGAACCCCTTCTTCACGTACCTGATCAACGTCCCGGACGGCGTGAACCTCGCGGTCAACACCTCGATCACGGTGTACGCGGTGGTCTTCGCCCCGCTCACGTACCTCGTCGGGCCACCGGCGACGTTCCTGGTGATCCTCACCCTGAACCTGCTCGCCACCGCGCTGGCCTGGTACTGGCTGCTGTCCCGGCACCTGGTGCGCAGCCGCCTCGCCGCCGGCGTGGGCGGCCTGTTCATCGCCTACTCCCCCGGCATGGTCTCGCACGCCAACGCCCACCTGAACTGGACCGCCGGCTGGCTGGTGCCGCTGCTGATCTGGCGGCTGTTCGCGCTGCGCCGCCCCGGGCACTGGCTGCGCGACGGGGTGATCCTGGGGGTGCTGGTGGCGGTGGCCTTCTCGATCGCCGCCGAGGGCCTGTTCTTCGCCGCTCTCGCGCTCGGCGTGTTCGTCGCCGTCTGGGCGCTGCACCCGGCCCACCGCGCCGAGGCCCGAGCCGCCCTGCCCACCTTCGTGCGCGGGCTCGGGGTGACCGCGGTGGTCGCCGGCGTGCTGCTGTCGTACCCGCTGTGGCTGCACTTCGCCGGGCCGCAACGGTTCCACGGCACCGGCTTCGACCCGGTGATCCACTCCGAGGACATCGCCGCCTTCGCCGCGTTCCCGCGCCGCTCCCTGGCCGGGGAGGTCGGGCTGGGCACCGCGCTGGCGCCGAACCCCACCGAGGAGAACTCCTTCTTCGGGATTCCGCTGCTCGTGCTCACAGTGGTCTGCTTCGTCGCGCTCTGGCGACGCGCCGACCCCGGCCGCCGCGCCGTCCTCTGGGCGCTGGGCGTCGTCGCGGTGATCTTCACGGTGCTGTCCTTCGGGCCGGTGGCGAAGATCGACGGGCGGCGTACGGACCTGCCCATGCCGTTCGACGTGCTCGGACAGCTGCCGGTGGTGAACGCCGCGCTGCCCGCCCGGCTGGCCCTGGTGGTGGCGCCGGTGATCGGGGTGCTGCTGGCGTACACCCTGGATCAGTTGCGGGCCGCGCCGCCCCGGCACCGTTCGACGGAGCTGGCGTGGTCGCTGGGGTTCGCGGTGGCCCTGCTGCCGCTGCTGCCCACCCCGCTGCTGACCCGCGAGCGGGAGCCGATCCCGCACTTCATCACGGCCGGCACCTGGCGCGAGTACGTCTCGCCGGGCAGGGTGCTGACGCCGGTGCCGTTGACCGTGGACATCTACCCGGACGGGCAGCGCTGGCAGGCGTACGCGCTGTCGCACCGGCAGGGCGAGTTCACGATCCCCGGCGGCTTCTTCCTCGGCCCCGGCGGCCCGGACGGGCGGGGCCGGATCGGCCCGGTGCCGCGCACCCTGAGCGCGCTCATGGACCAGGCCGGCCGCACCGGGCTGGTGCCGATCGTCACCGACGGCACGATCCGTGAGGTCCAAGCGGACCTGCGGCACTGGCGGATCGAGACGGTGGTCCTCGCCGACCAGGTGCACGGCGCGAAGTTCGGTGTCGACGAGGCGGCTGTCCGGCGTACCGCCACCGCCCTGTTCGGCGAGCCGCAACGGATCGACGACGTGTGGCTCTGGCGCGTCCCGCCGGCCTGACCGGCCCCGGTGAGGTGGCTCACGAGGGATCTGAGCCGTCGGCCGGACTAGGCTGGACGCCGTGACGACGACGACCTCCGGCCTGACGGCCGTCCGTGCCGGCCTGCTCGACTACCAGGCCGCCTGGGACGAGCAGCGGCGACTGCACGAGTCGGTGGTGGCCGGCGAGCGCGGCGACACCGTGCTGCTGCTGGAGCACCCGAGCGTCTACACCGCGGGCAAGCGCACCGAGCCCTGGGATCGGCCCGTGGACGGCACCCCGGTCGTCGACGTGGACCGGGGCGGCAAGATCACCTGGCACGGGCCGGGGCAGCTCGTCGGCTACCCGATCCTGCGGCTGCCCGACCCGGTGGACGTGGTCGCGTACGTCCGCCGCACCGAGGAGCTGCTCATCGACGTGTGCGCCGAGTTCGGGCTGGCCGCCGGCCGGGTCGAGGGGCGCAGCGGAGTCTGGGTGCCCGAGGACGACCGTGGGCCGGCCCGCAAGGTGGCCGCCATCGGCATCCGGGTGGCCCGGGGCGTCACCCTGCACGGCTTCTCGATCAACTGCGACTGCGACCTGACGTACTTCGACCGGATCGTGCCGTGCGGCATCCGCGACGCGGGAGTCACCTCGCTCACCGCCGAGCTGGGCCGCCCGATCACCGTCGCCGACGTGCTCCCGGTGGTCGAGCGCCGGCTGTCCACCCTCGTCGAGGTCTGACTGCGGCACCGGCCGACGAACGCACCCGCGCGTCGGTGACGTGACATGACGGACGCGGTACGACCGCCGAGCGGTACCGCCGTCACGGCCCTCGAATGCATCCGATGCGGCACCCGGCATCCGGTGGGCGACTACTCGCTCGGGTGCCCCTCCTGCGCGGCAGCGGGCCACGGCTCGAACCTGTTCTGCCGGTACCCCGCCGAGGCGGTCCGCCAGGACCAACTGCTGCCGTACCCGGTCGTTCCGGATCTGGGCCAGGGGCGCACGCCGCTGTTCCCGCTGCCCTGGCTCGACGGAGTGCTCGTCAAGAACGAGGCGGCGAATCCGACCGGATCCCACAAGGACCGGTTCGCGGCGATGGCGGTGACCCACGCGAAGGCGTCGGGCTACGAGCGCGTCGTCGTCGGATCGTCAGGTAACGCCGGGCTGGCGACCGCCGCCTTCGCCGCCGCCGTCGGCCTCCGGGCCGAGGTGGCCGGCTTCACCTGGCTGCCCGAATCGCTCGCGGCGCCGCTGCGCGGGCTCGGAGCTGACCTGCGCACCTTCGACACCGACGAGGAACGCATTCGGTACGTCAGGGAGGCGGCCGACCGTCCCGACACGCTCGCCGTCTCCAACGTCGCCGACATCGTCATCGGCAGTAGCTGTTTCGGGATCGAGGGCTACAAGGCCGTCGCCTGGGAGATCGCAGCCGCCGTTCCCGCCGGGGTGGACCATGTGGTGATCCCGTCGAGCCGTGGCGACCTGGCGTGGGGCGTCCACCTCGGGTTCGTCCAGTGGTCCGCCCTGACGGGCGGGCCCGTGCCGCGCCTCCATCTGGTCGAACCATTCCCCCGGTTGTCAGCCGTGCTCGCCGGCCGGGACATCACCGCGCGCTTTCCCGACAGCGCCGGAAGCCTCCACTCGATCGCCGGGGACAGCACGACAGTCCAGGCCCACGCCGCGGTGACCCGTAGCGCGGGCAGCGCCGTGGTGGTGCGGGAAGACGTGGCAACCAGGTGGTACGAGCGGGCGAGCCGACACGGGCACACCTGGGAGATCAGCAGCTGCACCGTGTTGGCCGCCTACGACCTCCTGCGGCGACGCGACGCCATCACGGCTGGCGACCGGACCGTCCTGATCACGACCTCCCACCTGTTCAAGGGGCTGTGACAGCCCTGGCGACGAGGCAAGCGCGCCATGGATCACCGCCCCCCGGCGCACAGGCCGGCGTCGTACGACGCCGGCCCGTGTCCTCCTACGGGGTCAGGCGGTGCAGGTCGCGCGGGAACGCGGTGACCTCCCGGACGTTCGCCGCGCCGACCAGGCGGGCGACGAACCGCTCCAGGCCGATGGCGAAGCCACCGTGCGGCGGCATGCCGTGCCGGAACGCGTCCAGATAACCGGCGTACGGCTCGACGGGCTCACCCCGGGCGGCGAGCGCCGCCAGGTAGTCGGCGTGCCGGTGCAGCCGCTGCCCGCCAGTGACCAGCTCGACACCGCGAAAGAGCAGGTCAAAGCCATTCGAGTACGCCGGCCGCGCCGGGTCGGGGTGGGTGTAGAACGGCCGTTTCGCCATCGGGTAGCCGGTGACGAAGAGGAAGTCGGAGGCGTGTTCGCGGAGGGCCCACTCGCCCAGCGCCCGTTCGTGGGCGGGCGCGAGGTCCGGCTCGTCGGCGGGCGCCCCGGCGATCGTCAACGCCTCGCTGAAGTGCACCGCCGGGATCTCCGCCGGCACCTGCGGCGGCGTGACGCCGAGCGTCGCCAGGGCACCACCGGCCCGCTCACCCACCGTGCCCAGCATCCCGGCCAGCGTGTCGCGCAGCACCCGCATCACGTCGGAGTGGTCGGCGACGAAGCCCAGCTCCGCGTCGAGCGACGTGTACTGCGCCAGATGCCGGACGGTGTCGTGCGGCTCGGCCCGGAAGACCGGCCCCACCTCGTAGACCCGTTCGAAGACGCCGACCATCAACTGCTTGTAGAACTGCGGCGACTGCGCCAGGTACGCGGGCCGGCCGAACCAGTCCAGCGCGAAGACGTTCGCCCCGCTCTCGGTGGACGAGCTGACCACCTTCGGAGTGTGGATCTCCACGAAGTCCCGGGCGTCGAGGGCGGCCCGGAACCCGGCCACCGCCGCCGCCGAGACGCGCAGCGCGGCGGATCTCCTCGGGTGGCGCAGGGCCGTCGGGGCGTTGTCGAGCTGGGTCGGCAGGCTCGCGGTGAGCGCCGGCCGGTACAGGTCGAACGGCGGCGGCACGGCGAGCGGGCCGAGGGGACGTACCGTCGGGTCGGTCAGCTCGACCCCGGCGGGCGCGGTGCCGTTCGACGTGACCGTCGCGGTGACCTCGACGACCGTCTCCTCGGTGAGTTTCTCCAGCTCGGCACGGACGGCCGGGTCGGTGACGACCACCTGGGCCAGGCCGGCGGCGTCCCGCACGATCAGGAAGGCCACCGACTTGAGCAGGCGGCGGCGGTGTACCCAGCCGGCGATCCGCACGGTTTCGCCGACGTGGGCGGGCAGGTGCTGGGACAGGGTTCGTTGCATGGCGGGCTGCTCCTCGGTCGATCGCGACGCCGCCACCGGGGCGGCGACATCGCATCAGCCCCAGGGAGGTGTGGGCGAGCGGGAACCTCGCGGTGCCACCACACCTTCGTCCCCGCCGGAGCGGGAACCTCGTTCGTCGCCTGATGACCGGGGCCAGCCGGGCGGGCTCTACTGGGCTTCTCAGCCGTTCTTCCCGCAGCTCGGGAGGGTCTTCGCGCACCCGTCGCCAGACCGCCTCTCAGCACCGGCGGCTCTCTGCACTGGCGGGTCGGGGCACTACTCGGTTCCGTCGTCGCTGTTGGCGGCGACGGTAACACCCGCGCCCCGTCCGTGTGACGCCAATTTTCGGCTTGCCGGTGTCCGGCGTCACAACGTTCGGGGCGTGACGCCGGTCGCCTGACGCACATAGATGGTGGCCGTCCGGCGTAGGCTCGTTTTCGTGACGATCGAGCACTCCGCACCGACGACCGGTCAGGCAGCGCGTACCGCAACGGCCGCCCCCGAGGGGCGTCGCCTGCTGCGGATCGAGGCGCGCAACGCCGAGACGCCGATCGAGCGCAAACCGCCGTGGATCAAGGTCAAGGCCAAGATGGGTCCGGAGTACACCCAGCTGCGCGGGCTCGTCACGCGCGAAGGGCTGCACACCGTGTGCCAGGAGGCCGGCTGCCCCAACATCTACGAGTGCTGGGAAGACCGCGAGGCCACCTTCCTCATCGGCGGCGACCAGTGCACGCGGCGCTGCGACTTCTGCCAGATCGACACCGGCAAGCCGGCCGAGTTCGATGCCGACGAGCCGCGCCGGGTCGCCGAGTCGGTCGTCTCGATGGGGCTGCGCTACGCCACCATCACCGGCGTCGCCCGCGACGACCTGCCCGACGGCGGCGCCTGGCTGTACGCGGAGACCGTCCGGCAGATCCACGCCCTGCAGCCCGGCTGCGGCGTCGAGCTGCTGATCCCCGACTTCAACGCCGTCCCCGAGCAGCTGGCCGAGGTCTTCGGCTCCCGCCCCGAGGTGCTGGCCCACAACGTGGAGACCGTGCCGCGCATCTTCAAGCGCATCCGGCCGGCGTTCCGCTACGACCGGTCGCTGGACGTGATCCGGCAGGCCCGCGCCGACAGCCTGGTCACCAAGAGCAACCTCATCCTGGGCATGGGCGAGGAGCGGGCCGAGATCTCCCAGGCGCTGCGCGACCTGCACGAGGCGGGCTGCGAGCTGATCACCATCACGCAGTACCTGCGCCCCTCCCCCCGGCACCACCCGGTGACCCGCTGGGTCAAGCCGGAGGAGTTCGTGGAGCTGCGCGAGGAGGCCGAGGAGATCGGCTTCGCCGGGGTGATGAGCGGGCCGCTGGTGCGTTCGTCGTACCGGGCCGGCCGGCTCTACAAGCAGGCGCTCGACGCCCGCGCCGCCACGCCTGTCGTTCCCGCCGGCTGACCCGCCGACAGCGCCACCCGGGCCCGGAGGCCACGTGAGGTGACCTCGGGCCCGCTGGCGTCAGAGCCCGGCGGCGGGCTCGGCGAGCAGGCCGAGACGGTGGGCCAGCGCGGCGGCCTCCCCGCGGTTGGTCACATCCAGCTTGGCGATGATGCGGGAGACGTGCACGCTTGCCGTCTTCGGGGAGATGAACAACCGCTCGGCGATCCGGCTGTTGCTGTGCCCCTCGGCGACCAGCCGCAGCACCTCCCGTTCCCGCGATGTCAGCAGATCGGCCCCGGCCCCGCCACCGCCCGTGCCGCGCAGGCCTACCCGCCGCGCCAGGGTGGCTGCCGTCTCGGCCAGCGGCGTCGCGCCGAGCAGCCGGGCGATCTCCGCGGCCTCGGTGACCGCCGCCGACACCTCGTCCCGCTCGCCGGCTGCGGCGGCAGCCTCGGCCAGCGCCAGCAACGCCCGGCCGAGCGGGTACGGCTGCCCGTCGGTGCGCCACGCCCGCACCGCCGCCCGCCACGCCGGCAACGCCTCGTCGTCGGCCGCCAGCAGGGCGCTGACCTGGGCGGCGTGCGCCCGCGCGGCCGGGTGCCGCGTCGGTAGGTCGGCCGCGAGCGCCGCGACGGCGGCGGCCAGCTCCCCGTCACCCACCCGGGCGGCGGTACGCGCCCCGGCGCTCAGCACCGGCCAACCCTCGCGGGGCAGGTGCGGCAGGCTGTCGTCGGCCACCGCGACGCGGGCCGCGCGTACGGCCTCGATCTTGTCGTCGGCGGCCAGTGCCGCCTCGATGCCCAGCTCGTGCAGGGGTAGTCGGTGGTTCGGCCACAGGTAGGGCCGGCCAAGGAAGGCCAACGCCCGGTCGACCATCTCGTCGGCGCCCGGGTGCGCCCGCGCCAGCCGCAGACCGGCGCCCAACTGCAGCCAGTGCAGCCCGGTGACGCCGGACAGGTCGATGCGGGCGGCCTCCGCGCAGACCTTCTCGGCCTCGTCCCACCGACCCAGCGCGATGAGCGCCTCGGCCCGGTTGGACAGCAGGTACGCCCCGGTCGAGCGGCCGATCCCCACCCGCCGCGCCTCGGTCAGCCCGGCCTCGGCCGCCTGCGCGGACTCGGCGTAGCGGCCCAGCTCGCAGAGCACGTCCGACTGGAGCACCTTGACCAGCACGAGAGCCGCCGTGTCTCCGGCTGCCTGGGCCACGGTCTCGGCCCTGCCCAACTCGGCCAGCCGTTCCCCCTGCTGCTGGTGGCAGAGCAGGGCGATCCGCGTGGGCAGCAGGAGCAGCTCCTCGCCGAGCGCCTCGGCGTCCGTGCTCGCCTCGGCGGCGACCCGGGCCGCCTGCTCAGGATCGATCTTGACCAGGTGGGCGGCGATGTCGGCCAGCAGCCGGACGCGCTCCACCCCGAAGGGCCCGCTGGCCGCCAGGTGGTACGCCTCGTCCAGCTCCCGCCTGCCGTCGCTCTTGCCGAGCAGGGCCATCAGTCGGCCCCGCTGGTCCAGCAGGCGGGCTGCGCGTAGCGGCTCGGCGTCGGCGTCCACCTCGGCCAGGCCGGCGCGGGTCAACGTGATGGCCCGACTGAAGTCGCCGGCCGTCACCGCCGCGTCCAGGGTCTGCTCCAGCAACGCCAGGTGGTCCATGCCGAGCAGGTCGGCCGCGTCGGGCACCAGCTCCCACAGCTCCAACACCCGCTCCAGCAGTCGACGCTGCTCGGCGTAGGCGTACCGGTCGGCGGCGGCACAGGCCGCGACCCGCGCGGCGACCAGGGCACGGGGGTGGTCGTGCGCCGCGTGCCAGTGGTGGGCGATCTCGGCCGGGGCGCGGCCGGCGACGACCAGGTGCGGCTGGGTCTCGATCGCGGCGGCGAACCGCGCGTGCAGCCGGGCGTGCTCACCGGGCAGCAACTCGTCGTGCACGGCCTCGCGGACCAGCGCGTGCCGGAACTCGTAGTCGCCGTCGTGGTCGGCCACCACCAGTTGGGCGGCGACGGCGGCGCGCAACGCGTCCTCCAACTCGGCCTCGGGCAGGCCGGCGACCTCGGCGAGCAGACCGTGGGCGAAGCGGGTGCCGCCGGCCGCGGCGATCCGCAGCACCCGCTGGGCCGGCTCGGGCAACCGGTCCACCCGGGCCAGCAGGAGGTCGCGCAGCGTCTCGGGCAGCGCCGCGCAGCCGAGCGGGGAGCCGGCGACGGCCAGCTCCTCGATGAAGAAGGGGTTGCCCTGCGTACGGTCGTGGATGTCGTCGACGGCACGGGGCGCCGGCTCGCCGCCGAGCAGGTCGGCGAGGATCGCGCCGGTGCCGTCGCGGTCCAGCCGACCCAGCTCGACCCGCTCGACACCGCGTGCCCGGTCCAGCTCGGCGAGGAACGGGCGCAGCGGATGGCCACGCTGCAACTCGTCGGTGCGGTAGGTGCAGACCAGCAGCAGCCGGCCCGGTCGTACGGCCCGGACCAGGAAACCGATCAGGTCGCGGGTGGAGCGGTCCGCCCAGTGCAGGTCCTCGATGATCAGCAGCAGTGGCCGGGCGTCGGCGAGTCGCTGGAACAGCTCGGCGACCAGGTCGAACAGGTAGCCACGGGGGGCGTCGGTAAGTGGCCGTACGCTCGGCGCGGCCAGCCCCGCCGGCATCCGGCCCAGCTCCGGCAGCAGGCGGGCGAACTCCGCCTCGTAGCCGGCGAAGACCTCGGGGCCGTCGGCCCGCAGCACCGCGCGTAGGGCCGCGGCGAACGGCGCGAACGGCAGGCCCGCCTCGCCCAGCTCCAGGCACTGGCCGACAAGCACCCGGGCGCCCCCGGCGGTGGCCCCGACCGCGAACTCCTCCAGCAGCCGGGTCTTGCCCACGCCCGCCTCGCCACCGACCAGCACGGTGGCCGGCTCGCCCCTGCCGGCCCGGCCCAGCGCGTCCCGCAGCGTCGCGATCTCACGCTGGCGGCCGACGAGGACGGAACTGGCGGCGCGTATGGTCACGGATCCGAGCATGCCATGACCGGGCGGATCACTCGCCCCACCGATCGACCGGCGACGCGACGACAGGGCCGCCCCGGACCCGGGCCGGCCGGCCGGCGTCTCGGGTCCGCCGGCTGACGGCCTGGACCCGGGCCCCCGTTCGTCGTACCGGCCGACCGGCGGCTCGGATCCGGGCCCGCCGCGCGCGGTGGGTGCGGCGGTCGAGGTCACCGGCGGTCGTCACCCGTGCGGCGGGCCGGCTGCCGGCGGCCGAGCCAGCTTCGACCGGCGCGGCGCGGCACCGACCGGGCCAGTCGTTCCGCCGCGGCCTCGGCACGCAACTCAGCGGCGTGGGTACGGTGCAGGGAGAGCAGGAAATCTGCGTCGTTGCCGAACATGTGGGGCTCCTTCGTCGCGTCGTCGTCCTCTGCTGACGACTCTTCGCGCGAAGGCCCCGGCCCGGCATGGGCACACCGCCTCATCTTCCCCTGCCGCACCCTCCTTACCCGCCCGATCGGGGCGGGTAGGGCGACGTAAGGTACTCAGCCGGCCGGCACCCGGACGCGGATCAAGCGGGCCGGCGGGGACCACTAGACTCTGCGGCATGGCAAAGCCCCAGGAGAAGGTCTCGTTCGGCCAGCGGCTGAAGCAGATCGGGATGGTGTTCTCGTTCACCGCCAAGCAGGATCGGTGGTTCGCGCCGCTGGTCGCCGCGGCGGTGCTCATCCCGCTCGCGCTCACCGTGGTCGCGGTGATCCTCTGGAGCTGGATCTGGCTGCCGTTGGGCATCCTGTTCGCCCTGCTCGCGGTGCTGATCGTGCTGAACCTGCGGTCCAACGCGGCGATGATGAACGCCGCCGAGGGGCAACCCGGCGCGGCGGCGCAGATCATGGACAACATGCGCGGCGACTGGCGGGTCACCCCGGCCGTCAGCTCCACCACCCAGATGGACATGGTCCACCTGGTGATCGGCCGGCCGGGCGTGATCCTGCTGGCGGAGGGCAACCCGCAGCGGGTGCGTGGCCTGCTCGGGCAGGAGAAGCGGCGGCTGTCCAAGGTGATCGGCTCCGCCCCGCTGCACGACTACGTGATCGGCCAGGACGAGGGCGAACTGCCCATCCGCAAACTGCGCACGACGCTGCTGCGGCTGCCCCGTTCGCTCAGCGGCAAGGACGTCAACGCGCTGGACAAGCGACTCAAGGCGCTCACCGCCCGTCCGCAGATGCCCAAGGGCGCGATCCCGAAGAACATGCGGCCGCCGGGCGCCTTCCGCCAGTCGCGGGGCCGCTGACCCCAGGTGTACGCGTGAAGAGCCGGACCCACACGGGTCCGGCTCTTTCCCGTCCGCGTCCCGCACGCCGCACGCCGCACACCCCGCGTCGTCGGTCGGCTCGCTGGTCAGGACGCCGCACGCCGCACGCCGCACGCCGCACGCCGCACGCCGCACGCCGCACGCCGCACGCCGCACGCCGCACCAAGATCCTCACAACTTCGGGGATGTTGCTGCCTCAGACGCGCCGGAGGCAGCAACATCCCCGAAGTTGCCTGGATCTTGCCCGCATGCGGGCGTGTGGGCCGCCGGAGCGCGGGCTTCCGCACCCCGTCGCCGGTCAAGATCGTGCTCGATCCAGGATCTAGTGGCCTCAAGACGCTGGGACACCCCTACATCCTGGTTCGAGGGCGATCTTGGGCGGGCGGGGCGGCGGGACGGCGGGCGCGCGGGCGCGGCGGGACGGCGGGCGCGGCGGGCGCGGCGGGACGGCGGGCGCGCGGGCGCGGCGGGGCGGCGGCGGGCGTGGCAAGGCCGTTGCCTCGGGCGGTGGCCGGGGACGGAGGGGCCGAGGGCGCGGGAGTGCCTTGGGGACCGGCGGGACGGGACTCAGCCTCGGGGGGCGTCGACGATGACCGAGTCGACGAGGCGGTCGTGCACGCCACGACGGTGCTCGTCCATGATCAGCGCGGGAACGACGAGCGCCAGCAGCACGCCCCGGGCCAGCGCGCGGGGCAGGCCGATCCGGCCCCCGTCGTGCCAGTTCACGCAGCGGATCTTGGTGATGTACATGCCCGGCGTCTGGGCGAACAGGCCGAGGAAGATGCCGTACTCCAGGATCAGCACCAGCACGGGCGCCCAGCCGTCGCGTACCGGATCGGCGAAGATGTTGGCCACCAGCAGGCAGAGCACCCAGTCGATGATCAGCGCGCCGAAGCGCCTACCGAGGCTCGGCGGGGCGAAGGTGGGATCGGTGGCCGGCGCTGCCGGGACGTGCGGACTGGTCACAGCGATCAAGGGTATCCGCGACCCGATCGGAGCCTCGGAGCGCCGTCACCGGTGCGTGCCGATTCGGGCGAATGGCATCAACTGTCATTACAATGGAACAGCCGATACGACGTTTGCGCAGCCTGAGTGCGTGGACAGGAGCGTCGCTGACGCTCCGCGAGGGACGTAACACGGCAGAAACACCGGAGACATGGCCGGGCAACCCCCCGGCCCTAGCGTCGCCAGAAGCCTAGCCACCCCGTGGACGTGCCAGGAGGATGTGTGTTCGCCAATCCCGAGGAACTGCTGCGATACCTCAAGAACGAGGACGTGAAGTTCGTCGACGTTCGATTCTGTGACCTGCCCGGCGTGATGCAGCACTTCAACCTGCCGGTCGAGTCCGTCAACGACGACCTCTTCACCGACGGCCTCGCGTTCGACGGTTCGTCGATCCGCGGTTTCCAGGCGATCCACGAGTCGGACATGCTCCTGCTCCCGGATGTCGCCACCGCGTTCATCGACCCGTTCCGGGCGCAGAAGACCCTCGCGCTCAACTTCTTCATCCACGACCCGTTCACCCGCGAGGCCTACAGCCGCGACCCGCGCAACGTCGCGAAGAAGGCCGAGGCGTACCTCGCGGCCAGCGGCATCGCCGACACCGCCTACTTCGGCGCCGAGGCGGAGTTCTACATCTTCGACTCGATCCGCCACGAGACCTCGGCGCACCAGTCGTTCTACTACATCGACTCGATCGAGGGCGCGTGGAACACCGGCCGCGATGAGGCGGGCGGCAACCTCGGTTACAAGACCGCGTACAAGGGCGGCTACTTCCCGGTTCCGCCGGTCGACCACTACGCCGACCTACGTGACTCGATCGTGCGCCGGCTCGTCGACACCGGCTTCAACGTGGAGCGCTCGCACCACGAGGTGGGCACCGCCGGCCAGTCCGAGATCAACTACCGGTTCTCCACCCTGCTGCACGCAGGTGACCAGCTCCAGCTCTTCAAGTACATCGTGAAGAACGAGGCCTGGGCCAACGGCAAGACCGCGACCTTCATGCCCAAGCCGCTCTTCGGTGACAACGGCTCCGGCATGCACACCCACCAGAGCCTCTGGCTCAACGGTGAGCCGCTGTTCTACGACGAGACCGGCTACGCCGGCCTGTCCGACATGGCCCGCTGGTACATCGGCGGTCTGCTGCACCACGCGCCGTCGCTGCTGGCGTTCACCAACCCGACGGTCAACTCGTACCGTCGCCTGGTGCCCGGTTACGAGGCGCCGGTCAACCTGGTCTACTCGCAGCGCAACCGCTCCGCCTGCACCCGCATCCCGGTGACCGGCAGCAACGCGAAGGCCAAGCGCGTCGAGTTCCGCGTTCCGGACCCGTCGGCAAACGTCTACCTGGCCTTCTCGGCCATGATGATGGCCGGCCTCGACGGCATCAAGAGCAAGATCGAGCCGCCGACGCCTATCGACAAGGACCTCTACGACCTCCCGCCGGAGGAGTGGGGCGACGTCAAGCAGGTGCCGGGCTCGCTGCCGGCCGTGCTCGACTCCCTCGAGGCCGACCACGACTACCTGCTCGACGGCGGTGTCTTCACCCCCGACCTGATCTCCACCTGGGTCGACTGGAAGCGCGCCAACGAGGTCGACCCGGTGCGCCTGCGCCCGACCCCGCACGAGTTCGCCATGTACTACGACTGCTGACGCAGCCTTCGACTGCTGAGCAGTCACCGATCACCGGCCGGGCCGGCTCCGCGTACGCGCGGGGCCGGCCCGGCCGTTCTTCCGGCCCGCCACGCTGACCTACCGGCCACCGACATACCTTCGCGTCCGTTATATTGACCGGCATGGACACACCACTGCGGGAACCCACGTTCCTCATCCTCACCGCGCTCGCCGGCGAGCCGCTGCACGGCTACGGGCTGATCGGCGAGGTCACCGCCCTGTCCGACGGGCGGGTGACGCTCCGCCCGGGCACCCTCTACGGCGCGCTCGACCGGCTTGTCGACGCCGGCCTCGTCGAGGTCGACCGGGAGGAGGTGGTGGACGGGCGGCTGCGCCGCTACTACCGGCTCTCCCCCGCCGGCGACGCCACGCTGACCGCCGAGACGGAGCGGCTCCGGCGCAACGTCGAGGCCGCCGCCGCCCGGCTGGCCGCACGGGCTCGCGCCGCCCGACCGGCGACCCCGCGCCTCGCCGGAGGGCTCGCATGACCGACCTGGAGCGCCGCTACCTGCGCCTGCTGCGCGCGTACCCCGCCGAGTACCGGCGTTCCCGCGGCGCCGAGATCGTCGGCACCTACCTGGACCTGGCCGCGCCGGGTCGCCGCTGGCCCTCCCTCGCGGACGCCGCGGACCTCCTGCGCGGCGGGCTCCGCCAGCGGATCCGCGCCGCCGGAGCAACAGACCTGATGCCGGGTGTACGCCTCGCGGCCGCCGTGGCCCTGCTCACCGCCAGCACGCTCGCCGGCATGTGGACGGTTCTCGAACTGCGCCCCGCTCCGCCGGGCTTCGGTGAGCCGTCGGTCGGGCCGTTCGTGTCGCTCGGCATGGTGACGTGGGTCGGCTGGCTGCTCGCCGCGGTGGCGCAGGCGCTGACACCCGGCCGGTGGCATCGACGCGCGGTCGCGGCGGCACTGCTCCTCACGGTCGCGCTCGTTCCCGCCGCCGCGCTCACCGGTCTGCCCCGCCCGCCGCTGTTCGTGCTGCTCCCCCAGGTCGGACTGGGTCTGGTGGCGCTCGGCGTATCCGGCGATCGGCCGGTGTCGCTGCGGGTGATGCCGCTGGTCGCCGCCGTCGCCGGCCTGGCATTCGCGGTGAGCTCGGCGTGGGACAGTTTCGCCTGGACCTACCGCTCGGATAGTGCGGTGATGTTGCAGAGCGCCGCCGTGGCGATGCTCGTGGTGGCGGTGCTGCTCGCCGTCGGACTGGCGCTGCGCGGCGACCTCCGGGGTGTCTGGGCGACTCTGATCCTGCTCACCCCGGTGGGTCTGCTGGCCCTGCACCCGCTGGCCGGGGCGGCGGACGGCGTGCCGGCCGCGTTCGCTCCGAGCTGGACGGCGCTGGCCGTGACGGCTGGCCTGGTCGCACTGGTCGGCCCCGCCCTGCTGCCGGTGGCACTCGCCGCACGCGCCCGGCTGGTGCGCACCTCCACCCCCGGCCCGACCTGGAACACCCACCGCTGACCGCCCGCGCGCACACCCCGGATGATCGTGCTCGATCCTGGATGTAGTGGCCTCGGCGCCACGACGAGGCCACTACAACCATGTTCGAGCGGGATCTTGAGCAGCGGGCGGGCGCTTCTGTCGGTGCCAGACCGGGAGGATGAGCGCGGTCAGGAGCAGGGCGGTCATCGCCAGGGCGCCGGGGGCCTTGGTGAAGCGCGCGAGATTCGTGCCGTCGGGCAGGGCGAGGAAGGCCACCGCCGTCGGCAGCACGAACCACGTGGTCCGGGTGGCGGTGAGCGCGAGCAGCGCCAGCGGCCAGGTCGCGTACCAGGGATGGAAGACCGGGGACAGGGCCACCGTGGCGGCCAGGGCCAGGCCGGCGCCGTGCAGCGTGACCCGGGCGCGGACCGAGGCCGGATCACCCGAGGCCCGCAGGGCCCGCCAGGCCCTGCACCACAGGACCACCACCACGGCCGCGAGCAGCAGCAGCGCCACCGCCCGGACCACAGGCACCGCGTGCGGATCCCGCCCGACCAGCGCGCCGGCGTAGTCCACCACGAGGCCGACGGCGGTCGGCGGTGACGTCCACTGCTCGGAGTCTCCGCTGCGGGTCAGCCCGCCCACCCAGCCGAACCCGAGACCGGACAGCGCCGACGTGACCAGCAGCGCGGCCAGCAGCCCGCCGGCCAGAGCGCCGCCGTCGCGCAGCAGCGCCCGTACGGTGTGCCGACCGTGCACCGCCGCCAGCGCGGCGAACGGCGTCACCACCACGGCGGTGGCCTTCACCGTGACCGCCAGGCCGAGCAGCGCACCCGCGACGAGCAGCGCCGCCGGTCGACCCGGTCGGCGGATCACCACCAGCAGCCCACACAGCAGCAGGCCCAGCATCACGGCGTCGTTGTGCGCCCCGCCCACCAGGTGCACGCCGATCACCGGGGCGGCCAACGCCAACCAGGCGGCCCGCCGGGTCGGCACGCCGGCCGCCCGCGCGAGGCCGGGCAGGCAGAGCGCGGCCAGCAGCAGCCCCGCCACGGCGATGACCCGCAGCGCCACGACCGTGCCGGTGAGCCCACCACCCACACCCACGGCGAGCGCCGCGAGCAGCACGAAGGCCGGCCCGTACGGAGCGGGCGTGTCCCGCCAGATCGGCGCCACCGCGTCCACCCACGGGCAGCCGGCCGCCGCCACCGCAACCGCGTACGGGTCGACGCCGTGCGCGTACGTCCAGCCCTGACAGGCGTACGAGTAGACGTCCCGGCTGCCCAGCGGCGGCGCGACAAGCAGCGGCAGCACCCACAGCCCGGCGGTGACGTACGCCCACCGGCCCGACGGCGCACCGGCGCGCAGTGACCACCAGGCCCCGACCAGCAGCGCCGTGCCGATGAGCCAGCAGATCAACGTGGCCGGGCCGTTCGGGGCTCGCCAGATCGACACCGGCGTCGCGCCCAGCGGGGCGCCGGGCAGCGCCCCACCGAGATATCCGGCAACGGTGAGCAGGACCGCGCCGGCCAGTCCCGCATACCGGGCGGCGGCTGCCGTCCGCAGCGGCGGATCGGGCGGCGGCGGGCCGGGAGCGGTCACCGGCGCACCTTCCCTCAGTCGGCGGCGACCGGCTGACGGGCCGCCCGAGCCGACCGTACCAACCGGATGACCAGCACGATCACCAACAGCGTCATCAGCGGCGCCCCGACCGTCTTGGTGTACCGGGGCAGGCCGGTGCCGTCCGGCAGCACCAGGAACGACGCGACAAGCGCGACCACGATGAACCATCTGGTCCGCTGTGCGGTGGCCGCCAGCACGAACAGCGGCCAGGTCCAGTACCAGGGGTGCACCACGGGGGCGAGCGCGACGGTGAGGGTGAGCGCCAGGCCGGCGTGATACAGCGGGTCGCGGGTGCGGGCGCGCCACCACAGCCAGACAAGCAGTACGGCCAGGAGGACCACGGCGATCCCGCGAGTCAGCGGCAACGCGTCGATGTGACCGCCGAACAGCGCCGCCAGGTAACCGACCGTCTGCCCGACAGCGGTCGACGGGGATGTCCAGGCGATGGCGGCGCCGCCCTGGGACAGGCCGCCGACCCAGCCGAAGTCCAGCCCACCGGCGACGGTCACACCGACCACGGTGGCGACCGCGCCGCCGACCACCCAGCCGCCGTCGCGGATCAGCGTCCGAAGCCGGTACGGCCCGGCGGTGGCCGCCAGCGCGGCGAACGGCACCACCACCACCGCGGTCACCTTGATCGCCACGGCGACGCCGAGGAGCAGACCGCCGATCAGCAGCAGGCCCCGCCGACCCGGGTGTGCCGCCACCACGGCCAGCCCGCCGACCAGCGCGGCGAGCATCAGCACGTCGTTGTGGGGACCACCGATCAGGTGCGCGGCGACCAGCGGGGACCCCAACGCCAGCCACACCGCCCGCTTCGCCGGCACACCGGCCCGCCGGGCCAACACCGGTAAGGCCCACGCGGTGAACAGCACGCCGACCAGCGACAGCGCGCGGAACAGCACGATGCTGGCGGTCAGCGATCCGGTGGCCTTCACCACGGCGCCCGCGATCAGCACGAACAGCGGCCCGTACGGCGCCGGGGTGTCGCGCCAGATGACCGAGACCGAGTCCAGCCAGGGGCAGGGCAGCGCGGAGACGCCCTGCTCGTACGGGCTGATGCCGCCGACGAAGCTGGCGCCCTGGCAGGCGTAGGCGTACACGTCGCGGCTGCCGAAGGGCGGCGCGATCAGCAGTGGCAGCAGCCAGAGCCCGACGGTGACGAGGGCCCACCGTGTCGAGGGTCCCCCGTCGCGCAACGCCCACCAGGCGTAGGCCATCAGGCCGGTGCCGACCGCCCAGGCGGCAAGGATCAGCGGGCCGTCAGGCCCCTGCCAGATGCTGACCGGGGTGCTGCGCAGGGGGCCGCTGGGGAACGCGCCGCCGAGAAAGGCGGAGAACGCGAGCAGCGTCGAGCCGGCCAGGCCGGTCCAGCGCGCGAGGTGGGAAGGCACGCCCGACATGCTGCCAGCAGGTCGGCGGAGCGCCGACGGCAGGCAGTCAGCAGTGGTTCGCCGGCTTGAGCCCGCTGGTGATCGAGTAGTCGCCGGCCTCGCGGACCCGCAGCTCGGTCCATCCGTCCGCGCCGGGGCGCAGACAGCCCTTCGGGCCGTTCAGGGTTAACCAGCGCGACCAGCGCACCCGAACCGGCACGTCACCGGGCACGGCAGTGAGCCGGACCATGCCCCGGTCGGCGGCGACGAGCTGTCCTGGAGTACCCACCAGTGGTGTCGGGTCGACCACCGCGTACATCTGCCAGGTCTTGTCGCGCCAGACCTCGCGCAGGTACGGCAGGCCGGTGCGGATCAGCGCGGCCTCGTCGCGCCCCCACCGGTCGGCGGGAGTGTTCGCGAGTGCCACGTAGGTCACCGCCTCGTGACGTAGCCACTGCTCGTACGTCTGCGCGTTCAGGGTGCCGTCGTAGAACAGCGCGTTGCGGTCGCTGTCGACCTGGCGTTCCCAGCCACGGGCCAGCGGCACGGTAGGTGGAAGGTACGCGGATTCCCAGTGGTCCCGCAGGGGCACCACCTCGACCCGCCCGACGGGCTGCCGTCGGTCGAGTTCCGCGACGAGCGGGCGGTGGAACGCCGGGGCGCTCTCGGCGGCGCCGGCCCGGGTGACGTCGCTCAGCATCACCGGGGACTGCCACCAGACCGTCGCAGCGAGCAGCCCGGCAAGCCACGTGCCGGGCAGCGGCGCGTACCCGGCCAGCACGGGCAGGGCGAACAGCATCGGCAGTCGTAGCGCATTGGACCCGATCGGGCTGGGGACGTAGTAGGCCCCGACCAGGAGCAGCACCGTGAGCGCCGCCCCGATGCGCAACACCCGACGTCGGCGTGGCAGCACCGCCACCACCAGCACCGCGAGCGCGACGTTGATCCGCATCGACTCTGCCGAGTACGGCTGGGTGCCGCCGTTGCCGAAGAGGAATGCGAGCGGGGCGAGGGTGGCGGCGGGCGCCACGGCCAGGACGAACCCCTCCCCCAGTGGTCGTTCCGCCCGCAAGCCCCGCGGTAGTGGGCGGCCCGGTCCGCCACCGGTGCGCAGCGCGGACAGCAGCAACGCCGCGCCGGCCAGGCCGGTGAACAGACCGGCGACCGGGCTCGCCGCGGTCGCCAGGGCCGCGCAGACTGCGGCGAGCGTCAACCGGACCCAGCGCGACGGGCGGTCCACGCTTACCGCGCAGAGCGCCAGCAGCCCGAACGCCAACCCCACCGCGAAGGTGATGCGACCGCTCGCCAGGTTTCCGACCAGCACCACGGCGCCGAGGACGCCGGCCAGCAGCGGCCGACGGGCCCGGTTACGGGTGAACAGCCAACCCAGCGCGGCAGCGCCGACCACGGCGGCGACCGCGCCCAGCGGACGCACCCCGATCAGCGCACCCAACCGCGCGGTGAAGAGGCTGTAGCCGTATTGGTTGACGCCGCCGTACCAGCCGAGGTCGAGCGGCGTGGCACCGTACCGGTCGGCGAACTCGGCGCGGGCCACCTGGGCTGCGAGGTCCGTGCCCATCCGCGGCGCGAGCAGGAACGCGACGGCGAGCACGAGCGCGGCCCCGGTCGCCGCCGCCCAGGCCGCCTGCGGGGACCGCGTGGCCGGGCGGGTCGACGCGTCAGGCATTCAGGACCCGTTCCGTCGCGGCGCGGGAGCGCCGACCGGTGCGCAGGTACTCGTCGAGGAACTCCCCCGGGTCGTCGCGGCCGAGCAGCCGGACCACCCCGGCCAGCTCCACCCCGTGCCGGGGCAGTTGGTCACCGGGCCGGCCCCGGACCAGCATCAGCGCGTTGCGGACCTGCGCGGCCAGGGACCAGCCGGCGGCCATCTCCGCGGCGTCCGCCGGGTCGATCAGGCCGGCCCGCTCGGCCGCCGCGAGGGCATCGAGGGTACGCGTGCCGCGCAGCGCCGGAACCGCGCCGGCGTGCCGGAGCTGGACGAGTTGGACCGCCCACTCCACGTCGGCCAGCCCGCCCCGGCCCAGCTTGGTGTGGGTGGCCGGGTCCGCGCCGCGCGGCAGCCGCTCGGTCTCCACCCGGGCCTTGATCCGGCGGATCTCCACGACCTGCTCGCGGGTCAGCCCTTCTGCCGGGTAGCGCACCGGCTCGATCATCGCCTCGAACTCGGCGCCCAGGTCGGCGTCACCGCAGACGAACCGGGCGCGCAGCAGCGCCTGCGCCTCCCACACCCGCGACCAGCGGGCGTAGTACTGCGCGTACGCGGCGAGGCTGCGCACCAGCGGCCCCTGCCGGCCCTCCGGACGCAGGTCGGCGTCGACGCCGAGCGGCGGGTCGGGCGCGGGCACCCCGAGCAGTCGACGCAGCTCCTCGGCGATCGCGTGCGCGGCGGCGCTGGCGGCGCTCTCGCTGGCCCCGGCGGGCGGGTCGTAGACGAAGAGCACGTCGGCGTCGGAGAGGTAGTTCGACTCGTACCCGCCCAACCGGCCCATCCCGATCACCGCGAACCGCAGCCCCTCCGGGGCCGGCTGGCTGGCCCGGGCGGCACGCAGCGCGGCGGCGAGAGTGGCGTCGGTGACGTCGGAGAGCGCCGTACCGATCTCGGTGATGTCGGCCAGGCCCGGGGCCGGCCGGTTCGTGCCGTCCGGCCGGGTCGGGGTGGGGGCGAGCGCGCCCGCGCGGCAGAGCACGTCTGCGCAGGCCACCCGGACCAGTTCCCGGCGGCGCAGCGCCCGCACCGCGCTTGTCGCCTCGACCGGGTCGGTGTGTCGGGCCGCCGCCGCCAGGAAACCCTCCCGCAGGATCTCGCGGGGGCGTGGCACCATCTCGTTCTCCTCGGCCAGCAGCCGCAGCGCCTCGGGGTCGCGGGCGAGCAGGTCGGCGACGTACCGGGAGAGGGCCAGGACCCGGGCCAGCCGCCGGGCGACGGGACCGCCGTCACGCAGCAGCCGCAGATACCAGGGGGTGCTGCCCAGCTTGTCGGAGACCTTGCGGTAGTTGAGCAGCCCCCGGTCCGGCTCCGGCGCGTCGGCGAACTCGCTCAGCAACACCGGCAGCAGTGTCCGCTGGATGGCTGCCGTGCGGCTCACCCCGCCGGTGAGCGCCTGGAGGTGACGCAGCGCCCCGGCCGGGTCGGCGAAGCCGAGGATCTCCAACCGGTGCCGGGCCGCCTCCGGGGTGAGCCGCAGCCCGTCGGCAGGCACCCGGGCCACCGACTCCAGCAGCGGCCGGTAGAGCAGCTTGGCGTGCAGCCGGCGTACCTCGGTGGCGTGGGTGACCCACTCGGCCCGGAAGCTCTCCACGGCGCTGCGTCCCGGCGTGGCCGTGAAACCCAGCGCGGCGGCCAGCCAGCGCAGCGCGGACGGCTCGGTGGGCACGGTGTGCGTACGGCGCAGGGCCTGCAACTGGAGCCGGTGCTCGACGCTGCGCAGGAAGCGGTAGCCGCGCAGCAGCGACTCGCCGTCGGCGCGGCCGACGTAGCCGCCGGCGACAAGCGCGCGCAGCGCCGGGATGGTGCCCGGCGCCCGCAGCGTCTCGTCGCCGCGGCCGTGCACGAGTTGCAGGAGCTGGACGGCGAACTCGATGTCGCGCAGCCCACCGGGACCGCGCTTGATCTCGCGTTCCAACTCCTTCGGCGGGACGTTGTCGATGATCCGGCGGCGCATGGCGCGGACGTCCTCGACCGCCTCGGGTCGTTCGGCGGCCCGCCACACCAGCGGAGCGAGCTGGTCGATCCACTCCTGGGCCAGCGGCAGGTCACCGGCGGCCGGACGGGCCTTGAGCAGCGCCTGGAACTCCCAGGTGCGCGCCCACCGCCGGTAGTAGGCCAGGTGGCTGGCGAGGGTACGCACCAGCGGCCCCCGGTTACCTTCGGGCCGCAGCGCGGCGTCCACCGGCCAGGCGACCAGCCCGCAGATGTTGATCAGCCGGGCCGCCACCACTGTCGCGGCGGGCAGGTCGGCATCCTCGGCCGCCACGAAGATCACGTCGACGTCGCTGACGTAGTTCAACTCGCCGCCGCCGCACTTGCCCATCGCCACCACTGCCAGCCGGGGTCGCTCGGTGCCCTCGGCCAGCTCGTCGACGGCGATCTCGTACGCCGCGGCGAGCGTCGCGTCGGCAAGCGCCGACAGCGCCGCCATGGTCTGCTCCAGGGCCCGGCCGCCGGTGAGGTCGGCCGCCGCGATCCGCAGCAACGCCAGCCGGTACGCGGCCCGCAGCACCGCCACCGGGTTGCCGTCGCCTGCCGGTTCCAGGCGACCCTCGGCGATCGGCGCGAGCCCGTCCGGGGCGGTGCGCAGCGCCAGACAGTGCTCCGGGTTGGCCACCAGGTGATCACCGAGTGCCGACGACGCGCCCAGGACGGCGATCAGCCGACGCCGCAGTCCGGGATCGGCGTGCAGCTCGGCGATCAGCGGCGAGCCGTTGCTCGCGCCGGCCGTCGTGCCGCCGGTCGTGCTGGCCGCGGTGCCGGCGGTCGCGCCGGCCGTCGTGCCGCCCCCGGCTGCGGTGCTGCCGGCGTGTGCCCGGCGTTCGGCCTCGACGACGCGATGCAGTTGGCGGAGCGCCAGATCCGGGTCGGCGGCCCGGGACAGCGCGGCGAGCAGCTCCGCGGCGGTGTCGTCGACCGGCTCCTGTTCGACAGGCTGCCAGAGGCCCAGCCCGTCCGGGCCGAGAAGGTCGGCGGCGCGGGCTCCACCGTCGCCGTCTGCGACGCCGAAGCCGTAGCGGGCGAGCCGGCCCGGTGCCCTCGTCGGCCGGCCCATCAGTGCCCGAGCAGCGGCAGGCCACGCCGCGTCGTGCTGTCGTCCAGCTCGCCGAGGGCCAGCGCCGCGAACCGGGCGGCGAACGGCTGCCAGACCTCCTCGACGTCGACCATCACCGCGTCGCACGCCGCCACGACCAGCTCCGGGTCGTAGCCCAGTTCGGCGAGCTGGGCCGAGTCGGTGGCCCAGTGGGCGATCATCGCGGTGTCGCACTCGATGTGGAACTGCAGCCCCCAGGCCCGGTCGCCGAGCCGGAACGCCTGGTGCGGATAGCGGGTGGAGGCCGCCAGCAGGGTGGCACCCCGGGGCAGCTCGGTGATCTCGTCGGAGTGCCACTGAAGCACGTCCGGGATCAGCGGCACGTACCGGAACAGCGGGTCGCCCTCGGCGGCGTCCCGCCGACCGACCACGCCGGGCCCGATCTCCGGCCCGGACGGGCTCCGCTCGACCAGCCCGGCGTGCGCGGTGGCGAGCAACTGCGCGCCCAGGCAGACGGCCAGGGTGGGCACCCGGTACCGGACCGCCTTGCGCAGCAACCCCTCCACGGCCGGGAACCACTGTGCGCCCGGCGAGCCGTCCGGCAGCGGGTACGCCTGCTGGTCGCCGCCGAGCACCACAAGCGCCGCGTACCCCTCCAGGTCGGCGGGGAGTTCCTCGCCGGCGTGCGGGCGGACCACCCGCAGCTCCAGCCCAGCTTCGGTCAGCCACTCGCCCAGCCGGCGTGCGTCGTCCGTCGGGTCGTTCTCGATCACCAGCGCGGTTGCCACGCGTCGAGGCTAGCCGGTACGTCCCACAGCGCCACGCCCCGCCACGGTCCGCGTCGCTCGGACGCTCCCACCCGTACGCCGACGGTCGCGGCCGGGCCCGTGCACCGACGATTCGCGGCCGGGCGGGCGTGTCGGCGTTCGCGGCCGGTGCGTGCGCCGGCGTCGACGGCCGGCGTTCGGGGCTCGTTAGGCTCTGCGGTTGTGATCAGCGAGGATTCCGCAGTCGTCCGCCCGCCCGCCCTGCGCCCCGGGGACACGGTGCTGCTGGTGTCGCCGTCCGGGCCGACCTCGCCGGAGCGGGTCGCGCGGGGCATGGAGTTGCTCACCGGGTGGGGCCTGCGGCCGGTGCCGGCGCCGAACGCGTACGCCCGCCACGGCTACCTCGCCGGCACCGACGACCTGCGGGCCGCCGACCTGAACGCGGCGTTCGCCGACCCGCAGGTGCGCGGCGTGATCTGCACCCGAGGCGGGTACGGCGCCCAGCGGATCGTGGACGCCATCGACATGGCCGCCGTCCGCCGCGACCCGAAGGTGGTCGCCGGCTTCTCGGACATCACCGCGTTGCAGCTCGCCCTGTGGCGGGGCGCCCGGCTGGCCGGCGTGCACGGGCCGGGGGCCGCCTGGCGGGACGAGCGGACGTCGCTGCGCTCCGCCGAGTCCCTGCACGCGGCGCTGATGACCACCGAGCCGGTGACCGTCGAGGCGGTGCCCACCGAGGAGACCTTCGGCGTCCGTGTGCCGGGTCGCGCCACCGGCACCCTGCTGGGCGGCAACCTGTGCCTGATCGCCGCGTCGATCGGCACGCCGGACCTGCCCGATCTGACCGGTGCGGTGCTGTTGATCGAGGACGTGCAGGAGCCCCCGTACAAGGTCGACCGGATGCTCACCCACCTGCGCCGGGCCGGCGCGCTGGACGGGCTGGCCGGGGTGGCGGTCGGGCAGTTCACCGACTGCGGTGACGGCTGGGACACCACGATCGTCGACGTGCTCGGCGAGCGCCTCGACGACCTGGGCGTACCGGTCCTCGGCGGCCTCCCCATCGGCCACGGCCCCGACCAGCTGACCGTCCCGGTGGGCACCCGGGCAACCCTGGACACCGACACCGGAACCTTGACGGTCTCCCCCGCCGTCCAGTAACCCCCGCCCCGCCCCCTCCCCCTGCCCGCCTCTGGACGCCGTTGATCATGAAGTTGTTGTCACTCGCCACGGCGTGTCGCGGCAATAACTTCATGATCGCCGCCGGGTCAGAGGGGGGTGGGGTTAGGTGGGTGGGGTTAGGTGGGCTACTGCGCCGATTTCCAGGGCGGCCCAGATGCCCTCGGGGGTCACCGTGATGCCGTGGGGTTCGGCGTTGGCTGTGGGCAGGTCGTGGCCCTCGATCCGTCCGGTGGGGTCGATGTGACCGATCCGGTTGGCACCCCACTCGGTGAACCACGCGCCGCCGGCCGGGTCGGCCACGATTGCGTGTGGGCGGGCCGCCCGGTCCGGCAGCGGGAGCTCGGTGATCCGGCCGTCCGGGGTGATCCGACCGAGCTGACCGGCGCCGATCTCCACGAACCAGATCGCGCCGTCGCCGCCGAGGGTGATGCCGACCGGGCCGGCATTCGCGGTGGGCAGCGGGTGCACCGTCACCGTGCCGGCGAGGTCGATCCGGCCGATCGCGTTCGCCTGGTTGAGGGTGAACCAGAGAGCCTGGTCCGGGCCGCTGGTGATCATCGAGGCGAATCCGCCGGTCACCGGCAGCGGAAATCCGGTGACCGTGCCGTCGGTGTCCACCCGGCCGATCGTGTCGGAGGTCATCCCGGCGTACCAGAGCGCGCCGTCGGGCCCGGCCGCGATGCCGCCCGGCCCGGTGCCGGCCGCCAGGGCGATAGTGCGCTGCTCGCCGTCGGCGGTGAGCCGACCGATCCGGTCGTCCCCGGACCGGGTGAACCAGAGCGCGCCGTCCGACCCCGTCGTGATGATCAACGGGCGGCCGCCGGCCGGCTCCAACGGGTAGGTCCGGACCGCACCGTCGGATCCCAGGCGGGCGATGCCGCCGGCCTGGACCAGCGTCAGCCACAACGCGCCGTCGGGCCCAACAGTGATGCCGTACGGGCCGGCGTCCGGCCCGACGAGCGGAATCTCCCGAATCTCGACTGTCATCTCGCGGTAAGTCCCTTCGTTGGCGACCACCAACCCTGACGGCCCAACCAACGACGACACAACCGATTTCACCGAGCGCCAGCCTCGATTGCCAGCTCGCTGACAGGGTCGCCACGGGTCGCGCCCAGGATTGCCGGTCACTGTCGAGGACGAATCGCCGCACCACCGACCTTCTGGAGGACAGCATGTCCCGCACCATCCGTAGGAAGCACCTGCTGGCCGGCCTGGCCACCGCTGGTGTCCTCGGCGTGGGGATCGCCGCCCCGACGATCGCGTTCGCCGCGGACAGCCCGACGCCGGCCCCGAGCGGCAACACCGCCCCCGCTCCCGGAGTGCAGGCCGACCGGCAGGGTGAGTTCGCCGAGGCGCTCGCCAAGGAGCTGGGCGTCCCCACCGACAAGGTGACGGCCGCGCTGGAGAAGGTCCGCGAGCAGCACCGGCCCGCCGATCGTCCGGCGCGCCCGTCCGCCGCGGACCGGCAGGCCGCGCTCAAGGAACGACTGGACCAGGCGGTCAAGGACGGCAAGCTCACCCAGGAGCAGGCCGACGCCATCACCAAGGCCGTCGAGGCAGGCGTCTTCCCCGGCGCCGGCGGCCACCGCGGGCCCGGCGCCCCCCACGGCGAAGGTACGCCCGGCAAGTAATCCGGCGGGCCCGCCCCCGGCCCCGGCCAGCACAGCCCAGGGCCGACACAGGCCGGGGGCCGCCGCGGCATGATCCACTCAACTTCCGTGAAGTCGCGGTATCCCACGCACTCGGACACCGCGACTTCATGGAAAGCGAGTCGATCATCAGCCGGGCCGGGAAAGGCCGGAGGGTCAGCCCTGGGCGGGTGGGGGTGCGAAGACGCCGAGGCGATTTCCCGTCGGGTCGAGCAGGTGGGCGAGCGTGAGCCCGCTCGGGGCGGTCCGCGCCGGCACCAACACCCTGCCCCCTGCTGCCTCGGCTCGCCGGCAGGTCTCCGCCACGTCGTCGACCTCGGCGTAGAACACCGCGTAGTTCGGGGACGTCCCGTCGGTCGCTCGGATCGCCCCGCCGATCCCGGTGTCACCGCCGGCCCCGGTCACGCGGTAGGACCCGCCACTACCCGCGCCCTCCTCCTCGAAGGTCCAGCCGAACAGCTCGCCGTAAAAACGTTCCGCCTCCTCCGGCCGGTCGGTGCCGATCTCGAACCAGGTGATGGGCGTCGTGGACACGTGCTGCCTCCAGAGTTGCCGGGACGGCGTTTCGCCGTCGTCCAGAGCAGTTTCGGGGCCGCCCGCGACAGCGTCCTGTCGGTGTTTCCGGATCACCCGACGGAGATCGGCGCGTGCCTGACCCGGCTCAGACGAGGCTCAGCGGGCGGACGCGTTCGTGGGGGATGTCGAGATCCGTCAGGCGGAGCTCCCGGACCACCACCTCGGGCAGCGCCCGGACGTCGGCGATTCGGTCGGTACGGAAGCAGCGCAGCTCGTCGCGCAGCCGGCACCAGGCGAGCAGATACCAGTGTCGAGGGTTGCCGAGGTAGCCCAGCGGCTCGACGTCGCGCATCGAGTCGGTGCCGGCGCGGTCGGCGTACCGGATGCGCAGCACCCGCCGCGCGGTGACCGCGTCGGCGACGGTGGCCGGGACGGGCGTGGCCGGCCCGTCGCCGATCAGGTGCACCCGGCCGGCCAGGCGGTGCGCCTCGGCGGCGTCGGCGGCCGGCAGCACCGCCACCAGCTTGCGCAGCGCGCTGGCCCCCGGCCCGGCGAACGGGGTCCCGGCGAGCCGGTGCAGCGCGACGGCCATCGCCACCGCCTCGGCCGCGGTCAGGTTGACAGGCGGCAGCGTGCGGCTGCGGTCCAGGACGTAGCCGCCGGTGCGCCCGGGCTCGGCCCAGATCGGCACGCCGGCCTCCTGGAGCGCGCCGATGTCCCGCTCGATGGTCCGGCTGCTCACCTCGAAGTGGGCGGCCAGCCAACGCGCGCTGCGCGGCCGGGGCGACACCGCCCGCAACTCCTCGACCAGGGCGTAGAGCCGGTCCGTGCGGTTCATGCCCCGCACGCTACGGTCGGGGTACGACGCCCCGCAGCGGGCCGGGCTCAGGCGATGCAGGCGCAGACGATCAGTGCCGCGCCGAAGTGCGTGGCGGCGCTGACCCGGGCGGCCGGGTGCGGCTCGGGCGAGCAGATGACCTCACCGAGCTTGCCGGGGGTGAGCAGGTCGAGCACGACGAAGGCCAGCGCCATGATGGCCAGCCCGACCAGCCCGAACAGCACAGTGGAGGCCAGCCCACGGCCGAAGTCGCTGTAGCTGGTCAGGATCGCCGTGAAGACGATCCCGGCGATGCCGAGCTGGTTGGCGGCGAGCAGCAACCCCGCGTTGGTGTTGCGCTCGACCCAGATCAGGTCCCGCAATCGGCCCGGGGTGAGCAGGTCGACAAGCCCGAACCCGGCCGCCATGAGCCCGACGCCCACGACACCGAACACGACGCTCTGCCAGGCACCGCTGAGCAGGTCCTCCAGCACCGACTGCCTCCCGACTCTCCGCCCGGAGGGGTACCGGCGCGGTGATCGAGACGATAGCGGCAGCGCGCCACCGCGTCAGCCCCGCGACTACAGCGCCAGGTAACGCTGCCGCTCGTACGGGGTGACCTCGCGGCGGTACTGCTCCCACTCGGCCCGCTTGTTGCGCAGGAAGAAGTCGAAGACGTGCTCGCCGAGCACCTCGGCGACCAGTTCGGATTCGGCCATCACGTCGATCGCCTCGGCCAGGTTCTCCGGGAGAGCCTCGTACCCCATGGCGCGGCGCTCGGCGCTGCTCAGCGACCAGACGTCGTCCTCGGCGCCCGGCGGCAGCTCGTAGCCCTCCTCGATGCCCTTCAGGCCGGCGCCGAGCAGCACCGCGAAGGCGAGGTACGGGTTGGTCGCCGAGTCCAACGACCGGACCTCGACACGGGCGGAGTTCGGCTTGCCGTACGCCGGGACGCGGACCAGCGCGGACCGGTTCAGGTGACCCCAGCAGACGTACGCCGGGCTCTCGGTGATCCGGTCCGGCAGGGCCTGCGGGAAGAGCCGCTTGTACGAGTTGACCCACTGGTTGGTGACCGCCGTGTACTCCCGGGCGTGCACCAGCAGGCCGGCGATGAAGGACTTCGCCACCTTGGAGAGCTTCATCGGGTCGCCACCGTCGTGGAAGGCGTTGCGCTCGCCCTCGAACAGCGACAGGTGGGTGTGCATGCCGCTGCCCGGCTGGTCGGTGAACGGCTTCGGCATGAAGCTGGCCTGCACGCCTGTGGAGAGCGCGACCTCCTTCACCACGTGCCGGAAGGTCATGATGTTGTCGGCGGTGGTCAGCGCGTCGGCGTAGCGCAGGTCGATCTCCTGCTGGCCGGGCGCGACCTCGTGGTGGCTGAACTCCACCGAGATGCCGATCCGCTCCAGCGCCAGCACGCCCTGGCGACGGAAGTCGCGGGCCACCGCGTGGGTGGTGTGCTCGAAGTAGCCGCCGGTGTCCACCGGGGTGGGCACCGAGCCGTCCTGCGGGCCGTTCTCCAGCAGGAAGAACTCGATCTCGGGGTGCGTGTAGAAGGTAAAGCCCTTCTCGGCCGCCTTGGACAGCGCACGGCGCAGCACGTGCCGCGGGTCGGCCCAGGAGGGGCCGCCGTCGGGCAGCAGGATGTCGCAGAACATCCGGGCGCTCTCGCCGCTGACCCCGCCCTCGAACGGGAACACCTGGAAGGTGGTCGGGTCGGGCATGGCCACCATGTCCGATTCGAAGACCCGGGCGAAGCCCTCGATGGCCGAGCCGTCGAAGCCGATGCCCTCCTCGAAGGCCGCTTCCAGCTCCGCGGGCGCCACCGAGACACTCTTGAGCGTGCCCAGCACGTCCGTGAACCACAGCCGGACGAACCGGATGTCCCGCTCTTCCAGCGTACGGAGGACGAACTCCTGCTGACGGTCCACTTCCCCAACCCCTCGCGACAACTCTTTTGTCCGCCTTGGTCGGGCTGCACCCGACCTGACCGCCCAGTGTTCCCGGGCCTGGTTACGCAGACGTTACGCGAACTGCCGCCGCCCGTCCCCTCGTGTCCCGCCCGCCGAGCGGTACCGATCCGGCCGGACCGCCGCGTGGCGCCCGAGCGTGGCCGCCATCTCGTCCGACGGTGCGGATTGCTCCGGCCGTGCTGGGGCAAGATGAGGACATGCCCACCCTGCGTCTCGCCCTGTCCCAGGTCAATCCGAGCGTCGGCGACCTCGCCGGCAATGCCGACCTGGTCCGCAGCTGGACCCGCCAGGCCGCCGACGCCGGCGCCCAGCTCGTGCTCTTCCCGGAGATGATGCTGACCGGCTACCCGGTCGAGGATCTGGTCTTCCGGCGTTCCTTCGTCGCCGCGTCCCAGGCCGCCGTCCAGCGGCTCGCCGCCGACCTGGCCGAGGACGGCCTCGGTGACCTGCCGGTCGTGGTCGGCTACCTGGACGCCGACGGGCCGCCGCAGGTGAGCGGGGACGCCGAGCCGGGCCGGGGTGCCCGCAACGCCGCCGCGCTGCTGCACCGGGGCACTGTGGTCGCCCGCTACTTCAAGCACCACCTGCCCAACTACGGCGTCTTCGACGAGGACCGCTACTTCGTCTCCGGCGACCAGCTGACAGTGGTGCGGATCGGCGGGGTGGACGTCGCGCTGACCATCTGCGAGGACCTGTGGCAGGCCGGCGGGCCGTTCGCCGCCGCCCGGCAGGCAGGCGTCGGCCTGGTGGTCAACATCAACGGCTCGCCGTACGAGCTGAACAAGGACGACATCCGGCTGCCGCTGGTGCGCCGCCGGGCCGCCGAGGCGGGCGCCGCCATCGCGTACGTCAACATGATCGGCGGACAGGACGAGCTGGTCTTCGAGGGCGACTCGATGATCGTCACCTCGGACGGTGAGCTGCTCACCCGCGCCCCGCAGTTCGTCGAGCACCTGCTCGTGCACGACCTCGAGTTGCCGGCCGCGACGATGGCCCCGGGCAGCCGCGACGTCGCGGACGGCATGCGGGTGGCACACCACACGCTGGGCGTGATCCCGCCCGCGCCGTCCGGCCCGGCCGTCGCCGGTGGGCTGATCGAGCCGGTGGCCGACGAGGCCGAGGTGTGGCACGCGCTGGTGCTCGGCCTGCGCGACTACGTCAACAAGAACCGGTTCGCGTCGGTGGTGCTCGGCCTCTCCGGCGGCATCGACTCGGCGGTGGTGGCCGCCCTCGCCGTCGACGCGCTCGGCCCGGACCGGGTGGTCGGGGTGTCGCTGCCCAGCCAGCACTCCTCCGAGCACTCCCGCGAGGACGCCGCCGACCTGGCCAAGCGCACCGGACTGGACTACCGCGTCGAGCCGATCCAGCCGATGGTGGACGCCTTCCTGGCCAACCTGTCGCTGTCCGGGATCGCCGTGGAGAACCTCCAGGCCCGGGTACGCGGTGTGATCCTGATGGCGCTGTCGAACCAGGAGGGCCACCTGGTGCTCACCACGGGCAACAAGAGCGAGCTGGCGGTCGGCTACTCCACCCTGTACGGCGACTCGGTGGGCGGCTTCAACCCGATCAAGGACGTCTGGAAGACGCTTGTGTGGCGGCTGGCGAAGTGGCGCAACGCGGACGCGGCCCGCCGCGGCGAGACCGCCCCGATCCCGGAGAACTCGATCGGCAAGCCGCCGAGCGCCGAGTTGAGCCCGGGCCAGCTCGACAGCGACTCCCTGCCCGACTACGACGTGCTGGACCCGATCCTGATCGGCTACGTCGACGGCGACCTGGGCCGCGACGGGCTGGTCGAGTCGGGCCACGACCCGGCCGTTGTCGACAAGGTGCTGCGGCTGGTGGATACCGCCGAGTACAAGCGACGCCAGTCGGCGCCCGGCGCGAAGATCTCCATGAAGGCGTTCGGCCGCGACCGCCGCCTGCCGATCACCAACCGGTGGCGCGAGAACGGCTGAGCCCGTACGTCCGGGCCGGGTCGCCGGACTCGGCCCGGTGCGGTCGTGAGTGACATCTTCCACTGCGCCCTGCCGTCACCCGGTCTTCCGGTGCGACGATCGCGACGGAACCCGGGGACCGCGCAGGCGGCCTCGAGGAAGGAGACAGTCATGACCGAGTCCACTCCGAACGAGGTGACCGCGCTGTACGGCGGACCGGCCACCCGTCGGATCCGTACCCGCGACCTGATCGCCGCCAAGGAGCGCGGCGAGCGGTGGCCGATGCTCACCTCGTACGACCAGTACACGGCGGGGATCTTCGACCGGGCCGGCGTGCCGGTGCTGCTGGTCGGCGACTCGGCCGCGAACAACGTGTTCGGCTACGAGACCACCCTGCCGGTCACCACCGACGATCTGCTTCCGCTGGTCCGGGCCGTGGTGCGCTCGACCCGGCAGGCCCTCGTCGTCGGTGACCTGCCGTTCGGCTCGTACGAGGAGGGGCCGACCCAGGCGCTGCGCACCGCCGTCCGGTTCATGAAGGAGGGTGGCTGCCACGCGGTGAAGCTGGAGGGTGGCCGCCGCAACGCCGCGCAGATCGCCGCGATCGTCGGGGCCGGCATCCCGGTGATGGCGCACATCGGCTTCACCCCGCAGAGCGAGCACACTCTGGGCGGCTACCGCGTGCAGGGCCGGGGCGACACGGCCGACGAGGTGCGGGCCGACGCGCGGGCGGTGGCCGAGGCGGGCGCGTTCGCGGTGGTGCTGGAGATGGTGCCGGGTGAGGTGGCCAAGCAGATCACCCACGAACTGGCGATCCCCACTGTCGGCATCGGCGCGGGCCCGGACACCGACGCCCAGGTGCTGGTCTGGCAGGACATGGCCGGCCTGCGTACCGGCAAGGCGCCGCGCTTCGTGAAGCGCTACGCCGACCTGGCCGACGTCCTCACCGACGCGACCCGCCGCTTCGCCGACGAGGTCCGCGGCGGCGAGTTCCCGGCCGCCGAGCACACCTTCTAGCACAGCCAGTGTGATCGACTCGGTTTCGCGAAATCGGGGTATCCCTGACACCGGGACACCCCGATTTCAGCGAACCCGAGTCGATCACGCCGCTCGTCGCCCCGGGGACCTGGTCAGAGGTCGGTGACGCGGATGCCGGCGTGCGCCTTGTAGCGCTTGTTGATGGCGATCAGATTCGCGGTGAACGCCTCGATCTGGTGGGCGTTGCGCAGCCGGCCGGCGTAGATGCCGCGCATCCCGGGGATCCGGGCGGCGAGCGCTCCGACGATGTCGACGAGCTCCCGGTCCTCGGTGCAGATCAGCACGTCGAGGTCGATCCGGTCGACCTCGGGGTCGGCCAGCAGCGGGGCGCTGACGTGGTTGAACGCGGCGCAGACGCGGGAGTCGGGCAGCAGCGCGGCGGCCTGCTGGACGGCGCTGCCCTCGGCGACGGTGAGGGCGTACGGGCCCTGCTTGTCGAAGCCCAGCGGGTTGACGCAGTCGACGACTATCGTTCCGGCGAGCGGCTCGGCGAGGGCGGCGACGGTGGCGGCGTGCCCGTCCCACGGCACCGCGATGATCACGACGTCGCTGCGGCGGGCCACCTCGTCGTTGGCCGCGCCGGTGACGCTGACATCGGCCGGCATCCGGGGCAGAGCGGCGATCTCGGCGGCCGACTCGGCGGCCCGCTCCGCCGATCGGGAGCCGATCAGCACCGTCTGCCCGGCCCGGGCGAGCCGATAGGCGAGGCCACGGCCCTGGTCGCCGGTGCCGCCGATGATGCCGACCGTCAGCCCGGACACGTCGGGCAGGGTGCTCGCGTCGTATGCCATGGGCTCATCCTCGCAAACCGCCCGGTCCGTCAGCAGCGCCGGCCGCTGTGACAATCCCCGCTACGCGCCGGTCCGCCGACGACGACCGCCGACATCGCCCCGCCGGTCCCCCAGGGCCAACGGACCGGCTCGGCACGGACAGCCAGCTCAGGCCAGCTCGAACAGCACCGTGCGGGCCGCCGGGTCGGCGGTGACCAAGCGGACCCGGACCCGTTCGCCGAGCGGCAGCGCACCGAGGCAGCGGCCGCGTACCGGTGGGGCGTCCAACGCCACCGTTCCGCCGGGCGGGCGTGGCCGGGACTTGCCGTTGGGTGGGGCGTCGACGTCGAGGACCGCCGCGTCGAAGGTCTCCCCCACCCGGTGCTCCAGCAGCACCGCCTCGGCCAGTTCGACGGCGCCGCGGCTGGCGGCCGAGGCGGTCCGGTCGGTGCTGGCCATCACCTCGGGCAGCCGGGGCAGCGCCGCGCGGGCCCAGTCGGGCACCTCGCGGCCCGCGTGCAGGGCCAGGCAGACCTCGGTGGCGTACCTGTCGGCCAATCGCCGCAACGGCGCCGTGACATGGGCGTACGCGGCGGCCACACCGCCGTGCTCGGGCTGCTCCGGAACAGTGCCGTCGAAGGCGGTGTACGCGGCGCCGCGCATCAGCTCGGCCGCCTGGTCGATGAACGCGGCGGAACGCGGCTGCGCGGCGTCCAGGCCGGCGATCACCTCACCGGGGCCCACGCCGTCCGGCCAGTGCACGCCCAGCGGAGCGGCGGCCGCCCGCAGGCGTTGCACCGCCTCCGGCTTCGGTGCCGGCATCGTGCGCAGCAGGCCCACTCGGCCGGCCAGCATGATGTCGGCGGCGGCCATCCCCGTCAGCAGTGAGATCTGCGCGTTGTGCTCCTCCATCGGCACCGGCCCGCGCAGCACCAGCCGCCAGCCGTCACCGTCGGGTTCCACGTCCTGCTCGGGCAGCGGCAGGTTGATGGCGCCTCGGCGCAGGCCCCGCGCGGTCAGTCGGTCGCCGATCTCGGGCAGCAACGCGATCGGCTCGGGCAGCCGGCCGGCCTCGGCCGCCGCCTGCACTCCGGTGTAGTCGAGTTTGGCCCGGCTGCGCACCAGAGCGCGCTCCAGTTCGACGGCCACGGTGCCGCCGTCGGCGTCCAGGTCGATGGTCCAGACCACGGCGGCCCGGTCGTCGTCGGGCAGCAGACTGGCCGCGCCCTCGCTGAGCGTCAGCGGGTGCAGCGGCACGTGGCCGTCGGGCAGGTAGACCGTCTCCCCCCTCCGCCAGGTCTCCTCCTCGAGCGCGCCGCCCGGCGTGACGTGCGCGGCGACGTCCGCGATGGCGTAGCGCACCCGGTAGCCGCCGCCCGGCCGACGGGCGAGGTGCATCGCCTGGTCCAGGTCACGTGAACTGGCCGGGTCGAGCGTCACGAACGGGATGTCGGTGCGGTCGACCGACGGCCGGGGCGGCGCGGCAGCCGCCGCGTCGGCCTCCCGTTGGGCGGCAGCCGGGAAGCCCTCGGGCAGGCCGAGTTCGCGGCGCAGCGCGCCGAAGTCGATGCGGGGCGCGAGTACGCGTCGGATGACCACGGGTCAATCCTGACAGCGCCGCCGGTGATCCGCTTCCGGTGACCGGCCGAGATCTCCGTCGCCCGCCGACGAACCGCCCCGCGCTGCGTGCGGACCCGCCAGCTCGGACCGCCCTGTCGGTCTGTCGCGCCGGACACGGCAGGCCCGTGGAACGAACCGGTGCCTCGCCGAGGCGCTTGCGCTCAGCCGGTCGCCTTTCGGGCGGTGCTGCGCGTACCGCGGGGGGTGGTGGCTCGTGCGGCGACCGGACGGGCGGGTGACGTGCGGGCGGTCACCTTGCGGGCCGGTGCCTTGGCGGCGGTGGTCTTCTTCGCCGGGGCCTTCTTCGCCGCCGCCTTGCGGGCGGTGATTGCCGAGGTGCCGGTCGCCTTCGCGGCGGGGGCCTTCTTCGCCGGGGCGTTGCGGGCGCCGCCGCTCGGGCGGGTGGAAGCGGTCTTCTTCGCCGCGGTCTTCTTGGCGGGGGCCTTCTTCGCCGCGGTCTTCTTCGCCGGGGCCTTCTTGGCGGCCGTCTTCTTCACGGTGGACGCCTTGGTCGCGACCTTGCGCGCGGGCGCCTTCGCGGCGGCGGTGGTCCGCTTCGCCGCCGATGCCGTGGTCTTCTTCGCGGTGCCTGTCGTCTTCTTGGCGGCGCTTGTCGTCTTCTTCGCCGTACCCGTCGTCCTGCTCGCGGCGGTGGTGCTCGTGCGCGTCGTGGACGCCGGGGTCCGCTTCGCGGCGGTCGTCGTCTTGCGGGTGGCGGTCGAGGTCTTGGCCGGCGCCTTCCTGGCCGCTGCGCTGGTCCTGGTCGTGGTCTTCTTCGCCGGGGCCTTCTTCGCCGCGGCGGCGGTCCTGGTGGGGGCGGCCTTGCTCGCGGTCGTCCTGGTCGCGGCCTTCTTCGCCGGAGCCTTCTTCGCCGCCGCGGTGGTCTTCTTGGCCGGGGCACGGCCCGCGCCGCCGGCTGCCTTGCGGGCCGGCGCCTTCGCGGCACCCGTGGTGGACTTGCGCACGGGGGTGGTCCGGCTCGCCGACGTGTTGCGCTCCGCCGCGGCGGTCTTCTTCGCGGTGGTGCGTCGGGCGGCCGGACGGGTGGTGGCCTGCTGTGCTTCGGCCATCGTGGTTCCTCCTCGGGGACGTGCTCTCGCGTGCGTCCTCGCGGAGCACGAACTACCGCGACGCGGGCCGTCCCGCGCCGTCTACCTGTCCTCCCCGGCCCAACGAGCGTCCTCGGCCTCCCACGCTTCGTTGCGCTCCTGCACCTGCTGCAGGGCGTTCTCCGCGTCGGCCGCCGAGTTGTACGGGCCGAGGACGTGCTTCGCCGGACACACGTCGGCGTCCGTCTCGACCCGGTGGTGCCGGGTGCACCAGTAGAACTGCCCATTACGTCCGCTGTCGTTCATGGGAATCACTGTGCACCGGGAACGGGCTGACCGCCACCGGATCACGCAAGTCGCCGAACCCTCTCCACAGTAGAGACGCTCAGCGCACTTTGGGCGAAAACACCAAAAGAAGTGCAGGTGGGGGCATTGGGCCCCCGGGGTGCGGGCCGCCGGGGCGGCCATGGCCGCCCACCAGCGGCCTATGATCGCCCGATGTCGGTACCGGATTACATCGTGCGGATGCGCAAGCACATCGGCCATGACCTGCTGTGGCTGCCCAGCGTCAGCGCGGTGATTCGCAACGATGCCGGCGAGCTGCTGCTCGGCCAACGCGCCGACGACGGACGGTGGTCGATCATCAGCGGCTTCGTCGAGTCGGGCGAGCAGCCGGCCGCAGCGCTGCTGCGGGAGGTGCGGGAGGAGACGGGCCTGGACGTGGCGCCCGTCCGGCTGTCCAGTGCCGTCTCGCACCCGCACACCTACCCCAACGGGGACCAGTGCGAAATCCTCAACCTGGGCTTCCTCTGCCGGGTGGTGTCCGGCACCGCACGGGTCAACGACGACGAGTCGGTGGCCGTGCGGTGGTTTCCGGTGGACCGGCTGCCCGAGCTGGACAAGCACGCGCTGCTGGTCATCGCCTACGCGCTGCGCGACAACCCGTTGGCCGGCTACCTGCCGCCCGGCACGAACTGGGACGACGTCCCCACCTGAGCCGCGCCCGTCAGGCCGCGACCCGTTCGACGGGGATCCACAGTTCGGCGTCCGCCGTGGTCCCGTCCGCGGACACCCGCACCCGGGAGATCTCCGGTCCGGGTCGGCTGCGGTACGGGTTGGACGGGAACCACTGGGTGAAGACGTCCCGCCACAGGTACTGGACGGCCTGCGGGAACGCGCCGGAGGTGGTGAACACCGCCCACGTTCCGGCCGCCACCGCAAGCGCGTCCAGGTCCTCCGGTGGCGTGGCGCCGGTGACCACCCCGTGCCAGTAGTCCAACTCGCTGCCCTCGGCCCGACCGTCGGCGAGGTTGTCGCTGACGTTGACGATCCCGGTCGGCTCCTGATCGGAGAGCGCCTCGATCCGAGCCGTCGTCTCCTGGTCGATGCTCCTGATGAACGCGACGATCGCCGGGTTCATCCCCTCGTGCACCAGCGGGACCCGAGCCTTGCGCCCCACCAGCGCGAACGCGTCCTTGGCGACGATTCGATACTCCATGCTGCCACTCCCTTCCACTGTGAGTCGGAAGGACATCCGGGGCTGGGCGCGCAGCACTGCCCCCGTACGCCGAGCTTCTCCCGGCCCCACGCCGTGCACGGCGTGGAACGCACGGGCGAACGCCTCGGCCGATCCGTAGCCGTACCGCACGGCGACGTCGAGCAGTGTCCGCTCCCAAGCGAGCACGTCCGCGCCGGCGACGGTGAGCCGACGACGACGGATGTACTCCGACAGTCCGATGCCGGCCAGCGCGGAGAACAGTCGCCGAAGGTGGTACTCCGACGTCAGCGCGATCCGCGCCAGGTCGGCCACCTCGATCTGCTCGTCGAGGTGCCGCTCGATGTGCGCCATGGCCTCGTTGAGCCGCTCCAGCACCCGGGCCTCCTTCCCCTTACGTGCAGCAACGCTAGGCGGCAGGTCCCGTCCCCCACCCGACATCCGATGCCCGCAACGATCGGGTGGGGGGCGAGTAGCTCAGCGCGGCGGCTGCTGCATGATCCAGGTGGGGACGGGCTCGGCCAGGTAGCCCATCTCCTCCCAGCCGGCGTGGCGGTACAGCTCGACGTTGCCCGGGTTGCTGGTCTCCAGGATCGCCGGCAGGCCCTCGGCGGCTGCCTGATCCAGCCCGGCCCGCATGACCACACGACCCCAACCGCGTCCGGCGCTGTCCGGGTGGGTGCCCAGGACGCCGAGATACCAGAACGGATACGCCGGCAGGGCGGCGTGCACGACCTCGTCGTAGCCCCGCACGCGGGCCAGCACGTCGGCGGGGTAGTCGGGGTCGGCGTCCGTCGA
This sequence comes from Micromonospora sp. NPDC049274, assembly GCF_040678875.1. Classification (NCBI taxonomy): domain Bacteria; kingdom Bacillati; phylum Actinomycetota; class Actinomycetes; order Micromonosporales; family Micromonosporaceae; genus Micromonospora; species Micromonospora sp. NPDC049274. Next base: position 201,629 of record NZ_JBFAQS010000006.1, read on the forward strand.
CGCGTGTCCGGCGTCCGGAGGCTCCCAGACGGCGACGGACGCACCCCCGCCGAGCATCCAGATCGACGACCTGTGCACCCGCTTGTCGAACAGGTTGCCAAAGAAGGTGGCGGCGTAGTGCGGGTAGGTCGCGTCGTCGGGGAACAGGTGCCGCAGGATGGGATCCTTGACGAACGCGGCGACCAGCGTGCCGACCACCGCATCGCGGTCCGTTGGCGTTGCGAGAGTGATCTCAGGCGTTGTCACAGCAGTCGACACTATCGCGGGCGGTAGGGCGCTGACTCACCCGAATGTGAAGGCGTACGCCGCGGCGCCCGGCTCGTCGAACGTGATGTCCAGGGTCCGTTCCCGGACCGCACCCTGTTGGCGTACGAGCTGGTAGAGCCGTCCGTCCTCCAGGACACCGTTGCCGTCGGCGTCGACGTCGACGCCGTGGGACGGCCCCGGAGCCTCGCCGTCGAGCAGCACGCGGAACGGGACCGACCGTCCCACCCCGGGGGCCAGCACGAGATGCGCGTCGCGCGCGTGGAACCGGAAGGCGATGCCGCCGCCGGCCCGGTCGAGCGCGACGTTCTCCGAGCCGACCGTCCACTCCCCCGCCAGTGCCCACTGGTTGAGCGCCAGGCTTCTGGGGAGGTCGTAGGCGCGGCGTTCGTCGAGCGCCGCGCCGTTCGGCGACGCGAAGTGGTCGCCGCGACGAAATCCGAGGTACGTCTCGGGCGTCCGCAGACTGTCCCAGTCGGCCGCCGCCTCCGGGCCGACCCCGTTGACGGGTACGGGGTCGCGCTCGATGCCGAGCAGGCGCTGGAGCGTCCGCTCGGACTGCTCGTAGCGCCCCTCACCGAAGTGCTCGTCGCGGATGACGCCGTCGGTGTCGGCGATGTACAGCGCCGGCCAGTACTGGTTGGCGAAGGCACTCCAGATCGCGTAGTCGTTGTCGACGGCGACCGGGTAGTCGATCGAGCGGGCCGCGACCGCCCGACGTACCCAATCGACCTCATGCTCGAAGGTGAACTCCGGCGTGTGCACCCCGACGACGACGAGGCCGTCGTCGCGGTAGGCCTGCGACCAGGCACGGACGTACGGTTCCTGACGTAGCCAGTTGATGCAGGTGAGCGTCCAGAAGTTCACGAGGACGACACGACCGCGCAGCTCGGCGGGGTCGAGCGGCTCGGAGTTGAGCCACTCGACCGCGCCGTTCAGCGGAGGCAGGTGCACGGCCATCTAGCGCAGTGACCGGAAAGCGGTCCGCAGTTCCTCGGAGAAGATCTTCGGCTGCTCCCAGGCCGCGAAGTGCCCGCCCACGTCGAGCTTGTTGAAGTAGATGAGGTTCGGGTACGCCTGCTCGGCCCAACTCTGCGGCGCCTCGTACAGCTCGTCGGGGAAGACGCTCACGGCGACCGGGACGTTCACGCCCTTGGCGGCGAAGAACGACAGCTTGTTCTCCGCGTACAGCCGGGACGCGGAGATCGCGGTGTTCGTCAACCAGTAGAGCGAGATGTTGTCCAGGATGTCGTCGCGGGTCAGGCCCGCTTGGGCCCCGTCGAAGACCTGCGCGATGAGGGCCAGGCTCTTCGCGTCGTGGTCGAGCAGGAAGGACGCCAGCCCGGCCGGTGAATCCGCCAGGCCGGTGAGCGTCTGCGGACGGGTCGCCATCATGAGGGCGTACGCGACGTGCTTCCAGACGTAGTTGACCTCCTCGGCGGCACGCATCTCGTCGGCGGACAGACCGGAGGGCAGGGAGCCCATGGCGTTGTTCGCGCCCGTGGTGTCGCCCTGGAACAGCAGGTCGATCTCGGGTGGAATCGCGCCGGGCATGTTGGTGTGGATGCCGAGCAGTTCCGGAGGCGCCTGGATGCCCATCTGGTCCACGATGACCGCGCCCCAGTCGCCGCCCTGGGCGACGAACCGCGAGTAACCGAGACGCTTCATCAGCTCGGTCCACGCGGTGGCGATCTTCTGCGGGTTCCAGCCCGCCTCCGTCGGCTTGCCCGAGAAACCGTGGCCGGGCAGCGACGGGATCACCAGGTGGAAGGCGTCCGACGCGCTGCCGCCGTGGGCGGTGGGGTCGGTGAGCGGCTCGATGATCTTCAACTGCTCGATCACCGAACCGGGCCACCCGTGGGTGACGATGAGCGGCAGCGCGTCCTCGTGCTTCGAGCGCACGTGGATGAAGTGGATGTCCACCCCGTCGATCGTGGTCATGAACTGCGGTACGGCGTTCAGTCGCGATTCGACCTTGCGCCAGTCGTACTCATTTTCCCAATAACGCGCGACGGCCTGGATCGTCGCGAGTGGCACGCCCTGCGACTGGTCGTCGACGGTTTCCTTGTCCGGCCAGCGGGTGGCCGCGATTCGCCTTTTCAGGTCGTCGAGGTCCGCCTGGGGGATTTCCACCGTGAACGGCCGGATCTCCGTGGTGCCGGGACGTGCCTTCGTCTTGACAGCCATGCGTGCTTCCTCTCTGTCGAAAGTTCGCGCTCGCGAGGGGAATCATGCGGTGAGGGCACTGCCCGAGCTTGTGCGCCAATTCGGAATGGGCACGCCGCCGCCATATCTCGGAGCCTAGAACGCGGTCTTCGAGCCCGTGGCGATACGAGCAGACGGCGGTGGTCAGTCCGTCCGCGGCAGGCGGCGGGCGCCGGGGCCCTCGCGGCCGAGCACGTCGCGGGGGTTGGTCAGGTGGCAGGACCGCAGCGAGAGGCAGCCGCAGCCGATGCATTCGGTGAGGTCGTCCCGCAGCGCCTGCAGGTGCGCGATGCGCGCGTCGAGTTCGGTGCGCCAGGCCGCGGACAGCCGGGTCCAGTCGTCGTGGGTGGGGGTGCGTTCGCTGGGGAGCTGGTCGAGGGCTTCCCGGATCGCCGTCAGCGAGATGCCGACGCGCTGGGACGCACGGATGAACGCGACCCGGCGCAGGGTGTCGCGACCGTACCGGCGTTGGTTGCTTGCCGTCCGGGTGCTGCGGATGAGGCCCTTGCGCTCGTAGAAGTGCAGCGCGGAGACGGCCACGCCACTGCGGTCGGCGACCTGCCCGACGCTGAGTTCGTGGAATGCGGTGCGGGCCCTCGGCATGGCCCGACCCTAACGCTTGCCCTCAACCATGGTTGAGGGCACAGACTCGGCGTCGTCCCCGAACCGCTATCGAGGAGGCCGCACCGTGACCACCGTTCTCGTCATCGGCGCCACCGGAAAGCAGGGCGGCGCTGTCGCCGAACTCCTGCTCGAGCACGGCCACGACGTCACCGCCTACGTGCGGTCGCCCGAGTCACCGTCCGCCGTGGCACTGGCCGCCGCCGGGGTACGCCTCGCCGTCGGTGACCTGGCCGACCCGCAGGCGCTCGCCAACGCTGCACACGGCACCGACGCGATCTTCGGCCTGTCGGTGCCGTTCGGCGCCGGCGGTAAGGAGGAGGAGGTCACCCAGGGTCGCCTCCTGGTGGACACCGCGGCGCGGGCCGGCACGCATCTCGTCTACTCCTCGGTGCGCGGCGCCGACCGGTTGGTCGCCACCGACATCGACCACGCCGACAGCAAGCAGCTCGTCGAGGCGTACCTGCGGGAACGGCAGGTCCCCGCGACAGTCCTCGGGCCGGTGTACTTCATGGAGAACGCCCTGAACGTCGGCTTCAGCCGGCTCACCGACGGCGTCCTGGCCAACCCGCTCTCCCCGGGCAAGCCGCTGGACCAGGTGACCGTCCGGGACATCGCCGGCCTCGCCGTGCACGCCATCGAGCACCCGGACCGGTTCGTCGGGGAGCGGATCGACGTCGTCTCCGACCGGGTGACCGGCGAGGAGGCGGCCCGCATCCTCGGTGAGGTGCTCGACCGCGAGATCCCGTACCGGCAGATGCCGCTGGACCAGGTCCGGCAGTGGGCCGGCGACGAGATCGCCGACATGTTCCAACGCTTCGAGGACACCACCGACTTCGCCGACATCGACGCGCTGCACGCCCGGTACCCGGACGTCGCCTGGCACAGCTACGCCGACTGGGCCCGCACGGTGGACTGGGACCACGTCCTGCGCAGCCCGACAACCGCTTGATCCACTCGGTTTCCTTGAAACCGGTCCATCCCGGGGGACACGACACCCCGCCTTCCTTGAAGCCGAGTGGACCAAGCACCGCCCTGGACGGACTGCGACCCATCCGGTGCGGCGGGTGACGGTCTGGCCGACGGCTTTGCGCTGTCGCAGCGGAGTGCGGCAACATCAGCCGCCGTGACGGCAGCACCAGGCACGGATCCGGGAAACGCCACCCCCGCCGGCAACAGCGGCACGCCCCGGTTGAGTCGACGGGTCAGGCACTGGCTGGCAGGTGCCGGAGTCGCCGCCCTGGCCGCCGTACTCGGCATCACCCTCGCCGTACGCGGCGGTGCCGCCCCGGCCTGCGCCGCGCCGCCCACGGGCAGCTCCGTCCACAAGGGAACGGCGAGTTTCTACGACGCGGGCCGATCGGGCGGCACCTGCTCCTTCCCGAGCCCACCGGCCGACCGGCTCTACGTGGCCCTGGGCTCGTCGCAGTACGCCGGGGCGGCGGCCTGCGGCAGCTACCTGGACGTCAGCGGTCCGAAGGGCACCGTCCGGGTCATGGTCATGGACCAGTGCGCCGGGTGCGGAAACAGTAAGATCGACCTCTCCGACGAGGCGTTCGCCCGGATCGCCGACCGGTCGCAGGGCATCGCGCGTGTGACGTACCGGGCGGTGGTGAACCCGCCGCTCCACGGAGGGCTCACCTTCCGGATGAAGGGCGGCGCGTCGAAGTACTGGTTCGCCGTTCAGGTCGGCAACCACGGCAACCCGCTGCGCTCGGTCGAGGCGAAGGGGCCGAGCGGCGGCTTCCGCAAGGCGGCCCGCCAGGTCGACAACTACTGGACCATCGAGGACGGGATCGGCCCCGGGCCGTACAGCATCAGGGTCACCGACGTGTACGGACGCCAGGCGACCGCCACCAGCATCCGGATGGTCACGAAGCAGGTGCAGCGCAGCACGGCCTCCCTCGTCTCTCCGACGCCGAGCATCTCACCCACGGCCTCGCCGAGCCCCACCATCGCGCCCTCACCGACCCCGACAGCATCAGTCGCACCGACGGAGACGGTCGAAGCGCTCGCCGGTGCCGCCGCACTCGACGGCCCTCGCTGCTGACCGCTTGCGCCTGACGGACGTGGTCGCGGCAGCGCGATGAGCGGCGGGCTGGCCCCGGTGCGCGCTGACTAGACTGCCCGAGTGGCCGATGTCCTGAGGCTCGAGCCGCTGTTGTTCCCCGCCGAGTTCACGTCCCACCGCATGCGACTCCTCGTCAATGGCCTCGACGTCGTGGCCGCGACGTACCCGCCGGACGGCTTCCACGGACAGCCGGTAGCGGGATTTGCGCCCTCGTGGCTACTGGGACCGGACGGGCTCACGACCACACCGGAAGCCCGAGAGGTCGCGCTAGGCGGATCCGACACGAGCGAGGACCACCTGACGGTCCGCGTCTGTCAGGCCGGCTCTGACGTGATCTGGGATCGCTGGCGTCTCAGAGTCATCGACAGGGTGCACAAGAAGGGGCCGGAGGTCGGGCTGGGCAGCTTCCGGTTCGACTCGTACTCGTACGCGGAAGAGATAGCCCAAGTGGCGGAACGCGCCGCCCGAACGTGGCCGGCGCGGTCGGTTGCCGAGAACCTCCAGGCCACGCTGTGCCGTGAAGGGTGGGGGCAGGACGGCGGAGCCTGGATTCGCCGCTACGTAGCGATTCGCGCGCCCCATGATCGCCCGGACGTGGTCGAGATCAGCTACTACGCCCGCGACCTGAGCGGGCTGCGCTATGAACTACCGGGTAGCTACGTGGTGACCTTCCCAGTCGACGATACCGACCCGGACGTTCAGTCCCAGGCCATCGCACACCGGCTGGGCCATAAGGATCTCAAGCCGATATCGGTCCACCAGCCTCGTCGACGACACCGCTGAGCGCGCGCGCCCGCCCCCCCGGTGCCAGGCGGATGGCCGAGGTCGGTCAGGGGGTTGAGTCGGCCGGCGCGAGGATGATCCGTCGGGTGTGGTCGAGATGTCGGACGACGCTGTACGTGCTGGTCGCGCCCAATGTCGGGGCTTCGGTGTTCCAGTCCAGGGAGGACCAGCAGTCCTCGAACCTCACCACGTATTCCCTGTTCGACGAGAAGAGGTGGGTCACGACCGCGGCGATTTCCGAGCCGATCGGGAACCGTGCCTTGACGGACGCCCACCGCTCGTCGCTCAGGCTGCTGGGCAGGTAGGTCCGTGAACGGAACCGCGCGTCGAGTGGGAGCAGTCGGACCTGGCCCGGCCTGTGCTGGAGAACCTCAAACGTGGTCAACGTGCCAACCGACGGCCAGTCGGCGGACTCGTGCGGCAGGCTCAGGACATCAACGAAACCCTCCGGCTGATGGCCCAGGTCGACGAGCAGACCTATCGAGCCGGGTCGCGGTATGTGGACCACCCGACCCGTGACGTGGTCACCCACCGGGAAGCGACGGCGGGCCGCAGCGAGCTGATCCGGATCCACTATCGCCACTCTCCTACGCTGCCTCTGATTTATGCGGACGATAAGCCAGAAACCCGCCGCCGGCTTCCTCGGTCCGATCGTCCAGACCGCTGGACGAGTAAGTCCTCACTCAAGACGAGGCTGGGGTTGCGGCGAAGGACGCCTGCCATCCGCTCTGGCTGCCCGTCGTGTCGATGTGCTGTTGAGCGGTATACCTCAGAGTCATATTCATACCTGTGAGGTATACCGCTCACGACCACACCCGCCCCGACGGCGGTGACCGACGGTCACCACCGGCCGCCAGCGGAGCGGCACTGGCCTACCGGCCCGCGCAGGGTGAACGTCAACGCACCGTGCCGAGCTGTTTGACGGTTCGTAGCAGCGGCTCCGACTCGATCCGCTCCACACCGTCCAGCGAGCTCAGCTTCTCGGTCAGGTACCGGTAGAACTCCGGCATGTCCCGGCAGAGCACCAAGGCCTGCACGTTCGTCGGCCCGGTGGTGGCCGCCGCGAAGACGATCTCCTCGTGCTCGCGAAGCGCCGCACCGACCGCCGCCAGCCGGGACGGACTCACCGCCAGCCAGAGCAGGACCGGGGCGCGGAATCCGTACAGCTCCGGCTCGACCTCCACGTCGGTGTAGAGCGACCCGGACTCGAACAGCTCCTGCATCCGACGGCGGGCGCTCGACTCCGGCCAGCCGGTGGAGGCCGCCAGCTGCGCGTAACTGAGCCGCCCGTCCCAGGCGAGCGCCTCCAGCAGCGGCGCGTCGGCGGGGGTGAGGTGCGCCGCCGACCGGCCACCGCCCGGTGCCGCCCAGACCGGGGTCAGCGCGGCGATCTGCTCGGCGGTCAGCGCGTCGTCATGAAGGTCCGGGCCGACCGCCCCGCCGACGAACTGGTGAACCACGCAGTGCGCGCTGACCGAGGTCACCCTCGGGGTCCGGGGCAGCTTCTGCAGCAGCAGGGTCTCCCGGTCGACCGAGGCCGGCACCCGCACGTTGCAGACAATCTCGGTACCACCCGAGGTGATCGACACCCAGCCGGTATCCGGGCGGCGGGCCAATGCGCCGGCGATCGGCAACGCCGAGTCCGGGGCGGCGCGCAGGCGGATCATCCAGGTCTCGTACCCCAGCTCGATGGGGTTGGGCATGCCGACCACCCGCAGCCCCGCCTCGGCGCGCAACCGACGGTAACGCCGGGCGACCGTCTGGTCGGAGACGCCGAGCACTGTGCCGATCTCCCGGTACCCGGCCCGGCCGTTGATCCGCAGGGCGTGCGTCACCTGCCGGTCCAGAGCGTCGATTTCCACCGGACCAACCTACCGAACGTCGAGATCCGCAGGAACGATGACGTTGGCTAGGGATAATTGCGCGAGGACCGGCATCCTGCAGTGCATGCGCAAATGGTCACCACTGATCGCCGTCTGCCTCGGCACCTTCCTCCTGCTGGTGGACGTCCTCATTGTCGTCGTCGCCCTACCGGCGATCTCCGACGACTTCCACGCGGACTACACCGACCTCCAGTGGGTCATCGACGGGTATGCCCTGTCCCTGGCCGCCCTGGTGCTCGGCGCCGGCTCGCTCGCCGACCGGTTCGGCCGCCGCCGCACCTACCTGAGCGGCATCGGCATCTTCGCGATCTCCTCACTGCTCTGCGCCGTCGCCCCGAACGAGCAGGCCCTGATCGCCGGCCGGATTCTGCAGGGCTTCGGCGGCGCGGCCATGTTCGCGTGCACCGCCGCGCTGCTCAACTTCACCTACCACGGCCACGACCGGGGCGTCGCGTTCGGCATCTGGGGCGCGGTCAACGGCGTCGCCGCCGCTGCCGGCCCGCTTGCCGGCGGCCTGCTCACCGAGCATTTCAGCTGGCGCTGGGTGTTCCTGGTCAACCTGCCGATCTGCCTGGTCGCGGTCTGGTTCACGATCCGCGGGGTGAGCGAGTCCCAGGCGCCGCGGGGTGGCCGCCTCGACCTGCCCGGCACGATCAGCTTCACCGTGGCGGCAGCCGCCCTGACGTACGGGCTGATCCGCGCCGGTGACGCCGGCTGGACCGACGGCGTAACGCTGGCCGCGTTCGCCACCGGCCTGCTCGCCCTGGTCCTGTTCCTCTTCGCCGAAACCCGCTCGGACCACCCGATGCTCGACCTGACCCTGTTCCGCCGGACGCCGTTCACCGTGCTGATCGTCGCCGCGTTCCTCGCCCAGGCCGCCGCGTTCAGCTACCTGCCGTTCAGCATGATCTGGCTGCAGCAGGTACTCGGCAACGGTCCCGTCGACGCCGGCCTGTACGGCGCCCTCCCGATGGCCGCCGCCTCCCTTGTCGTCGGCGCGTCCGCCGGCCGGTTCCTACAGCGGATCGCCCCGCGCTGGACGGTCGGCCTCGGCCTGCTCCTGATCGCCGTCGGTGACCTGCTGCAGGCCAGGATCGACACGGACAGCACCGGCGCGACCCTGATCCCCGGACTGATCGTGGCCGGTCTCGGCGTCGGCTGCGTGCTGCCCACGAGCGCCTCGGCGGTGATGGCCGAAGTGCCACGCGAGCGCAGCGGGATGGCCGGCGGGGCGCTCACCACGTTCCGCCAGCTCGGGCTCGCGTTCGGTGTCGCGGTCTTCGGGACCGTCTTCACCAACCGGATCACCGGCGGGCACGGCTCGCCGGCCGGGTTCGCTGACGGACTGAACGCGACCCTGCTGATCGCCTTCGGAACCGCCCTGGCCGGCGGGATCCTGGTGCTCGTCCTGGTCCGCAAGCACGCCGCCGCGCCGGTCGCGGCACAGGCCCCGGAACCGGCGGAACCTTCGCTGAGCGCGAGATAAAGGGGCTCGCCCCCGGGCGTGCGACGCGCCGAGTTTGACGCTGCTTACGGGGCACCATGAACAGCGCGTCGATCGCCGCTCTGCGCCGGGGTCGCACGGGCCTCGATTCGCCTGCTGCCGTTGCGCTACTAGGGCATGCCCGCGTAGCGGAGCGGCAGCGGAGGTCGCGGCCGGCGCCAGACGATGTAGGCCATGATGACGGCGGCGGCCAGAATCACCACCGCGATGATGAAGATGTACCAGGGCGACCGGTCGCCGACCTCGCGCACTCCCCGACAGGGATGGCTCTCGCCGTAGGTGACGCGGATGCGCTCGCCGATGGTCACGGCTCGGTTCGCAGCCACCGACGAGCGAAAGCTCTCCTCACACGCCTCACCATGAGCGGTGCTGAACTGAACCGTCAGGATGGTTCGCGTCCCGCGACCCTCGACGTCCAGCACCTCGGCCGATGCCTCCGATCTCCGCTGCTCGCCCGCAATCGACCAGATGGCAAGGGCCGCTCCCGTCATCGCGAGGACGAGATAGAACGCCGAGAACACCCGTAGAAAGGTTCGGCTCGGCCGTCGACGGGTCATGGTCGGCACTTTAGAAGCACTCAGCAACGCAGGATCCTGAGTTGCGTCGGGGCAGGTAGCAGGCTGAGTTTCCGCGTGTGGATGCCGTGGCGCAGTGGGTTCGGACGTCGTGGACCAGGCGTTCGCGCGGCGGCATCGAGGCAACTCGGCGTAACGCGGTACCTGTGTCGTTCGCTCTGCCGGCACAGGCGGTGCCGCTCACCCGTGAGGTCGATGAATGGTGGCGCGACGCTGTACCGGTTGGACACCCTGAGCCTGGCGCACGGAGCGGTCCCGGCCGACACCTTCCTCGGCGATCCGCCTCGTTTCATCGATGAACGCGCACGCATCTGGTAGCTACCCGCGTGGACGCGGTGACACCTGGACCCGAGGAGCCGCGAAAGAGAGAAGGGACACTCTCCGACGCCCGTTGACAGGTGTTTCGGTCGAGTGACAGCGTTGTCATCGACTCATTTCCTCCATATGAGACGAGGAGCGCATCTTGCTCTATCGGAACTCACCACGCCGCCGCCGCACGACGGCAGCCGCCGCGGCCGGCATTCTCATCACGGGGCTGGCACTCGCTCCGTCCGCGCCGGCCCAGGCCAGCCACCACGGCGCACAGGACGAGGCCGTACGGTCGGGCGACGCGCGTTTCGAGGTGCTGTCCCCGACCCTGATCCGCACCGAGTACCAGAAGGACGGCAGGTTCACCGACGCCGCCACCTTCAACGCCATCGGGCGTGACGACTTCCCCCGTACGCGGTTCACGAAGCGCGTCGAGCGCGGCTGGCTCACCATCGACACCGGCGCGATGACGCTGCGCTACAAGGTCGGCTCGGGCGCGTTCACCGCCGACAACCTGACCGTGCGGCTCACGACCGGCAAGCAGATCGTGCAGAGCCAGCCCTGGGCCGGCCACACCGCTCCGGCCTGCGCGTTCGGCGCGCTCTGCGAGGCCGAGTCGTTGCAGTTGAACGGGCCCGGCGTGGCCACCGACCACCAGGGATTCACCGGACGCGGTTTCGCGGCCGGCTTCGCCTCGTCCGGCGACTCGGTCACGTTCGCGCTCGACGCCCCGGAGAGCGGCGCGAAGCAGCTCGCCGTCCGCTACGCCAACAGCACCGGCGGCGACGGCCAGAACGTGGACCGCACCCTGACGGTTCGGGTCGACGGCGACGCCGGCCACACGCTGACGCTGCCGCCCACCGCGAGCTGGGACACCTGGGGCCTGGCCACCGTGCCTGTCGACCTCACCGCCGGGAAGCACGAAATCAGCGTCGTACGGGGTCCCACCGACTCCGGCAACGTGAACGTCGACAGCCTCGCGGTGGTCAACCCGGGTGATCCGTTCCCGGCGCCGACCCCGCCCCAGCCGCAGCCCCTGCGGTTCGGCACGCTGGCCGACGCCGAGACCGGCGCGCTGACCGGCGGCGCGAGGCCCGCGAACGACCACAACGGCGCATCCGGTACGGGATTCCTGGCCGGCCTGGAGAGCACCAGCTCCGCCGACGCGCTCACCGTGACGGATGTCCCGTCCGCGGGTGAGTACCAGGTGCAGATCCGCTACGCCAACGGCCAGGCCGGCGCCCAGCCGAGCCAGGCGCGCACCATGTCGGTGACGGCCGGAACGGCGGCGCCGGTCACGGCGAGCCTTCCGCCGACCAGCGGGTGGGACTACTGGAACACCGTCTCCGTCCCGGTCCACCTCGAGCGCGGCACCAACACCGTGACGCTGGGCTGCCCCACGGACGCCAGTTGCAACGTCAACGTGGACACGGTCGCCGTCACGGGCAAGGGTTCCCCGCTGCTCGCCCCGCACGCGCCGCTCGGCGGCTACCGCCGGGGCCTGGACGGCGTGACCGGTTCCGCGCTCACCGCTCCGGGCCTGCTCTACCAGGACGGCTGGTACCTGCTCGACGACTCGGCCTCGGCCCTGAGCACCACCAAGCCCAGGCCCGCCGCCGAGCAGGACGGCTACGTCTTCGCGTACGGGCAGGACTTCACCCGTGCTCTGAAGGACCTGTCGACCCTGACCGGGCCCACGAAGCTGCTGCCCAAGTGGGCGTACGGGGTGTGGTACTCCGAGTACTACGACCGCACGGCCGCCGAGTTCCAGGACCTGGTGTCCCGGGCCAAGGCGGAGGGCGTACCCATGGATGTTCTTGTCCTCGACACCGACATCAAGGCGCCGGACAAGTGGAACGGCTGGAGCATCGACCCCACCCGGATCCCCGACCCGAAGGCGTTCTTCGACTGGGCCAAAAAGCAGGGCCTGCACACCGGCATCAACATCCACCCGAGCATCCTCGGCTCGGACCCGAAGTTCGCGCAGGCGCAGGCCACCGCGAAGGGCAAGCTCCAGCGCGTGGGCTGCAACGGCGGCGCCGACTGCTACGCGTTCGACTTCGGCGACCCGGACCAGCTCAAGGCGTACCTGCAACTGCACGACGGGATGATCCCGAAGGGCAGCAAGGGCCCCGACTTCTGGTGGCTGGACTGGTGCTGCGACAACACGAAGTCCTCGCTCGACGGGGTGACCGCCGACGCGTGGATCAACAAGCAGTACGCCGACAAGACCGGCTTCGCGTTCTCGCGGGCGTACGGCTCGTTGCAGGCCGGTGGCTACGGCAGCCCGACCCCGGTGGCGACCGGGCCGTGGGCCGACAAGCGCACCACGCTGCACTTCACCGGCGACACCACCTCCGACTGGTCGACCCTGCAGATGGAGGTCGGCTACACGCCTGGCGAGTCGGCCGCGACAGGGCTGGCCGCGGTCAGCCACGACATCGGCGGGCACACGGGCGGCCTGCGAGAGCCGGGCAGCGAACCGGGCAGCACGAAGCTGCCCGACGACCTCTACGCCCGGTGGGTGCAGTTCGGCACGTTCCAGCCGATCGACCGGCTGCACTCCAACCACAGCGACCGGCTGCCCTGGCAGTACGGCCCGGAGGCCAACGCGTCGGCCAAAAAGTTCCTGAACCTGCGCGAGAAACTGCAGCCGTACACCTACGCCGCCGCCAAGGAGGCCACCCGCACGGGTACGCCCATCGTCCGCTCGATGTACCTGGCCTACCCGAAGGAGCAGGCCGCGTACGCCACCGCCGGTTCCCAGTACCTCTACGGCCCGGACTACCTGGTCGCACCGGTGACGACGCCGGGCACCACCGCCACGACGTCGGTGTGGTTCCCGCCGGGCAACAGCTGGACCGACATCTTCACCGGGAAGACGTACCGGGGCGGCACCACGCAGAACATCACCACCACCCTGGACACCATGCCGGTGTTCAAGAAGCACTGAAGCCTCTTTGCAGGGATCAAGACGCCGGCCGGGTGGGGTAACCCACCCGGCCGGCTGCACGGGAGGCGGTGGTGTCAGCCGAAGAGGGCGGCGGAGATGTCGGCGTAGAAGAGGGCCGGGTCGCGGGAGAGCGAGGCCTTGACGTTGGCGGTAGGACTGTCGGCGATTACTTCGAGCTTGCCCGCCTCCAGGCCGTCCAGGGCGATGGCGACCACCTCGCGGGGCGGGAGTTTAGGGATGTCGTAGGCGGCCATCATGTCGGTGTCGGCGATCGCCAGGGCGAGGGCGGTAACCTGGGTTTTCTGGTCGGCCAGCTCAAGTCTGATGCCATTGGTGAGAGACCATTCGGCGGCTTTGGAGGCGGCGTAGCCATTGCTGGCAGGGGCGAAGGCGTACCAGCTCAGCGCTGAGATGACGTTGAGAATGGCACCCCCGCCGAGCCTGGGAGCGAAGGCGCGGGTGACGTTGAGGGTGCCCCAGAAGTTGGTGTCGAACTCGCGACGGATGTTGTCCGTGGAGGGGCCGAGCAGGGGCGCGTTCGTGGAGATGCCGGCGTTGTTGATGAGGACGTCGAGGTCGCCCACCTCGGCTGCGGCGGCCTCGATGGACGTCGGGTCGGTGATGTCCAGGTGGAGGGGGACCACGCCGGGGATGTCGATGCTCTCCGGCCGGCGGGCGGTGGCGTACACGGTGGTGGCACCGCGGGCGAGGAGCCCCTCGGCGAAGGCCTTGCCGAGTCCACGGTTGGCACCTGTTACGAGGGCTTTCGTACCGTTGATCTGCATGCCCCCACGCTAAAACCTCACGTTAACGTCAGGGGCAAACATTTGCGAGGTGGGTCACTGTGCGGATCGGGACGCGGGCGCGTCGGTGATCGGCGATCGCGCGAGCACCGATCCGCGTACGCCGAGCACGGTGTGGCAGACCACGGACGACTGCCGGCAGGACCGCCGGCATGTTGACTCCTGCCGGGCGTCCTGCCTGTCTCCCGGCAGCGGACGTTGCTTGACTCAGCGGCATGACATCAATACGGAAAGCGATCGCCAGTACGGTGATCGTCGGGGCACTGGTCGGCGCGACAGCGCTCACCGGTCCCACCTCCGCGTACGCGGAGTCCGGCCAACCGGGGGCCGCCGGGGCCGCCAAGTCCCTCCTCGACATCATCCCGGCACGGACCCTGGACCAGATGGTCGCCCAGGCCCCACTGGTCGACGTGGCCAATGTCATCCGCACCGCGGTGGAACGCGCACCGGCACGTGGCTATGCCGGTATCGGCCTGGTCGACGACCACGTCACCCTGTGGTGGAAGGGTGCGCTGCCCACCGACATCGCGGCAGCCGTCACCGCAGCCCGCCGCACCGCGCCGGTCGAGGTGGCCAACGCCACCTACTCCCGCGCCGAACTGCGCAAGGCCGCCGCCAGACTCACCCCGGTGGTGGAAGCCGACCCGGCGGACGCCAGCCACTCGATCAGGCTGCGCACGGACGGTACCGGCATCGAGATCGCCGTTGACCACACCCCGGCCAAGCTGCCGAAGCTACCGGTCACCGGCGTCCGTACCAGCTTCGTCGAACGCGACCGGATGGTCGCACGGTCACGGGCCAACGACGCCGCGCCGTTCGACGGCGGGGCGGGCATCGGGTTCACCACGCCCGGGTGTACCGCAGGCTTCGGCGTCCGCAACGCGGACACCAACGCCGGTTACATCCTGACCGCCGAACACTGCGGAGCCATCGGCTCGCCCTGGCACGTCGGCTGGAACAAGGCCACCGGCACCGGCACCCTGGTCGGCTACGCGGTCGCCAGCAATGACAACCACGACACGATGATCATTTCAACGCCGACACCCGGCGGCCACCTCTACGTCGGCGGTCAGCAGGACGAGGTCCGAACCCAGGTGATCGGCTGGACCGAAGTCTTCCCCGGCCAACTGCTGTGCCAGTCCGGGTACACCTCCGCGGGTGCGATCGGCGGTCCGGTCTGCAACCTGCGGGTCGATTACCACTACGACGACATCGAGGACCTCGTCGAGGCCACCCAGCTCGACGGCCAGGAGTCCGCACGGGGCGGCGACAGTGGCGGCCCGGTCTACGCCGTCAACGCCAACGGCACCGTGCTCGCCGCCGGCACCACCACCCGATCGGCCGGTCGGGGCTTCGGGTTCCAGGACTTCGCCACCGCCCGCGACGACTACGGCAACCTCGTACCGGCGACGAAGATCGCCAGCACCTGCCGGGTCTCCTTCGTCGTCACCAACTCGTGGGTCACCGGCTACAGCGCCAGCGTCACCGTCTACAACGACGGCCCGGCCGCCAACGGCTGGTCGCTGGGCTTCGCCTTCCCGGGTGGACAACTCGTCCAGGGCCACTGGAACGGCATCTTCCAGCAGGCCGGCTCGGCGGTGACCGTCACCAACGAGAACTACAACGCCACCATCCCGACCGGCGGCGCCGTCAACTTCGGCTTCACCGCGAGCGGGCCTCCCGCCACCTCGGCACCGTTCACCCTCAACGGCACCACCTGCAACTGACCCTTGTCACCGCACACCGGGCCCCGCCGCATCGTCGGCGGGGCCCGGTGTGTGTCCGGGATCAGGACTCGGCCAGTTCGCGTCGCAGGGTGGCGCGCAGGGTCCGCACCTCCGGCGCGTCCAGTTCGCCGCACCGGTCGAGCGCCCGCTGTCGCAGCAGGCGGGCGTCAGCAGCCTGGCCCGGAGCCGAGCCGGCAAGCGCCGCGAGCGCGGACAGAGTCTGCGCCTCCCACCACGGGCAGGACAGCGCGGCATACAGGGCCAGCGCCGCCCGCAGCGCCTCGCCCGCCGCGTCGACCTCGCCCAACGCCTGAAGCGCGAGCCCATAGCGATGGATGGCAATGGCCTCGCTGAACGTCGCGCCGCACCTGTTGAACAGCCGCCGGGCGCGGGCGTACTCGTCAGCGGCGTTCCGCCAAAGGCCCATCCCGGCCAGATCCGCACCGAGACTCATCATCGCGCCGGCCTGGGCCACCGCCGCGCCGGTACGACTGAGTCCGTTGCCCTGGACGTAGAACGCCAGCACGTCGCCGTGCAACTCGGCCGCTTCGGCGAACCGGCCGAGCGTTGCCAGCGCTCCGCCCAGCGCGCTCGCCGCGCTGTGCTCGCCGAGGGCGTACCCGATCTCGCGGAACAGGCCCACGGCCCGGCGGCAATGGTCGACGGCCGCGCCGCCGCGGCCGATCCGAATGAAGATCGCGGCGGTGTAGGTCAGCGCCCACGCCTCCTCGCGGCGGTCCCCGATCCGCTGGGCCAGTTCCAGCGCCCGGTCCAGCGCGGCCAGCCCGTCGGTATTGCGGTCCCGGCAGAAGTACCGGGCCCAGCCCAGGAAGTTCAGCAGTACGGCCTCGTCGCGCGGGCTACCGGCCGCCCGGGCCGCGGCCACTCCCAGCGAGAAGATCTCGTCCCAGGAGTGCCGGTGGCTGTTGGCGTCGGAGTACCAGTGCAGAGCCCTGGTGACCGCGACCACGTCGGCGTGCCGACCGCGCCGGGCCGCGTCGCGCAGAGCCGCCAGCCAGTTGACGGACTCCCGATTCAACCAGTACGCCGCCGCCCGATCGTCGTCGAACGGGGAGTCGACGCGAGAGGCGACCGGTTCGAACATCAAGCCGGCCTGCCGCGTACGCCGCAGGAGCCAGCCGACCATCTGATCGTGCGCGCCCGTCCGGGATGCCTGTTGTTCCTCGGCGTCAAGGCGTTCCTGGGCGTAGAGCCGGAGCAGGTCGTGGAACTGGTACCGGTCCCCCATGGTCAGGAGGACACCGGCCTCGACCAACTCCTCCAGGGCCGCCGCCGCGGTGTCCTCGTCGGTGCCGGCCACGGCGGCGGCCAGCGCGGGCTCGAAGTCGCTGCCGGGAATCAGCGAGGCCCGCCGGAACACTCGCGCGGTCATCGGGTCCAGTTGCCGGTAGGAGACCTCGAACGCGGATCGAACGCCCAGGTCTCCGGCGGTCAGAACGGTCAGCCGCTGACGCTGGTCGCGGAGCAGGTCCACCAGCCAACCGACCGACCATTCCGGTCGGCTGGCGAGGCGGTTGCCGGCGATCCGAACGGCCAGCGGCAGCCGGCCGCAGAGTTTGACGAGTTGGTCGGCCGCGGCCGGCTCGGCGGCGATCCGGTCGGCACCGACGATCGCCGCGAGCAGCAGTCGACCGGCTGCCGGGGCGAGCAGGTCGAGCGGCAGGCGGACCGCACCGGCAAGACCCGTCAGTGGACGCCGGCAGGTGACCAGCGCGAGGCATCCCCGCCCGGCCGGCAGCAGCGGGCGTACCTGTGCCTCGCTTGCCGCGTTGTCCAGGACCACCAGGAGCGGCCGGTCCCGAGTGAGGGTGCGGAACAGACCACCCCGCTCGGCCGGCGACACCGGCACCCTGCTGTCCGGCACCCCGAGCGACCGCAGCAATCCGGCCAGCGCCTCGGCCGGGTCGGCCGGATCGTCCGACGAGGCGCCCTGCAGGTCGACGAAGAGTTGTCCGCCGGCGAAGGCCAGGCTGAGTCGATGTCCAGCTGCGACGGCGAGGCTGGTCTTGCCGATCCCGGGCGGTCCGTGCAGCACCACCACCGAGGCGGTGTCCGGCCGCCCTGCGGTGACGTCGGCGGCCAGCGCCGAGAGCCGTTCCAGGATCTCCGCCCGGCCGGCCAGGTCCGGTACGGCGGCGGGCAGTTCCGCGGGTACGACCAACGCCGATCGGTCGTGCGGCACCTCCGCGACGCGGTCGTCCGGCACCGCCACGCGGTCGTCCGGCACCGCCGCTCGGTCGTGCGGCTGCCGCTCGACCCGGGCCAGGGCGACGAAACGATCGCGGTCCTCCCCGGCCAGCCGCAGGGCGTCGGCGAGCAGCACCACCGTCCGTCGTTGCGGGCTGCGCACCCGGCCGCGCTCCATCTCCCGGATTCCGCGGACACTGGAACCGGCTGCCTCGGCAAGCTCCTCCTGGGTCAGCCGCCGCTCCAGGCGGAGGGTCCTGAGGAGGCCTCCGAAGTGGTCACGCCGTACCTGACTCTTGGGCATGCTCCCCCAACCACCAAGCGCCCGCAGTGACGTAACGTACGTCGATGCTCGCATGTGTGTGACGAGTAACGGGCCACTGTGCACCGAGTGTGAGTATCGCCATGGCGGGCGGTGAGCCACCGACATCTGCCGGGGACAACGCCCCATCGGCCAGAGAAACCAGGTCCAGCGAGGCCGTACGGAAGCCGGCGGGTTGGCCTGGTCGCGTATTCGGGGCTTCCGGCTGCCGCGCCAGTCCAACCCCCGGGCTTGGCTTGTCACGGCACGTCGATGGACACCGTTCGCCCGCGACGACGTCGGTGTGGTTCCCGCCGGGCAACAGCTGGACCGACATCTTCACCGGGAAGACGTACCGGGGCGGCACCACGCAGAACATCACCACCACACTGGACACCATGCCGGTGATCAAGAAGCACTGACGTACTGGCTCGACACCGGCCGGGTGGGCTACCCCACCCGGCCGGTGCGTTCGCTGCTACCGGTGCGACCGTCGCGCCAGCGACAGCCAGCCGAGGAACCGGGCGTGCAGCGCGGGCAGGTCCGGACGCAGCCCCAGGCCGTACGCGTCGTCGATCGCCTCCTGCATCGACGCGGCGAGGTAGAACGCCAGGGCTATCGAGTGGCCGTAGAACTCGGTAGCGAGGGCGAGCTGAGCCGGGTTGCACGGCCAGGGCGCGGCGCAGTTGCGGCACCGCCACGCCGGGCGCATCGGCAGGTGCGGGCGAGGGCGCGCGATCATCCGACCCGTACCGGACGTCGCCGGCGTTTGGCTGGCCTGGGTGGTTCGACGGGCAGGGCCTGCAAGCGCACGCCGGCACGCAGCACGTACAACTCGCGCCGCGCGACCGCTTCGCCGGCCGCGTTCAGCTCGTAGCCTTCAAGCCAGACCCATCCGTCGTACGTGTGCCGCTCGGGCAGCTCGCGGATGACGCGCACGAAGATCGGGCGCAGAAACTGCACGCTGGCCGCGGTGGTCAGGTGAATAACGTCGCCGGCCTTGAGCGTCCCAATCACCGCGACCCCCAGGGGTACGCGGCACCGCGGCTCGCGCCGGAGCACCGGATTGATCGTCCGGGCAGCCACGGGCCGTCGGGGCGATCGGTGCCTCCGGAGGTGGCTGCGGCCGGCTGGCAGGATTTGGCTCGGGCGTCGGCGGGCACGGTCTCTCCCTTTGGTGCCGTTGGGAAGGGGCCGCTCCCGTGAGTGCTCGCCCGCCGGGAGCGGCCCCGCTACGAACGCGACCGCCGGATCTCGTAGGCCTGCCGGCCGCGCCGCCTGGTTACACTCTGCTGTGGAGACCACTACGCTCGGAAGGCGTTCCAGGTGTCCGGCCGGAGCTGGCAGAACAGCCGCCGGACGTGTGGCACCTCGGGTAGTCGATCTCCGATTTGAGGAGCCTTGAATGGCTGACGTGCCGAGCCCTCTCGCGGACTTCATCGTGAGCGAGATCCGCCGCGCTCGTGGGGCGTCCGGGATGACGCAAGAGTCATTCGGCCGGGCAGCGGGCTTCAGCGCCTCGCACGTCAGCGCTGTGGAGAGCGGCACCCGAGCGCTGACGATGGACTTCATCAAGGGAACTGACCGGGCGCTGAACAACGGCGGACTCTTCGAGCGCCTGGCGACGAAGTTCGGCACTCCGTCGTGGTTCCTGCCCTGGCTCGATGCCGAGCGCGAGGCGACACAGCTTCGCTACTTCGAGCCGAATCTGATCCCTGGCCTACTACAGGTTGAGCACTACGCCCGCACGGTCCTGCGGACGGACGAAAGCCTTACTGACGAAGAGGTCGAGCAGCGTGTGCAGGCGCGCATGAGCCGGCAGGCGATCCTGACCGGCGAGCACCGGCCACAGTTCGTCGCCGTGCTGGACGAAGCCGCGATACGGCGCACGGGTGATGGTCTGGGCGGGATCATGGCCCAGCAGGTCGCCCACCTGGTCGCGATGGCCGAACTCCCCCACGTTCACGTCCATGTCATTCCGATCGGCAGCGGTCTGCACATCGGGCTGTCCGGACCGTTCGCGCTGGCTCGGTCCAGCGAGGGCGTGTGGGTTGGCCACCTCGAAAACCAGCTTGGCGGGGACGTCATCGACAAGGACGATGAGGTAGCTACGCTTCAGGCAAGGTGGGAGAGCGTCCGAAACGAGGCTCTGCCGCGCCGGCAGTCCATCGACCTGCTGAAGGAAGTTGAGAGCCATCATGGACCTCAGTAACGCCCAGTGGCGCAAGTCCACCCGCAGCGGCGCGAGCGGCGGCAACTGCGTCGAGGTCGCTGACAACCTGCCCGGCGTCGTCGGCGTCCGGGACAGCAAGGACCCCGCCGGCCCTGCCCTGACTTTTGGTCCGGCAGCCTGGCGGGCGTTCGTCGCTCAGGTCGCCAGGCTGCCGTAACGAAGGCCAGGCACGCGAGGGCTTCGTTACGGACCAGAACCCCGCAATCGACCGCGTCCCAGATCACCGCGCTACCTCGCCATCGACCTGCTGAAGGAAGTCGAGAGCCATAATGGATCTCAGTAGCGCCCGGTGGCGTAGGCCCACTTCGCAGCGGCGCGAGCGGCGGAACTGGGTCGAGGTGGCGAGCCAACTGCCCGACGTTGTCGCTGTGCGCGACTCGAAGGACACGCGGGAACGACTCTGACCTTCACCCCCGCCCTTGGAAACGCGTTCGTCGCCGCACATCGCCAAGCGGCCGTAACCGACACGGGACGGGTGAAGCGCCCGTGCCCAATGCGGGCAGGCGCCCGCCAAGCCCGCGTCCCCTCGGCCTGCAGCCAAGCCCAGGAATGGCGAGCCACTAAGGCGGCAATCCTCTCGTCGAAGCGTTTCCGCCTGAGCCACCGGCCGCCATCAGCCGAGCGAGAGCCGGTGTCCACAACCTCGAGGCTGTAGCCGATGTATGTAGCCACGCAGCCGCCACGATAACCGACGCTCCTCCAGACGGAAGCGCGTCGCTGATATTCCGGGCTCTGGCGGCCACCGTCTGTACGTGACTTCAACATCCAGGCAGGGAGATTTCCAGCTTGCGACGGGCGACTTGGCGGGCCGTGTCGACGAGCGCCGTCATGCCATCAGCCTACGGAGCCGGCACCCCCCTTTTCCACACCGTGGTCCTCCGGATCGCCAGCGGGCGGACGAGGTAGAGCTGCTTCGTCCAGGCGACGCATCAACATGCTTGCGAGAACTAAGAGTTCCCAGACCTCATCTTGGTTGATCGGTTGGTAGGACTCGTGAGCAAGAGAGTTGCGAAAGGCTGCGAAGGCCCCCATAAACATCCACATGACGCCCTGCCGTTCACTCACAGACCCTACTGAGCCAGCGAGGTTGAAGGTGTAGACACCTTCCTGCGGATGCATTGCGTAACTCATAAGCCCGGCACCGTATCGACTCTTCTCGGGCGGGCTTCGATGCGCGAGGACATCCTTTTTTACTCGTGATTCTATAGCTTGAAACGCTCCCAAGGCTGCCTGTGCCGGATAACGATCCTTGAAGAGTTTTGCCGCCGTACGTAGCCCCGGGTGAAGCTGATACAAGGCACTGTCGTGCTCGACCTGCACATCACTGATGGAACTAATCTCCTTTATCGGGGAACTTGTCACCGCCTCGGGATTCAGCAACGCCGAGCGAGTCTTCCAATAATCTTGAAGATTCTTAGCGGAAGCAAAGCCGCGGATACTTCGCCCTACGGATAAAGACCACCCGCTGCCATCGTTGGGACGAGACCAGCCGCTTACCCATGGCTCACAGTTGGCAATCTCAAATAGTTGATCCGCGACGGTTTCACGCGCCGTTCCAAGAGGCAGCCCAGGAAGCCGATCGAGGATGAGCCGCCTTGTCATCCTTGGACCTTCTCTCGGCTCCGTCCAATGCCGTTCCCACTCGACAGCCAACTGGAGGAGACTTATGAACGCATGAACGTAAAGCTGACCAGACCCTAAGTTCGCGACGCTGGCGATGGTTAGACGTAGCTCGGTGTCAGGTCCCGGGTGGGAAGGACGTCGGGAGTCGATTCCAAGGAGAAGGCCTTGAGCCACCTCGGCAATTGCCTCTTCGAAGATATGCCCTCTGCGGTATAGCTCCCGATCCACCTCAGCGAAGACGGGCCAACGGTGATATGTGTTGAAGCGTTCCCACACGAGTTCCAGAAGCGCCCGCCCCTTCTCCCCTTCGGACGAAGGAACACCCGGCAATGCCACCGGTTGAATCGCCACGGGAACCTCTCCTATCCCGTCCAACAAGGACGGTCAACTACTCTGCGGTCCAGGCAGGCCGCACGGAGTTGGAACACTACTGCGATGACCGCTGAGGCAGGCACCACGGTCTTTAGGTGGTCGCGGTAGGCCATCCCGCCTGCCATCGACCCAGGCAAACCGAGCGGGCTGATGGCACGCGGGATAGCTTAGGCGCGAGGTTACGGCTCTTGCATTGGCCTGCGAAGAAACGCCACGACGATCAAGACAAGCCCTCCGCCGCCCAAGATGGTTCCAGCGATCGGCTGACCCTTCAAGCCCAGAACTACGCCAGCACCAATTGCCAGTAGAGCAAGCACAAAGGCGAAGGCCATGCCTGCCCAGGCCAATACATACTCCCGCGAGTCGGCGCGCTCCAGCCTTCTCGCCTGCCGATCGTCCATGCTGAGGCGATGTTCCTGTTCCCGCTCGGCGTACTTGAATGCCCGCTCGGCCCCGTTGTCGACGACGGCACCCAACCGCTGTAGCTCATGAGAGGGAACAAAAGGAGAGGACCACTGCTCAAGCTGCTCGCGGCTTACTCGGAGATCTAAAAGCTCCACCGGCTCTCGCTGGGCCGGGATTGCGGGCTCAAGCTGTCCGCTGGCCGTATCAGGCGACGCAACCTCTTCTGGCCTCATGGCTGATCTCCGCGTAGGCCATCCCCGGGGCCAGTATCACCGTAATCTGCTGACGGTGATGGTGCGCCTCCGCTGATACGGCGGCCATCGAATGATTCACGGGTTATGAACGACTGCCGATAAGAATCTTCAATTCTTGTATAAGTTGGTTCGAGTTCATCGAACATGGGTGTTTGGTCATCGACTGGCGGCGGATCTATACCCGTGTACCAGACCCTTCCCTCGCGGTCCGTCCAACGCATTGCGAGTTCGTAGTTACCGCCCTGGTCGAGGAATTCGCGCATGTATGAACCGGAAGTCTCCGCTGCGGTCGTCCGTAGCCAGCGTTCACCGATAACTAGGCGGATGCCTTCAAGAATGTCACGCCGTAATGCACGGAAATCACCCCTGATTGATGCCCGGTCTCGGCTCGGAGAGGTTGCACGAATCGTGCCACGAGGCCGACGTGACCGATAGCGAGAGCCAGAGAAGTCCGCCAACCACTGGACGCCCTCAAACACCGAGTGCACGCCCCCACGATGCTTCGCCAACCCTCACCTCCCGCTCGGTCGTTCGTTGATAATAACGCCCAGTGTCACGTCGCAACGTCTCACACTGTCTGGCTGGTCAGGGGGTTGACTGCCATCACCCTCGCGCTGGCCAGTCACCCGAACTTCGTGCAGGTGCAGACCACGGCCGCGTTCGGACCCCAACTTCACGGCTAAGTCTCGGGAAGGTCGTGGCTGAGGGCCTATTTGGGATGGCGACGGGCACGAACGGCGACGTGCGCTACGGACGATGGTCGAACGTTCCGCAGTAAGTTGCTCGTAGCGACACAGGTCAGCGGGCCCTGTTGGTTGTCTGGGGGTCAAAGGGGTCACGGGGTTGACATCCTCAGGAGCGTCCGGATGGCTGCGCGCCGAGTCGAGCGGGTTAGGCCACACGCGGCTTGGGGTGGGTGACCAATTGAGTGACGACGAAGGCGTGCCAGGGTGGACGTCGACGGACGATGGTGGACTGGACGGACAGCTCAACCTGCCACTCGCGCAGGTCATCGACCGGCGATGGTTCCTTCGGGACGAAGGAGTCGAGCTCCGGCGCCATACGGTGGCCGACGGTGCTTGACGGCATCGGGATGGCAGAGGGCTACAAGAGCGTGGGATGTTCGGGCTCGTCTGCTTTGGTTGTCAGTTGTGTGGGGAGCCGGTAGGCCGCATCTCGAAGGGGTCGCCCTGGAATCGGCTCGAGCTCCCCCGCACGAATCATTCTCTGAAAGATGCGCTTGACGGTGTTCTCTGAGCCAATTCCGGCTAGCCGACGAACAACGGAGTTTGAAATCTCGGGCTGACTCTGCAAGTACTCAATAATCATTTCTTCGGGGCTCGCCAAGCGCTGGTGTCGAATCACCACGAGGACTGACGTGCGCTTATCTATAATCTCCGGCGGCTTAAGCTTGAGCCCTTTCATAGCATCAAATGCGGTGCGGAGCCCTTCCCCCACATCCTTGTTTGGCGGATCAGGAAACCGGCTAATCCATCTAGTTAAATGACCGTTTCGGCCGAAGCGCTGCTCCAGAATGTTCTCTGGCGTCAAGTGGGCGGGCAGGCCTCCGGGACTTTCGACCTCCACGCGATTGTCAAAGACTCGGACATGAATATCATCGGCGATGCTGTAATCGCGATGCAGAACCGCATTAGTAATAATTTCATGAAGCGTCACTTCCGGATAAGTGATGTCTTCAAGCCCGTTTGGCGTCAGTACGCGAATTCCTTGGACGAGATCAACCGTCGTCCTGACAGCCTCTCGAATGACATCGTATGCCGGCCCGCCGATGGCGATGGGCTGCCCGGCCAAAGTTGCTCGCGTGCCAAGCGGCTCCGATGTCGCATACCGATACACCTTCACGGCGGACTGCTTAGGCAATGCCGCCTGTGGCTCGTCGGCGAATAGCAGAACCGAGGCAACCGTAGGTTTTTCGTCTCGGATCAGAAGTTGCTTCTTGAGGAACTGCAAGGGTTCGCCCGTTGGCACGATTTCGAGCATAAAACCAATAACGGTGTCGGAGTTGGTTACGAAGTCCAGTGGCACATCGATAGGGTGCGTCTCGAAGCTAGTAACACCCTTAGCGTATTCGAGCCGCCTGATGGCTTCCAAGTCCGTGAGGGGCATATTCTGCGCGCCGCGTCGGACATATATCTTGCCGTCGCTGCTCTTCCGCACGTCTGGAGTGCGCAGAAAGGTTGCCTTCAGAACGAGTCCAGAGTCCGGGTCGTCGAGCTGGCGCAAGAATTGATAGTCAACGAACTGGCCAAACGGGAAAAAGGACTCGAAGGCCTGGACGTGCCCGTTCGCTTCCTCGATTGAACCGAAACCCCGCCAACTCCTCAGTTGCCGCGTGCTGTCCTCGCCAATGCCAACGAAGATCTCCCCACCTTCGGCGTTGCAGAAGGCGGCCATGGTGCGTGTCAGCTTGGCGGGAGCAATCTCGGTCGCCTTCAAGTCGGCCGTGTGGCTTTCCTCCGTGAGGAGGATCTGCTGAACCTCGTGGTCGTTAAGATCCACTATCTCAAAGGGCACGCCTCATAGTGCCACGGGTTGTTGGTAGCGGAGAACCCAGACGCTGGCAAGGCGAGTTGTGGAACACCGCTGCGATCGCCCGCTCGGGTGGCCATGGGCAATGTGATGGTTGCAAAGCCCAGGGTCAGCTCGGGCCCTCTGGGCCGTCGAACGCCGACCGGCAGCACGCGAAGAAACAGCAGGTCAGCCACCGTGTATCGGCGGCTGAGCTGGTGGGCGACGGACGAGTCGACCTGTACGCCGGATTCTGTGCGCGGCGCGTACCCCGAAGGGTTTGCGCCGGCGGCGGCCATCCATCTCGGCCTGCCGTTGCCGGCAGGCTCCAGCGGCCTACCCGCAGACATCGGGCGGGCAGCCCTCAAGCGTCTGCGCCGGGTCGTCATCTTGCGGTGACGGCCCTTGCTTGGCCTTGCTCCGGGTGGGGTTTACCGAGCCACCCCGGTCACCCGGGGTGCTGGTGGGCTCTTACCCCACCGTTTCACCCTTACCGTCCCCGTTGGGGTCGGCGGTCTGTTTTCTGTGGCACTGTCCCGCGGGTCGCCCCGGGTTGCCGTTAACAACCACCCTGCCCTGTGGAGTCCGGACGTTCCTCGGCGGCGGGCCGGAGCCCGCCGACGCGACCGCCCGGTCGACTCGTCCGTCGCGCTCCCATCCTAACGACGACCGTGCCACCGGTATTGCCGCCCCGCCCGAGCAAGATCGCGCTGCTCAAGGGCGGTCCGACGGATCCGCCCCGGGAGGCGGGCGCTAGCCTCGTGGGGCTATGGATCTCTCCCACGCCGCGCTGCTGCTCGCCGCCGGTCTCGCCGCTGGCACGGTCAACGCGGTGGCCGGTGGCGGTTCACTGATCACCTTCCCGGCGCTGATCGCGATCGGGTTACCGCCGGTGCCGGCGAACGTCAGCAACTCCGTCGCCGTGTTCCCCGGGTACGTGGCTAGCGTGGCGGGCAGCCGCATGGACCTGCCGCGCCCCCGGGCGCTCGCCACGCTGGTGCCGACCACCATCGTGGGCACTATCGTCGGGGCGTTGCTGCTGCTGGCCACGCCGGCCCGCGCGTTCGAGCTGGTCGTACCCTTTCTGGTCCTCGGCGCGACAGCGGTCCTGGCCTTCCAGGATCCGCTGCGCCGGCTGGTCGGCCACCCCCGCGACCTGTCGCCGCGACAGCGGACGGTCGCGGTACAGACGATGGTGGCGCTCGGCTCGGTGTACGGCGGATACTTCGGCGCGGCGCTCGGGGTGATGCTTGTCGCCGGCCTGGCGCTGGTGCTGGACGCGACGCTGGCGCGGGTGAGCGCGATCAAGAATCTGCTCTCCGCGGTGGTGGGGCTCACGACGCTCGTGGTGTTCGCCCTGTTCGGCCCGTTGAATTGGGCGGCCGTCGCGGTGGTCGCGCCGGCCACCCTCATCGGGGGGTACGCGGGCGCCCGGCTGGTCCGTCGGCTGCCGCCGGTGGTGCTCAAGACGCTGATCGTGGTGTTCGGTACGACGATCGGCCTCTACCTGCTCTATCGCGCGCTGACCTGAGCGGCGGCGCCGCGAACACCACACGCGCCGGCCCAAGATTCACGCAACTTCAGGGAAAGTGCTGCCTCAACCGGTCGCGAGGCAGCAGTTTCCCCGAAACTGCGCGGATCTTGGCCGGCGCGCGTCGCGGAGCGGCGGGCAGGGGCCGGGACGGTCAGTAGGCCTCGCCTACCGGTTCTTCGGGCGCGTGTTCGGTGTCCGCGGCGGCACGGTTCCAGCGGGACCACAGCACCCGCTCGCCGTAGCCGGCGGCCATCACGTGCGCGAACGCCAGGTAGACAAGCACGCCGACGGCGAGCACCCCGAAGCCGACCCAGAACGGCAGGGCCAGCGAACGCTCGGCGAGCTTGCCGGAGATGATCGGCGCGGGCGCGGCAGCGCCCCAGCGGACCAGGTTGAACGCGCCGGTGGCGAGCCGGCGGTCGCTGGAGCCGAGGCCGAGCGCCAGGTCGGTGAGGTTGGCGTTGGCCAGGCCCATGCAGAGGCCGGCGAGCACGAGCACCACAAGCGCCTCGGCGGTGCTGGTGGAGGTCGCGAAGAGGACCATGCAGACCAGCAGGCCGGCGATGGCCACGCCGACCGTCTGCACCGCGCCGATCCGGTGGGCCAGCCGGTGGCCGATCACCAGGATGCCGGTGGCCAGGCCGAGGCCCCAGCCGGTGAACGCGAGCCCCAGCGGGACGACGTCGAGGCCCAGGAAGAGCGGCGTGTAGCCGAGTACGACGAAGAACACGAAGTTGTACGCGGCGGTCACCACGCAGAGGGCGATGAACGCCGGTTTGCGGTAGGTGGCGAAAATCTGGCCGACACGTACCGGGGCCTGCCGGTTGGTGGGTTCGCGCAGCTTGCGGGCGGCCACGCCGAGGGCGAGGACCATGAACACGCCGCAGACGAAGAACGGCAGCCGCCAGGAGACCTGGCCGAGCAGGCCGCCGATCAGCGGGCCGACGGCGAAGCCGAGGCCGAGGGCTGTCTCGAAGAGGCCGACGACCCATTCCCGGTCGATGGCCAGGTTGACGAGCACCACCATGGCGGTGGCGAAGAACATCGCGTTGCCCAGCCCCCAGACGCCGCGCAGCACGGACAGCTGCACGATGTTGTCGCTGAACGAGGCGAGGATGGCGGCCAGCCCGACCACCGAGACACCGGCGATCAACACCGGCTTGAACCCGAACCGGCCGCTGGCGAGCGTCGCCGGGATCATGCCGAGGGCCATGACCGCGATGTACGCGGTGAACAGCAGCTCGACCTGCCAGGCGGTGACCCCGATCGCCTCACCGATGGCCGGCAGGATCGGGTCGACGACGGCGATGCCGGCGATGGCGAGGAAGGCCACAAGTGTGGTGGCGTAGATGGCACTGCGGTTCGGTTCTGAACTCCGATCCACTCCGACTCCCCAAGTAGCTGTATCGTACAGGTAGTTATTCTGTATCATACAGCTATGAGCGACGACCACGAGAGCACCCTCGGCCACATCGAGACCGAGGTGGCCCTGCTGATGCGCTTCGGCGAGGCCACCCGGCGGGCCACCGGCACCGACGAGCACCGGGTGCTGGACCGCGCGGCGTACGTCATCCTGCGGCACCTGGACTCCGCCGGCCCGCAGAACGTCTCGGCCCTCGCCGCGCGGCTCAACCTGGACGGTTCGACGGTGACCCGGCAGGTCTCCGCCCTGCAGCGCGACGGCCTGATCGTCCGCGCCCCCGACCCGACGGACGGCCGGGGCACTGTCATCTCCCCCACCCCGGCCGGGCTACAGCGGATGGCAGCCGTGCAGGCCGCCCGGATCAGGCTCTACGGGGACATGCTGGCCGGCTGGAGCGCCGAGGACCGGGCCAGCCTGGCGACCCTGCTGGGCCGCCTCAACCACGCCCTGATCAACCGCAACCGCAACCGCTGACCGCGCCGCCGCTGACCCGAACCGCCGCTGACCCGCGCCCCAGGCGAGCCGCGCCCCAAGCAGGCCGCGTCCAGGCGGGCCGCGCCCCGGGCGGACCGTGCCCCAAGCAGGCCGCGCCCCAGGCAGGCCGCGCCCGCGGGCCGTGCCTGATTCGTCGGCGACATCAGCGCCAAAGGGCCCGAACGAGGCCCGCTCGCCCCGGCGGTGGCGCGCCCGGATGCCGATCACCCCGAGCTGCCGCCGAGGCGCCGACCACGCCGAGGCTAGCCGGACGGCGCGTGCCCCTTCGACCGCCAAGATCTCGCAACATCCTTGTTGTAGTGGCATCCGCCGCGGCCCGACACCACTAGAACAAGGATCGAGCACGATCTTGGGGCGACGCCGCGACAGGCGACGCCGCGACGGAGCGACCGGACGACGGAGCGACCGGACGACGGAGCGACGGGACGACGCCGCAACCAGGTGATGCCGCGGCAGGCGACGCTCGCAGGGTGGCGGGTCTGCCCGCCGAGGCGCTGACCACGTCGGAACGGCCCGCCCGGGTGCCGACCACGTCGGCGCCCGGGCGGGCCGGAGGTCAGGCGACCGGTTCGCGGGCCGAGTCGGCGTCGCGCTCGACGCCCGGGGTGACGCGGGGGTCGCCCTCGTCGGCGAAGTAGTCGTCAGGCGTGGTGCCGTCGACGCCCTCGGACACCCTGGTGGCCCGCAGGATCAGCGTCAGCAGGGCGGCGACCGCCAGGTTGACAAGCACCGCCACGATGCCCACGTAGATCGTCTTGGGCGTGTCGAAGCCGAACTTCTCCAACGGGAACGCGGACCCGCCGAAGTGCTTCTTCGTCGGGCTGGCCACCTGGTAGAGCATCCACATGCCGAGCCCCATGCCGGCGACCCAGCCGGCGATCAGGGCGGTCCGGTGGAACCAGCGGGTGTAGAGGCCCAGCGCCACGGCCGGCAGCGTCTGGAGGATGATCACGCCGCCGATGAGCTGGAGGTCGATCGAGAACTGCGGGTCGAGGAACACGATGCAGGCCACGGCCCCGACCTTGACCACCAGCGAGGTGATCTTCGAGACGTTCGCCTCCTGCGCCGGGCTGGCGTCCCGCTTCAGGTACTCCTTGTAGATGTTGCGGGTGAACAGGTTCGCCGCCGCGATCGACATGATCGCCGCCGGCACCAGCGCGCCGATGCCGATCGCCGCGTACGCGACGCCGGCGAACCAGTCCGGGAACTGCTTGTCGAACAGCAGCGGCACGATCGTGTTGTTGTCGACGCTGCCCGCCGACGCCCCCGGCAGCGGCTTCACCTCGGCCGCGATGGCCATGTAGCCGAGCAACGCGATCAGACCGAGCAGCAGGCTGTACGCCGGCAACGCGGACATGTTGCGCTTGATCACGTCGCGGTTCCGGCTGGCCAGCACGCCGGTGATGCTGTGCGGGTAGAGGAACAGCGCCAGAGCCGAGCCGAACGCCAACGTGACGTACTGCAACTGGTTGTTGCCGTTGAGCAGGATGCCGTCGTTCGGGTTCGGTGACGCCTGGAACTTCGCGTCCGCGGCGTCGAAGATGTCACCCCAACCGCCGAGCTTGTACGGCAGGTAGATGACCGTCACCAGGATGACGACGTAGATCAGGCTGTCCTTGACGAACGCGATGAGCGCCGGTGCGCGCAGCCCCGACTGGTAGGTGTACGCGGCCAGGATGGCGAACGCGATGATGATCGGCAGGTGCCGGGCCAGGGTGCTCTCCCCCGTGACGCCCATCGTCTTCAGGACCGCCTCGATGCCCACCAGTTGCAGCGCGATGTAGGGCATCGTGGCCACGATGCCGGTGATCGCGATCAGCAGCGCCAACACCGGCGAGTCGAACCGGGTACGGACGAAGTCGGCCGGGGTGACGAAGCCGTGCCGGTGCGAGACCGACCAGAGCCGGATCAGCACCAGGAAGACCAGCGGGTAGACGACGATCGTGTACGGCACGGCGAAGAACCCGGCCGCTCCGGCTCCGAACATCAGCGCCGGCACCGCCACGAAGGTGTACGCGGTGTAGAGGTCACCGCCGACCAGGAACCAGGTGATCCAGCCGCCGAAGCTGCGCCCGCCCAGCCCCCACTCGTCGAGGTGCGCCATGTCCGTCGGCCGCCGCCAGCGCGCGGCGACGAAGCCCATCGCGCTGACCAGCAGGAACAGCACGGAGAAGACGATGATCTCGGTGAGATGGTCGCGCCACATCAGCGGCCTCCCCGCTTCTTCGTCATCTGGTAGACAAGCGTCGTGGTGGAGACGCCGAGCAGGATCCAGGCCAGTTGCAGCCAGTAGTAGCGCGGGAACCCGAAGATCCGGGGCGCGTCGCTGTTGAAGAACGCCGGGATCAGCGGCACCAGGATGGGGAGAAAGAGCAACCAGTTCCAGGGACTGTGGTCCTTCGCCCGGGTCGGCGCCGTGGTGGGCGCCTCCGGTTCCGGTGCAGGCATCTGACACACCTCCGGGGAGTCGTGGCACGCGATGTGACGGCCGGAGGCTACGACTCTGTGACTGCCGTCACGATCAGCGCGTGGACGGCTCTGCGCCGAACGGCCGACCGGCTGCGCCGAACGGCGTGACCGGCCGGTCGGCCGAATGGGTTGGGGTGTGCCGGCTCAGAGGGCGGCGAGGTGCGCGGTGTCGTTGACCGTGCGTACCGCGATACCGCCGTCGGGCCACATGTCGAGCACCGAGATGCCGGCCGCGTCCAGGAAGAGCCGGTGCAGGAAGGCGTCGCTGGCGGCGAGGGCGTCGCGCAGCGCCAGCTTGATCGGCGAGACGTGCGAGACGACCACCACGGTCTCCCCGGGGTACGCCTTCGGCAGCGCGCCGACGACCCGGTGCACGCGCTCGGCGACCTGGGTGAACGACTCCCCACCGGGCGGGGCGATCCGCGGCGAGGCGAGCCAGGCGTCCATCTCCCCCGGCCACTGCTGGCGTACCTCGGCGAAGGTGCGCCCCTCCCACTGACCGAAGTCGCACTCGATCAGGTCGGCCTCGGTGCGCACGGGCACGTCACCGATCGCCCCGGCGATCGCGGCAGCGGTGGCCGTACACCGGGAAAGGGGTGAGCTGAGCACGGCCGCGACGGACGGGGCCAGCGCGGCCACCCGGGCGGCGGTGGCGCGGGCCTGGGCCCGGCCGCGCTCGGAGAGCGGCACGTCGCCGCGGCCGGAGTAGCGGCCCTGCTCGGTGTACGCGGTCTCGCCGTGCCGCACGAGGATCAGGCGGGTGGCCGTGAAGCTCGGCCGGGGCTCCCAGGAGGCCGGCGCGGTCGCCGGGTCGCTGCCCGTCGAGGCGCCGCCGGCCGGGGCGCTGGCCGAGGCCGGTGCGCCGAGAGAGGCCGGCGGCGCGGTGGGTCGGCCGGCGGCGGCGTCCATGGCGGCGTTGGCGAGCGCGTCGGCGTGCCGGTTCTGCTCGCGGGGGATCCAGGTGAAGCGGACCGCGTCGAAGCGGCCTACCAGGGTGGCCGCCTGGGCGGCGAGCGGGCGCAGGCCGGGGTGCTTGATCTGCCACCGGCCGCACATCTGCTCGACCACCAGCTTGGAGTCCATCCGGACGTCCACCTCGGCGGCGTCCACCTCGGCGGCGGCCCGCAGGCCGGCGATCAGCCCCTGGTACTCGGCGACGTTGTTGGTAGCCGTGCCCAGCGACTCGGAGCGCTCGGCGAGCACCTCGCCGGTCTCCGAGTCGCGCACCACCGCGCCGTAGCCGGCCGGCCCCGGATTGCCCCGGGACCCACCGTCGGCCTCGACGACGACCACGCGCGGCGCCACGACCTACAGGCCCGACTCGTTGGTACGGACCATGATCCGTCGGCAGTCCTCGCAGCGGACCACGTCGTCCGGCGCGGCCTTGCGGATGCGGGCCAGGTCGGCGCCGGAGAGGTCCAGCCGGCAGCCACCGCAGCGGCCGGCGGTGAGCAGGGCCGCGCCCAGCCCGGTGTCCGCGCGGATCTTGTCGTAGAGGGTGACCAGCTCGGCGGGGAGGTCGGCCGCGAGCGGCTGCCGGGCGCCCCGCTTGAACTCCTCCTCCTTGGCGATCTCGGCGAGCGCGTCGTCGCGGCGCTGCTCGGTGGCGGCCCGCTTCTCCCGGGCGTCGGCCAACCGCTGCTCCACGCCGTCCAGCACGCTCTGCGCGGTCTCGCGCTGCTCCATCAGCTCCAGCTCGGCGTCCTCCAGGTCACCCTGGCGCCTGTTGAGCGAGGCCAGTTCGTGCTGGAGCGCCTCCAGCTCGCGGGCCGGACCGGTGCCGGCGGCGAGCCGGTTCTGGTCCTTCTCCTTGCGGGCCCGCACCTGCTCGACGTCCTTCTCCAGGCGGGCGATGTCCCGGTCCAGGTCGTCGACCGCGACCTGGGCGCGAACCCGCTCGTCCTCCAGCGACGACAGCTCCCGGGCCAACGCCTCCAGTTCGGCCCGCTCCGGCAGCGACCGGCGACGGTGCGCGAGCTGGGCGAGGTTGGTGTCGATCGCCTGAAGGTCGAGCAGGCGGCGCTGGACCTGGGGTTCAGCCTTCACGGTCGGGCTCCTTGTCGTCCACAACGGGTGCGGCGGCGTGCACGGTCCACGGGTCGGTGTCCAGGTCGGACACCAGCGTCTCGACGCCCGGCGCCTCTCGGAGGAGGGCGGCCAGGTCGTCCAGCCACGGTCGTTCGGTCGCCCAGTGAGCGGCGTCGATCAGGGCGGGACCATCGGCGGCGAGGTGCTCGCTGGCCGGATGGTGCCGCAGGTCGGAGGTGAGAAACGCGTCCACCCCGGCGGCGGTCGCGGCGCCGAGGAAGCTGTCCCCCGACCCGCCGCTGACGGCGAGGGTACGAACCATACGCCCGGGATCCCCCGCGGCGCGAACTCCCCAGGACGTGACGGGGAGCACGGTGGCGGCGTGCCGGGTCAGCTCGGCGAGTGTCATCGGACGGGGCAGCTCCCCGATCCGGCCGATGCCCCGGTCGTCGCCGAAGGCGGGCGAGCCGGTCGCCGGCCGCTGCAACGGACGCAGCCCGGTCAGGCCGAACCGGGCAGCGAGGGCGTCGGAGACGCCGGGGGACGCCACGTCGGCGTTGGTGTGCGCCACGTAGAGCGCCACGCCGGCCCGGATGAGCTGGTGGACGATCCGCCCCTTGACTGTCGTCGGGGCGACCGACGAGACCCCCCGCAGCAGCAGCGGGTGATGCGCGACGATCATGTCGGCGCCGACGGCCAGCGCCTCGGCGACCGTCTCGGGCACCACGTCGACCACGCAGAGCACCCGCCGGACCGGGGCGCTCGGCTCGCCGAGCACCAGGCCGACGCGGTCCCATTCCTCGGCCCAGCTCGGCGGGTAGCGCCGTTCCAACTCGGCGACCACGTCCGTCACCGTGGCTGTGGATGCGCTGATGCTCACGGCGGGCCAGCTTACCGGCGCGGGGAGCTTCGGGCGGCGACGCCCGGCCCGACCGCGCCGGTCCGTCGAACTGGCCGAGGCGACCGCCGGACGCTCAGGCGGCCCGGTACGCGACGGTCCGCAGCGCGGCCAGCGGCATCTGCCAGGGGAACGCGTGCAGATGCTGTTCACCCGTTCCGGGTGGGTGCAGGGCGACCACATGGTCACCGAAGAGCACCGTGACACCCCAGTCGGCCAGCCGGGCCACGCCGGCCCGGAACGCCGGGTGGGCGGCCATCGCGACATTTGTGTACGGCACCGCGACGATCGGAACGCCCTTGCCCTGCGCCTCGACGAGCAACCCGAGAGCGAGGGTGTCGGCGATACCGGCGGCCCACTTGTTGACCGTGTTCACTGTCGCCGGGCAGACGATCATGGCGTCGGCCGACGGCAGCACGTCCGGGTCACCGGGGTTCTTGTAGTGCGTCCGCACCGGGTGGCCGGTCTGCCGCACCAGGGCCGGCTGGTCGACGAACTTGGCGCCGTCCGGTGTGGTGATCACGCAGACGTCCCAGCCGTCCGACTGGGCCAGGTCGACCAGGCGACCGACGTGGCGGGCCAGCGGCGAACCGCAGGCGATGACGTAGAGCACCGCACGGCGCTCGCTGGTGCGTGGTGCGCCGGTCATCAAGCCGGCTCCGCGCTCATACCCCTACTCCCATGTGCTCAGCCAACTCCGCTATCGGAGAAGGCGGCGCACCACGTGTGCGACGTAGGACGTCCGACATCACCTCGTGCGCGATGGGCCGGCAGCGGATCTCCGACGGCGCGAGCCGATCGCCGAGCAGCAACATCTCGCCGGCGTTCGCCACGTCGCCGATCTGGGCGTACCCCCGGGCGATGTCGAGCAGGTGGTGGGCGCGGCGCTCGGGCAGCAACGCGTTGAACGCGGGCTCCTCGATGCGCACCTGGTGCACCTCGACCGCGCGGCCCCCGTCCCCCAACTCGACGGCGGCGGCGGCCCGGTGCAGCTCGACGTTCGTCGGGCCGAATGAGGTCCAGTAGTGGTTGTGGTCCCCGCCGAGCAGCGTGGCGGCCTCCTGCGCACAGTTGATCAGGTCGTCGACGCTTGCCGAGTCGCCGATCCGGGACGCGGCCATCGCCCCCTGCAACAGCAGCATCCCGTAGACGGACAGCCGGGCCGGGGAGACCTCGTTGCTGCCGCCGGGTACCAGCCGGTTGGCGATCTGGACGTTCAGCTCCAGCGCCGGCCGGGCCCGGCCCATGGCGACCAGGGCGTTGCAGACCCGGGTGGTGGCGATGCCTGCCAGCAGCGGGTCGTCGGCTCGCTGGGCCACCGCCATCGACCGGTCGGCGGCCAGCCAGGCCAGCTCGAACTCGCCGAGCTTGCGCAACACCGACGAGGCGATCTGATAGACCTGCCCGAGCAGGTGGGCCGCCTCCGGCGCCTGCGTTCCCCCGTAGGCGGCGTCGGCCGCCTGAGCGTCGCGCAGCAGCTTGGGCAGCGCCCGGGTGAGCATCCCGTAGCGGCCGTACTGGTAGGTGAGCCAGGCGTGGTTGACGGCCTTGCGCATGTCGTCAAGCGGAGGCGGGTACGGCACGGCGTCGAAGTAGGCGCTCATCGAGTCGTACCGCTCCAGGGCCGCCCGGATCTCCTGCACCTCGACCTGGTCGATGCAGTTCAGCGCGTCGGTACGCCGCTCCGGGTCCCGGCCCATCAGCAGTTGCACATCCATCTGCAGGATGTCGGCGATCTCGTAGAGGACGGAGAACTTGTCCAGCCGGCGGACACCCCGCTCGACCTTGTCCACCCAGCTCTTCGACTTGCCCAGACGGTCGGCGAAGACCTGCTGCGACATCTTGCGCCGCCCCCGCCAGTAGGCCACTCGCCGCCCAATGGGTAGCTCGTCCATCTCCCCATCCCTCCCCTGCCGCCGCCACTGATCGAGTGCCGGCGATGTCCGCGGGTGCGGCGATCAGTCGTCCATCTTGAAGTTTTCGCTGGTCGCACAGCCTGTACGTCAGCCGGACAGCCAGTCCTCGTAGCTTTCGTGCAAGTTGCACGAGCCGTTCGTCAACCTCAACGATCGTGGGTTACGGCAGTGACGGTGCTCGACATGCGACCTGGCGTCAGCCGGGCCCGACGAGGGGAGATGGCACACATGTGGGGGAACGTCGTACCGCGCGTCGCCGAACTGTCGCCGCTGGAACGCGTCCGGCTGCGCCGGATCGCCATCCGGTACGCCGTACACGGCTGGGAGGTGACGCCGGGCGCCTGCCTCGCCCGCAGCAGGTTCGTGTGCGGTCGGGCCGGCTGCCCCACGGTGGGCTGCCACCCCGCCCTGGAGAACTGGGAGCTGGCCGCCACCACCGACCCGGCCCGGGTGGCCACCTGGTGGCGAACCCGCCCGCACGGCGTACTGCTGCCCACTGGCCGGACCTTCGACGTGCTGGAGGTGCCGGCCCACCTCGGCCGACACGTGCTCGACGCCGTGCAGGTCCACCCGGCCGGCACCGGCGTCCGCGGACCCGTGCTGGTCACCCCCACCGGCCGGTGGATGTTCCTGGTCCGCCCCGGAGACCCGCTGCGACCGGAGTTGGAGCACTGCTTCCACGTCGTCCGGCACGGGCCCGGCTCGTGGATCCCGGCGCCACCCACCCGGCTGCCCGAGGGGACCGTCCGCTGGGCGGTCGCCCCGGAGCAGGCCCGCTGGCAGCTCCCCGACTCCTACCTGGTGCAGAACACCCTGATCGAGGCGCTGCGGGCCAGCGGGGTGACGCTCGCACCCGACCTGCTCCCCGGTCACCTGCCCCTGCCCCGCCGGGGTAGGTGAACCGGCCCCGGCCGACGATTCGATCCGGTGACCGACAGCGTCGCCGGACGGCCGGCGCTCGTTGAGCAGGTGACGGCGCGAACGCGCGCCACGAACGGGGGAACGATGTCCACGCACGACAGGTCGCCGTATCCCGGCGGCACGGAACCGCCCCGTCGCAGCCACCCACGGCACCGCTGGGCGGGCACCCGCCCGGCCGGTTCGCGCCCCGGGCGGCCCCGCCCCACCGGCACGCGCCCCGCCGGCACCCATCGTCCGCTGCGTTAGGGCCGGCGCTAGACCGTCAGCGGAAGCGCCGTGGAGTGGAACTGGCGGGCGTCGTCGGTGACGACCGCGTGCGTGTGATCGCCGAGACGGTCCAGCCAGCCGATCCCGGCAGCCCCCATGGCCAGGGCGGCGGTGGCGTAGGCGTCGGCGACGCCGAGGTCGCTGCCGACCACTGTCACCGAGCGCAGCCCGCTGGCCGGCGCGCCCCGGCGGGGGTC
Source organism: Micromonospora sp. NPDC049274 (assembly GCF_040678875.1). Classification (NCBI taxonomy): domain Bacteria; kingdom Bacillati; phylum Actinomycetota; class Actinomycetes; order Micromonosporales; family Micromonosporaceae; genus Micromonospora; species Micromonospora sp. NPDC049274. The sequence continues at coordinate 239,400 of NZ_JBFAQS010000006.1, forward strand.
CAGCACGTGCCGGCCCCGCTCGTACACGCCGGAGGTGGCCACGGCCAGGTCGGTGCCGGCCAGCACCAGACACGTCGCCATCGCGTCCCAGGGGTGCCGGATGCCGATCCGCCACGGCTCCCCGGCCGGTGAGAAGCCGCGCACGCGTACGTCGCCGCCGGCGTTGACGCAGTGGTTCGCCGCGCCGGCGGCGAGCAGCCGGTCCGAGGCGACCTGCGCCGCCCAGCCCTTCACGAACCCGGACGGGTCGAGCCGTCCGGTGGCGTACGCGTCGAAGAAGCCGTCGGTGGCGCCCCACAGGTCGGCGCACGCCTCCAGTACGAACCGCAGGTCGGCCGACGCCTCGGACAGCAGCACCTCGCCCCGGTCGAAGCGGCACACCTCGCTGTCCGCCCGGTACGTGCTGAACCGGGCGTCGACCTCGCGCATCCAGGCGAAGACGTCATCGGCCAGCTCGTACAGGCGCGCGGGAGGCAGGTCGTCGGCGAGGTCCAGGGTGATCGCCGTACCCATGATCTGCTCGACCCGGCACAGCCCGGGTCGGATCATCGCCGCCGGCACGTCAGAACGCCTGCTCGATCGCGGCCCGCAGCGAGGTCTTGTAGGCGTTGCTGGTCTCGGTGGCGCCGGAGACGGTGTTGAGGTTGGCGCTCTGCTTCTGCACCACCTCACCGCCGGTGCCGTTGTACTTGTTCCGGACGTCGCCGCTGTGGATGTCGGACTCGCCCCCGCTGGGCAGCGACAACGTCACCGCGTCGACGATCCGGTTGCCGGAGACCACGATCTGCACCTGCACGTACCCGTAGCCATCGGCCGTGTCCACGGTGGGGCCGGTGACCCGGCGGGTGGTCGACTGCGGCGCCTTGGTGGTGCGCGGCGCGGTCGGGGCCTTCGCGGTGGTCTTCGTGCCCGACGGCCGCGCGGTGGTCCTGGTCGGCTTGGGCGACGACGACGGTGCGCCGGCGGTCACCGACGGTTTCGGCGCCGCGCCCGTCGGGTCGGCAGCCGGGGCGGCGCTCGGGTCGACGGCCTGCGGGGTCGGGTTGACCGGCTGCGCGGTGGGCAGGTTCTGGGCGACCTGGGTGGTGCCCGGCGAGCCCTTGAGCACCACCAGGACTGTGGTGCTGGCGGCCAGGCCGGTGATCGCGAACAACGCGCGACGCATGCGATGCCTTCCTACAGCTCGAAGGTGGCCAGGTGGATCTGTCGGCGGGGTACGCCGGCGCGGCGCAGCGCGCGCACCGACTGCTCCACCAGCCCGGGGGGCCCGCAGAGGTAGACGTCGCGCCGGGCCACGTCGGGCACCAGTTGGCGCAGCCCGTCGGGGCTCATGAGCTGGCGGGGGCCGGGGTCGTCGCGGGAGCCGATGACGTACCAGATCGACGTGTCGCGTTCCTGGGCCAGCCAGTCCAGTTCCCGGCTGAGCAGCACGTCGGCGGGCGTACGGGCCCGGTAGATCAGGGCGGCGCCCGGCGGCAGCTCCTCCAGCATGGCCCGGATGGGCGTGATGCCGCTGCCGCCGGCGATCAGCAGCGCCCGCTCGCGCACCCGGTGCGCCGCGGTGAAGGTTCCCGACGGGCCGTGGGCCCAGACCCGGGTTCCCGGGTCGAGGTCGCGCAGGTCGGCGGTGTGCCGGCCGACGACCTTGACGGTGAGCCGCAGCCAGCGGCCGTTGGCTGCGGCGGAGACGGAGAAGGGATGCGACTGCCACCAGCTGCCGGGGGTGAGGAAGCGCCAGCGGAAGTACTGGCCGCCGAGCATCTCCAGCCGGCCCAGCCGATCCCCGGTGAGGTAGATGGAGACCGTGTCCGGGCTCTCCGCGACCACGTCGGCGACCCGCAGCCGATGACGCATGTTGAACGCCAGCGGCGCGATCACCCGGCCCCAGAGCAGGGCGGCGACCACCAGCAGGTACAGGGCGATCCAGCCGGTCCGCACCGGGCCCGGCTTGTAGAGCTGCGCGCCGTGGCTGAACTGGTGCCCGTAGCCGAGCAGCAGCACCAGGTAGCTCGACCGGTGCAGCAGGTGCCACACCTCGTAGGGCAGCGCCCGACGGATCGCCCGGATGCTGCTGAAGCCGACCACGAGCATGATGCCGGCGGCGACGAAGGCCGAGAGCATGTCCTCGTAGTCGCCGAGCAGCGTGCCCACCTCGGCGAAGATCGAGTGGTTCCGCAGGTCGGCGTACCCGACGAGGATCAGCGACACGTGCGACAACACGGCGACCAGCAGCGTCGCGCCGATGTCGCGGTGCCAGCGGGCGAGCTGCTCGCCGCCGATCCACCGCTCCAGCACCGACAGACGGCTCATCATGAGCACCTGCACGAGCAGCAGGTAGCCGGCGATCAGGCCGGTGATCCGGCCGGCCGCGGTGACGGTGGCCGCGGTGGTCGGCAGCGAGCCGGCGGCCGTGCCCAGCCACCAGGGCAGCACGCTGGCGACCAGCCCGACCAGGAGCAGCGCGGCCAGCAGCCGCCGGCCGCCGGGTCCGCGCCGGGCCGGGATCTGCGGGGGTACGGGTGCAGCCGACCGGCCGCCGTGCCGGGACGAGGTCCCGGTGCGGCGGCCGGCGGCGTGGGTGTGCGAATGCGTCACGCGTACAGCTTCATCGGCTTGTAGGCCCGGTCGCTGCCGGGGAAGAGCATCTTCTCCACCTGCGCGTTGGTCAGGCCGAACCGACCCTGCGCCACCGAGCCGTACACGTTGAACATGTTGTTGTACTCCGGCACGTCGCCGGAGTCCAACTTGTCTAGGCCGTTCCAGGTGCCCAGCAGAGAGCTGGCCAGCTTCTTGCCGGAGAGCACGGTGACCACGCCGCCGTGCCCGTGGTCGGTGCCGCCCTTGTTGGAGCTGACCCGCCGGCCGAACTCGCTGGACACCATGATCGTCACGTCGGCGGCCTGCGGGCCGAGGTCGGTGAAGAAGGCGGCCATCGCGCTGGCCAGCTCGCCCAGTCGGCGGTGCAGCTGACCGCCCTCCTGGGTGCCCTGGTTCTCGTGGGTGTCGTAGCCACCCATGCCGACGGTGGCGACCCGGACGTTGGCGCCGCCCTTGATGAGCTGGGCGAGCTGCTGGAAGGCGTTGCCGATGCCCTCGTACTTGACACCCGCGGCGGGCTGGTACGGCTTGGCGGCGAGCCTCTGCGCGGTGGCGAGCGCGCCCATGCCGTCCTGCACGGCCTCCTCGACCGGGTGGTTGATCCCGGTGAAGAGCCCCTTGATCGCCTTCTCGGTGGCGGCACGGAACTTGTCGTCGCCGTTGAGCCGCAGCGAGCCGACGCTGTTCAGCGACAGCGCGCCGTTGTTGCCGACAAGCGAACGGGGCAGCGTGCTGCCGATGCCGACGCCACGGAAGGCGGTGCCCGTGCCGAGGTGGTCGACCAGGTTGTCCAGCCAGCCCCGGCCGCCGGTCTCGTGCGGCAGACCGCCCAGGTTGCAGGCGTCCGCGGCCTGGAAGTGGCTGCGGGACAGCCGCTCGTCCGAGACCGCCGGAATGAAGCCCAACTGACCGGCCTTGAGGTACTGCTCCAGCGGCTTGAACGCACTGGTCAGCTTGAAGCCGCGGGCCAGGGCCAGCGAGTCGTTGCCGAGCAGCAGCTCGGGCCGGCCCTTGGTCAGTGCCGGGTCGCTGTCCGGTGCGACGAGGCTCAGCCCGTCCAGCCCGCCGTAGAGGAAGACGTGGATCAGGGTGCCGGTCTTGGTCGCCGCGAACGACGCCGAGGTGGTGACGAACTGGGCGGTGGCCAGCGCGGTGGCGGTGGCCGCGGCACCGGCGACGAAGGTCCGCCGGGTGACGCCGCGACCGTCCTGCTGGGCCTCCTCCAGATCCTCCAGGGTCCGGTAGCGGTCGGCCTCGGCGGCCTGCTCGGCGGCGACGATGTCGGCCTCCGCGCGCAGCAGGGCCTCGGTCGGGTTGTCGGCCAGCCGCCCCAGGTCGGGGCATTCGGGGTGCAGGGGGAAAGAGTTGTACACAGTCTTCTCCATCGGGTGCCTCACCGGAGGTGGTGCTGGGGGGACGCGAGGATCGCCCGCGCGACGGCGGTGATGGCCCCGTTGAACGTGGCATCGACCTTGGTGGTCGCCGAGACGCCGGCGACGCCGAGGATCAGGTTCTTCTCCCGGGCGGTGAGCTTCTGGTGGACCAGCCGCTGGGCGAGCGCGTCCACGTACGCCCCGGCGGTGGCCGGCGGCTTGGCGACCAGCTTCTCCGGTGCCGTGTACGTGAAGGAGGTGCGGTAGCCGGCAATGATCTCGCCGGCCTCGTTCCAGCCGTTGACCATCGTGCCGGCCGAGGTCCACGCGACGTAGACGTCGGGGTAGCCGTCCGGGGTGGGCTGACCCATCGGGTACTGGCCCAGCTCGCGCAGCTTGTCGTGGATCTGCCGCAGGCCCCGGGCGAACGGGGTGCGCTTGTTGTCGCCGTTGTCGTTCTTCGCCGACGCCTCCGGCGAGACGCCCAGGATGCGGTACGTGGCGACCAGGTACTCCATCGGCCGGCGCACCTTCTGGCCCACCGCCGCCCAGAACTCCGAGGAGCTGAACAGCGCCATCAGCACCGGCTTGATCATGCCGTTGTTGCTGGTGTAGATCTTGGCCAGCCGGTCCACGAGGGACTTCGGCGGGGTGTCCGAGACGAACCGGGTCGCGAGGCTCTGCGCCACGTACTTCGCGGTCGAGGGGTGCATCGCGATGTAGGTGATGTACTTGTCGATCGCCGCGTCCACGGCGGCGGTCTCCTTGGCCGTCGGGTTGTTGACGTCCTTGATGCCGAACGTGTTGGCGTGGGTGAAGCCGAGGATCTTCACCTTGCCCATGTAGTGCTGGTTGACGCGCAGGACGTACTGGCCCTTGTCGTCGACGCCACGGCCGGTCTGCAGCATGGCGGCCTGCCGGACGTCGCCCTCCTTGTAGCCGCCGTCGACGCCCACCGAGTACAGCTCCAGGTTCTCCCGGGCGAGGTTCTCGTTGATGGCGTCCTTGCGGGAGTCCTTCTGGTTCAGGTAGATCAGCAGCGCGGGGTGCTTGTTCGCCGCGACGAGCATCTCGGGGTAGCTGCCCAGCGCGTGCTTGCGCACCACGTCCTTGTCGAACGAGGTGCGGTACACCTCGCCGCCGTCGAAGTCGGCGGCGACGTGCAGGAAGTCGTTCCAGAAGTCGACCATCACCTCGAACAGCTGGCGCTTCGACCAGATCTGCCGGGCCAGGGTGGCGTCGACGACCTCGCGCTCCGGCTGGGCGCCCTGCTCGTTGAGCTTGTCCCGCTGGGTCCGCAGCTGCTGCACCGAGAGCGTCTGGGTGGGCAGCTCGGCGAGCTTCAGCTCGGCCTTGGTCGGCTCGATCTTGTCCGGGTCGAGCTGCCCGCGGAGCCAGGCGTCGATGCCCTGCTTCTTGATGTCGGAGACCACGGCGGGGGTCGCGCCGAAGGTGGTCCGCCGGGCCAGGTGCAGGATCGGGTCCTTGGCGAGCACCGTCTTGACCGTCACCTTGGTCTCCGCGGCGGCCGCGGCCGGGCCGGAGAAGGTCCGGCCACCGCTGGGCGCGTTCTTCTTCAGCGCCTCGCCGGCCCGGGAGCCCATGTAGCTCTCGTTCTGCTCGGTGTAGGTACGCACCGTGCTGGGCTGCTGGCCGCTGGGACGCGCCGCGGTCCCGTCGGTGACCGTGCTGCCCGTCGCGTCGCCCGCGGCCGCCTCGTCACCGAAGAGGCTGCGGAACTGCGGCGTCATGGCCAGCGCCGCGCCACCGGCCACGACGGCGGCGGTGCCACCGAGCGCGACGATGGCCTTGCGTCGGCCGACCTTGCGGCCCGGCTCGTCGTCATCGTCCAAGGTGGGCAGTCCGGCGCCGGCCGGACGTGCCGGGGCCGGGCGGCCCAGACCCTCCGGACCGACCCACTGCGGCCCACGCGGGGCGGGGGCGGGCTGTCCGGCGTGCGCGTACCCGTCGCCGTACTGCTCGCGCGGGTCGCCCTGGGCCGGGTAGCCGCCCTGGTAGGGGTGGGGCGAGTCGTATCCGTACGACGCGCTGGGGTCGCCGTAGCTGTCCGAGGTGTGGTGCTGGCGTCCGTCCCAGCCGCGGTCGTCCCGCGGTCGACGTGGTGGCACATTCTGGTCGGCCATGTACCAATCCCGATTTCTGATGAGCGCCGGAAGCTGCGACCGAGCGGGTGCGGCAGGTGCGGCGACTGTTGCCTGAGGGGGTTGCTACGGCAAGGTAACCAAGCGCTCAGGTGCCTTCAAGGTGGGCCGAACACGCCGGTGAGGGCACTTAAGACAGCCCTCACCACCGCGTACGTGGCCGGGCGGCGATCCGGGTCGGGCTCCGACCTTCCCAGCAGGGCGGACGTACGGCAGCCGGGTACGGATCGGACCGCGCCGCCGTACCCGACACGTTCCGCGCCGTTCGCCACCACAGGCAAACTTAAGGTTCAGCTAAGCCGTACGTGAAGTGTCCTCACGCTGGGGAAAAGTAGGAGGAGCGGGCGAGCGTGAGCCGCCACCGCAGCGGGTATGCCGCCGAACCGCTGAACGCGTGAGGGGAAGGCAGCGCCATGCTCAGCAAAGAGGATCAGCGCAGGTTCGACCAGATCACCCGTCAGCTCCGGGAGAGTGACCCGGCCTTCTTCGCCCGGCTGGACCACCGGGTCCGAGCCCGCAGGGGCCGCTACCTGATGTTGTTGACCATCGTGCTGTGGGCGTCGCTCCCGGCGATGGCCGTGTTCGCCGGCCGACTGGCCGGGGCGATCTGCGCGGTGGTGCTGGTGGCCAACGCGGCGATCATGTGGCGGTTCCGCCGCCGGTGGACGTGACGGCTCACCCCGGGCCGAAGGCCCGGTACGCGCGACGCAGCCGTTCCAGCAGGCCCGGCCCACCGATGGCCGGCGCCGGCGGGCCGAGCTGGCGCAGCAGGAGATCCGGCCCGGTCGCCAGTCGGGGCGGCCGGTCAGGAAGCGGCACCGGTGCCGCCCAGAAGCGGTCCGCCGCCTCCGCGAGGGGGGTGGCCGCCAGCCCGGCGAGCGCCCGGGCCGCACCGACCGGCGGCAGCACGTCCACGGCGTCCACAACCGACGGCACCGCGTCCGGCCTGGACGGGCCGGGAGGCACCGCCGTGCCGGTGGCCTCGGCTCGGCGGGCGCGCAACCTGTCGAGCAGGTCCGCGCGGGAGCGGCCACGCCAGTGCAGCAGCTCGAACGGGTCCGCGTCGAACGCCTCGGCGAGCAGATAGAACGTGGCCGCGAGGTGCTTGCACGGCACCGCGAAGTCGGGGCAGTTGCAGCGCTGGGTCAGCTCGTCCACGGCGGCCGGGAACAGCGGGGCGCCCGCCGCCACGAACAGCTCCTCCAGCTCGTCGGGCAGGTCCCCGGCGAGCAGGCGGGCGCTGAAGAACGCCTGCCCGGCCAGCTCGTCCTCGATCCGGGTCCAGAGCGCGGCCGGGAACGCCGCCAGCGCGATGGAGACCTCGTACGGGCGGGGTCGCGAGCCCTGCACCTGGGCGGTGACCCGGCCCGGCGCGATGTCCAGCCGGAGCACCTGACCCGCCCGCGCGTACGACCGGCCCCGGGTCAGCCGGGTGCCGAGCGCGAACGACTCCAGCACCTCCAGGAAGCGCCGGGACCACCAGGACCTGCCGATAGCGCCCCGGGCGCTGCGTGCCCGCAGCCCGCCGTCGACCTTGCGGGGACGGCCGTAGTCGGCGAAACGGTCGGTGCTCATCACTCCACCACCGCCCCGGCCTCCAGGGCGAACAGGTCCCGCAACTGACCCGTGGACAGCTCGGTGATCCACTGCTCGCCGGTGCCCACCACCCGCTGGGCGAGCGCGCGCTTGTCGGCGATCATCGCGGCGACCTTCTCCTCCACGGTGCCGGCGCAGACGAACTTGCGGACCTGCACCCGCCTGCGCTGCCCGATCCGGAACGCCCGGTCGGTGGCCTGGTCCTCGACCGCCGGGTTCCACCACCGGTCCACGTGCACCACGTGGTTGGCCGCGGTCAGGGTGAGCCCGGTGCCACCGGCCTTGAGGGAGAGGACGAACAGCGGCGGCCCGTCCGCCGACTGGAAGCGCTGTACCAGGGCGTCCCGCTCGGCCTTGCCGAGGCCACCGTGCAGGAACAGCACCTCCCGGCCGAACCGCGCCGAGAGGTGACCGCGCAACATCGCGCCGAACTCCGCGTACTGGGTGAACAGCAGTGCCCGCTCCCCCGCCGCCAGCACCTCCTCCAGGATCTCGGTGAGCCGGGAGAGCTTGCCGGAGCGGCCCTCCAGCGCCGAGCCGTCGCGCAGCAGCTGGGCGGGGTGGTTGCAGACCTGCTTGAGCCGGGTCATCGTGGCCAGCACCAGCCCGCGTCGCTCGATGCCGTCACTGGTCTCGATCCGGGCCAGCATGTCGTCGACGACCACCCGGTACAGGGCGGCCTGCTCGGCGGTGAGGTTGCAGAGCACCTCCATCTCCAGCTTCTCCGGCAGGTCGGAGATGATGGACGAGTCGGTCTTGAGCCGGCGCAGCACGAACGGACCGGTGATCCGGCGCAGCCGCTCGGCGGCCTCGGCGTCGCCGTGCCGCTCGATCGGCTCGGCGAATCGCTTGCGGAACGTCGCCGCCGGGCCGAGCAGCCCCGGATTGGCGAACTGCATGATCGACCACAGGTCCGCGAGCCGGTTCTCCACGGGCGTACCGGTCACCGCCACCCGCTGCCGGGCCGGCAGCGCGCGGACCGCCTCGGCCTGCCGGGTGGAGGCGTTCTTGATCGCCTGCGCCTCGTCCACCACCACCCGGTGCCAGTCGATGCCGGCCAGGTCCACGGCATCGCGCGCGGCCACCGAGTAGGTGGTGAGAACCAGGTCCGCGCCGTGTGCGGCAGTCGTGAACTCCGCCCCCCGCGCCCGCTCCGCCCCATGGTGTACGTGCACCCGCAGCCCCGGGGTGAACCGGGCCGCCTCCCGCTGCCAGTTGCCGACAAGCGACATCGGACAGACCAGCAGGGTCGGCCCCGCCTCCGGCGGATCCCCGGCGAGCAGCGCCAGCAACTGCACCGTCTTGCCCAACCCCATGTCGTCGGCGAGCACCCCGCCCAGGCCGAGTGACCGCAGGAACGCCAGCCAGGCCAGACCCCGCCGCTGGTACGGCCGCAGCGTCCCCTGGAAACCGGGCGGCGGGTCGAGCGGGGTGAGCCGGCGCTCGACCGCACCGGCGAGCAGGTCGCCCAACGCCCCGTCGGCGGTCACCTCCAGCACCGGCAACGCCTCGGTGTCGTCACCGTCGGCGAGCCCGAGGCGCAACAGGTCGGCGACGCTCAACTCGCCCGCCGAGCGGAGCAGACGCAGGCCGGCCGCGAGCCGACCGGGGTTCAGCTCCACCCACCGACCACGCAGTCGTACCAGCGGGGTCTTCAGCTCGGCCAGCGCCGCCAACTCGTCGGCGGACAGCGGCTGGTCGCCGAGCGCGATCTCCCAGCGGTAGTCGACGAGCGCGTCCAGTCCGACGCCGGCCTCGGTACCGGCCACCGTGCCGGGCGCGGTCCGGCTGCGGGCGCGCAGCCGGGCACCGAGTCGCGCCGACGGGCGCTGCCACCAGGAGGGCAGCAGCACCCCGAAGCCGGCGGCGTGCAGCACGGGCGCGCCCTCGCTGAGGAACCGGTGCGCGCCCTCGACGTCCAGCTCCATCGCCTCGGGCGCGGCGGTGCGCAGCGCGGCGTCCAGGTCGGGCCAGAGCCGGCTGGCCCGACCCAGCTCGGCGAGCAGGGTCTCCTGCGGGCTGGCCGTCCGGTCGGCGAGACCGTCGACCGTGTGCGCCCGCCACACCTCCGCCGCGTCGATGTGCAGGCCCGGCTCGTCGGCCGCCTGCAACCCGAACTCCAGCCGCCACCGCCCGCCGACGACCGGGGCCTCCTCGACGAGGCCGGCCTCCACCAACCCGGCCGGGTCGCCGGGCAGCGGGCGGGTGGCCAGAATCGGCTCGGTGACCTCGTCGGGGACCGGCTCCACCAGACGGAAGCTGGCCCGGACCGCGCCGCCCGCCGCGTCCCGCTGCCAGTCGTCCAGCTCGGCGCGGAGGATGTCCAGCGCCGCCTGGTCGACAGTGAAATCGCGGCGAGGGCCGGCGAGCGCGGCCAGCCAGGCGGGCGCCGGCCCACCCGGGCGCACGCCTCGGGCCAGCGTCGTGGTCGCGAGGGCCGCCCGGGCGGCGGCGTCGGTGAGCGCGTCGAGCGCGTCCGCGACAAGCGCCGCGGCCGTCAACTCGGACCCGTCCGGCCCGTCGGACCCCGAGATGGCGAAGGCGGGGGCCGGGGCGGCGGCGGCAGGGGCTGCGGCAGCGCCTCGGGCGGGCGGGACAGGGGCGGGCGGAACAGCGGCGACGAGGGACGCGCCGGCCGTGGAGGCCGTGGCCGTGGACGCACCGGCCGTGGACCCGCCGGCCGTGGCCGTGGAGGCCGTGGCCGTGGATACGCCGGCCGTGGACACGCTGGCCGTGGCCGTGGAGGCCGTGGCCGTGGACCCGCCGGCCGTGGACGCCGTCGCTGCTCGGGCGGCGGGTGGCAGGGCCAGGGCCAATGACCGCGCCCAGCCGGCGTCGGTGCCGGTCAGCAGCGGCCGCCAGATCGCCCGCGCCGGCACCTGCGCTTGCGTCGGCACCTGCATCGGCGTCTGCATGTGCGTCTGCGTCGACAGCAGCGCTTGCGCCTCCGGCGACGGGGCGTCGGCCGTCGGCTCGGCCGCGCCGCCACCCGGGGTCTGGATGCCGGCCGTTGTGACGCCGGGAAGGACGCGGCCTCTGCTCACCAGGTCGGCGGCGAAGTCGGCAAGCTCGGCGAGGTGACGCAGGGTCGCCCCGGGCACCGCCGGGAGGTCGTCCAGGGCGCGCAGGAGAGGCAGGGCGTCGTCCGGGGCGTACACCAGGGTGGGCACCCGCCACGCGGCCAGGGTGAGCCGGCCGCGGGCCGGGGGTGCGACGCTGGCCCGGATCAGTTCGGGTGAGTCGGTCGGTGCACCCGCCCGGGTGGGCAGGGTGAGCAGCGCGGTGGCCGGGCGGGCCGGTTCGGCGGCGTCGGCGAGGGCCGCGACCAGGTCGGCGTGCCCGGCGGCGAAGGGGTGCGGGCGTTCCCGGGGTGGCCGGCCGGAGCGGGCGGCGGGGGGCGGCGCGGCGCTGTCCTCGGCCCAGACGGCGAGGCCGGCGGTCGAGCCAGAGCCGGGCAACCACAGCCCGTGGATGACCAGCACCTACTCCCCCTCGTCGCCGCCCGCGCCCAGGATAGGCGGCCCCGCGGCGGCGCCGGCGCACCCCTCGCGCGATCGTGCGGTTCCGGTCGACGTTGTGCGCTGCATGCCCGTTATGCCCGCGATCGAAAGTGCAAGATCGGCGAGGGGACGCATGGGTTAGCGTCGACGCGTGGAGGATCTGCTGGTTGTTGGCGGGCTTGGGGTGGACGTGCGGGTCCGGGTGCCCGCGCTGCCGCTGCCGGCCGCCGATTCGCACACCGTCGAGCCGATCGAGCTGCGGATCGGCAACACCGGCGCCGGGGTGGCGCTGGCCGGTCGGGCGCTCGGCCTGCGGGTACGGGTGGTCGACACCCTCGGCGCGGACCCGGCCGGCGATCTGGTCCGGGCGGCGCTGACCCGGGCCGGGGTGCCGGCGGTGCTGGCGCAGGACCGCAGTGGCACCCGACGGTCGGTGAACCTGGTGGACCCCGGCGGCCGCCGCACCTCGCTGTACGACCCGCGCCCGTGGCGGGGCGACCCGCCGTTCTCGCCCGGCCGGATCGCCGAACTGGTCCGGGACGTCCGGCACGTACACCTCTCGATCATGGACTGGGTGGTGCCGTTGCTGCCCGCCGTGCGGGCCGCGCTCCCGGCGGGCGCGTCGCTCTCCACCGACCTGCACGACTGGGACGGCACCAACCCCTACCACCGGCCGTTCGCCGAGGTCGCCGACCTGGTCCTGGTCAGCGGGGTGCGGCTGGGCGAGCGGGCCGCGGCGCTCGCCGGCACGCTGGCGCCCCGGACCGTGGTGGTGACGCGGGGCGCGGACGGCGCCGAGCTGTACCCGGGCGACGGCACGCGGGTGCCGGTGCCGCCCGCCGCCGCGCCCGGGGCGGTGGTGGACAGCAACGGGGCCGGCGACGCGTTCGCGGCCGGGCTGATCGCCGGCCGGCTGCGGGGCGAGCCCCTGACGGAGGCGGCCCGGTACGCGGCACGGGTCGCCGCGGCGGCCTGCGCCCACGACGGCATGGAGTATCCGCCGGGCCTGCTACCAGCAGGATGACGACGAAAACCGGGCTCAGAGCGCGCCTGTCGACCCGTCGCTCAGTTCGCGCAGGATGTCGGCGTGGCCGGCGTGCCGGGCCGTCTCCTCGATCAGGTGGACCAGGATCCAACGCACCGACACCTCACCGAGCTGCGGGTGCGGCACCACGTGGTCGAGGTCGAAACGCGCGGCGACCGCCCGAGAGCGGGCGCAGGCCCGCTCGTACGCTTCGGCGAGCCCGTCGACCGTGTCACGCTCGTCGAGGGTGAAGCTCGCGACCGCGTCCTCCTCCGAGTTCAGGTAGACGTCGTCCGGCTCCGGCGCCAGCAGCACCGGGAACCAGTTCCGCTCGACCAGCGTCAGGTGCTTGAGAAGCCCGGCGAGCGTGGTCGCGGAGGGCACCAGCCGGCGGGTCGCCTCGGCATCGGACAGGCCGCGCACCTTGCGCAGCACCACGGCACGGTGGAAGTCGAGGAACGAGTCCAACACGGCGCGCTCGTCGCCAACGCGGGCGAGCACCGGGCCGAGCGTCGGATCGATGGTCTGCTCCGCCATTCGCCGACCCTAACGACGTCGGGGCCGCCGCGCTGCCCCGCATCCCGCTGCGAGGCGCGCTCGCGACAGGCAGGATGGGCGCATGGCTTCATCCGTGCAGATTCTCCTCGTCGGCGGCGCGGCGGACGGGCAGACCGTGACCGTCGAGCTGGACACCAACGACCGCCCCCCGCTCACCCACCACCACCTCGGGTCCGGTGGGTTGGCCGAGGCGCAGATCTACGAGTTGGAGTCCGCCCGCGAGGAGAGCCGCGAGTGGCGCTACCGGTGGACCGGCCCGGCGGTGTGATCGCGGTCAGGCCCGGGTGAGGCTCTGACTGCGCAGCCTGTCCAGCACGCCACGGGTGACCTCCGCGGTGCCCCGGGCCTGCTCGCAGACCTCGGCGACCCGGCGGGCGGTGGCCTCGGCGCGTTCCGCGCGTTCGTCCCACAGCCGGTCGACCTCCGCCAGCAGCGGCCCCTCCACCTCCCGCTCCACACCACGCAGCGCCGGCACACCGAGCCGCTGGGCCAGGTCGAAGACCTTGCCGGCGTACGGCAGCGGCAGGAACGGCGTGCCCACCATCGCCGCGAAGATCAGAAAGTGCAGGCGCATGCCGACGGCCAGATCGAAGTGGCGCATCAGCCCGAGCACCTGCTCCGGCGAGTAGGTGCCGTGCAGGATGCGCCCCCGCTCGGCGGCGACCATGTGCGACAGCACCCCGTGGGCGTGCCGGATGTCGTCGCGTTCCATCGGCACGAACAGCACGTACGCGTCGATGCGGTGCACCAGGAAGTCACCGATCTGGGCGAGCAGCCGGTGATAGCCGTCGACGTCGAGGCGTTCCGCGGCCCGTCCCGGCTCCCGCACGCTGATCCCGACCAGCCTCTTACCGGCCGGCACCCCCTCCTCGGCGAGCAGGTGCGCCGGGAAGTCGGCGGGCTGCAACAGGAACGCCGGGTCGGCGGTGACCGTGATCGGGTTGAGCAGTCCCGCCTCTTCCAGGACCATCCGGGACTCCTGGTCGCGGACTGTCACCTGGGTCGCGCCGGCGAGCGTCTCGCGGACCATGCCGGTGTCGACGGCGTCGCTGAGCGGCCCGACGCCCACCGCGTACGTGATGAGGGGCAGGCCGCGTTCCTGGGCGACCCGGACGACCCGCAGGTAGCGGCGGGCCTCCCGGTCGTAGAGGATCCCGCCGCCGCCCAGGATGAGCAGGTCGAGCTGGGCCAGCACCAACGCCGAGTCGGTACGACTGACGCCCTCCCAGGGCACCGCCTCCACGTCGGGGTGCGCGGCCCGGGTGTGTTCCGGGTTGCGGGAGAAGACGATGATCCGGGCGTTCGGCTCCTGCATGCGTAGATCGGTGAGCAGACCGGTCAGGATCGCCTCGTCGCCGAGGTTCCGGCCGCCGTACGAGCCGAGCACACCGATGGTCAGTCCGGCGCCATGCGTCATCCGTCGCTCCTCCCCAGGTGCGGTCCGCCACGGTTTCCCGCTGGTCAGGCGAACAGTCCTGGTCCGGCGCCGGGGGTAGCTCAGCCCGCCGGGTCGAGGCGCTTGGCCATCTGCTGCGCGGTGACCTCGAAGCCCAGACTCCGGTAGAGCCCGGTCGCCACGGTGTTCGTGCCGAAGACGTTCAACCCCAGCTCGGGCACGCCGAGTGCCGCCAGTTCGGCCTCGATGAGCTGGATCATCCGCCGCGCGTGCCCGCGCCCCTGGTACGCCGGATGGACCTCGATGTTCAGAATCCACGCCTGCGTCGGACCGCCAGCGGTACCCACCCCGGGCAGGCTCACCCAGATCCACCCGACCTCGGTGTCGCCGACCCGCGCCACCCGCAGCAGCACTCCCTCGGTGGCCGCGCCCGCCGGCAGCCCTTCCCGCATTTGTTGCGCCGACCTCTCCCGGGCCGCCTCCGGGGTCATGCCCCGGTGCGCGACCAGATCCTCGGCGTAGCCCACCTCCAGCGGTTCCCACAGCCGGGCCAGTTCCTCTTCGGTCATCGGCGTCAACGTCAGCTCCACCGGGGCCTCCCCTTCGATCTCGGATTCAGCGCGTAGTGCAGCAGAACAGCCCCGACGCCGCCACCGGGAAATGGGTTGTTCGGCGAGGCGGGCCGGGCGCACCGTGTGTGGATGCAGCGGACAGCGACGCGGATCGGCTGGGGTGATCTGCCGGCGGCGGTCCGGTCCGCGGTGGAGGGCATCATCGGTGACCGGGTGGTCGAGGCGGTGTCCCAGCCGGGCGGTTTCTCGCCGGGCACCGCCGACCGGGTCCGCACCGATACCGGCCGGCGAGCCTTCGTGAAGGCGGTCAGCCCGGCGCAGAACCCGGACAGCCCGGTCATGCACCGCGCCGAGGCCCGTACCGCCGGCGCGCTGCCGGCGACGGCGCCGACGCCCCGCCTGCTGGGCTGCCACGACGACGGCGAGTGGGTGGCGCTGGTCTTCTCCGACGTGGACGGACGGCACCCGACAACCCCGTGGCGGGCCGACGAGCTGACAGGCGTGCTGGACGTCCTGGAGGCGATGGCCGTCGCGCTCACCCCCAGCCCCGTCGGGCACGTGCCGGCCGCCGCCGAGCTGCTGGCCGGGGACTTCGCCGGCTGGCACCGGATCGCCGCCGACCCGCCGGATCGGCTGGACCCGTGGGCCCGGGCGCACCTGGACCAGCTGCGCGCCGCCGCCGACGAGGGCGTCGCCGCGCTGACCGGAGACACCCTCTGCCACCTGGACGTGCGGGCCGACAACCTGCTGCTCGACGCCGCCGGGACGGTGACAGTGGTCGACTGGCCGTGGGCCTGCCGGGGGCCCGCCTGGCTGGACACCGCGTTGCTGCTGGTGAACGTCCGGCTGCACGGCGGGCACGACACCGAGGCACTGCTGCGCCGGCTGCCGCTCACCGCCGGTGTCGACCCTGCCGCGCTCACCGGGGTGTACGCCGGCCTGGCCGGCTTCTTCGCCGACAGCGCCCGCCGCCCATCACCCATCGGCATCCCCACCGTACGGGCGTTCCAGCAGGCCCAGGCCGACGCGTTGCTCCCCTGGCTGGCCCAGCGACTCGGCTGACCCCGCCGTCTCGGCAGGGCTGGCGGTCAGCGTGCCGCAGCCGCTGCCAACCCGTACGCCAGGTGCGTCAGGTCGACCAGCCGCAGGTCACCGTCGAGTCCCTTGAGCGCGGCGGTCATCGCGCCTGCCGCGCGCCCGGCCCGCACCCCGACCTCGGCGTCCTCGACGACCAGGCAGCGCGACGGTGACACGTCGAGCAGCGCGGCGGCCCGCAGGTAGCCCTCCGGGTCCGGCTTGCCCGCGCGTACGTCCTCGACTGTGACAAGCACGGGCGCGGCGATGCCGGCGGCACAGAGGCGGGCCTGCGCCAACCGGACGTCGGCGCTTGTCACCACCGCCCAGGGCAACCCCAACCGGGGCAGCGCCGACAGCAGTTCGTGGGCGCCCGGGGTGGCGGTCACGTCGGACAGGTCGTCGTACTGCAACGCCAGTTGCCGGCCCGCCGCCACGGCGACCGCCGCGTCGTCCAGCGCGGGAAGCAGCCGGCGGATCGTCTGGTCGGCGGGTCTGCCGTGCGCGATCGCGAGTGCCGCCGCCGGCTCGACGGCGTACTCGGAGGCCCAGCGCTCCCAGGCCCGCTCGACGGCGGCGTCGGAGTCGACAAGCGTGCCGTCCATGTCGAACAGCACCGCATCGACGTCCGCCAGCTCCACGACCACGCTCCCCCCGTACGCTCCGTTGCGAGAATAGGGCGTCACTGACCGCTGGCGGAAAACGGACCCGGCGCTGGGAACGAGTGGTCCGATGGCCGCCAGACCCGACCACGAGCCGCCGACATGATCGTTTGCATGACGACGACGACACTTGACGGCAAGGCCGCCCTGGTGACCGGGGGCTCCCGCGGCATCGGGGCCGGTATCGCGCTGCGCCTCGCACAGGACGGGGCCGACGTGGCGCTCACCTACCGGCAGAACGCCGAGCGGGCGGCGGCCGTGGTGAAGCAGATCGAGGCGCTGGGCCGGCGGGCGTACGCCATCCAGGTCGACAACGCCGACCCGGACGCCGTTCACGACGCGGTGGACAGCGCCGCCGCCGAGCTGGGCCGGCTGGACATCCTGATCAACAACGCGGCGGTGTTCCTGGTCGGCGCCGTCGGCGATCTCGGCGCAACGGAGCTGGAGCAGACGATCGCCGTGAACGTGCGGGCGCCGTACCTCGCCGTGCGGGCCGCGCTGCGGCACCTGGACGACGGTGGACGGATCATCAGCATCGGCAGCAACGTCGGGGAACGGGCGGTCTTCCCCGGGCTGGCGCTCTACGCGATGAGCAAGACCGCTCTCGTCGGATTGACCCGGGGCCTGGCCCGCGAGCTGGGCCCCCGGGGCATCACCGTCAACCTGGTCAACCCGGGGCCCACCGACACCGACGCCAACCCGGCCGACGGGCCGAACGCGGGGACCATCGCCGGCTTCACCGCCCTCGGCCGCTACGCTCGCGCCGCCGAGATAGCGGCCACCGTCGCACACCTGGCCAGCCCCGAAGCCGGGTACGTGACCGGCGCGGTGATCAACGTAGACGGCGGCTTCACGAGCTGAGGAACGCTCGTCGCGGCGGGTCGCCCACCGGTCGGCGCTCTCCTGACGGGCGACGGTGAGCTGGTGGGCGCCGACCGCACCTGAGCCCGACGGGCCGCCGAAAACAGGATCACGTTGTGTAGGCACGGTTGATACAGTGACGCCTTTCCCTTGATCAACAAAGGACGTCGCCATGACCGGGGCTGAACCTGCCGCAAGCCCGCCGCCGGATCCCACCCCGGCGTCAGATGCAACTCCAGATCCCGCTGTCGCGCTGGACACGTCGCCCGAGCTCGCGTCCACGCCGGACCAGGCGCCAGCCATGCAGCTGCCACCGCAGCCGGGCTACCCGACCGGCACACCCGGGTGGGTTGCCGCCGAGCCGCCCACCAGCTCGAACCGCACCGCCATCGTCGCCGCCGTCGTCGGAGGCGTCGTGGTCGTCCTGCTGGTGCTGTGCCTCGGCCTGGTCAGCGGCTTCTTCCTGCTGCGCGACAGGGAGACCACCGCGTCCGGCCCGGACGCCACCGCGCCGGCGCGCCCCCCGACCGACCGCGGCCCGATCGCCAGCCCCTCCCCCAGCCTCTCCGAGGAACCCGTCGTGCAGGGGCCGCAGGCCAGCGCGTACCCGGCGGAGAAGATCGAGGACCTGAACCGGGTGTGCGACGAGGACATCTACTACCCCGAGTTGCCCAAGCGCGCCGGCAAGGCACCGCACCCGGTCGTTCTGCTCCTGTCGGACACCCCTGGCCTGCGCCACAAGGACGGCGGCTACTACTACGACCTGGGCCTGTCCAAGAAGGTCGAGCAGACATGGTCCTCGGAGGACCCCAGGATCGTGCAGATGGTCGCCTGCCTGGACCGGGTCAGCTCCGGCTCGACGATCCGGACCTGCAAGTTCGACGATCCGAAGCCGCAGAGCCTGCCGCTGGTGCGGACCAGTTGGCGTCTGCGGGTGTACGAGGCGGCGACCGGCCGCAAGCTGCTGGAGAAGAAGCTGAGCGGCGACGACCAGAAGTGCCCGTACGTCGTCCTGGTCGGCGCCGACAGGAAGATCTACGCCAAGGTCAGTGATCGGGCGGCGATCGTGGCACTACGCAACCTGGTGACCAGGTAGTCCCCGGTCAGCGCGGCGGATCCTCGCCGGTGAGGCCGTCCACCGACTCTCGGATCAGGTCGGCGTGCCCGACGTGCCGCGCGTACTCCTCGATCAGGTCGACCAGGACGCGGCGCAGGCTCGGCACCCGACCGTCGGGCCACTCGCCCCGGGCCAACTGCTCCGGGCCGCCGTCGGCGAGCAACTCGGCGACGGTGGCCCGGGAGCGGGCCACCGCCTCCCGCCACAGCGTGTAGAGCTGGTCGGGGGTGTCGTCGGCTGCCGATCGCCAGTCCCAGCCGGGGTTGGCGTCCCAGTCGACGGTGTCCCACGGCGGTCCTGGTGAGCGGCCGGCCAGCTTCAACGAGAAGTAGAGATCCTCGACCAGCGCCAGATGCTTGAGCAGCCCGCCCAGGGTGATCGACGACGGACCGAGCGTCGCCCGCAGCCCGGCCGCGTCGAGCCCACCGGTCTTCCACGCCAGGGTGGCGCGCTGACGGTCCAGGGAGCCCAGCAGGGTGGCGGTCTCGTCGCCCGCTACCGGCGGCTCCGGGTGACCGTGCTCATTCGCGTTGGTCATGGTGGTCGACGCTAGCGGGCCGACCGAGGGCGGTCCAGGCAGACCGTCTACGCCCACTTCCCGTCCCGCGAGCACCTGCTGGCGGCGGTCGTCGACCGGATCACCGACGAGGCCGCCGCCGCGATGGACGCCGCCCAGCCGGACACCGGCTCGGCCGCCGACGCGCTGCTGCGCGTCCTGCGGGCCGGCAGTCGCACCGCGGCGCGCTATCCGGAAGCTGATCCGACCGGCCGGCCGTGCGTGACGGTACCGTCGGCACGCAGAGCCGACGCCGAGCGAGGACGGAGCGACACAAGTGCCGAGAACCCCACAGCCGAGCCGTACGGCGGTGCTTGTCTGCCAGGGCCGCGCGGCGGCGGACGGCCTGGTCGCTCCCGGCCGTTTCGCGGACCCGACGGCCGTGCGCCTGCTCCGCGCCGACGAGCGCGAGGCCGTCGAGTGGGTACGCGGCGCTGCTGTTCCCCAGCCGTGGCGGCAACGGGTCGACTACGAGACGGTGCGGGCCAACGCCGAGATGATCGTGCCCCGCACGGTCGCGATCGACGACGCCGTACGGGCGCACCCGACCCCGCAGGTGGTGATCCTTGGAGCCGGGCTGGACGGTCGCGCCTGGCGGATGCCGGAGCTCGCCGGTGCGACGGTCTTCGAGGTCGACCAGCCGAGCAGCCAACGCGACAAGCGGGAACGCGCCGAGGGTCTGCCCGGCACCGGACCGACGTTCGTCGCGGTGGACTTCGGCCGCGACCGGCTCGCCGAGGCGCTGGCAGCCGCCGGGCATCACCCCAGCGAGCCGACGACGTGGATCTGGGAAGGCGTCGTGCCGTATCTGACCAGGGCCGAGGTGTCTACGACGGTCGCCGCGATCGCCGCCTGCTCGGCGCCGCACAGCCGTCTCATCGTCAACTTCCAACTGCCCGGGATATCTCTGACGCTGGGCCGGCTCGTCGCACGGCTGCTGATGGCGTCCACCGGCCGGCGGAGCGTCTGGGCGAAGGAGCCATGGCGCTCGACCTGGACACCCGACGCCATGGCCACCCTGCTCGCCCGCCACGGCTTCACCGTCACCGGCGACCACGACCTGCTCGACACGGCGCGGGCACTCGCCCTACCGGTCCGCCGTGCCACGTCACTCGCCCACAGCCGGGTGATGGTCGCGGATCGCGCCTGACTCTGGCGGGGCTACGGCCTCAGCGCCGGGTGCGCTTTCGGCGTACGGCCCAGACACCACCCGCGACCGCCACCACCGTCGGCAGCAGACAACAGATGCTGAGGAGTACGAGGTGCCACGGTTTGATTGCGCCCATAGCCGCGAAGGCTAGCGGGCGTGGTCAACGGCGGGCCGCCGACTCGGGCGGTGTCCGCCGCCAGGTCCAAGAGATCCAAACCTGCCGAACTCATGGTCTCCCGCCTGCTCGACGGTGACCGCCGGCCACCGGACCGGGTGCTGCTCACCCACCACCTTGAGGTCGACCGCAATAGATGTACATTCATGGATGGATGGATGGCGCTGCCCGCCCATGGAAGGACGAACGTAGTGCGACGCAACAGACGGCTGCTATCCCTGGTGGCAGCGCTCAGCCTGGTCGGAACGGCGATCGTGGCGGTCACCACCTTGGCTGCCGCGCCGGCCCAGGCGGCGCCGGTCACGATCCCCAACGGCACGCAGTTCACCGACACCAGCGGCAACGTGCTGCACGCACACGGCGGTGGGGTGCTCAAGGTCGGCGACTACTACTACTGGTTCGGTGAGAACCGCAACGCCAACAACACGTTCCGGGCCGTCTCCGTCTACCGCTCCACAAACCTGCGCGACTGGGAGTTCCGCAACAACGTGCTGACCCAGGCGTCGGCGGCGGAGCTGCAATCGGCAAACATCGAGCGGCCGAAGGTCATCTACAACGCCAGCACCGGCCGGTACGTGATGTGGATGCACAAGGAGAACGGCAGCGACTACGGCGAGGCCAGGGCCGCCGTCGCCTCCTCGGCCACCGTGGACGGCACCTACACCTACCACGGCAGCTTCCGGCCGCTGGGCAACATGTCGCGAGACATCACGCTCTACAACGACGGCGGTACGGCCTACATGATCTCCGCCGGGGACGAGAACCGCGACCTGCTCATCTACCGCCTCACCGCCGACTACCTGACCGTGGCCACGCTTGTCGGCAACTTCTGGAACGACGGCAACCGTGAGGCACCGGCGCTGTTCAAGCGCGGTAGCACCTACTTCCTGCTCACCTCCGGCCTGACCGGTTGGAGCCCGAACCAGGCCAGGTACGCCACGGCGTCCAGCATCTCCGGTCCGTGGACCGGCATGACGAACGTCGCCGACTCGACCACCTTCCGCTCCCAGTCGGCCTTCGTGCTCCCCATCCAGGGCACGTCGACGACGAGCTACCTCTACCTCGGCGACCGCTGGGCCGGCGCATGGGGCGGGCCGGCAAACGATTCCCAGTACGTGTGGTTGCCGATCGCCTTCCCCTCGGCCACGACCATGAGCCTGACCTGGTATCCCACCATCACCATCGACGCCGCCACGGGCACCGTCACCGGAGAGGCGTCGTCCTCCTACCGCATCACCAACCGCAACAGCGGCAAGGTGGTCGACGTGCTGGACAGGGCCGTCACCGACAACGCCGAAGTCAGACAATGGTCCTGGAACGGCGGTGCGAACCAGAAGTGGGAGTTCCGCGACGCCGGGAGCGGCTACTTCCGGATCGTCAACCAGAACAGCGGCAAATGCCTCGACGTCGCCAACGCCTCCACCGCCAACAACGCAAACGTCGTCCAGTACACCTGCGGCGGGGGCACCAACCAGCAGTGGCAGTGGGTCGCCACCGGCGACTACTACCAGCTGCGCGCCCGACACAGCGGCAAATGCCTGGACGTGGTGAGCAGCGGCACCGCAGACGGCACCGACATCACCCAGTACACCTGCGGAACCGGCACCAACCAGCAGTGGACCCGCACCCAGTCCTGACCTCGCTGCCGTCAGACGAGGCGCTGGATGCGGACCTTCGGGCGCTCGTTCCTGAGGTGGCCGTGCTTGTGCTGGCGGACCTGTTCGTCCCAGACCTCCTGGTCGTAGTCCGGGTTCGGTGGGATCCACTTGTGCGAGCCGTCGCTGTAGTGGAACTTCTCGTCGCCCGGCCGCAGGATGCTCACCGAAGCCAGCCGAGGAAGCGTCTGTGCAGCGCATCCGCCGGCACCCAGGTCAGGTCCTCGGAGGCCCGCACCAGCTGGGCACCTAGGTAGAGAGCCAGGGAGATCGGAGCGTCGTCAAACTCGGCGCGTAGCTCGCGCTGGCGCGTGCGGCAGGGCCAGGGCGCATGGCAGCCGGCGCAGCTCCAGATCGGCAGCACCGGGCCGTGCATGGTCATGCACGGCCTCCGAGCAGCGCCGCCGTCATCGACCGCGCCTGCCGGCTGGTCGCCCACTCCACCCACCGGCATGGGTACGGCGTGAGCCGCGACCACCACGCCCGACAACCGGTGCAAAGGCTGCCTTTCCCGGGCAGAGGTACGGCCAGGATTTGCCGCTCGGCCTCGTTGCTCACTGTTCCTCCTCGGCGGGCCAGTGCCCCCGATTGATCGGGACGCGGTGTCGGCTGCGACAGGGCAGCTCCGCCCCACAGCGGCAGATCCAGCTCCACTTCCGCCACGACCAAACCGGGCGGTGTCGCCGCGCCAGGGTCATCGCGACGGCGATCAGGTACTGGTCGTAGGTAACGCGTCGCGATGGTGGTGTCCTGGCCCGCATCACTGGCTCCCTCCACCGAGCAGCACTCCATGGCCGACCTCGAAACGACGGGGCCGGATCTGGAACGTTCGGTAACTGCGACGCTACGATCACGACGACGGCGGTTGGACTCACCCGCAGTACGAGTGAGCAGGCCGGATGAGCTGCCGCAGCATCGGTTTCACGGCGGAACGTCGACCACGGGTCAACGTAGGGATGACGGATGACAGGTCGCGGACGATCAGCGCCACATCGTGGCCAGGTGACCGGTTACCTGTTCAAGCTGATCCGGGAGTCCATCCCGCTCACCCAGGAGCAGCTCGCCGTCGACCTGGACGTCGATCGCGTGACCGTGCAGAGCTGGGAATCCGGACGCCGACCATTCACCGCGGTACCGCTCGGGCAGGCGATCGCCGTCCGACGCCGGCTCGGACGGCTCGGCGCGAACACACTCCTGCTCGCAGCACTTGACGACGCCGCCGAGGCGGATCTGATCCTCGCCGCCGTCCTCACCGAACAGGTGGGCCGCTGCGACATCGCCGAACAGCCGCTGGGCTGGTCCGTACTCACCCACCGTCTGACCGACTTGATCCTCTGGGCCGTCCTCGGGCAGACACCGACCTTCGCCAGAGGGCTACCCGTCGCCCATCCCCGGCGGGGTCCAGTCGCCTCCGGGCCGACCCTGCCCGTCGACGAGCAACGCACGTTCTTCGCTCACCTTCACGTACTCGCCGAACGCGCCGCAGCCGGACGGCACAGGAACGTGCTGCTGCACCGGCAAGCCTGCTTCCTCGCCGGCATGGACCCCACCAAGGCAGCAGCAGGTTGGCTCACCCAGACCACCGCCCGGGCACACCGCACGACCACCTTTCACACCTGGTCACCGCTGTGGCCCGACGCCCGCTCCGTCGTCACGTCCCTCGCCAACCAAGGCGACCCGGAACCGTTACGAGACTTCATCGCTCGCGCACACCCCGACGACGCCTGCGAGCGAGCAGCCCTCAACTACTCGGCCTACTGGGTGGGCGAGATCCCGTACCGCCACCGCGACGACTCCTTCATGCCCGACGCGCTCGCTGACTGGCATGGCTCAATTCTCCTTCGGCACCTGGTCCATCGCCTCGAACCAGGGCACCCCTTCGTCGACCTCAACATCCACAACATCTGGGCTCTGCTGGCCGCACGACGCGGTCTAGCTCTCGACAACCCCGCCGCGACTCGGGCGCTCCTCGACCGCAGTGTCCCCCTCCTGGACAGTGGCCGGCTCTCCGCGCAGTCGCGGCAGGAACTAACCTCAATCGTCTACAGCCTGCGGGCGGACGGACACACCGGCACAGGGACGGGCAGATGACCGACGATCACGACGCCGCCGGAGCGATGAACTTCATCTTCGAAGCCGGCGTCCTCAAGCGCGCCGCCCGGACCGGCTGGTGGTTCGCCGGCGTCAAGCAACCCGAGTCCATAGCCGAGCACTCCTTCCGAACGACGCTCATCGGGATGATGCTCGCCGCCATGGAGGGTGCCGACCCAGCCCGAGTGTCGATGCTCTGCACCCTGCACGACACTCAGGAAACCCGAATCACCGACATCCCACACATCGCCAAGCGCTACCTCACCGCCGTACCCAACACCGCCGTCACCGCCGACCAGGTCGCCGCCTGCCCACCGGCCGTCGCCGACGTCATCACCGCCGCGGTCGCCGAATATGAAGCTGGCGAGACAATGGAGGCGGTCGTCGCTCGTGATGCTGACAAGCTGGAATGCCTCGTCCAAGCCGTCGAGTACCGTCACCAAGGCATCGACAACGTGCAGCGCTGGATCGACAGTTCACGAGCCGCCTTGAAGACCGCCAGCGCCCACCGCCTTGCCGACGCCGCACTCAGCGGACAACCCCTGGCCTGGCTCACTCCCCCGCCGCAGGAGTAAGCGTTCAACACTTGACGTTGTATTGATCAACGGCGGGGACGTAGTCGATCAAAGCGGACGACTTGGCTTCTAAACTGCTGTTACGCCTCGCATAGATGGTCAGCATTGGGTGCTGCGGGGTCGTCACCCATCAAGTCACTCAGCCTGGTTGTCGGTCACCGCTCGTGCGCGGGATGGGGCGCGCCTGCCGGACGAGGACTCAGCACGTGCCGCAGCACCCCGGGACTCGCTGCCAGGATGGCGACCTGATCGCATGCGAAGCCGGAACGGGTACCCCGGATTGAGATGGCCCCGATTTCGGCATCGGAGTCAATCAGCTTCGCCAGCGTTCGCGCCTTCTGCTTGTTGACGTACGCTGCCATGTGCTTCCCCGTAGCGTCGTACACTGCCACCGCGTTTCGATCGTAGGGGTTTTCCGGCTCGCGAACGAGCTGCACCGGCTCGCCGGGATAGAAGTCGCCAGCCCGACACTCGGCCTGGTGGTGAGCCTCGCCGCGAAGCTGGGAAACGTAGATGCCTGCACGGAAAAGTCGGCGATCTGTCGGCCCGACGAGAAGGCCAGTATCGTCCTCGCAGAGCCTCAAGATGTGCTCGCCGCCCGTGTCCCGGTACGGAATCAGACGCAGCGTCGGTAAACCGTTCGCTCCGATGAATCGATCAGAGTCGCCATCCTGCGGCACATACCACTTGTCCGGTAGGCCGTCGCGCTCTCCCAGCTGGCTCGGTACGGCATCGACCGACGTTGCTCGCTGCGGGGTTTCCTGGCTCCCCTCGTTCGGCCGGACGGTCTTCCGAAGCAGTTTGTCGATGAAGCCCATCGGCACACACTGTCAGTCGATGCCCCTGCCCTCTACCCGAGTCCTCTGCCGCGTCGGATACCCGACGGTCACGCACCACCCCACCGATAGTCGGGCGATGCATAGTCTCAGCTTGGGAATCAGTTTGGAAAGTGCCCTGCGACACGGTGATTCGGTCGTGGCATCGTTGGCCGGAGGCTTGGTCGGTCTCGCGTAATGACCGGAGATGGCGCAACGGGCACGACACGGTCTTGCCGCGCCACGAGCTTGAGGCTTCGGCATCCTTGCATGGCCTCGCTACCATGGGCCACGTGCTGTTGACGCTCGTCCACCTCGCAGCCGATTTGCAATAGGCGAACGAAATGGCCTCCACGATGATTGTGAGAATGCATGGGGAAGTACCAAAAGCCAAAGAAAAACCTTCATCGCGAATTTGTGTACTTGAATCACGACACTATCCTTAATTCTCTTTCGGCCTTCGAGGCCGGGCAAGTCGATGAGATCCTGGAAAAGACCACCGAGGCCTCCGAGGGGTCGATAGACGGAGGAATTGGATTCAAAGGCACCCGGGTTGGCGGCGCAAAGAAGAGGCAGGGGAGCGTCCAGGAGGAACTCGTCAAGACTCGTACGAGGTTCTCCGCATTCGAGTCATGGTTCCTGCGACTCGGGGAAGAGGGCGCGCTAGGGATCTTCGACGATTGGGACATGGAGGTGCGCGATGAAATCAGCGTTGGGGAAACTCTGCATTTCACGGCCGACGTCCGGGTGAGCCCACTGTTCAAGCTGGTCACAGCCTTTTCTTCATTCCTTCAGAACCCTCAAGCCTTCGGCTTAAAGCCTCAGGAAGTCACGGAGATGAAGCGCCAATCCCGGATGATGGAGGGTTGGATATCTGACGGCGAGGGCAATCGGTCTGTCGCAGTCTACTTGAGACCCAACAGCCTGGGAAAGCCCCGAATTGTGGCCAGGCTTTCATCTGAATATTTGGTATCCGGGCTCGGCAACATAGAGGAGCGCTATCAAATAATTGCCCAGGTTCGTTCGATTCTCAAACCAGACGAAAACGAATCGCTCGTTCGACTATTGAAGGATGCCCCGCCTGTGCCGCTTGAAGTGACAACAGTGACCGACGCGATGAAGCACATGCAGGAGGCGGCGGTTCACCTTAATGTCGCGTTTGAGGATGATGACTTGTCGTTCACGCACCCTGACGTTCTTGTGCACCCGATCGCCATCTTCAAGTAGCCGCCATCCCGTCTGCCGCCCCGCCCTCCTGGGGAGCGGGCCGCCGCCCGGTCCGCCACGTCAAGCGGACCTGGACGCACGTGCGGACGCTGGGGGGCCGGGTGGTGGTCTGCTCGGCTCGCCCGGCTGTCCCAACGCGACCTCGCCCGGCTCCTGGCCGACGGCGGCACTCCCGCCGGACCGCCCCCACTACCTCAGGTCGAACAGCAGACCAGCGCCGTCGAGGTCGACCGGGTCGTCAACGTCTGCGGCGGGATCAGCATCGCTGGCCGGCAGATCAGCGTCGGCACGCCACTAGCCGGTCAACGGGTGCGGGTCCGCCTCGATGGCACCCTCCTGCACGTCATCGACGAGACCAGGCAGCTGCGCCGCACCCTGCGCTGCCCCTTGCCGCCCACCCCCTGCGGCCGCATCCGCGACTCCCGACCCGTCTTCCCGATCCCACCACCGGACCACGCCCACCGTCGAGCGGGTCGTGTCGGTCAACGGCAGCATCCAAGTCGCCGGGCAACGCATCCAGGTCGGCGTCGTGCATGCCCGCAAGCTTGCCGCCATTGCCTTGGACGAGCACCGTCACCGTCTACGACGCCGACACTCCGATCAAAGCCGTCCCCCGACGCAGCACAACCGACCTGAACCGCACCACCGCATCAGCACCACTGGCTGAACCTTGAGGCTGAGGCTAGGCGGTGAACCACCCAACAGCCGGGGCACCGCGATAATCCGGCCGGCTCGCCCACACCTGGCCCCACGCTCTCTTCTGTGTCGAGTCCAAGCGTCCGTGGCGGGATGCCTCAGCGTATGCGCCCAGCTGACGGTGCAGCGCTGAGGCCGCCTCGACGCCCACGACCCCGATCTCATGCAGGACATAGCGCCGGGGGCGATGGTCCAGTGGATGGACCCCCGCAAACCAGAACTCCCGCCCATCCCACCGGGCCATCCCGTCGATCGCTCCATCGTAGAAGTCGTCGCACCACAGAATCTCGACGCCGGACAGCTCGACCAGACTGGCCAACACCGACTCCTCGTGCATCAGAAAATATTCGTCGGGTTCCTCAGGCACACGAAACACGCTAGCCCTTCCGCCTCACGCGGGTGACCAGCCCTACCACCGGCCATAGGCAGTAGACCAAATCGATCACGACCTGGCGTCAAGGATCGTCCGACGCCGTTGCGTCAAACATCATCCGAGACCAGGCATCGCCGGCAGTCCGGCCGCTGGCTTTACTCGGGTGGTTGCGTGGCTGCACCACGGGAGCGCTCACGCCAGGGACTCCCTGCTGTCACCGCCCCGGGAACTGATCTCCGCAGGACGGTTTCCGCTGTTGGTGAAGGGTGGGCGCGGCAGGTTTCGAACCTGCGACCCCCCGCTTGTAAGGCGGGTGCTCTCCCACTGAGCTACGCGCCCGGATCGCCCGTGTGCGGCGGGCCGGTGGCTGGCAAGCCTACCTGTTCGCCGCCGACCCGGCCGCACGCGTACCCCTATCCGGCGGCCGCGTCGGCGATCGCCTTGCGCCAGCCCTGCTGGTCGCGGGCCTCGCCGGGGCCGTTCATCTCGGCGAAGCGGACCACGCCGGCCTTGTCGATGACGAAGGTGCCCCGGTTGGCGAAGCCGGCCACGTCGTTGAAGACCCCGTACGCCTGGGCGACGCCGCCGTGCGGCCAGAAGTCGGCGAGCATCGGGAACTGGTAGCCCTCGCGTTCGGCCCAGATCTTGTGGCTGTAGGCCGAGTCGACGCTGACGGTGAGCACCTGGACGTCGTCATTCACGTACTCGTCGAGGTTGTCCCGCACCTCGCTCAGCTCACCCTGGCAGGTGCCGGTGAAGGCGAGCGGGTAGAAGACCAGCAGCACGGTGCGCCGGCCGCGGAAGTCCGACAACCGGACCTCCTGGTTGTTCTGGTCCTTCAGCACGAAGTCCGGCGCCTCGGCGCCAACCGCGATGGGCATGCGAACTCCTCGGGGTCGAGTCGGGGGACGACGCCAGCCTGCCACACCCGGCGGCGTCGACCGCCGGGGCGCGAGGGGAACGGATTGGGCTACTTCTTGGCCTTGGCTCCACGGCGCAGCACCAGGCGGGCGCCGCTCCAGTCCCGGCCGGCGTTGACGGTCGAGGTCTGCTGGAGGCCGGCGGTGGGCGCGGACTCCGCGACCTCACTCGGCTCGACGTGCCCGTCACGCCCCGCCTTCGGGGTGAGCAGCCACACGACGCCGTTGTCGGCCAGCGGGCCGAGGGCGTCGACGAGAAGCTCGAAGAGGTCACCGTCGCCGTCGCGGTACCACACCAGCACGGCGTCGACCACCTCGTCGGTGTCCTCGTCGACCAGATCTCCACAGCGGTCGGTCAGGGCGTCCCGGAGATCCTGGTCGACGTCATCGTCGTACCCCATCTCCATGACGACCATCCCCGGTTCGATGCCGAACCGGTCCGCCAGGCTGCGTACCCCGTCGGCGGCCTGACCAGCGGTCGCGCTCACTGTCGCGTGCCTCCTCATCTCGTCCCTGCTCGCGGCGTCGGACCGACGCCGTCAGGCAAAGTCCACACAGTTGTGCCTCTGCGCGCAAGTGGCGCACCGGGTGCAACGGAATTTACCGTGCCAGCAGCGTACGGGCACCGTCGGTAATGGCCTCCGGGGAGACCAGAACGTGACGTGCTGCCGGACCTAATGGTACAAACGAGTCAACTCCGGCCACCCGCCGCGCGGCGCCGACATATCCGGCGTCGACGAGCGCGGCGATCACACCCTCGCCGACCCCGCCCGACCGGCGTGTCTCGTCCACCACCAGCACCCGGCCGGTGGCCGAGGACTCCCGGATGATGTCGGCCACCGGCAGGGGCGCCAGCCAGCGCAGGTCCACGACGCGGGTGCCGACCCCCTCCTCGGCGAGGACGGCTGCGGCCCGCAGCGACATCCGCACCCCGTTACCGAAGGTGATGATGGTCAGGTCGTCGGACGAGCCGACGCGGTAGACCCGCGCGCGCCCGATCGGCACGTGCCCGGCCACCCACGAGCCGGGCTCCGGGTAGCCGGCCAGCCACTCCCCGTCACCCTCCGTGTACAGGTCGCGGGTGTGGTAGAGCGCGATCGGCTCCAGGAACACGACCACGCTGCCGTCCACCGCGGCGCTCGCCAGACAGGTCCGCAGCATGGGCGCGGCGTCGTCCGGCCGCGCCGGCACCGCGACCACCAGACCGGGCACATCCCGGAGTACGGCCACCGAATTGTCGTTGTGGAAGTGCCCCCCGAACCCCTCCTGGTACGCCAACCCGGGCACCCGGACGACCATCGGGTTGCGGAAGGCGCCCCGCGAGAAGAACTGCATGGTGGCGGCCTCGCCACGCAGTTGGTCCTCGGCGTTGTGCAGGTACGCCAGGTACTGGATCTCCGGCACCGGCAGCATCCCGGCCAGCCCGGCGCCGAGGCCCAGCCCGAGCACCGACGTCTCGTCGAGCAGGGTGTCGAAGACCCGTGCCGCCCCGAACCGGTCCCGCAGGCCCTTCGTCACCCCGTACACGCCGCCCTTGGCTGCCACGTCCTCGCCGAAGACGGCCATCTGGGGGTGGTCGAGCAGCCCGTCGGCGAGCGCCGCGTTGATGCTCTGCGCCAGTGTGAGCGGGCCGGCCAGCTCCGGCGGCTTGCCCCCGAACGACTCCTCCCGCGCCGCCGAGCCCGCCCCGCTGGCCCGTGCCGCCGCGTCGGCCACCGCCCGCGCCACCCGCACCGGGCGGCGGGGTGCCAGCGCCGACACCACGTCGGCCGCGGAGGCCAGCTTCGGCTCGCCCAGCACCTCCTCGGCGAGCCGGCGGATCTGCCAGCCGGTCTCGTCGTACCGGGCCAGCAGCTCGTCGACAGTCGCCACGCCGGCCTCCACGAGCAGCCGGGCGGTGGCGGCCACCGGATCGGCCTGGAGGTCCTCGGCCAGCTCTGCGGGGCTGCGGTACGCCGACTCCGCGTCCGCGCCGGCGTGACCCATCAGCCGGACCGTGCGCAGGTGCAGCACGGCGGGCCGCCGGTGCCGGCGTACCCAGTCGGCGGCCTCCCGCGCCACCTCGTACGCCCGCACCGGGTCGGCTCCGTCGGCGCTGAGGTAGCGGATGCCCGGCTTGGCGCGCAGGGTCGCCTCGACCCAGCCCTCCGGCGAGCGGACGCTGATGCCCAGTCCGTTGTCCTCGCAGACGAAGAGCACCGGGATGCGCAGCCCGGCGTGGTCGTACCAGCCGGCGGTGTTGAAGGCTGCGGTGGCGCTGGCGTGGTTGACCGAGGCGTCGCCGAACGAGCAGACCACTATGGCGTCCGGCGGCCAGGGGGCGTGCACAGCGCCGGCCCCGCTGCCGACCCGCACCCCGACCCCGGCACGCCGCCCGACGGTGTCCAGCCTGCGCAGCCGCTCCACGGCCAGCCCCATCCCGACCGCGCGGGGCAGGTGCGACGCGATGGTGGAGGTGGTCGGCACGATCGCCAGGTCGGCTCGGCCGAACACCTTGTGCCGGCCACCGGCGATCGGCTCCTCGCTGGAGGCGACCATTCCGCGCAGCACGTCCCGGGCCGCCTGCGCGTACGCCGCGAATCCCCCGGCGGGTGGCGCGGACCCGGCCGGCTCGGGTTCGGCGGCCGACTCCGGCTCGGCGGCGTCGACGGCGGACGCCGGGTCGGCTGCCACCTGGGCGGCGCGTACGCAGTAGAAGGCCCCGGAGCGATAGTGCAGCAGCGCCGGATCGGTGGGGCGCAGCGCGGCGGCGACCACCGCGTTGCCCTCGTGCCCGGCCGAGCCGATCGTGTAGAAGCCCTCCCCGAAGCTGCGCAGCCAGCGGCCGGCCAGGTCGAGCTGCCGGCTTGTCACCTGCGCGTCGAACAGGTCCAGCAGCTCGGCGCCGGTCAGCGGGGCGTCGTCGGTGACCGGGTCGGCGGGGTCACGCCGCCGCTGCGCGGCGGGGAGTGCCGCCAACGTCTCCCGGAAGCGGTCGTCGAGATCCTGCGGCGTGGTCACGTCGGACAGCATTACCGACGCAAGCCCTGGTCGCCCAGTGGGACACGGCAGCGGCGCGCCGACTCACCGTCCGTCGCACTGCTCCGGGCGGCCGTCGTCGGACACCTTCCACACCAGGTCACGAAGGGTGCGCAGCTGCTCGTCGGTCAGACCGGCCAGGAGTCGGGAGTCGGACATCACCTCGGCCACCCCGGCCCGTACGTCCCGACCCGGACCGGTCACGACCAACGTCTTCTGCCGGCGGTCGGCCGGGTCGGTGCGGCGCTCGACCAGCCCGGCCTGCTCCAGCTTGTCGACGAGCGCCGTCACGTTCGACCTGTCGCAACCCAACCGCTCGGCCAGGTCGCGGGCCGGCGACGGGCGGTCCGGGTCCAGCTCGTGCAGCGCCCGCGCGGCCGCCGGCGTGAGACCCAGCTCGGCGAACGCGGAATCCTGCCGGTGCCGCAGCACGGCGGTCACGTGGGCCATCCGGCGCACCACGTCGGCGGCCAGGTCAGCACGGCCGACAGGTCCATCTGCTCCGGAACCGACCTCCTGCGCCACGGCCACAATCGTACGCAGCAACCGGGCCGACCAGCTCAGCGACCAGGTTCGGTCACCGGGCGAGTGGGCGGCCCACGAAACGGCCCGACCGGAGACGAGGGCTGACCACCGGCCCGCATCGATCATGATGAGTGGTGTTCCACTGCCGGCGACGAGCCGGGGCCCTCGTCGTCACCTCCCGGCCACCAACGCTCGCGAGGCTCCCCAGGTCACGAAAAATCGGAACCTGGGGAGGATTTCGTGTCGCTGTCCCGACGTACCATCCTGCTGTCCGGCGCCGCCCTCGGCGCCGCCGGCGCGGTCACCGGGCTGCCGGTGGCGGCCGGCGCGGCTGTCGCCCGACGGCCGCTGGCCTACCCGTTCACCCTCGGTGTGGCATCCGGGGACCCCGACGACGACGGCTTCGTGCTGTGGACCCGCCTGGCGCCGCAGCCGCTCGCGGAGGACGGCCTCGGCGGCATGTCGGACCGCGACGTGCCGGTGCACTGGGAGTTGGCCGCCGACGAGCGGTTCCGGCACGTGGTTCGTCGTGGCGTCGCGGTCGCCCGTGCCCGCTCGGCGCACAGCATCCACGTGGAACTGGCCGGCCTCCTGCCGGGCCGGGAGTACTTCTACAGGTTCCGCGCTGAGCGGCACATCTCGCCGGTCGGGCGCACCCGCACCGCTCCCGCGCCGTCGAGCATGCCCGCCGCTCTGGCGATGGGCTTCGCGTCCTGCTCGCAATTCGAGCACGGCTACTTCACCGCCTACCGCCGGTTGGCCGAGACGGAGCCGGAGCTGATCCTGCACCTGGGCGACTACCAGTACGAGTACGCCCCGGACACGTACACCGTGCCGGGCGGCAACCCGCGTGACCACGAGGGGCCGGAGACCCGGACGCTTGCCAACTACCGGCAGCGGCACGCCCAGTACAAGACCGACGCCGACCTTCAGGCGGCGCACGCGGTGGCGCCCTGGGTGGTGGTGTTCGACGACCACGAGGTGGAGAACAACTGGGCCGACGAGGTGCCGGAGGCACCCGATCCGGAGTTCCCCGCGCGGCGGGCGGCGGCGTTCCAGGCGTACTACGAGAACATGCCGTTGCGGCGGACCTCGATTCCGCGTGGCATCGACATGCAGCTCTACCGGCGGGTGCGCTGGGGGCGGCTGGCCACGTTCCACATGCTCGACACCCGGCAGTACCGCGACGACCAGGCCTGTGGCGACGGCTACCAGAACTGCGCGGCAGCTTCCGATCCGGCCCGCTCGATCACCGGCGCGGAGCAGGAGGCGTGGCTGCTGGACGGCTTCCGCCGCTCCGACGCGCGGTGGGACATCCTGGGCCAGCAGGTCTTCTTCGCCCAGCGGGACAACAACGCCGGCCCGCTGACCGTCACCAGCATGGACGCCTGGGACGGCTACGTGGCCTCCCGGGACCGGATCACCCGAGGCTGGCTCGCCGCGGGGGTCCGCAACCCGGTGGTGCTGACCGGCGACGTGCACGCGCACTGGGCCAGCGACCTCAAGCTGGACTACGCCGACCCCACCTCGCGCACCGTCGGCACCGAGCTGGTCTGCTCCTCGATCACCTCGACAGGCGACGGCGCGGACTCGGCGTCCGGCTCGCACCCGTGGTTCGCGTTCAATCCGCACCTGCGCTTCCAGAACAACCTGCGGGGGTACGTGCGGACCACGATCACCCCGGGGCAGCTCAGCGCCGACTTCGACGTGCTGCCGTACGTCAGTCGGCCGGACGCTCCCGCGTACACCCGGGCGTCGTTCGTGATCGAGGACCGCGTGCCCGGCCTGCACCAGACGGCGGACAACCCGGTCCCGTCGGCGGCCCGCAGCGCTGCGCCCTCCGCGGACCCGGGCCAGCAGACCGTCCAGCAGGAAACCGTCCGCCCGTAACCTCCGCCGAACGCCTCAAGATCCGCGCAACATCAGGGAAAGTGCTGCCTCGGCACGCGCTGAGGCAGCACTTTCGGGGATGTTGCGCGGATCTTGGGGCGGGACACCCGCCCAGGCAGCGGTCAGGCGGGGAGGAAGGAGAAGCGGACCTGGCGGGTGGGGTTGTCGCCGTTGGTGTCGACCAGGCAGATGGACTGCCAGGTGCCCAGCGCCAGCCGTCCGTCGAGCACCGGCAGCGTCGCGTACGGCGGGACGAAGGCCGGCAGCACGTGATCGCGGCCGTGGCCGGGCGAGCCGTGCCGGTGCCGCCAGCGGCTGTCGGTGGGCAGCAGCGCGTCGAGGGCGGTGAGCAGGTCGTCGTCGGAGCCCGAGCCGGTCTCGATGATCGCCAGCCCGGCGGTGGCGTGCGGCACGAAGACGTGCAGCAGGCCGTCTCCCTCGCCGGAGACGAAGCTCTGGGCCTCGGCGGTGATGTCCCGGACGGCCGGCCGGGACCCGGTCTGGACGGTTATCACGTCACTGCGCATACGTCGCATTCTGCCGCAGCGGCCCGGGAGCCCCGGCACGTGGGGAAATAAGGGCAGTCGCACTAAGTTACCGGCGGGTACCTGTGTTCAGCATCGCGTCCGGGGGACCTAGACGTGACGACGGGTGCCACCAGGGGGCAGGATGGCGCTAGAGACCTATCCCACACACAACCGAGGGAACGCCTGTGGCTACGGAACGCAAGCGCCCGGTGATCAGCGACGGCCTACCGAGCCAGCTTCCGGACATCGACCCTGAAGAGACAAGCGAATGGGTCGAGTCGCTTGACGGTGTCATCGACGAGCGCGGCGCCAAACGCGCCCGCTACGTCATGCTGCGCCTGCTGGAGCGGGCCCGCGAGCGCCAGGTCGGGGTTCCGCCCCTGACCACCACCGACTACATCAACACCATCCCCCCGGAGCAGGAACCCTGGTTCCCGGGTGACGAGCACGTCGAGCGGCGCATCCGGGCGTACGTCCGGTGGAACGCCGCGATGCTTGTGCACCGGGCGCAGCGCCCGGAGATCGGCGTCGGCGGGCACATCTCCACCTTCGCCAGCTCGGCGTCGCTCTACGAGGTGGGCTTCAACCACTTCTTCCGGGGCAAGAACCACCCGGGCGGTGGCGACCAGATCTACTACCAGGGTCACGCCTCGCCGGGCATGTACGCGCGGGCGTTCCTGGAGGGGCGGCTCAGCGAGCACCAGCTCGACGGGTTCCGCCAGGAGCTGTCGCACCCGGGCGGTGGGCTGCCGTCGTACCCGCACCCTCGGCTCATGTCGGACTTCTGGGAGTTCCCCACCGTCTCGATGGGCCTCGGCGGTCTGAACGCGATCTACCAGGCCCGGTTCAACAGGTACCTGCAGCACCGCGGGATCAAGGACACCTCGCAGCAGCACGTGTGGGCGTTCCTCGGCGACGGCGAGATGGACGAGCCGGAGACGCTGGGCGCCATCGGCGTGGCCGCCCGTGAGGAGCTGGACAACCTCACCTTCGTGATCAACTGCAACCTCCAGCGGCTGGACGGCCCGGTCCGGGGCAACGGCAAGGTCATGCAGGAGCTGGAGTCGTTCTTCCGGGGCGCCGGCTGGAACGTGATCAAGGTCGTCTGGGGCCGCGAGTGGGACCCGCTGCTCGCGGCGGACACCGACGGCGCGCTGGTCAACCTCATGAACACCACGACCGACGGTGACTACCAGACCTACAAGGCGGAGTCCGGCGCGTACGTGCGGGAGCACTTCTTCGGCCGGGACGCCCGGACCCGCAAGATGGTCGAGCCGCTGAGCGACGACGAGATCTGGAACCTCAAGCGGGGTGGGCACGACTACCGCAAGCTCTACGCGGCCTACAAGGCGGCCACCGAGCACACCGGTCAGCCGACCGTCATCCTGGCGAAGACGATCAAGGGCTGGACGCTCGGCTCGCACTTCGAGGGCCGCAATGCGACCCACCAGATGAAGAAGCTGACGCTGGAGGACTTGAAGACCTTCCGCGACCGCCTCTACCTGGACATTCCGGACAAGGCGCTGGAGGACAACCCCTACCTGCCGCCGTACTACCACCCGGGCGAGAAGTCCGAGGAGCTGGCGTACCTGAAGGAGCGCCGCGAGCAGCTCGGCGGCTACCTGCCGTCGCGGCGGACCAGCACCAAGCGGCTGACCATCCCCGGTCCGGAGCGGTTCGCCGACGTCAAGCGCGGCTCGGGCAAGCAGAAGGTGGCCACCACGATGGCCTTCGTCCGCCTGCTCAAGGACATCATGAAGGACAAGGAGTTCGGCAAGCGCTGGGTGCCGATCATCCCGGACGAGGCCCGCACCTTCGGCCTCGACTCGATCTTCCCGACCGCGAAGATCTACTCGCCGCACGGGCAGCGCTACACCTCTGTCGACCGGGAGCTGTTCCTGTCGTACAAGGAGTCGACGACCGGGCAGATCCTGCACGAGGGCATCAACGAGGCCGGTTCGGTCGCCTCGTTCACCGCCGCGGGCTCGGCGTACGCCACCCACGACGAGCCGATGATCCCGATGTACATCTTCTACTCGATGTTCGGGTTCCAGCGGACCGCCGACGGGCTGTGGGCGGCTGCCGACCAGATGGCGCGGGGCTTCCTGCTCGGCGCGACCGCCGGTCGGACGACGCTCAACGGCGAGGGCCTGCAGCACGAGGACGGCCACTCGCTGCTGATCGCCGCCACCAACCCGGCTGTGGTCGCGTACGACCCGGCGTTCTCCTTCGAGATCGCGCACATCATGGAAGCCGGCCTGCACCGCATGTACGGGGACGCGCAGGAGAACGTCTTCTACTACCTGACGGTCTACAACGAGCCGATCCTCCAGCCGGCCGAGCCGACCGGGGTGGACGTGGAGGGCCTGCTCAAGGGCATCTACCGCTACTCCCCGGCACCGCAGGTCGACGGCCCGAAGGCCAACGTCCTCGCCTCCGGCACGGGCATGCAGTGGGCGCTCAAGGCCCAGCAGCTGCTCGCCCAGGACTGGGGGGTGGCCGCCGACGTCTGGTCGGTGACCTCCTGGACCGAGCTGCGTCGCGACGCGGTGGAGACCGAGGAGTACAACCTGCTCAACCCGGGCGCCGAGGCCAAGGTCCCGTACATCGCGCAGAAGCTGGCCGACGCGGACGGGCCGAAGGTCGCGGTCAGCGACTGGATGCGCGCCGTACCGGACCTGATCGCCCGCTGGGTACCCGGTGACTACACGTCGCTGGGCACCGACGGCTTCGGGATGTCGGACACCCGGCACGCGCTGCGCCGCCACTTCCACGTCGACGCCGAGTCGATCGTGGTGGCGACGCTGCGGCAGCTCGCCCGCAGCGGCGCGGTGCCGGCCAGCGTGCCGGCCGAGGCCGCCAAGAAGTACGCGATCGACGACGTCAACGCCGCGCCGGTCGGTGAGACCGGCGGCGACAGCTGACCCGCACGATCGAGAAAGGGCCCGGCGCACCCGCGCCGGGCCCTTTTTGGTGCACCCGCACCCTCGCTCCCCGGCCCGACCGACCGGGCGGACGGCGGGTGAGAGGGGAGCGGCGGCGCTCCGGAGCCCCTGGCGGAGGCCCGGACCACCGCCGGGGCGGGTGACGTCGGGAGCGGAGCGCTCGTCAGCCGACGGCGGCCAGGTCGGTGAGCCGGGCGAGCGAGTCCTCCAGGTCGGCGCCGACCCGACGCAGGCCCAGCCGCAGCAGGGCGGCCTTGACCGGGCCGGCCGGCCAGCGGACCACGATGAGCCGCACGATCGTCCCGCCCTCCTCCTCGTCCTCGGTGAGTTGGACGTAGATCTCGGTGCGCGCCTCCGCACGGGCACCGGCACCCTTGGCCCGTTCTCGCCAGCCGATCAGTGTCGGCTCCTGATAGGCGATCACCTCGGCCTCATGCGCCGAACCGCGCCCCGCCTGGACCAGTTGCCGTCGCCCGAAGCCCTCTCCAGAGAGCACTTCGGCCGCGCGAACCCCCGCCAGCCAGGCCGGTAACTGCTCGGCCCGCTGTACGACGTCCCAGACCACTTCCACCGGCGCCACCACGTGCGCACTACGTTCCACGAGGATCATTTCCGTCTTTCCTCCAGTGAGGACATCCCACGATATCGGCACTCTATGCGCTAAATCGGACTTACACGGACGGGTTG
Organism: Micromonospora sp. NPDC049274; assembly: GCF_040678875.1. Taxonomy (NCBI): domain Bacteria; kingdom Bacillati; phylum Actinomycetota; class Actinomycetes; order Micromonosporales; family Micromonosporaceae; genus Micromonospora; species Micromonospora sp. NPDC049274. The sequence goes on from NZ_JBFAQS010000006.1 coordinate 277,718, forward strand.
GGAAAAAGACACGCCGATCAACCATTGCGGATTGCGCCAACCCGGCCTATGGCGCATTCATCGACAGCGCCCTAGAGTCCCGAACACGTTTCACGTTGACCGGGAGGGCGCATGCCTACCGCACCGATGCCCGAGTTCCCCGCCGGCTTCCGCTGGGGCGTCTCCACGTCCGCCCACCAGATCGAGGGCGCCGTCACGGCCGGCGGACGCGGACCGTCCATCTGGGACACCTTCGCGCGCTCCCCCGGCCGGATCAGCGACGGCAGCAGCGGCGAGGTCGCCTGCGACCACTACCACCGGCACTCCGAGGACGTGGCGCTGCTGGCCGGGCTGGGTGTCGACGCGTACCGGTTCTCCATCGCCTGGCCCCGGGTGCAGCCCAGCGGCAGCGGCCCGGCCAACGCCGCCGGCCTGGACTTCTACGACCGGCTGGTCGATGAGCTGCTGGCCGCCGGCATCGACCCGGCGGCCACCCTGTACCACTGGGACCTGCCCCAGCCCCTCGAGGACGCGGGTGGCTGGCTCAACCGCGACACCGCCGCCCGCTTCGCCGAGTACGCCGAGCTGACCGCCGCCCGCCTCGGCGACCGGGTCAAGCTCTGGATCACCCTCAACGAGCCGTTCATCCACATGAGCCTCGGCTACGGCATCGGTACGCACGCCCCCGGCCAGATGCTGCTCTTCGACGCGTTCGGAGTGGCCCACCACCAACTGCTCGGCCACGGGCTCGCCGTCGCCGCGCTGCGCAGCCGCACTAGCAGCCCCGTGGCGATCGCCAACAACTACTCGCCGGTGCGGGTGGTCGGCGACAGCGACGCCGACCGGGCCGCCGGGGCCGCGTACGAGGCGCTGCACAACCGCCTCTTCACCGACCCGCTGCTCGGCCGCGGCTACCCGGAGCTGCCCGGCCTCGACGCGAGCCTCATCCACGCCGGGGACCTGGAGACCATCGCCGCACCCATCGACGTGCTCGGGGTCAACTACTACAACCCCACCGGCGTACGGGCCGCCGAGGAGGGCTCGCCGCTGCCGTTCGACCTGGTGCCGCTGGACGGCTACCCGCGTACCGCCTTCGACTGGCCGGTCGCCCCCGACGGGCTGCGCGAACTGCTCGGCTGGCTCCGCGACACGTACGGCGACGCCCTGCCGCCCATCGAGATCACCGAGGGCGGCTGCGCGTACGACGACGTGCCGGACGCGCACGGCCAGGTGGCCGACCCGGACCGGATCGCGTACCTCGACGGGCACCTGCGGGCCCTCCGGGCCGCCATCGACGACGGGGTGGACGTGCGCGGGTACTTCGTCTGGTCGCTGCTGGACAACTGGGAGTGGGCCGAGGGGTTCACCAAACGCTTCGGTCTGGTGCACGTCGACTACCTCACCCAGCGGCGTACGCCGAAGTCGTCGTACACCTGGCTGCGGGACATGCTCGCGGCCTCGCGGGACGGGTCGGCGCGGTGACCACCCTCGACCCGACGCCGGCGTCGCTGCCGGCGGCACTCGCCGAGCCGACAGTGCCGGTGCGGCGCGGCTGGATCGGTCTGGTCTTCGCGGCCAACCTCGGCGTGTGGATGGCGTTCTTCACCCCGATCCAGGTGCTGCTGCCGCAGCAGATCGAGCGGATCGCGCCCGGCGACAAGGAGACCATGCTGGCCGTGGTCACCGGCCTGGGCGCGTTGGCCGCGGTGCTCGCCAATCCCCTGGCGGGCGCGCTGTCCGACCGGACCTGCCTGCGGATCCTCGGCCGGGAGTTCGGCCGTCGGCACGTCTGGACCGCCGGCGGTGCGGTGCTCGGCGCGGCGGCGCTGGTGCTGCTCGCCCAGCAGCGGACCATCCTCGGGGTCGCCGTCGGTTGGGTCGCCGCCCAGGTCTGCTTCAACGCGATGCTGGCCAGCCTCACCGCCGCCATCCCGGACCGGGTTCCGGTGGTGCAGCGCGGCGCGGTCTCCGGCTGGGTGGGCATCCCGCAGGCGCTCGGGCTGGTGCTCGGCGCGGTGCTGGTCACCGCCGTCGTCACCGGCAACGCCGCCGGCTACGTGGCCATGGCGGTGGTCATCCTGGCGCTGTCGCTGCCGTTCGCGCTGCTCACCCCCGACGATCGACTGCCGCGCGCGCACCGCCCGGCACTGCGGGCGCGGGCGCTGTTCGCCTCGATGTGGATCAGCCCGCGCCAACACCCGGACTTCGCTTGGGCGTGGATCACCCGGTTCCTGGTCCAGCTCGGCAACGCGCTGGGCACCCTCTACCTGCTGTACTTCCTCACCGACGGGGTGCGCCACCCCGACCCCGAGGGCGGCCTGCTGGTGCTGATCCTGCTCTACACGCTCGGCATGATGCTGACCGCAGTGGTCGCCGGCCGGCTGTCGGACCGCTCCGGGCGGCGCAAGGTGTACGTGATCGTCTCCGGCCTGATCATGGCGGTGGCGGCGCTGCTGCTCGCCGTCGCGCCGGTCTGGCCGATGGCGATCGTCGCCGCCCTGCTGCTCGGTGCCGGCTACGGCGTCTACCTCTCGGTGGACGCCGCCCTGATCACCCAGGTGCTGCCCCGGGCCACCGACCGTGCCAAGGACCTCGGCGTGATCAACATTGCCAACTCGGCGCCGCAGGTGCTCGGCCCGGCGCTCTCCGCCCCGCTCGTCGTCCACCTGGGCGGCTACCCGACGCTCTACGCGGTCACCGCCGTTGTCACCCTGGTGGGCAGCGCCCTGGTCGTCAAGATCCGCTCGGTCCCCTAGGGCGTGTGCGAATCCACTCGACGGTCACCGTAGGCTGAGGGGCGTGACAGTACGTGTGCGCTTCGCCCCGTCCCCGACCGGCATGTTCCACGTGGGCGGCGCCCGCTCGGCGCTGCAGAACTGGATCTACGCCAAGCAGCAGGGCGGGGTGTTCGTGCTGCGCATCGAGGACACCGACGCGGCGCGCAACAAGCCCGAGTGGACCGAGGGCATCCTCTCCGCGCTGGACTGGATCGGCATCTCCCGGGGCAGCTACGAGGGTCCGTACTTCCAGTCGGCGAACGCCGGTGAGCACCGGGCCGCCGCCACCAGGCTCTACGAGTCCGGCCGCGCCTACTACTGCGACTGCACCCGCGAGGACATCCAGGCCCGCACCGGCTCGCAGTACCAGGGCTACGACGGCTACCACCGCGACCTCGGCCTCGGGCCGGGGCCGGGGCACGCGCTGCGCTTCCGCACGCCCGACGAGGGCTCCACCGTGGTGGTCGACCTGATCCGCGGCGAGCCCACCTTCGAGAACAAGCTCATCGAGGACTTCGTCATCGCCCGCGGCGACGGCTCACCTGTCTTCCTGCTCGCCAATGTCGTCGACGACATGACCATGGGGATCACCCACGTGATCCGGGCCGAGGAGCACCTGCCCAACACGCCCAAGCAGCAGCTGCTCTGGGACGCCCTCGGGGTCAAGCCGCCGATCTGGGCGCACGTGCCGGTGGTGGTCAACGAGAAGCGGCAGAAGCTCTCGAAGCGCCGCGACAAGGTCGCCCTGGAGGCGTACCGCGACGAGGGCTACCTCGCCGGCGCGATGCGCAACTACCTGATGCTGCTCGGCTGGGCGCCCTCCGGTGATCGGGAGATCGTCGAGTGGTCGGTCATCGAGGACGAGTTCCGCCTGGAGGAGGTCAACCCCTCCCCCGCGTTCTTCGACGAGAAGAAGCTGCGCGCCTTCAACGGCGAGTACATTCGGGCGCTGTCGGTGTCCGAGTTCGTCGACGCCTGCCAGCCGTGGCTGACCGGCACCGGCACCATCGTGCCGCCGCCGTGGCAGCCCGAGGAGTACGACGACGACGCGTTCGCCGCCGTCGCGCCGCTGGCCCAGACCCGGCTCGCCGTGCTCAGCGAGATCGTGCCGAACGTCGACTTCCTGTTCCTGGCCTCGCCGCTGATCGACGAGGCGGCCTGGACCAAGACGATGAAGGACGGCTCGGCCGACCTGCTGGACGCCGCCATCACGGCGTTCGAGGCCCTTCAGTCCTGGGACGCCGAGTCGCTGAAGTCGACGTTGGAGGCGGTCGGCGCCGAGCGCGGCCTCAAGCTGGGCAAGACGCAGGCGCCCGTCCGGGTCGCGGTCACCGGCCGCACCGTCGGCCTTCCGCTGTTCGAGTCGCTGGAGGTGCTCGGTCGCGAGCGCACCCTGACCCGTATGCGTGCGGCCCGACTGCGCCTGGTCTGACAGTCCGACCGGCGGCGGGCCGGCGTCGTACCTGTGCGTCGCCGCCTTTGCTCTGCTTCAATCCACGCAACACCCGGTGTCCGGATATCGGACGCCGGGTGTTGCCTCCGTTGAAGCAGAGCAAAGGGGACGCGGACATCCCGCCAACGCCCGGCCCGCGCCGTGCGGGTGATCAGTGCGCCCGGCTCCTGCGGCGGACCACCAGGCCGGCTGCGAGGGCGGCGAGCAGCACCAGGCCGCCGAGCGTCCACAGCCACCAGCGGCCGCCGGAGTCGGACCGCCCCGAGGCCACTGGCACGGCGGACGCCGTCGAGCTGCCCGCCGATGCCGACGACGGCCCGACGGAGGACGGGCCGACTGCCGAAGGCTCGGCCGAAGGCGAGCCGGTCGCAGCGGCGCCGCCGGCCGAGGGCGAGCCGGTCGGAGCGACACCGCCGGCCGACGGCGAGGTGGACGGGTCGGCGGCGGTGCCGGTGGTGAGGGTGAACCGGACCTCGCCCTTGATCGGGTGGCCGTCACCCGAGGCCACCTGGTAACCGACGATGTAGAGCCCGGCCGCACCGGGCGTGAACGGCACGCGCACCCGACTGCCGTCGAAGGTCGGCCGCCCTCCGGCGACCACATTGTCCGGCCCGGTTATTGTGATCTTCGTCGTAGCGGGGGCCGGCTTGGCCAGGAACCGAAGCTCGACCCGGGCGGGCGCGGTGGCCACCCGGGCACCGTCGCGCGGATTGCTGCCGGTCAGCGAGTTGTGCGCGGCGGCCGGTGTCGCCGGGGCCAACAACGACACACCGAACGCCACACCGAGCACCGCTGGCACGACCCGCGCCAATCGTGTAACCCTGCCCCCCATGAACCCCTCCGTAAGGGTACGATCCGCCCGCTGATCAAAACAGCTCCTCATTAGTCGAGCAGAGATCGCAGATAGTTCCAAATACTGTTCCACTTGCTGCAATTCATCGACGTTCTGCGGAGTCTGTGAGAGTGGGCCCGACCGCCCGGTCGGTGTCGTCACCGGCCGACCGACCCGGACGTCACAACGAAGCCATCCATCGAACGGGGCGAGGAGGCGGGATGGTCCGACAGATGAGGCGCTGGGCCGCCGTGCTGGCGGGCACGCTGGCGGCGACAGTGCTGGCGCTCGGCGCCGCCGGCCCGGCCAGCGCGGCGCCGAAGCCGGCACCCAAGCCGGCACCCGCCGGTGTGGACATCACCGGCGAAGGGCTGACCGAGCCGCTGCGGCTCCGGTCGGACACCCAGCCCGCGCACGTGGTGGCTGTCGTCGACCAGGTCAACTTCTTCGCTCGTACCGGCATGCCGACCGGGCCGAAGGCGGCCGGCCTCGGTCCGAAGTACACGGTCGTGGTGCTCGCCGGCGAGACGCCGAAGCAGACGTACGACCTCTACCCCAAGGCTGCCGGTGGGCCGCGCGTCTACCGGCCGGCCAAGCAGCCGGACGGCCGCAAGACCAGCGCCGGCTGGTTCCTCGGCCGGCTCAGCATGTCCGAGACGCTGCGCACCGCCGGAGTGCCGCTGGAGCGGCAGTTCGACACGGTCAGCGGCGGCGTGGGCGGCGGCGAGCGGGTCCTCCCGGAGGACACGATGGACCCTGCCCGGGACATCGACGAGGCGCTCGGCGAGTTGCAGCGACTGCTGCTGCTCAACGTCGCGGTGATGCTGACCATCACTGTCGGTCTCGCCGGGATCGCCCTGCTGATCCGCCGCCGGACGCGCTGACCTCAGGCGGCCAGCCGGACCAGCCGTCGTGCGGTGAGCGTCAGCCGTGCGGTCGGCACCAGCCGTGCGATTGGCACCAGCCGGCGCGGGTCAGCACCAGCCGGCGCGGGTCAGCACCAGCGGCGCGGCGGGCGTTCCCGGCGGCTGGCCCGCTGACGCGGCCGCACCGGGCCGTGCCGATGTGCCCCGGCCCACCCGGGCAGCTCGCTGCGACAGCCGGTGACGTCGTCCGGCTCGGCGGGCGGGACCGGCTCGGTGGCCCGCTGGCGTGGCACGGCCGCGTCGTCGTCGCCCCGTTCGGAGGCACGGCCGCCTGTCGACTCCGCCGGGTGCGTCGGCGCCCCGCCGACCGGCCGGCGGGGCTTGCCAGCCGCCTGCGGGTCGTGGTGCCCCAGCCGGCAGGGCTCGCCCTGGGCGCAGCCGTGCTCGGCCTCCCCGTGCGCCATCCCCGGTCTCCTCACGCTCGCACTCACGCGCGGGGGCGCTCCCCCCGACGTGCCCTGCCACCGTACTGGCCGGGACCGACGGCCTGTGCACGGCGTACCCCCGGGTCAACGCTTCGGGCGGCGAGGAAACAGGGTCTCCCAGACCGGGAAGGCGACCAGCCAGATCACGAGGGCGACGGTGAGCTTCTGGATCCAGCCCACCAGCCCGCGCGTCCGTTCGGCGTCGTCGACCCACAGGATGGCGGCACCGAGCAGGCCGCAGGCGATGATCCAGCCGAGCAGTGCCTTGGCCCACTCACGCCACTCGTAGCGGGTGCGCGCCCAGCCGTAGCGGGGCGGCCGCAGCGGTGGCGGGCCGCCCGCGAACCGGTGGGCGAAGCGCTGGTCCGCCCAGCGCACCATCGAGTGCCCGAAGGCCACCGAGAAGCCGAGATAAGCGGCGGCGAGACCGTGACCGACGCCGGCGGTCGCGCCGCGGCGCAGGTCGATCACCGACGCGGCGAGCAGTGCCAGATCGACTAACGGCACGCAGAGCAGCAGCGCCGCGCCGAGTCGTGGCCGGCGCAGCGGATAGCGGGCCACCAGTCCGGCGCCGAGCAGCACCCAGAACGCGATCTCACAACCGATGATCACTGCGACCACCATGGCGACCTCCCCCGACGACGCCACAAGCGTCACCGATCGGCGGGGCTCGAACCTCGACGTCGGAGAGGAGATCGCGGTCATCCCTTCGACGGACCGGCCGGCCCGCCGCGCTCGACGTACCTCTTTCGGCGCATCTCGCCGCCGCAAGCCTCCTTCCCCGGTCGGAGTCGGAGGGCCGACGGTTGTGGTGGGATCGGGGCATGCGACCGCCACCGTGGCTCGGCTCCGGCACGGCCGGCCGCGACCTCACGCTTGCCGGCGCGTCGCTGATCGGCGGCCTGGTGCTGTACGGCCTGGGCATGCAGCCACAGATCATCCCGCACCCGGACGTGCCGCAGGCGCTGTTCCTGGCGCCCCTGCTGGCGGTGTGTGTGGCCGTCGGCCTGCGTCGGGTCTCGCCACGCGCCAGCCTGGCGGTGGGGACCGGGGCGCTCGTGGTGGACACGGCGCTGGGCAACTCGCTGGGCACGGTCGTGGTCTACACGCAGGTGCTCTACGACGCCTGCGTGTACGGCCCGCCCCGGCTGTGGCGGTGGCTGCTGGGGATCACCGGAACGCTGAGCGTGATCGGGACGGTGGTCGGTGTTCTCGGCTTCGGGCAGTGGCGCGGAGCGGCGGTCGGGGTGCCGGTGGTGCTCGCCGGGCTGCTGCCGGTGCTGACCGGGATCAGCGTGCGGCAGTACCGCGACCAGGCTGCCGCCGAGCGGGCACGGGCCGAGCAGACCGCCCGGCTGGTCGAGCTGGACCGCCGGCAGGCGGTCAGCGCCGAACGGGCCCGGATGGCCCGGGAACTGCACGACGTGGTCGCCAACCACCTGAGCGCCGTGGCCATCCACGCCACCGCGGTGCTCTCCGTTCCCGGGCTGGAGCGGGGCCAGGTGGAGTCGGCGCTGCGGGTCATCCGGGAGAGCAGCGTGCAGGGCCTGGCCGAGATGCGGCAGATGATCGAGCTGCTGCGCGAGCCGAACGCTGGCGACCCGAGCACGGCGGGCACCCTCGACGCGACGCCGGAGACGGTGGCGGCGCGGCTCGTCGAGGCGGACGGCCTGGTCGAGCGGATCAGGGCCGCCGGCCTCGCGGTACGGGTGCACACCGACGGCACACCGGGTCCGCTGCCGGTGTCGGTGGACCTCGCCGCGTACCGGATCGTGCAGGAGTCGCTGACCAACGCCCTCAAGCACGGCACGGGCGAGGCGGAGCTGACGATCGCGTACCGGCCGGCCGAGGTGGTGCTGACGGTGGAGAATCCGGTGCGGTCGGGCGGGTCGGGGCTGCCGGGGGCCGGGGCCGGGCTGATCGGGATGCGGGAGCGCGCGGCGCTGCTGGCCGGCCGGTTCAGCGCCGGGCCGCACGACGGCCGCTGGCAGGTCCGCGCCGCGCTGCCGACCGGGGAGGGCGGGTGAGCGGGCCGGGACTGGACCTGGGCGGCGACGCGGGCGCGGCGACGGCGGTACGGGTGGTGCTCGCGGACGACCAGCCGGCGGTACGGGCGGGGCTGGCCCTGATCCTGGGCGGCTCGCCGGGCATCGAGGTGGTCGGCGAGGCGTCCGACGGCGACGAGGCGGTCCGGCTGTGCCGGGAGGCGCGTCCCGACGTGGCGGTGCTGGACGTGCGGATGCCACGCCTCGACGGGATCGCCGCGACCAGGGCGATCGTCGCCGACCGGCTCGCCGACGTGCTGGTGCTGACGACCTTCGACCTGGACGAGTACGTCTTCGGCGCGCTGCGCGCCGGGGCGTCCGGGTTCCTGCTCAAGGACACCGACGCGGCCGGACTGGTCGCGGCGGTGCACACGGTGGCGCGCGGTGAGGGGTTCATCGCCCCCACGGTGACCCGTCGTCTGATCGCCGCCTTCGCGGCCACCGCGCCCGGCGCGTCGGCGGCCACCCGGGCCGCGCTGGCCACGCTGACCCCCCGCGAACGCGACGTGCTGGCCTGCCTCGGCCTGGGCCTGTCCAACCAGCAGATCGCCGACCGGCTGGTGCTGGCGGAGAGCACCACCAAGACACACGTGAGCCGGATTCTCGCGAAGCTGGACCTGCGCAGCCGGGTACAGGCCGCCATCCTGGCGCAGGAGCTGGGTCTGCCCGCGCCGCCGTGACCCTGCGCCGGGCCGGCCGTCCCGGGGCCCGCCGACCGGTGCCGGCGTGGATGGCCTGCTCACGACGTGTCAGGCTAGGGCGGTGAGTACGCCCGACGGTGGGGAGTTGGCGGCCACGCTGCGCCGGATCGAGCGTTCGGCGGGAGCGCTGGCCACCGCCAGCGTGGCCCGGATGGACGAGACGCTGCCCTGGTTCCGCGCCCTGCCGGCCGACCAGCGCTCCTGGGTGATGCTCGTGGCCCAGGCGGGCGCCCGGTCACTTGTGCAGTGGCTGCGCGACGGTGGCGGCACGGCGGACAGCACCCAGGAGGTCTCCGACGAGGTGTTCGACGCGGCGCCGCAGGCACTGGCCCGGTCGATCACCCTTCAGCAGACCGTGGCACTGATCAAGGTGACCATCGACGTCGTCGAGGAGCAGGTGTCGCAGCTCGCCGCCGAGGGTGAGGAGCAGTTGCTGCGCGAGGCGGTGCTGCGCTTCTCCCGGGAGATCGCGTTCGCCGCCGCCCGGGTGTACGCGCGGGCCGCCGAGTCGCGCGGCGCGTGGGACGCCCGGCTACAGGCCCTGCTTGTCGACGCGCTGCTGCGCGGCGACTCGCCGGACGTCCTGGCGAGCCGGGCCGCCGCGCTGGGCTGGGCGGACGCGCCGCCGGTCGCGGTGGCGGTCGGCCGTTCCCCCGGCGGGGAGGTCTCCGCCGTACTGCACGTGGTGTACCGGCAGGCGCGGCGGATCGGCGTCGAGGTGATCGGTGGGGTGCACGGTGACCGGTTGGTGATCGTGCTGGGCGGCGCGGCGGATCCGCTGAGCGCCACCGGCAAGCTGCTGGACGCGTTCGGTGACGGCCCGGTGGTGGTCGGTCCGGCCGTACCCAGCCTGGACGAGGCGACGGAGTCGGCGCGGGCCGCGCTGTCCGGTTTCCGGGCGGCGCCGGCGTGGCCGACCGCCCCCCGGCCGGTGCCGGCCGCGGACCTGTTGCCGGAGCGGGCTCTCGCCGGCGACGCGGAGGCGCGTCGCCGGCTGCGCCACGACGTGTACGCGACGCTTGTGCGCGCCGGTGGCGAGTTGCTGGAGACCCTGGACGCCTTCCTGGCCGCCGGTGGCACACTGGAGAGCGCGGCGCGGGCGCTGTTCGTGCACCCGAACACGGTGCGGTACCGGCTGCGCAGGATCGCCGAGGTGACAGGCTTCTCGCCGCTGTCGCCCCGGGACGCGTTCGCGCTCCAGGTGGCGTTGACGGTCGGTCGGCTGGATCCGGTGGTCCCGGTGGTCACGGCGGTCCCGACCCAGACATTGACCCCGGCCGCCCGGAAATCCCCCCAAAGCAGCGATGATCCCCGCCGATCTTTGTGAGAAACCTCCAAAGGTTCTAGTGCGGTTTGGTCGGCCTCGGCACAGCGCTACCCACTCGTATCCGGGAGAGTCATAGGCGTGCTCGCCGTACTTAGTCCCGGCCAGGGTTCCCAGAAACCCGGCTTCCTGACCCCCTGGCTCGACCTGACCGGCACCGAGGCGCGACTGCGCGACTGGTCGGCGTTGGCCGGGGTCGACCTGCTGCACCTGGGCACCACCGCCGACGCCGACGAGATCAAGGACACCGCCCGGACCCAGCCTCTGCTTGTCGCCGCGGCGTTGCTCGCGGCCGAGCACCTGCCGCTCGACGGCGTCGCGCTCACCGCCGGCCACAGCGTCGGCGAGTTGGGTGCCGCCGCCCTGGCCGGTGTGCTGTCCGCCGACGCGGCGATCACCCTGGCCGGCGTACGCGGCCGGGAGATGGCCGCCGCGTGCGCGCTGGAGTCGACCGGAATGGCCGCGGTGCTCGGCGGTGACCCCGACGAGGTGATCGCCGCAATCGAGGCGAACGGGCTGTACCCGGCCAACCGCAACGGCGCCGGGCAGATCGTCGCCGCGGGCGCCCTGGACGGGCTCGACAAACTCGCCGCCGAGCCGCCCGCCCGGACCCGGATCATCCGACTCCAGGTGGCCGGCGCGTTCCACACCCCGTACATGGCTCCGGCCGAGACCGCGCTCGCCGCGGAGGCTGCCGGAATCACCCCCGCCGACCCGGCTCGAACCCTGCTGTCGAACCTAGACGGCACCGCTGTCGACAGCGGCTCGGAGATGGTCCGGCGGCTCGTCCGTCAGGTCACCTCGCCGGTGCGCTGGGACCTGTGCATGCGCACGCTGGCCGACCTCGGTGTCACCGGCGTGATCGAGCTGCCCCCGGCCGGCACCCTCGCCGGCCTGGTCAAGCGGGAACTCAAGGGCGACGGCGCCCCGGAGATCGTCACCCTCAACACCCCGGACGACCTACCGGCCGCACGGGACCTGATCGCCCGTATCGGAGGTCGTTCATGACTGGCAGTCGCATCGTCTCGATGGGGCACTACCAGCCCTCCCGGGTGGTGACCAACGACGACATCGCCCAGCTCGTGGACACCAACGACGAGTGGATCCGAGACCGGGTGGGCATCGTCAGCCGGCGGATCGCCGACGGCGAGACGGTTGCCGACATGGCCGCCGCGGCCGCCGGCAAGGCGCTGGCCAACTCGGGGCTCAGCGCCTCCGACATCGACCTGGTCGTGGTCGCCACCTGCTCCTCGATCGACCGCAGCCCCAACGTGGCCTGCCGGGTCGCCGCCAAGCTGGGCATCGCCTCGCCGGGCGCGTTCGACGTCAACACCGCCTGCTCGGGCTTCGCGTACGCCCTGGGGACCGTGGACCACGCCGTGCGGGCCGGTGCGTCGCGCAACGCGCTCGTCATCGGCGCCGAGAAGCTGTCCGACTTCACCGACTGGACCGACCGCTCCACCTGCATCATCTTCGGTGACGGCGCGGGCGCCGCGGTGGTCACCGCCACCGCCGACGACGAGCCGGCCGGCATCGGCCCGGTCGTCTGGGGCTCCGTGCCGGAGAAGAGCGACGCGGTCCGCATCGAGGGCTGGCGCCCGTACATCCAGCAGGAGGGGCAGGCGGTGTTCCGCTGGGCCACCACCGCGATCGCGCCGCTGGCCCTGCAGGCGTGCGAGCGGGCCGGGGTCGACCCGTCGGAGCTGGCCGCGTTCGTGCCGCACCAGGCCAACGCCCGGATCATCGACGGAATCGCCAAGCGGCTCAACATCCCCGACGCGATCATCGCGAAGGACATCGTCGAGTCCGGCAACACGTCGGCGGCGAGCGTGCCCCTGGCCCTGTCGAAGCTGGTCGAGCGTCGGGAGGTGCCCTCGGGCGCCCCGGTGCTGCTGTTCGGCTTCGGCGGTGGCCTGACCTACGCCGGTCAGGTCGTGCGCTGCCCCTGAACCCCCTCGGACGCGTACGCGTCGAGGAGCGGCGGTCGGCGACGCCGGCTGCCGGAGAACCCCCTATGAGAGGAACCAACCGTAATGACCCGTGACGAGATCACCACCGGCCTCGCCGAGATCCTCGAAGAGGTTGCCGGGGTGAACCCGGACGACGTGGCCGAGGGGAAGTCCTTCACCGACGACCTCGATGTCGACTCGCTCTCCATGGTGGAGGTCGTGGTGGCCGCCGAGGAGAAGTTCGGCGTCAAGATCCCGGACAACGAGGTGCAGAACCTCAAGACCGTCGGGGACGCCGTCAGCTTCATCGAGGCGCAGTCCTGATCATGAGTCGTCCTGACGTCGTCGTCACCGGGCTCGGCGCGACGACCCCGCTTGGCGGGGACGTCGCGTCGACCTGGGACGCCATGCTCGCCGGCCGCTCCGGGGTGAGTGCCCTCACCCAGGAGTGGGCCGCGCAACTGCCGGTCCGGATCGCCGCCCAGTTGGCCGTGGAGCCGTCCGAGGTGCTGGACCGGGTCCGGCTGCGCCGGCTCGACCGCTCCGAGGCGATCGCGATCATCGCGGCGCAGCAGGCCTGGGCGGACGCCGGCCTCGCCGGTTCCGACCTCGACGGGGAGCGGTTGGCCGTCAGCGTCGGCTCCGGCATCGGCGGCGCCACCACCCTGCTCGCCCAGGACGACATCCTGGAGGCCTCCGGGCCACGGCGGGTCTCCCCGCACACGATCCCGATGCTGATGCCGAACGGTCCGGCCGCCTGGGTGGGGCTGGAGCTGGGTGCCAAGGCCGGGGTGCACTCGATGGCCAGCGCCTGCGCCACCGGCGCCGAGGCCATCGCTCTCGGCCTGGACATCATCCGCTCCGGCCGGGCCGACGTGGTGGTGGCCGGCGGCACCGAGGCGGTCATCCACCCGCTGCCGATCGCCGGCTTCAGCTCGATGCGGGCCATGTCGACCCGCAACGACGAGCCGGAGCGCGCCTCCCGCCCGTGGGACCGGGGCCGCGACGGCTTCGTCCTCGGTGAGGGTGCCGGGATCCTGGTGCTGGAGCGTGCCGAGCACGCCGCGGCCCGGGGTGCCCGGGTGTACGCGCGCCTCGCCGGCGCCGGTATCACGTCCGACGCGTACGACATCGTGCAGCCGCACGCCGAGGGTGAGGGCGCCATCCGGGCCATCGCCAAGGCGATCGCGGACGCGGACGTGGCCAAGCAGGACATCGTGCACGTCAACGCGCACGCCACGTCGACGCCTGTCGGTGACATGCTGGAGATCGGCGGGCTGCACAAGGCGCTCGGCGACCACCCGGTGCTGTCCGCGACGAAGTCGATGACCGGTCACCTGCTCGGTGCGGCCGGCGCGCTGGAGTCGATCGCCACCATCCTGGCGATCCGCGACAGCGTCGTCCCTCCGACGATCAACCTGGACGACCCGGAGCCCGGTCTCACCCTGGACGTCGCCGCGCACAAGGCACGCCACATGGAGATCCCCGCCGCGCTGAACAACGCGTTCGGCTTCGGCGGCCACAACGTGGCGCTCGTCTTCGCACGGCCCTGACCCGGCGGTACGAGACGGCAGCGTCCGGAAACGGCAGCTCTGCGGGCATTACCGAAGGGCCCCCTCTGGTGAGGGGGCCCTTCGGCACGTTCAGCCCCGGTTGCGGGGGTGCTGCTTGGCGGTGCGTTCGTTGCCGTGGCGGTAGTTGCCGGTCCAGCGCGCCATCACCAGTTGCGGGTCGTCGTCGACCTCGGCGAGGAACTCCGCCGCCCGGGCGCCGCGCAGCGTGCCCGCCAACCGGCCGTGATGCGTGATCACCACCGTCCCGTCGGCACGCTTGTCGTACCGGAAGCCCTGTGCGGTTGTCATGCGACGAGGCTGCCAGGCCGGTGCCGCCCGGGGCGAGGCGTTTTCCGGCGGCGGGAGAACAGACGGCCGGGCGCGGGCAGGCCTGCCGGACTGCTCAGGCGCCGCAGGTCGTGGCGGGCAGGCCGGACACGGCCACCGGCGACCGGCCAGCCGGGCGGGCCTTGCCGGCCAGCACGGCGGCCAGCGCGGTCATCGACGCCCGACTGGAGGAGTACGTCGCCAGCAGCGTCGGTGACGTGGCCTTGGCCAGCACGTACGGGGTGTCCATGGCGACGGTGACCGCCGCGTCGGCGCGCAGGTCGCTGTCACCGTCGCCGTAGCCGACCAGGTGCACCACTGTCCCGCCGCTCGGCTTCACTTTCACGCCGGCCTTGGTCAGCGCGGCGGTGAGCGCCGCCCGGGTGGCGTCGCGGCCACCGGAGGAGGTGACGGTGACGGGTCCGCGTACCGCGCCGCCGCAGGCGCCCCGCAGCACGGTGACCGCGCCGGCGGCCAACGCGTCCGCCGCCGCCCGGTGCGCCGGGGTGTTGAGCGTGGACATCGGCTCGGTGGGGGCCGCCGCCAGCCGGAACTTCATGGTGAGCACCCGGGTGACCGCCTCGACCAGCCGGGCCCGGGGCAGCGACCCGCCGCGCAGGGCGGCGAGCAGCCCGTCGTACGCCTGGCCCACGTTCGGGGTCATGAGGATCAGGTCGTTGCCGGCGTTCAACGCCCGGACGGCTGCCTCGCCGGGTGCCCAGCGCTTCGCCGGCGGCATGTTCATCCCGTCGGTGATCACCACGCCCTTGAAGCCGAGCTGGCCGCGCAGCACGTCGGTGAGCAGCTTGTGGGAGAAGGTCGCCGGGGTGCCCGGGTCGATGGCCCGCGCGTCCAGGTGGCCGGACATCACGGCCATCGCGCCCGCCTCGAAACCGGCGGTGAACGGCGGCCACGCGCCGCTCTGCAGCTCTGCCGCGGACTGGGTGAGCACCGGCAGGTCCTTGTGCGAGTCGTCGGCGCTGTGACCGTGCCCCGGGAAGTGCTTGAGGGTGGCCGCCACGCCGCTGGCCTGCAGGCCCCGGACCGCGCCGCCGACCTGGGCGGCGGCCTGCTTCGGGTCGGCACCGAACGACCGGGAGCCGATCACCGTGCTGCGGGTGGCCAGCACGTCGGCCAGCGGGGCGAAGTCGACGTTGATGCCCATGGCGGCGAGTTCGGCGCCGGCGGCCCGCCAGGCGGCCTCGGTCAGCTTCGGGTCGCCGGCCGCGCCGGCGGCGAGCGCGCTGGGCAGGATGGTGACTCCGTCGGTGACCCGGGTGACCACGCCGTACTCCTGGTCGGTACCGATCAGGAAGGGCGCCGGGCCGGCGGCCAACCGCCCGGCGGCGCCCCGCAGCCCGGTGGTCAGCTCGTGGACCTGCTTCGGGTTGTCGACATTTGTGGTCTCCTGGTTGCCCTTGGTCGGGTCGTCGGCGCTGAAGCCGACCAGGATCAGCCCGCCGAGCCGATACTTGGCGATCATCTCGGCGGGGGTGTCGACGCCGGCGAGGGCCTGGTTGCCGGCCGCGGAGCCGGCCGAGACCTTCGTGGCCGAGTCGCCGTAGGCGTACGGCATCAGCACCTGCCCGACCAGGTCCTCGTCGGAGAGCGTGGCGACCAGGGCGGCGGCCCGCGCGGCCGGATCGTCGGCCGGGGTCGCGGCGGGAGCGCTCGGGGCCGCCGAGGTGCCTGTCGGACCGGGCGTCGGGTCGGGCCGGTCCGGGGTGCCGGAGCAGCCGGAGACGAGCAGGGCGGTCAGGGCGGCGACGGCGACACCGGCGTGTCGCGGGCGAATCGGCACGTCGCCCATCCCACCAGCTTCCCCCTTATCGGGGCAACTTGACCTTACCGGTCGCAGCGCCTATGAGCCCCTGGCCAGCGGGGCGGTAGCCGAGGTCAGCCGACGCGGGTGAGCAACGTCACCGGCGCCCCGTCCCCGGCGTACCGGTAGGGCTCCAGATCAGCATCCCATGCGGTGCCGAGCGCCTTGTCCAGGGCGTGTGACAGCGCCTCCGGGGCCCGGGCGGAGGCCATCAGGGCCCGCAGCCGGTCCTCGCCGAGCTGGATGTCACCTGCCGCGCCGACGGTGGCCCGGAACAGGCCACGGGCGGGCACGTACATGAAGCGCTCACCATCGGTGCCGGGACTCGGCTCCTCGGTGACCTCGAAACGGATCATGGGCCACTGCCGGAGGGCAGCAGCCAGCTCAGCGCCCGTCCCCGGACGGCCGGTCCACCCGCACTCGGCCCGGCGGGCGCCGGGATCGACGGGCTGAGCCGTCCACTGCAGGTTGACCGGCGCGGCTAGGACGCGCGCGATCGCCCACTCGACGTGCGAGCACACGGCGAGCGGGGTCGAGTGGACGTATACGACGCCACGCGTTGGCACGGTGACCTCCCGGAGAGCGAGGTGCGTCTTCCCCTACGACCTCGTTCACCCGAGTGGTTGCTGCAACACATGATGACTTGTGTGACGGATGGTGCGCCAGGGAATCGGAAAAAACGCCTCCCGGAATAGCCGGACGGGTGGTCTCCGTTGCCTCTCAGGACACCGCGACGACCAGCCTGATGTCGTGGTCCTGTACAGTTCCATCGGCGGCTTCTGCCGCGTTACACCTTCGCGGGCCGACTCCGTGTCACCCGCACACAGCCCCCGGACGTCCAGTCCTCCCGTACGTCTTGCAAGGAGTACCTCCGTGGCGAGCAACACCTCTAAGACCGCGCGCGCGTCCGTCCGGGCCGGCCAGGCTGGCCAGGGTGGCGCCCTCAGCGTGCTGGGCGAGTTCAAGTACCTCATCCCGCTCAACGGCGGCAAGCACGCCTACGTGCGCAACCTGACCAACGGCAAGACCGCGCACCTGCGCACCGACTCCGACGCCTTCGTCGAGGAGATCCGGGTGCTGGCCGCCGCCGGCCACGCCGCCAAGATCCGGGCGGAGATCAACAACCTGGCTGCCGTTCACCCGAACGACGGCTGGGAGGCCACCGAGAAGCGCCTGGTCGCGGCCGGCGTCTTCGAGGGCTGATCCCCTCCCCCCACCACAGCACCACCGAACCGCCCGCCGGGAGTTCCCGGCGGGCGGTTTCGCGTCCGGGTTCAGGCCGGTTCGAGCAGTTCGACCTCGCCGGTGGCCAGGTCGTAGAGGCCGCCCACCACTGCCACCCGGCCAGCCGCGACCGGCCCGGCCAGCAGGTCGTCCTCGCGCAGCACGTCTACCGTGCGTCGAACGTGTCGGCGGATCGCCAGCGGGAGCACCGCCGGATCGTCGAGCCCGGCCTCGATGACCGCCGGGGCGATCTCGTCGACCAGGTGGGCCAGCGAACCGCCGGGCCGCTCCCCCGTGCGCAGCGCGTCCACCGTGGCACCCACCGCGCCGCACCGCTCGTGTCCGAGGACCAGCACCAGCGGTACGCCGAGCTGACCGACCACGTACTCGATGGAGCCGCACACCGCGCGGTCGAGCACGTGCCCACCGGTACGGATCACGCAGATCGCGCCGAAGGTCTGGTCGAAGATCGCCTCCAGCGGCACGCGCGAGTCGATGCAGCCGAGCACCACCGCGTACGGCTGCTGGTCGCCGGACGCGGCCGCCGCCGCGGCGGTGACGTCGTGGCCGTGGACGGGTTGGCCGCTGACGAAGCGCCTGTTGCCGGCGAGCAGCTCGGCGAGCGCGGCGCGGGGCGTACCGCCGGCCTGCCGCCCCTGCCCCACCGCCTCCATGCCGTTCAGCTTGGCTCGCCGCCGACGAACACGGGCGGGGTCCGGAATGTTCGCCCCGGCGCGATTGGCGGGGTCTCCTGGCGGGTAGCCGGTGTGTTACCGCCGGGTATCACGGTGCCGGTGGTGCCGGAACGGCTCGGGGAGGTGACGATGCCGGAGCGGTTCGAGGTCGGTATGCCCGACGGCGTACGGCTGCACGTGGAGACCACGGGACCGGCGGACGCCCCGGTCACGGCCGTCCTGCTGCACGGCTGGACGCTGGACGGGCGCAGCTGGCACCGGCAGCTCGACGCGCTCACCGACTCGTTCGGCGACGCGGTGCGGGTGGTCACCTACGATGCGCGCGGCCACGGCCGATCGAGTTGCATGACGTTGCCCACGGCCACCCTGGCCCAGCTCGGCGACGATCTGGCCGCCGTCCTCGACGCGGTCGCGCCGACCGGCCGGGTGGTCCTGGTCGGGCACTCGATGGGCGGAATGACGATCATGGAGTACGCCCACCGCCACCGGGCGCACTTCACCGCCCGTACGGCCGGCCTGGTCTTCGTCTCGACCACGGCCGAGGGGCACACGCACACCGTCTACGGGCTCTCGCCGCGCATCGCCCGGCTGATCCGGCTCGCCGAGACGACGGGCGCCGGCGTCCTGGCCCGGTGCGGCTCGTGGCGCGCACCCCGGGCGCTGTTGAACGCGTTGCAGCCGAGCATCCGGTGGATGCTCTTCGGCGACCGCTGCGATCCCTCAGACATCCGCCTGGTGACGTCGGCGGTGGCCCGCGCCTCGCTGCGCTCGATCGGTGGCTTCCGCGCCTCGATCGGCGCCCAGCACCGGCTGGACACCCTCACCGCGCTGGCCCACCTGCCGGCGGCCGCCCTGGTCGGTGACCGGGATCGGCTGACGCCGCCGCCGTGCGCCGAGTCGATCGCCGCCGCCCTGCCGGCCACCGAGCTGACCGTCTGCCCGGGCGCCGGCCACATGCTGATGATGGAGCGCCCGGACGAGGTGAACGCCGCGGTGACCGGCGTACTGGGTCGAGTGCTCGCCGCGTCGACCCCGGACGGACGCGACGCGCGCGCCGCCGGGACCTGTCGCTGAGCGCGTTCCCGCACCTCGGGCGCGGAGGGTCGGGCCGGGGGCCGTACCCTTCTGCGGTTGGCCCGCGCGGTTCGCGCCGCTTGCCGGCGACATCGAAGGAGCGTGCGTTGACCGACCAGACCGCCCTGGAGCAGGAGATCGCCGTCGAGCAACGGCACCTCGACCGGGTGTACGCCCGACTGGCCGAGCTGCGCCAGTCCGCGGTTCGGGCCGAACGGGACGGCTACCGGATGGCCCGGGTGGGCACGTTCGGGGCGCTTGTCGAGCGCGACGCGATGGTCTTCCACGCCGCGCAGCGGCGGCACACCCTCGACGCCGAGCACGAGGGACTGGTCTTCGGTCGTCTGGACCTGCGCGACCGGCAGGTGCTGCACGTCGGGCGGCTCGGCATCCGCGACGAGGACGCCACCACGCTCGTCGTCGACTGGCGCGCCCCCGCCGCCTCCGCGTTCTACCAGGCCACCCCGGCGCAGCCGCTGGGGGTGGTGCGTCGTCGCACCATCCAGTCCCGCTCTGAGCGGGTCACCCGGATCGAGGACGACCTGTTGGACCCGACCGCCGCCCCGGAGGGGATGACCGTGGTCGGTGACGGCGCGTTGCTGGCCACCCTCTCGCGAGCCACCGGTCGGGGCATGCGCGACATCGTGGCGACGATCCAGCGGGAGCAGGACGAGGCGATCCGGTCGCCCGGCTCCGGGGTGACGATCGTCGCGGGCGGGCCGGGCACCGGCAAGACGGCGGTCGCCCTGCACCGGGCGGCCTTCCTGCTCTACTCCGACCGCAGCCGGTACGCCGGAGGGGGCATCCTGGTCGTCGGACCGTCCACCGTCTTCGTCGAGTACATCGCCTCGGTGCTGCCCTCGCTCGGTGAGGACACGGCGACCCTGCACTCGCTGGGTTCCCTCTTTCCGGGCATGACCGCCACCCGCACCGACCCGCCCGAGGTGGCGGCGGTGAAGGGCTCGCTGCGGATGCGCCGGGTGCTGGAGCGCGCCGTCCGGGACGCGGTGCCGGGCGGCCCGGGTGAGCTGCGACTGCTCTACCGGGGGACGCTGCTGCGGCTGGACCGGGCCGAGCTGGACCGGATCCGGGACCGCGCGCTGCACCGCGGCGCCCGGCGCAACGAGGTCCGTCGGGCCGGCTTCGACGGGGTGTTCGCCGCGCTCTGGGCGCAGGCCCGTGCGGTCGGCATCACCCGACTGCCGGAGCAGCGGGCCTTCGAGGGCGAGATCGCCGAGCGGGCGGAGTTCCGGGAGTTCCTCAAGGCGTGGTGGCCGCGCCTGCACCCCCGGCACGTGCTCGGCTGGCTGGCTCGACCGGAGCGGCTGCGTCGGTACGCCGGCGGTATCCTCTCCGGCGCGGAGATCCGGTTGCTCACCGCGGCGTACCAGAGCCTGGACACCGCGGGTCTGACCATCGCGGACGTGGCGCTGCTCGACGAGTTGGACGCGCTGCTCGGTAAGCCGCTCCAGCCGGCGCGGGCCCGCCGCGACCCCTTCCAGCTCGCTGGCGGAGTCCGGGAACTGAGCACCGCCAACGACCGGCAGCGGGCCGCCCGGGCGGCGGCCCGGGAGCGCCCGGAGGACTACCGGGAGTACGCGCACGTGGTGGTGGACGAGGCGCAGGACGTCTCGCCGATGCAGTGGCGAATGGTGGGACGGCGTGGCCGTCTGGCCTCCTGGACGGTTGTGGGTGACCCGGCGCAGACGGCGTGGACCGGTGATCCGGAGGAGCTGACCCGCGCCCGGGACCAGGCGCTGGGCCGACGCAAGCGGCACGATTTCACGCTCACCACCAATTACCGCAACTCGGCGGAGATCTTCGCGGTGGCGGCGGCGGAGATTCGCCGGCTCTACCCGGACCTGTCGCTGCCGACGGCCGTCCGTTCCACCGGGATCGATCCGGTCGAACTGGTGGTACCGCCGGCCGGGCTGGAGACCGCGATCGTGGAGGCGGCGACCGGCCTGCTGGCCGAGGTGGACGGCACGGTCGGGGTGATCACGCCGGTCACCCGCCGCGACGAGGTCGCCGGTTGGCTCGGCACGCTCGGCGCGGCGAGGCTGCAGGTCGTGACCAGCCTGGAGGCCAAGGGCATGGAGTACGACGGAGTGGTGCTGGTCGCCCCGAGCGAGATCCGGGCCGATCCGGGCTCCGGCGTCCGGACGCTCTACGTGGCGCTCTCCCGGGCCACCCAGCGGCTCACCACCATCGACCCGACCGGCTGACCTGCCCGTTGGCGGTGTCGGCGGTCGGACCCGTCCGTACAGTTGCATACATAGCGATGTGAGCATACATTTGACCGGGTCCCGGGTGGCGACGGAGGGTGGATCTCGTGGGAGCAGGTCATGACCACCACCACGCGTCGGTCGCCAACGCCGCCCACCAGCACCGGGGCCGCCTCTGGGCCGCGTTCGGGCTGCTCGCCACCCTGATGGTGGTCGAGGGTGTGGCCGCCTTCCACACCGGCTCGCTCGCCCTGCTCTCCGACGCCGGGCACATGTTCACCGACGTGCTCGGCATCGGGATGGCGCTCGCCGCGATCACCGCCACCCGACGGGCCACCGGCGACCCACAGCGCACCTTCGGGCTCTACCGCCTCGAGGTGCTCGCCGCCCTGGCCAACGCCGTCCTGCTCTCCGGCGTGGCGGTCTACGTGGTGATCGAGGCGATCGGCCGGTTCGGCGACCCCCACGAGGTGCTGACCGGCCCGATGCTCGCGGTGGCCGTCCTCGGCCTGCTCGCGAACCTGGGCGCGTTCGCGCTGCTGCGCGCCGGCGCCCGGGAGAGCATCAACCTCCAGGGCGCCTACCTGGAGGTGCTCGGCGACCTGCTCGGCTCGCTCGGCGTGATCGGCGCGGCGCTGCTCATCACGCTCACCGACTGGTGGTGGGCCGACCCGCTTGTCGCGGTCGCCATCGGCGTGTTCATCCTGCCGCGCACCTGGCGGCTGGGGCGCGCCGCCGTCCGCATCCTGGTGCAGGCCGCCCCGGAACACCTCCAGGTCACCGCCGTGCACGATCGCCTGGCCACGGTGCCCGGCGTGGTCGAGGTGCACGACCTGCACGTCTGGACGCTCACCTCGGGCATGGATGTGGCCTCCGCACACCTGATCATGGCGCCCGGCGCGGAGGTCGGCGCGGTCCTCACCGCGGCGCGTACCGCCCTGCGGGAGGACTTCCGCATCGAGCACGCCACGCTGCAGATCGAGCCCGGGGCCGCCCCGGGTGCCTGCGGTTCGATCGAGTGGTGATCATCTACGTGACGGACAGACCGTTTCGCCGTCATTTTCGGTGGTGATGCGGCCACCTTCCGTCACATCGACTGCACGCGTCCCACCTGTCCCGGTAGGCTCGGTCCCGGCCACCACCCGGCGGCGCCCTCCCGGCGCCGGTGGCGGCCGCCGCCTAATCACCCGAGAGGGCGAACCGGGGAACCATGTTCCTGGGGTGCATCCGCGTCAGCGGTAGGGATCTTCCGTCCCGAACCCGTCAGCTAACCCGGTCGGCGGCTGACGGAAGGACATGCGTAGTGGCACCAGCACGACCACCTGCCGCCCGACTCGCGGCACTGATCGTCATGATGGTCACCCTCGGCGTGGCGGTACCGATCGGCGCCGCCACCGCCGCTCCCCCCGGCGGCCTGCGGGCCGCCGCGGCGCCCGACGGCGACGAGGAGGGCGGCACCCCCGCGCTGCGAGCCCAACTCGAGGCCGCCAGCAAGGGCTACCTGGACGCCAAGCGCGCCCTGGACACCTCCGTCCAGCGGCAGCGGCAACTCGCGGCCAAGCTGAAGACCACCGAAGCCGAGATGACCGTACGCAGCGGCAAGGTCGGCGAGATCGCCGGCGTGGCGTACCGCACCGGCCGCCTCAGCACCGTCTCGGCGTTGCTCAACACCAACACCCCCGAGGGCTTCATGGACCGGGCGGCCTCGCTGGACGTGGTGGCCGCCAACGAGGACCGGGTGCTGCGTGAGCTGCACGCCACCCGCGACGAGGCCAACCGCACCCGCCTCGCCCTGGACGGCGAGATCCGCGAGCAGCGCAAGCAGGTCGAGGTGATGGCCAAGCGCAAGGAGCAGGCCGAGCGGGCCCTGACTGTCGCCACCAGCAAGCCGCGCACCACCGCCGCCGACACCAGCTCCAACCGGGGCACCTCCACCGCCAACGCCCAGCCCGCGCCGCGAAACTCCGACGGCTCCTGGCCGTCCGAGTCATGCAGCATCAACGACCCCACCCCGGCCAGCGGCTGCATCACCCCGCGCACCCTGCACGCCCTCAACCAGGCCAAGGCCGCCGGCTTCACCCACTACGTCTCCTGTCACCGCTCCGGCGGCTCCGGCGAACACCCCAAGGGTCGGGCCTGCGACTTCGCCGCGGCGAAGGGCGGGTTCGGCGGTGACGCCACAGGCGCCGACAAGACGTACGGCAGCAACCTGGCCGCGTACTTCATCCGCAACTCCGACCGGCTCGCCGTGCTCTACGTGATCTGGTACAGGCAGATCTGGCTGCCCAGCAGTGGGTGGAAGTCGTACAGCGGAGGCAACGGCGACCCGTCCAGCGACCACACCAACCACGTACACCTGTCGGTGTACTGAGAGCAGCGACGTTTGTCTGATGATGCGATCGCATCTTTACTCACGGTAGCGGCAGTGGCCTCCCGGCAGTGCGGCCGGCGGCTGCGGCGACTGTTGCCAGGTCGTCGCTCGAGAAGCCGGCGCGGCTCAGCACCGCAAGCGATTTGTTTGTCGCCAGCGTGCACAACGCCAGCTCTGCCGCCTCCCGCTCATCGGCCCCCGCCGCCCGCAACGCCTGCTGCAGCATCGCTCGCAAACCGTCGATCATGGCGCGAACCGTCGCCTGGCCTTCCGCGTCGAGAGCCGGGAACTGCGTTGCCGACACCGTGAGCAGGCAGCCGTCGGGCACCGTCGGGTCGGCGATGCGGTTCAGGGTGACCTGCAGGTACGCGGCCACAACCGCGCTCGGGCTCGAGTGAGGGCCGGCCAGTGCCTGCTCGTACAGCGGGTGGTAGGTCTGCGCGTACCGCTGCAGGCTTTTGCGGAAGAGGGTGCTCTTGTCGCCGAACGTGCCGTACAGCGAACCCCGACCCAGGCCCGTGCCCTCGGTCAGGCGGTCGATCGAGGCCTCCGAATAGCCCCAGCGCCAGAAGACATGCATCGCGCGTCGTAGCGCCTCGTCCACGTCGAACTGCTTGCGGCCCGCCATGATCGTGAGTCTACACATCTTGTAACGATCGTTCCAATGGTCTTGTACCGATCGTTCCATCATGCATATGGTGCCGGCATGACAAACCTGAGTTCGCTGCAGTTGCCCGACGGGTTCGCCGACGTCTTCACCAGCCGGCTGGTGGAGCTGGACGGGCTGCGGTTGCACGCGGTCACCGGCGGGGACGGCCCGCCGCTGCTGCTGGTCGGCGGGTGGCCGCAGACCTGGTACGCCTGGCGGGAAGTAATGCCCGCACTCGCCCGCGAACACACCGTCGTCGCCGTCGACTCGCGCGGAGCCGGGCTCTCCGACAAGCCCGACGACGGTTACGACGCCGGCACACTGGCCGCCGATCTGGTCGCTCTGATGGCCGCGCTCGGGCACGACCGGTTCGACGTTGTCGGTCACGACATCGGCACGTGGACCGGGTACGCGCTGGCTGCCGACTACCCCGAGCGGGTGGGCCGACTCGCCGTCCTCGAAGCAATGATCCCCGGTCTCTCGCCCTCCCCGCCGGCCTTCAGCCCGGCGGCGGTCAATCAGAAACTCTGGCAGTTCGGCTTCAACCGGCTCACCGACCTGAACGAGGAACTGGTCCGGGGTCGGGAGCGACTCTTCTTCGGCTGGCAGTTCGCCACCAAGGCCGCCACCCCCACCGCGATCCCCGCGTACGCCGTCGACGTCTACGTCGACGCGATCGCTGCGGATCCTCGCGCGCTGCGGGCGAGCTTCGAGTACTACCGGGCGCTGGACGAGACGATCGCGCAGAACGAGCAGCGCAGCAGGACCCGGCTGACGCTGCCGGTGCTCGCCGTCGGTGGCGCGCTGTGGAGCGGCGCGAGCGCCGCCCAGACGATGCGGCTGGCGGCCGACGACGTCACCGGCGTTGTTCTCGACGGCTGCGGCCATTACCCCGCCGAGGAGCAGCCGGCGCGGTTCACCGCGATCCTGAAGGAATTCCTCGATGACAAGCCGGTAGCAGGCGTGCCGCACGGCTGACCCTTTCGTGGCGGAGTATCGCGGCGTAGCACGGCACCGGCATCGCCCTGACCGGGTCACCCCCGGCCATGGCGACGGCCGCCATCTCGCCATGGCACCCCAGGACGCGTCGAGCAGGCCGGGAAACCTGGCCTCCAGGTCGTCACGTCGCGACACCGACACGCCACCAGTTCACCGAGTTGGATACCTTCTGCTGCCGACACTGTGGCAGAGAGGGGTGCCGCTCGTGGCACAGTCCCCCCGGACGGGTCAGTTGCCGGTGGATGCCGTGCCTGCGGATGCGCTGGTCGCGGCAACGCGTGGTGCGCGAGAGTCGGCCCGGACGCGGAGGAGTGCGATGGCGACGGCGACCTGCCAGATGACGATCGTGTAGACGGAGCCGCGTTCGATCGCCCCCGAGGGCAGGCCGGCACCGAAGGTGAGAAAGAGAGCGACCACGGAGACCAGGCCGAATGCTCCGACGACGAGGCCGACGAGGCCGATCAACCGCGTCTCGGGAGCCTTTCGCCAGTGGACGCCCAGGACGAGGGCGAGCACGTTCCCGCCGACGATCGCCAGCGTTGCTCCGGCGAAGTGCAGGGGAAGCGTGCCGTTCTCCTGCGCCTGCAGGGAACCGTGGAAGGTTCCGACAAGGATGTAGCCGATCATGGTCACGACCCCCGTCACGGCAGTGAAGGTTCGGGCCCGCCCGCTGATCGTCCGCGACAGCAGCACTGCGGCGATCCCGAAGAGGATGCCCTGGACGATGAAGCCGGAGTTCATCACGACGTGCAGCGGCGAGTCGAGTTCGCGGCCTTGGAACACCCCGGCCGTTGCGGATCCGAGGTCGCTGATCCAGTTGTCGGCGTAGCTGTAGCCGGGCGACGTCCACGCCGCGGCCGTGATCGCTTCGGCGGCGAGATAGATCGTCGGGCCCAGGAGGAAGGTGGCGGCGGCGAGGGGGCGGATCCTGCTCATGAAGGGTTCCATTCCGTCTGGATGACTGATTGGTCGGTCAGATTCGAAGGGAGGGGCCCCTTCCTGCCAGATCAGCCCCGATCAGCGTGACCCCAGTCGTCGTTCAAACCAGAGGTGGGCCAGGACGATCAGGGCCAGGTAGGCCACGAGCGCTCGACCACTGACAGCGGTGGCGAGCAGGCCCAGCAACAGTGGGGCCGCGATGCCCGTGGTGACCCGTGAGACCGTCCTCGGCAGGTCGGAACTGTGGCTGACGACGCCCGTGACCACGCCGAGGGTGAAGTAGGCAGCTACCGCTCCGCACAGCAGCCAGCGACCTTGGTCGGGCAGTGGGTCGGAGCCGTGCCTGACCACCAGGGAGAGCGGTACGGCGACGGTGGCGACGACGCCGGTGACCAGGCAGTGCAGACCGAGGGCGGCGCGGGCGGGGATCCGGCCGGCGCGCAGGTGCGGCAGGCCGGCGTATCCGAAGACGACGGACAGGCCGAACAGGCCGGCCAGCAGCACGAAGGACGCGATTGCGGTGACCAGCAGGCCGATGTCGTACCGCGCCTCGCCTGCCGCGGCGACGACCTGCACCACCGATTCGCCCAACACGATGATCACGAAGAGTCCCAGCCGCTCGGAGAGGTGGGCCGGATCGACAGACACCCCGTGGATGACCGATCCCGTGCCGCCGGGGCTTCCTGATCGTGGCCGACGCCGAGTGCTTTTTTGCGCGGTGAGGTACGACTGGACCCGTTGGAGGATCCTGCTGCCGGACAGGACCAGGATCAGCAGCAGGTCAAGGCCGACTCCCACCGCCCAGAGCGCGAGCTTCCAGTGTTCGTCGACCCAGAGCGACGCGAACCAGGGCAGCAGTCCTGCCGAGTACTGCACCACCGGGAAGTCCAGCAGTACTTCGCCGCGCCGCCACGACTTGGACCCGTAGACGCGCGTGGCGATGTATGCGATCGCGAAGACGTTGAGCGGACGGATGTCGCTGCCGTGCCCGAGCACGGTGTGCGCCACACCTGGCACGGACGCGGCCATGACCCCGAGGCCGAACATGCCGACCATCAGCCGCAGCACGCGGGTCTGACCGGCGGCGACGTTGCCGTACAGCATGAACGTCGTCCAGGACAGCCACAGAGCCAGGAACAGCAGTGCGTAGAGACCGAGTGCCGCGGCGTCCGGTTCGGACCCGAGCACGTGTGCCAGGGCGGCCACGCCGGCCACCGCCACGAGGTCGAAGAAGAGCTCGGCCCAGCTCGCGTGCCGCTCGATCCTGGTGTCTCTGTGCTCTTCGTCGATGTTCACCATCGGTGGCCGCCGGGTGGTGGTGTCCGGGTGGTCGTGGGTGCCCGGGTGATGCTGATGTCGGTCCTCCGCGATGATGTGGTCGGGGTTCGTCGACGATCCGTCAGCCGGCGGGGGTGCTGCTCGTCGTGATGTCGCGCAGGCCGCGGTCGAGAAAATCGACAATCCAGGTGAAGCTGTCGTCGACAGATGCGTCGAACTTGAACCCGCCGGCTGCTTCCAGGGTCGAGAACCCGTGCAGGACGCTGCGAAGCATCCGCAGGGCGTGAATCTCCTGGCTGGAGTCCAGGTGGTAGCCGTGCAGCATGGCCGCCCAGGAGGCGACCACCCGTTCGACGGCGGGGATGATCGGGTCGTCGGGTCCGGCCTGGCGGGCAGCAGCATCGCCGGCCGCGTACTGGCCGGGGTGTTCCCGCACGTAGGTCCGCATCGCCTGCGCCCCGGCGGCGAGGGCATCGCTGCCGGCCCGACCCTGGATGGCGTCGCGAATGGCGTCCGCGAAGTCGGCCATGGCCCGGACAGCGATGCGGTGGGCCAGGTCGGCCTGGCTGACGACGTGTTTGTAGAGCGCGGGGGTCTTGACTCCGAGCCGTTCGGCGACCAGGCCCATGCTGAGGTTCTCGAAGCCGATTTCGTCGATCAGTGCGGCCGCGGCCTCGGTGACCGACAGCGGGGTGAGCCCGGCCCTAGGCATTCGCCAGCGTCTTGTCGAGGAAAGGCCGGGCCAGCGCGAGGACCTGATCCGGCGTCTGCACGTGCGGGTAGTGGCCGGCACCCTCGATGACGGACAGCTCACCGAGACCCCCGGGCAGGTCAGCGATGATCTTCTCGCCCTCGGCGCGGGGGTCGGCCCAGTCGGGGTCGAGGCTGCCCTCGATGACCAGGACCGGGCAGGCGACGTTGGCCAGCTGCGCGCCGGCATCGGCCGGGCTGGTCCTGCACATGGCCTGCAGAACCTTCATCCGGCCGGGCTCCGTCAGCTTCGCCTCGATGCGCGTCAGCTCGACACCCCAGTCGGCGGGCTTGACCGGGTACGCCACGTCGAGGTACTTCTTCCAGCTCGCCAGACTTCCTCGGACCATGACCTGCGCCATCTGGCGGTAACCGCTGCGGAAGCGCTTCACCCGCATCAACCCGCCGAGATCGAAGGGTTGTACGCGGGTGAACGGCGCCAGCTCGATGACACCGTTGATCAGATCGGGCGCGGTGGCTGCGGCGATGGTCGCCGCACCGCCACTGATCGACTGGCCGATGATCACGGCGGGGCCGCCGAGGTGACGCACGACCGCGATGAGGTCGCCCGCGATGTCGGTGCGGCTGTAGCCGTCCCAGCCGAGGCTGGAGTCGCCGCAGCCGCGGATGTCGACGTTGGCGACGCGGTACCCGGCAGCGGCCAGGGCCGGAGCGAGGAAACGGTAGGAGTGCCGGCTATCGCCGATGCCGTGCGCCAGGACAACGAGCGGCCCTCGCCCGGACACCTCGTAGGCGAGGGTGTTGCCGGCGATGCTCAGGTACTCGGCCATGACGACCTCCACAGGGTTGGTTAACGGCGCTATCTTTAGGTTAATGGCGTTAACTTTGCGCGTCAAGCGACCTTCCTCGACGGTTCCCTCCCGCACCTTGGCGCTCGACCCGTCATCGATCACGCCGATGCCGACGGTCACGTGAGCGCGACATGAATCTCGGGCGCCGGCACCGGGTACGTCAACGGACGTACCCCGGACGTCGTCGGCGGTCGGACGACCCGGGCGGGCCGGGCAGGGAGCATTCCGGTATGCCGCGAATACCGCCCACCACCCGCAAGGCGCTGCTCACCCTGCACCTGATCACCTCTCTCGGCTGGCTCGGAGCCGACCTGGTGCTGCTCACCCTCGGCATCGCGGCACTGCGCGGCGCCGACCCGGCGGTGGTCTACCCGGTCGCCGGGCTCGTGGGCACCGTGCTGTTCGCGCCGCTGAGCGTGCTCGTCTGGCTGGTCGGTGTCGCCAGCGCGCTGCTCACCCCCTGGGGGCTGGTGCGCTACCGGTGGGTGCTGATCAAGCTCGTGATCACCACGGTGATGGTCGGGCTGGTGCTGTTCCTGCTCACCCCGAACCTGCGGCACGCCAGCGCACTGGGCGCCGCCCTGCCCGCCCGGGGGCGCGCCGACCTGGTGATCGCCCCCGCGGTGTCGACCAGCCTCATGATCATCGCGACCGTGCTCTCCACGTACAAGCCCTGGGGCCGCCGAGCAGTCCGTCCCACGACCGCACCTGCCGCAGCGCAAGATCGCGCAACAACAAGGAAGTAGTGGCCACCGTGCCGCACGAGGCCACTACATCCGTGATCGAGCACGATCATGCCGCGACGAGGCGAGCGGGGAGCGCCGGGGCGCGGGTGGGTCAGTTCGGGGCTTGTTCGTCGTGGGCGTTGTTGAGGGCCGCACCGAGGCGGGCGGCCAGGGCGAGGTGGGCCGCGCGGGCCTGACGGAAGGCGTACCGGAAAAGGGGTGTCGGTGCGCGCAGGGTGATGTCGACGTCGATCCGGACCAGGCCGTCCGGCTCCGCACGCAGCCGGGTGTGGTTGCGGACGGTGGTGGCCGGCCACTGGCGGGCCACCGTCACGATCTCGTCGGGCTCGCAGATCAACACGTCCGCCTGGTAGGTGGTGCGGAAGCGCAACGGCCCCGCCGCGAGCCTGTCGTTGATCGTGTAGCTGGCGCGAGCGCCCGGGCGGGGCGGCACCCGGCGGACCCGGACGATCAACGGGTGCAGCTCACCCTGGCGGGTCAGGTCGCTCAGCAACGCCGCCGCCTCGGCGAGTGAGCAGCGGGCCTGGACGGTGTAGCTGAAGGTATCGCTGCTGAGCACACCGTCTCCCGACGTCGCTGGTCGCACGATCGTCCCGTACACGGCCCAGGGTGGCAACGCCCGGACGGACACCGTCCGTTGTCCTGCTATTCGCGCAGCGTTCCTATTACGGTCGGCTGATGGGAAATCACCGGTTGTGACGAAGGGATGACACATGAACGGTGACGACCGGTGAGCGGGCACGTGATGGTCTTCGCGCCCACGCCGCAGCTGACCGTGACGGTGGACCAGCCGAACGACCAGCCCGAACTGCACCTGCACCCGGGCGGTCAGGGCGTCTGGCAGGCGCGCATGGTGCAGTCGCTCGGAGTCGACGTGGTGCTCTGCGCCGCGCTCGGCGGCGAGATCGGTCAGGTGCTGGAGCCCCTGCTGGTCAGCGAGGGGGTGGACCTGAAGGTGGTGGTCCGGGACTCGGGCAGCGGCGCGTACGTGCACGACCGGCGGGACGGGACCCGACAGGAGATCGTGGACGTGCCCGGGGAGCGACTGAGCCGCCACGAGCTGGACGAGTTGTACAACCTGTCGCTCGGCGAGGGGCTGCGCGCCGACGTGAGCGTCCTCAGTGGCCCGAACGCCCCGTGGCTCGTCCCGGCCGACCTGTACCGCCGCTTCGCCGCCGACCTCGGCGCCAACGGCAGCCGGGTGGTGGTCGACCTGTCCGGTGACCACCTGGGGGCCGTGCTGGACAGCGGCGTGTTCTTCCTGAAGGTGAGCCACGAGGAGCTGATCCGCGACGGGCGTGCCCGCAGCGGGGAGGGCCCGGAGCTGACCCGGGCGATGTACGACCTGCACGCCGCCGGCGCCGAGACGGTGGTGGTGAGCCGGGCCGACCAGCCGGCGCTGGCGCTCATCGACGGGGAGCTCTTCGAGGTGGAAATGCCCCGGCTGGAGGCCGCCGATCCACGCGGTGCGGGCGACTCGATGACCGCCGGAGTGGCCGCCGTCGTCGCCCGTGGCGGCGACATCCGGACCGCCATCCGCACCGGCGCCGCCGCCGGCGCGTTGAACGTGACCCGGCACGGGCTGGGCACCGGCCGGCTGGACTCCATCACCGGCCTGGTGGAGCGGGTCCGGCTGGTCCCGGCGGACAGCCGACAACAGGAGCGGACCACCCCCGACGAGTTGGCCGACCGCGTGGTCGAGCGATGACGCTGCGGGTGCTGGTGACCAACGACGACGGGATCGCCGCGCCGGGCATCCAGGCGCTGGCCCTGGCCGCCGCCCGGCGGGGCCTGGACGTGGTGGTCGCGGCGCCGCTGGAGGAGGCCAGCGGCACCAGCGCCGCGATGAGCGCTGTGGAACGCGACGGTCGGGTGGTGGTGCACGACCATCCACTGCCCGATCTTGCGGGTGTGCCGGCGTACGGGGTCGGCGGCTCACCCGGCTTCATCACGCTCATCGCGCTGCACGGCGCGTTCGGCCCGCCGCCGTCGGTCGTGTTGTCGGGCATCAACCGGGGCGCCAACGCCGGCCGTGCCGTGCTGCACTCCGGCACTGTGGGCGCCGCGTTCACCGCGGCCACGAACGGGTGCCGGGCCATGGCGGTCTCGCTGGACGTGCTCTCCGCGGGCGAGGCGACGGCCGCCAGCGGCGGGGCCGCGGTGGACGCCGCAGCCCGGGTACGCGACGCCGAACGGCACTGGGACACCGCCGCGCGGGTCGCCCTGGACCTGCTCCCCCGGCTGACCTCCGGGCCGCCGGAGAGCGTGCTCAACGTCAACTCCCCGGACCTGCCGCACGGGCGGCTGCGCGGTGTGCGTCGCGGCGGGCTGGCCAGCTTCGGCCAGGTGCAGATGACGGTGGCCGAGTCGGGGCACGGTTTCGTGCGTACCTCATTGGAGGAGCCCGGCCAGGCCGCGCAGCCCGGCACGGACGTGGCGTTGCTGGCCGCCGGGTACGCGTCGGTGACCGCTATCCGAGCGGTCACCGAGGTGACCGACGTCGACCTGACCGGTCTGGACGAGCAGCTCTGACGGGTGAGAGCGGCCGCGCTCAGGCGCCGGGAAGCACCTCGGGGGTGGCGGCGCCGGCGAAGTAGGGCTCCGGCGCCCCGAAGAGACCGAGCAGACCGGTCACCCAGAGTTGACGGTGCACGAACCGGCTCGGCTCGGTGACCACCAGCTTGACGCCGCTGACCTCGGCGGTCTGGAAGCCGGCGACCATTGCGCTGATGCCGACGGAGTCGATGAAGGTGACCAGCCTCATGTTCAGCTCGATGCGGAGCGGGCGGCTCTTGGCCAGCACCTCCGCGATCGCTTCACGCACCTCGTACGCTGTGTCCACGTCGATTTCGCCCCGAGGGGCGATCTCCACCACACCACCGGACAGGACCGACTTCACGATCGACAGGCTCACGCGAGCACCTCCACCCGCCCGTCCCCCGGGCGCCTCATCAGTACGCGGGCCGCGACCGAGAGTATTCCTCCGACGGCCTCGGTCGCCACCCCTCGGGATGAGCAATTCACGGATCCGGGCGCACAAAGTCGCCCATATCCCCACTTTTCGGCATCTGATCATTCAATACTTTTCGTTATCTGCCCACTCCGCGATCAGTCGGAACCATCGCGTCGCCGGACCAGGGTAACGGTCGACGCCTGACACGCCCGACAAGCGGCGCGCCCCGGACACCGGCCCCCGTACGGGGCCGGCGTGTCGGACCATGGTCCCCGACGGCGCCGGTCGGATCCGGCCGGACGGTTGCCAGCGCCACCTAGCATCGGCCCGGGACACCCACCGTGACGGAGAGGACCTTCGATGATCAAGCGACTGGCCGGGCTGGCCGGGGTTGGCGTACTGCTCGCCCTCGTTCTGGCCTGCGGTTTCGGCGGCGGGGACGACGACGACGACGACGACGACGACTTCGCCCGCGGCGCGGCCGTGGTGGCGGTGCGCTGAGGAAGCCGCCGAGCCGCGCCCGAGGTGGGTTTGCGCCCGGTCGGCCCGGGGCACTGCGGAGTGAGCGAACCGTGCCGCGCTGGACAGACGCCGAAGTCCGAAGTGGCCGGCGGCTTCGGCACCCGAGGAGGTAACCACGATGTTCGGAACCAACCTGCTGGACCGGCGCAGCAAGCCGGAGCGGATCGCGGACCAGGCGTGGGAGCACCTGCTCTCCGCCGTCGGCTCCGCGGGAGACAGCGTGCGGGACACCGCCCGTTCGGCGCGGCGCAGCGGCGGTGACCTCGCCGACGGCGCGGGCGACCTGGTGGGCTCCGCGGCGGAGGAGGCCCGGCGTCGGGCCTCGCGCGCCTTCGACGCGCTCGCCGGGCGCCAACCGGCGCTGCCGTGGACGCTGCTGATCGGGGCCGCGCTGGTCGGCGCCGCGGTCGGCTGGGCCGTCGGCTCCGCTGCCCGTGCCGCTGGCAGCCGGGACGACCGCGCGGTCGACGACGTCGAGTTCGTCGACGTCGACCGCCCCAACTCCCCCGTCGGCCTGGACGACTAGCTCCCCGACACCCCGAGCGGGCCCCGCCGACCTTGCTGGTCGACGGGGCCCGCTCGCTGTGTTCGGTGGGTGGTGGTGGCGGCGGCCGGGATGGGGCCGGTCCGCCGGGGTGCCGGACCCCTCAGGCAGCCCCGGCGGACCGGTGTTCTCGGGTGACCCGGACGACGCCGGGCCACCGGGTCAGCGACTCGTGCAGGTCACGGTGGCCGGCGGTGCGTTGCTGCCGGTCCAGGAGGCGAGGAAACCGATCGTGGTGCTGGCGCCGGCGCCGAGCGCGCCGTTCCAGCCGCTGTCCACGACCGAGACGACCGCCCCGGTCTGGGTGTGGGTGCCGCCCCAGAGTTGGCTGATCCACTGACCGTTGGGGAAGGTCCAGCCCAGCGTCCAGCCGGCGATGGGCCGGGTGCCGGGGTTGCTGACCACCACCTCGGCCTGGAACCCGCCCGACCAGGAGCCGGTCACCCGATAGGCCGCCGCACACCCACCAGCCGGGGGCGGCGTGGTCGGAGGCGGCGTGGTCGGAGGCGGCGTCGTCGGGGGCGGCGTCGTCGGAGGCGGGGTCGTCGGAGGCGGCGTGGTCGGGGGCGGCGTGGTCGGCGTACCGCCGGTGCGGTCGGCGACCAGGATGCCGCGACCGTTGGTGCCGAGGTAGACACGTCCGTAGACACGCGGGTCGCCGGTCAGCGCCTCGGTCGGGTTGCCGTACTGGTGGCGGTCGTCGTTGATGCGTACCCAGGTCGTGCCGCCGTCGTCGGAGCGGTGCACGCCGGGCTGACCGTCCACCGTGCCGTAGAGGAAGACGGCGGGGTTGGTCCGGCCGGGCGCCGCCTTGCCGAAGCCGACGTTGCCGGAGGCGCTGACGCCGCCCAGTTTGGTGAAGCTGGCGCCGGAGTCGGTGGAGCGCCACAGCCCGCCCGGCCCGGCCAGCCACAGCTCACCGGACTTGCCGGGCAGCGCCTTGAACCGGACGTCGGTGGTGGGCAGGCCGGTCGCCGCCGTGGCGGTGAAGGTCGCGCCGCCGTTGGTGCTCAGGTAGACCCGCCCGCCGCTGAAGCCGTAGAACCGGTTGGGGTCGACCCGGTCGGCCTCGATGATCGCGTTGGCCGGGATGCCGGCGGACGGCGACCACGAGTTGCCGAAGCCGACCGCGTAGACGACGCGTTGGCCGGCGTCGCCGGGCGCCCAGACGAAGCGGCTGCCGTCGGCGGCGGCGGCGACCGTGCCGCCGGTGTTGACCCCGGACGGCTCGGTGCCCTGGAACCAGGTCGCGCCGCCGTCGGTGGAGAAGGCGACGTGGCTGTCGTTGGGCCGGTCGGCGTCGGTGAAGCTGCCGGCGCGTACCAGTACGGCCGGCTTGCTCTCGGCGTAGTCCAGGCTGGTGGTGCTCGTGAAGACCGGCTGGGTGAAGAGCATCGACGGAATGCTGTCGAGGTCGGTGTGTCGGAACCCGCCGACGTCGCCGAGCGCGCTGATCAGTGGCGCGCCGCTGGGCGGGCTGACCAGGTCGAGGACGGCGGTCTCCTCCAGGCCGCGGACCATCGGCCGGAGGGTGAGCTGACCGCCGGTGTCCCACTTGGTGAGGTCGGTGGTGCCGTAGATGGTGGCGCCGGTGCCGTACATCATCCGGTTGGAGTCGTGCGGGTCGATCTCGACCGACTCGTTCATCCAGCCGAGCTTGGGCGTGGACTCCGGGGGCGCGGGGTTGGTGCCGAAGGTCAGCCAGGGCACCGAGCTGATGTCCATGGTGTAGCGGCGGGACCGCTCGGGATAGCTGGTGAAGTCCCAGATCCGGGTCCAGGTCGCCCCGCCGTCGGTGCTGCGGAAGAAGATCGCGTCCGGCCACCAGGAGACCTGGGTGGCCACCATCAGCGTGTTCGGGTGCTGCCGGTCGATGGTCAGGCCGCTGTAGCCGAAGTAGTCGTCGGCACTGGTGGAGGGTATCGGGCTGATCCGCGTCCAGGCGCCTGTCGACCGGGTGAACTTCCAGACGTCGCCCTTGCCGCCGTCGTACGGGCCGCCGGTGTCGCTGGTGGCGATGTAGAGGTGACCGCCGACCGGGTCGACGACACCCTTGTGGGCCAGGTAGCCGGTGGGCTGCCCGGGAATGCGCGACCAGGTGACACCGCCGTCGGTGCTGCGGTAGACCGGATTCTCCTTGTCCGCCACGCCCACGTAGATCGTCTGGGTGGTGGAGCCGGCGGCGCCGGTGCTCTTGTCGAAGCTGACCCAGGTGAGGCCCTGGTTCTGCCCGTTGTAGCCGTTCGGGTCACTGGGGTCGGCCCGGTAGTTGCCGGCGTTGGGGAAGGCGGTGACGCGGGCCCAGGTCGCCCCGTAGTCGGTGCTGCGCCACAGACCGTTGCCGCCCTCGGCGCCGTAGTAGACGATGTTGTTCCGGTTGGGGTCGACGGCCAGCCGCTCACCCATGCCCCGGCCCGGCATGTTGCCGCCGTTCTTGAACGGCAGCTCGGTGGCCTGCCAGGTGGCGCCCTTGTCGGTCGAGCGCAGGATCGCGCCGTTGTTCGGGTCCCAGCCGTTGGTGTACATGCCGACCGCCGCGTACACCCGGTTGGTCTGCACCGGGTCGGTGGCGATGCTGACCACGCCGTTGTAGCCCCAACGGTCCGCGCCGACCCAGTCGAGCAGCGGCGTCCACGACTGGCTGGACTGCTCCCAGCGGTAGGCCCCGCCGATGTCCGTCCGGGCGTAGATCAGGTTCTTCTCGGTGGGGTTGAAGACGATGCCGGGCACGAAGCCGCCGCCGCCGACCGGGACGTTGCGCCAGGTGTACGCCTCGGCGGCGGCCGGGGCCGGCGCCGAGCCCGCGGCGGTGATGGGGACCGCCACGACGGCCGTGGCGACGGCCAACGCCGACACGAGAGCGCCGGTCATTGATCTGGGCATCTGTGGTTCCTCTCGGGGTGGAGACCCGGGAGACGGGATCGACCACTGTGACGTCGTGGCCCGGGGGACGGGCACGCCGACGCGGAGACGGATCGACCGAACGTGGCGCGTCGTGGCCCGGGGGACGGACGACGACGCGGGGGACGGATCGGAGCTTGCCCTGGCTCCAACCACCCGACGCGAGGCTCCCGCAATCGAGGAACTTACTCACCTTAACCGATTCGACGCCGCTATGGAAGCGCTCCCATCATCGACGGCCGTACCCGGTCGACGGGCAGCGCGGGCAGGTCCGGTGGGTCAGTCGCCCGCATCGGGTGAGGCCCGCTCACCCCCGTGAACGGCACGATCGGATCCCGGCGGGCCTGCCGGCCACGGTCGTCACCCGGTCCGCCAGCCAGTGCACGCAGCGGAGGGAGGGCCGATGGCCATCGCGACGATCACGCGTACCGACCAGGACATCCAGTCCGCCGTACTCGACGAGTTGACCTGGGAACCCCGGGTGCAGCCGCACGAGATCGGCGTGACCGTCGCCGAGGGCGTCGTCACGTTGACCGGGCGGGTGGACAGCTACGCGAAGAAGTGGGCCGGGGAACGGGCCGCGCACCGGGTGGTGGGGGTCCGGGCGGTCGCCAACGACCTGACCGTGCAGCTGTCCGGCAGCGACGAGCGCACCGACCCGGACCTGGCCGCCGCGGCAGGCAACGCGCTGGAGTGGGACGCGTTCGTGCCCATCGAGAAACTCCAGGTCACCGTCTCGGCCGGCTGGGTGACGCTGCACGGTGACGTCGAGTGGGAGTACCAGCGCCGGGCCGCCGAACGGGCGGTCGGCCGGCTCACCGGCGTGCGTGGGGTGAGCAACGGCATCACCGTCCGGCCGAGCGCGCCGCCGGACGGCGCGAACCTGGCCGGTCGGATCGTGGACGCGCTGGCCCGAGCCGGCGCCACCGAGGCCGAGCGGATCACCGTCCGGGTGCACGGCGACACGGCCGTACTCGCCGGACTGGTGCACTCGATGCCCGAACGCGCCGAGGTGGAGCAGGTGGCCTGGTCCGCGCCTGGCGTCCGGGAGGTCCAGAACCACATCGCTGTCGCACCGGTTCTGCGCTGAGCCGACGGCTGTCGGGTCAACGCCGGCTGGCAGACGCCGGACGAGGTGGCGTCAGCGCCACCGCAGCGCGGAACCACCCGGGACGGGTGAGCCGGCCTCACCCGTCCCGGGAGCAGGCTGGGTGCATGAGTGATCCGAACGGGCTGATCCAACCCGGGCGCCCCGCGCCCGGCTTCACCCTGCCGAGCACTCCGGACGGGCGCCAGACCGGCCCCGAGCAGTTCCGGGGTCGCCCGGTCGTGCTCGCCTTCTACCCCGCCGACTGGAGCCCCGTCTGTGGGGACCAGATGTCGCTCTACCAGGCGGCGGCACCGGTGTTCGACCAGTACCAGGCGATGGTGCTCGGCATCTCGGTGGACAGCGTCTGGTCGCACCGGGCGTTCGCCGAGAGCCAGGGCATCACCTTCCCGCTGCTGTCCGACTTCGAGCCCAAGGGTGAGGTGGCCCGCCGGTACGGCGCGTACACCCCGCGGGGCGAGGCGGCCCGCGCGCTGGTGGTGCTCGACCAGGCCGGGACGGTGGCGTGGAGCTACCTGTCGGCCCCCGACGTCAACCCGGGCGCGGACGGAATCTTCGACGCGCTGGACAACCTCGCTCGCGATCGAAAGGTGATGGCCGGATGACCACCCCACTTCAGGTCACCGCCCGGCTCCGGGAGCCGGTGACCGTCGAGGACCACGTCCGCGGGCCGTCCAACGCCGCGGTGACAGTCATCGAGTACGGCGACTTCCAGTGCCGGTTCTGCGGCGCCGCGTACCCGAACCTGCACGAGTTGCTGCGTCAGCGTGCCGACACGGTACGGCTTGTCTACCGCTACTTTCCCATCGCGAACGTCCACCCGTACGCCGAGCGGGCGGCGGAGACGGCGGAGGCCGCAGCGGCGCGGGGGAAGTTCTGGGAGATGCACGACTGGCTGTACGAGCACCAGGACCAACTGGACCCGGTGCACCTTTCGCTCGGCGTCGAGCAGCTCGGGCTGCCGCCGGACGAGCTGAACGGCGAGGTGGAGCGACGGACGTTCGCCGACCGGGTCCGCCGGGACTTCGTCGGCGGTATCCGCAGTGGGGTCAACGGCACGCCGACGCTCTTCGTCA
Organism: Micromonospora sp. NPDC049274; assembly: GCF_040678875.1. Taxonomy (NCBI): domain Bacteria; kingdom Bacillati; phylum Actinomycetota; class Actinomycetes; order Micromonosporales; family Micromonosporaceae; genus Micromonospora; species Micromonospora sp. NPDC049274. The sequence continues at coordinate 316,697 of NZ_JBFAQS010000006.1, forward strand.
ACGACGTTCGGCACGACGGCGGGTACGACCTGCCCGACCTGCTGGCGGCCGTGGACGCGGCGGCGAACGCCTGACCGTGGCGGCCGATCGGGGCGGCTCGTGAGTCGCTCAGATCAGCCGCAGCTCGCGCGCCCGCCGGACCGCCTCGCGCCGGCGGGTCGCGCCGAGCTTGCGGTAGATGTTGCGTACGTGCGTCTTCACCGTGTTGACCGACAGCGACAGCTCGGCGGCGATCTCCACGTTGGACAGGATGCTCTGCAGGTACCGCAGGATCGTCAGCTCCCGCTCGGTGAGCGACTCGTCGAGGAGGCCACCGGGCTCGACCGCCGGACGGGGGGCGCTCTCCTCGACCCCCCGGACCAGGTCGCTGACAAGCGAGAAGTGCGCGGTTCCCGCGTCCAGGTGAGCGGCCAGCAGGTCCCGCACCGACGGCTGAGCCCTGGTGAACGCTCGTCGGCAGCCCTGCGGGCCGGCCAGGTCCAGCACCTGCTCCAGGACGCGCCCGGCCCGGCGTCCGTCCCCGGCCCGCTCGGCGAGCACCGCCTCCAGCAGGCCGGCGTCCAGGCGTACCGGAAGGGGCCAGGCGGCGGCGGGCGGGGCCTGCCAGTCCGGCAGCACCCGCTCGGCGGCGCCCAGATCGCCGGCCCGCAACTCCACCCGGGCCAGGGCCACGTCGAGTGCCGGTGTGGCCGCGTCGCCGGTGACACCGGCCAGAAGGTCCCGGGCGCCGTCCAGATCACCTCGCTCGGCCCGCGTCTCGATCTCGGCCGCCCGCACCAGACTCGACAGTTCGGCGGCGGCCGGGCCGTCGGGCAGGGCCTCCCGGGCGCGAGCGAGCAGCCGCTGGGCGGCCGCCGGGTCGCCGGCGTCCCGGTCCAGCAACGCGCGACACAGCGCGAAGACCGCCGCCGCCACCGGCTCCCCGACCGGTCCGGACCGGTCGGGCGGAACCGTCCCCGCGAAGCCGTCCGCGCCGCGCGCCTCGACCGCCCCGGTCGCGCCGGTCGCGTTGGTCGCGTTGTCTATGGCCGCAGCGCCCGCCGCGCCGGCCACCCTGGCAGCGGCGGCAGCGCCGGTTGCCGGGGCGGCGAGAGCGAGGTTCGCGGCAGCCTCCTCGGGTTGGTCACGATGCACGGCCACGACCGCCAACGCCAGGTACGCGTAGCCGCAGTCGAGCCGGCAGGACCAGCCCCGGCAGGGCGGCATTCCCAGCGCGTCGCGGGCCGCCAGCTCGGCCGCGCGAAGGTCACCGCGAACGGCGAGCAGGAGCGCCGACCGGCTGGCCCCGACGAGTTCGGTGCGCGGCCGACCGGCCTCCCGGGCCGCGGCCCGAGCCCGGACGAACCGCGCGTCGGGCAGCCCGCCGGCGGACAGCTCGACCAGACCGAGCGCGGTGCCCGTGAAGGCCCGTAGGTCGGCGTCGTCGGCGTCCGAGCCGGTGGCGATACCGGCCGCCCGACGCTGCGCCGAGCCCGCCTCCGCACGCGCCGGAACCAGGGCGTCCTGACGATCCGCTGAGCCGGCTGGCGCGCGCTCCGGCGGCGACGCCTGACGATCCGGTGAGCCGGCTGGCGCGCGCTCCGGCGGCGACGCCTGACGATCCGGTGAGCCGGCTGGCGCGCGCTCCGGCGGCGACGCTTGACGATCCGCTGAGCCGTCGGTCGGGCGGGTGCGCAGCAGCCGGGCGGCGGCGGCACGTGCCTGCGGCAGGTCACCGGCGAGCCGGGCCACTGTCAGCTCCAGGGCCGTGGCCAACCGCAGGAACCGGTCCCGTCGCGGCACGGGCAGCGCGCCGGCGTACCCGGCGGCGGTGCGCAGGTGGCCGGCGGCAGCGGGCAGGTCACCGGCGTACGCCCGCTCGGCGGCGCAGGCCAGGGCGACCTCCGGGTCGGTGCGCACCACCTCCGGCGGCGGGGACGGCGGCGGGGACGATGACGCCTCGGTGACCGGATCGCTGTCGTAGCGGGTCAACTCGGGCCAGTGCGCGACGAACAGGTCGCCGGCCAGGTTCCACCGACCGGCGGCGAGGGCGTGCCGCAGCCCGTCGACCGGGCGGTTGGCGCCGGAGTACCAGTCGGCCGCCCGCGCGTGCAGCTCCCGCACCTCGTCGGCGGGCAGGCGGGCCAGCTCGGCGCGGAGCAGGTCGGCGAGCAGCGGGTCGCAGCGGTACCAGGGCGGGCGGGTGCCCTCCGGGTGCAGCAGGCCGCCGGCCCCGGCCAGGTCGGCCAGGGCTCGCCCGGCGTCCGCGCGGCCGGTCAAGGCCTCGGCCAGGTCGGCGCAGACGGTTTCGGCGAGGGCCGTACGGCGCAGCAGGTCCCGGTCGGCCGGGTCGATGGCGGCCAGGACCTCCTCGTGCAGATAGCCGGCGATCTCCGGTTGGTCGCCGCCGAACTGCCCCACCCAGCGCTCCGGGTCGGGCTGATCGCGCAACGCCAGCGCGGCGATCCGCAGCGCTGCCGGCCAGCCCCCGGTGCGCTCGCGCAGCCGACGCACCGCGGCCGCCGGCAGTGGCGCGCCGTGCGCGGTCAGCAGGTCGGCAACCTCGTCGTCGGTAAAGGCCAACTCGTCCGGGCCGATCTCGGTGAGCTCACCGGCGAGGCGCAGCCGGTGCAGGGCCAACGGCAGCCCGGCCCGCGCCCCGACCACCAGGTGCAGCCGCTGCTCGGAGTGCCGCAGCAGGAACTCCAACCCCCTTAGCGCTGCCGGGTCGGTGATCCGGTGCAGGTCGTCCAGGACCAGCAGCACCGGCTGCTCGGCGGCGGCGAGCCCGGCCGCCAGGAGTTCCAGCTGGTCGGGGCGTGGCGGGCCGGTGGGCAGCGGTGTCACCAGGTCGTCGTCGGCCGCCCCGGTGGCGGTGCGCAGCGCCGCCGCCAGGTACGCCCAGAGCCGGTCGCCGTCGTCGCCGGCCTCCACCGAAACCCAGGCCGGCGAGGACACGGGCCCGGGCTCGGTCAGCCGGACCCAGGAGGCGAGCAGCGTGGTCTTGCCCCAGCCGGCGGGCGCGGCGACCAGGGTGACCGGCCCGGCGCCGCCCTCGTCGAGGCGGCGCAGCAGGCGGGGCCGGGCCACCACCGGCTCGGGCGGCACGGTCGGGGTCAGCCGGGACGCCAGGAGGGGCCGCTGCTCCTCCCGGCGTTCGGGTGCCGTGCCGATCCGCGCGCGATCCTGCTGTTCCGGCACCCGGCCCCACCCCCACCGACGCGTTCCACCCCCGGTCGGCGAGCGGTTACCCGGCGGGAACCGGTTCACCCCTTCCGGGCGAGCCCGCTTCACCCGGGCGCGACAGACGATCGGGGGACGTGGACCGGGAGGACCGATGGGACCGATCAGACGACTGGCGCGGGCGAGAGCCGCCATCGGCGGCGGTGCGCGGGTCGGGGCGGCACGGCTGGCGCGCGTACCCAGAAGGCGCGGCCGACCCGGCGCGGACCGCGACGCGGCGGCCGGTTGGGAGGTCGTGACGGTGGACCGACCCCCGGAGCAGGTCCTTCCCGACGGCCGGTGGCCGGAGCCGTTGCGCCAGCTGCACGGCGTTGTCGAGGTGCGGACGCGGCCGGCGCCGGGTGATCGGGGCACCGAGCTGGCCGCCCGCCCGCTGGCCGACGCCGCCGCGGCGGCCGGCCTGACCGCGCATCTGGTCGGTGACGACCCGCGGCTGCTGGTCCGCCGGACACTGCGCCAGGTCAAGCAGCGCGTGGAGGCCGGCGAGGTGCTGCGCGCGGACCGCTCGGCGCTGGACCGCCGGACGGTCCGCGGGTGAGGGCGCTGTGCTGGGTGGCCGCCGACGAGCTGGCGGTACGCGAGGTGCCCGACCCGGAGTTGCGTAACGAGCGGGACGTCATCATCCGCGTCCGCCAGAGCGCCACCAGCGGCGGCGACCTGCCGCTGCTGGCCGGTCGGGATCCGCTGCTGCGCACCGGTGACGTGCTGGGGGCGGAGTTCCTGGGCGAGGTGGTCGAGGCCGGTCCCGCCGTCCGGCGACACCGGGTCGGCGACCGGGTGGTGGTCGGCGCGAGTGTGGCCTGCGGCGGCTGCTGGTACTGCCGCCGGGGACGGCACTCCTGCTGCGACAACGGCGGCCCCGACGTGGCGAGCGTCGATCCGGACCGGGGGCGTTCCGACGTGGGCTGCTTCGGCCGGCCCCGGGCGGCGGGCGGCTTCGCGGGCGGGCACGCCGAGTACGTCCGGGTGCCGTACGCGGACGTGGGCGCCTTCCGGGTGCCGGACGCGGTCGGCGACGACCGGGCGCTGTTCGCCGCCGACGTGGCACCGACCGGCTGGCTGGCGGCCGAGCTGGGCGAGGTGCGGCCCGGCGACGTGGTGGCGATCTGGGGCGCGGGCGCGGTTGGTCAGGTGACCGCTCGCGCCGCGACGCTGCGCGGCGCCGCCCGGGTGCTCGTCGTCGACGGGTACGCCGACCGGCTGCGGATGGCCGAGCGGCACGCCGGGGCGGACCCGCTGGACTACCGCCGCACCGACGTCGCGGCGGAGCTGCGGGAGCGCAGCGGTGGGCGCGGCCCGGACGTGTGCGTGGTCGCGGTGGGCGTACCGCCGACGCGGTCGGTGGTCGATCGGCTGGCCGGCCGGGACGTCGACCGCCCGGACGCGGTACGCGAGGCGGTGCACGCCTGCCGCAAGGACGGTGTGGTGGTGGTGCTCGGCGGGGCCGAAGGGCACGTGGACACGTTTCCGCTGGGCGCGGTGACCGACAAGCGGCTCACGGTGCGGGGGGCGCGCCGACCGGACCTGCGGGACGTGCCGATGCTGCTGCACCGGATGGCCCGCGACGAGCTGCGGACCGAGCACCTGGCGACCCACCGGCTGCCGCTGGAGGACGGCCCCCGCGGGTACGCGCTGTTCCGCGACCGCGCCGACGGCTGCGTCCGGGCCGTGTTCACGCCGTGACAGGCGTTCCCGATCAGCGCTGGGCGATGGCGGGTGGCAGACTCGGGGAATGGCTGGCGAGCGGGCGTACGACGTGGTGCTGTTCGGGGCGACCGGCTTCACCGGCGGGCTGACGGCCGAGTACCTGGCCCGACACGCGCCGCCCGGGTTGCGGTGGGCGCTGGCCGGGCGCAACCCGGATCGCCTCGCCGCCGTGCGCGACCGGCTCGCCGCGATCGATCCCACGCTCGGCGACCTGCCGCTGCTCACCGCCGACGTGACCGACGCCGGGTCGTTGCGCGCCGTGGCGGAGAGCGCCCGTGTGGTCGCCAGCACCGTCGGCCCGTACGTCCACCACGGGGAGCCCCTGGTCGCGGCCTGCGCCCGGGCCGGCACCGACTACCTGGACATCACCGGGGAGTCGGAGTTCGTCGACCTCATGTACGTCCGCCACCACGCCGAGGCGACCGCCACCGGCGCTCGGCTGGTGCACGCCTGCGGGTTCGATTCCATCCCCCACGACCTGGGCGTCTGGTTCACCGTCAAGCAACTGCCGGCCGACGTCCCGATCACCGTCGACGGCTACGTACGCGCCGGTGGCCGATTCTCCGCCGGGACGTACCATTCCGCGCTCACCGCATTCGCCCGGACCGGGGAGGCCAGCCGGGCCGCCCGGGCCCGCCGGGCGGTCGAGCCGCGCCCCACCGACCGTCGGGTCCGGGCGGTGCCCGGCAAGCTGGCCCGCTCGACGGAGCTGGGCATCTGGACCGTGCCGCTGCCGACCATCGACCCGCAGGTGATCAGGCGTTCGGCTGCGGCCCGCCCGGAGTACGGCCCGGACTTCCGCTACCGGCACTTCGCCGCCGTGAAGCGGCTGCCGACCGTGCTGGTCAGCGCGGTGGGACTCGGCGCGCTTGTCGGTTTGGTGAAGGTGCCGCCCACCCGGCGGTGGCTGCTCGGGCGGCTCGCCTCCGGGCAGGGCCCGACCCCGCAGCGGCGGGCGTCGTCCTGGTTCCGGGTCCGGTTCGTCGGCACCGGCGGCGGGCGACACGTGGTCACCGAGGTCGCGGGCGGCGACCCGGGCTACGACGAGACGGCGAAGATGCTCGCCGAGTCGGCGCTGTGCCTGGCGCTCGACGACCTGCCGCCGACCGCCGGCCAGCTCACGCCGGTCACCGCGATGGGTGACGCGCTGCTGGACCGGCTGGTCCGGGCCGGGCTCACCTTCCGGGTGCTGAAGCGGGACGAGAGCGCCCCGACGCCGCCTGCGGCGGCCAAACCGGACGCGGCGACACGGGACGCGGAGCCGGCGGCTTGACCCTCGACCAGGTCGAGGGGGCAGGATGCCCGACGTGGTGAGCGACCTGCACAGCATCGGCGAGTTGGCCCGGGCCAGCGGCCTGACCGTCAGCGCGCTGCGCTTCTACGACTCGGCGGGGGTGCTGACGCCGGCCCTGGTCGACCCGGTGACGGGTTACCGCTGGTACACCGACGAGCAGATCGGCCCGGCGCGGCTGGTCGCGGGGCTGCGTCGGGTCGGCATGCCGGTGCCCGAGATCGCCGCCGCCGCCCGCGCCGAGCCTGCCGAGGTGCACCGACTACTCGACGCGCACCTGCGCCGGCTGGCCGACGGGCTGGCCGACGCCCGCCGCGAGATCGTCCGGCTCCGGGCCCTGGTCGACCCCACGCCCACGACGGTGACCACGCTGCTGCTCTCCCCCGCCGAACTGGCAGCCGCGCTCGACGCGGTGCGCTTCGCCGTCGGCGTCGACCCGGAGCTGCCGGCGCTGTCCGGGATGCTGCTCGACGTCGAGCCGGACGGTGTGCGGCTGGTAGCCACCGACAGGCACCGGCTCGCGCTGGCCCGGGCCGGCGCGGTCGTCGACGGGCCGCCCGCGCGGGTGCTCGTGCCGGTGGACCTCGTCGACCGGCTGCGCCTGCTGCTCGACACCGCCGATGCCCGGCCGGTGCGGCTCACCGTGGCCGGCGTCGACCTGCGGGCCGAGGTGGTCGGTCGGACGCTTACCGGCACCGCCCTGCCGTACGACTTCCCCGACTACCGTCGGCTGCTGCGCGAGGCGGTCGGCGAGCGGCCGGCCGCGTACCGCATCCCGGTGGACGTGGTGGCGCTGCGCGCGGCGCTGCGCGACCCGGCGGCCCCCACGCTGGCCCGCGAGTACGCCGGCACGCCGTTGGCGGTGTCCGTCCTCGGTCTCGACGACTCCGGCGGCCTGCGCCTGCTGCACCCCGCCGAGCTGTCCACGGCCGACCCGGCCGCCGAGCTGTCCACGGCCGACCCGGCCGCCGAGCTGTCCACGGCCGACCCGGCCGCGGAGCTGTCCATGGCCGACCCGGCCGCGGAGCTGTCCATGGCCGACCCGGCCGCGGAGCTGTCCACGGCCGATCCGGACGCGGAGCGGAGAAGCGGGCTGCGGTTCGGGGTGAACGGCCGCTACCTGCTCGACGCGCTGGACGCGGCCGGCGGCCCGCAACTGGTGCTGGAGGTGGACGGCCCCATCGCCCCGTTGGCCGTGCGGCGGCCCGACGACGAGGACACCTTCTCCGTGCTGATGCCGATCCGGCTGTAGAAACCGGTCGCGCTCCCCGTAGTGGGGTGGAAACGTGCGCGACGGTAACATCTGTTGGTTCAGTGAACCCCGGACGGAGGCGTACGGAGCAGCATGCTCGACATGGAGTTGATCCGGAAGGATCGCGAGGCGGTGGCGACCGCGCTGGCGAAGCGTCTGGATCCCGCCGAGGTCGATCGGGCCCTGGACGAGATCCAGCGACTCGACCAGGAACGACGCGCCCTGATCACGGAGATCGACGCCGACCGGCAGCGCCGCAAGGCCGAGGCCCGCGCGTACGCGCAGGCCAAGCGCGCCGGCACCGAGCCGCAGGTCGCCGCCCCGGAGGCGGAGCGTAAGCAGCTCGCCGACCTGGAGTCCCAGTTGGACGAGGTGCAGGCCCGGCTGCGCGACGCGATGAGCGAGCTGCCGAACCTGCCCAGCGACGACGTCCTGCCCGGCGGCAAGGAGGCGAACCGGGTCGTCAAGACCTTCGGCGAGCCGCCGGTGATCGAGAAGGTCCGCGATCACGTGGAGCTGTCCCGCGCGCTGGGTCTGGTCGACTACGAGCGCGGGGTCAAGCTCGGCGGCTCCGGCTTCTGGATCTACACGGGGGTCGGCGCGCGGCTGGAGTGGGCGCTGCTCAACTACTTCGTCGACCAGCACATCAAGGCCGGGTACGAGTTCCTGCTCCCGCCGCACCTGCTGCTCGACTCGGCGGGTTTCGCCGCCGGTCAGTTCCCCAAGTTCTACGACGACGTCTACCACCTGGACGCCGACTCCGCGCCACGCGGACAGTTCCTGCTGCCCACGTCGGAGACGGCGATCCTGGGCGCGTACCAGGACGAGATCCTGGAGACCACGAAGCTGCCGCTGAAGGCATTCGCGTACACGCCCTGCTATCGGCGGGAGTCGGCCGGGTCGCACTCGGACGAGCGCGGCACGGTGCGCGGCCACCAGTTCAACAAGGTGGAGATCTTCCAGTTCACGCTGCCGGAGCAGGCCGACGCGGCACTGGAGGAGATGCTCGCCCACGCGGAGAGCCTGGTGGAGGGGCTGGGCCTGCACTACCAGCGCACTCTGCTGTCGGCCGGCGACGCGAGCGCCTCGATGAAGAAGACCCTCGACATCGAGGTGTGGATGCCGAGCACCGGCAAGTACAAGGAGGTGTCGTCGGTGTCCTGGGCCGGCGACTACCAGGCCCGCCGGGCGGCCATCCGCTATCGCGAGCCGGGCGCCAAGCAGACCCGGTTCGTGCACACGCTCAACGGTTCGGCGCTGGCCACGAGCCGGCTCTTCCCGGCCATCCTGGAGCAGTACCAGCAGGCCGACGGCAGCGTCCTGATCCCCAAGGTCCTTCAGGACCGCCTGGGAACAGACCGCCTGACCCCGCGCTGATCCGGCCGTTGATCATGAAGTTATTGCCCCTCACCTCGGCGTGTCGCGGCAATAACTTCATGATCGACGCGGGAGACGCCGGGAGGCGCCGTGCGGCGCCGTGGGAGTCGGGCTGCCAGGAGTAGGGCTGCCAGGATGGCCAGGAGCACTGTGGGGCCCAGGGTGTCCACGGTGTCGGCCAGGGTTTGCTGGACCTTCGTTGCCGCCTGGATCACCGGGTCGCCTCGGGCGTCGCGGTGGCCGGCGGCCAGCCGCAGCTCGTACCAGCCGTACCAGGCGACGTAGCCGCCGGCGAGCAGCAGCACCAGGCCGCTGAGCCGGGGCACCAACGCGCCGGCGACACGCAGCCGGGCCACCAGCCCGTCGCGCAGCAGCGCCACGCCGAGCGCGGCGACCGCGACCACCAGACCCATCCCGAGGGCGTACGCGCCGAACAGGGCCAGCCCGCGCCCCGTCGAGCCGGCCTGGAGGCTGGTCACCACGATGGCCAGAAAGGGTGCGATGGCGCAGCCGAGCGAGGCGAGCGCATACGCCGCGCCGAACAGCGCCATCGACGGCCAGGACCTCGTCAGCCGGGGCGCCCGGGCCGACCAGCCGGGAGCGGGCAGCCGCCGACCGGCGAGCAGCCAGCAGCCGGCCACCAGCAGCAGCAGACCGAGCGCCACGGTCAGCCACGGCAGCCGGGGGCGCAGCCAGCCGGCCAGCGGCGCGAGCGCCAGGCCGAACGCGCCGAAGACCACCACGTACCCCACTGTGAGCCCGGCCGCCGCGGTGAGCGCGCGGCCGACCGCGCCGCGGGCGTCCGACGCTCCGGCGACCAACAGCGAGAGGTACGCGGGCAGCAACGCGAAGCCGCACGGGTTGACCGCGCCGAGCATGCCGGCGGTCAGCGCGAGCAGCAGCGGGGCGGTCACGCCCCGGCCAGGGCGGCGACGCGGGCGGTGAGCGACTCACCGTCCAGGAAGCCCTGGTGGACGATCCTGCCGTCCCGATCGATGATCACGAAGATGCTCTGCTCGGTCACCGTGAACCGCTTCCAGAGCGTGCCCTTGCGGTCGTCGATCTGCGGCATGTCACCGAGGTCGAACTCGCTGACGAAGTTCTTCATGTCCCGCTGCTCGCCCAGCCCGGCGACGCCGACGATCGGCACGGTGTCCCGGTAGCGGGGCGCGATCTCGGCCACCGTCCACGCCTGGCTGGCGCAGGTGGCGCACCACGGCGCCCAGAACCACAGCACCACCGGCCGGCCGGCCAGTCGCGTCGCGTCGAACGCGCTGCCGGTGAGGGTGGTCCCGGTGAAGCGCAGGGTGTCCGGGACCGGGGCGGGCGCGGCCGACGGCGAGCCGGTCGCCGGGGCAGCCGGGGTGGCCGGGGAGCTGGTCGGGGCCGGCGCGGTCCCGGCGGCGGTGGCGTCGGGCGGCACCGTGCCGGTGCAGGACGCCGTGGCGAGCAGGGCCGCGACGAGCGCCCCCATGATGGCGGCGCGGGGCGCGTACGCCGCCGCTGTCCGCCCGATCGGCTTGCGCATCCGCAGCTCCGTTCGGCAGGTGTGGTGGTCAGTGCCCTTCCCTACTCGGCCTTCGCGAGGCGAAGGGCGAGTTCCGGGCAGACCTTGACGGCCTTCAGGGCGCCCTCGCGCAGCCAGGTCGGCACGGGCGTGGCCGGGAACGCCGGGTAGCCGTTGCCGTCGAGCCGGATGAAGTCCGGGACCACGTGCGCGCAGAGGCCGTGCCCGTCGCAGCGGGACCAGTCCAGCGTGAGCTTCTGCGGGTTGGGGTCGGGCGCGCCGGGCAGCCCCATGACGCCCTTGACCCGCCGGCCGCAGCCGTCACCGGTGCTGTGCAACCGCAGGTCGTCGGCGAAGACCTCGATCGCGGAGAGGGCGAAACGGGCCGTGCCGTCCGGGTGGCTGCACGCGCCCCGGCCCTTGACCTCGCCGGCGGCGGCCCGCACCACGTCGGCCGGTTGGCTGCCGGCCACGGCCAGGTCGACCGCGCGGGCCAGGTCCGGCAGACCCATCTTGCACGGGCCGCACTGGCCGGCGGACTCCCCGGCCAGGTAGCGCACCACCTGGGCGGCCTCACCGAGCGGGCAGGTGTCGACGCCGATGGGGATGATGATGCCCGCGCCGAGGGTGCCGCCGACCGCGGCGAGGCCCTTGCGGGAGACCTCGGCCTTCTCCGCCGCCTCCGGGGTGATCCATTTGCCGTGGTAGCCGCCCATCAGGATGCCCTGGACGTCCGGGACCTCGCACAGGTCGAGAACGTCGCGCAACGGCATGCCGGCCGTGCACTCCACCACCGCCGGACGGCCCGCCGCGCCGGTCACGGTGAGCAGCACGGTGCCCGGCTCGTCGTCGGTGCCCAGGGCCGCGTACTCGTACGGGCCGAGCCGCGCGCCGACGGCGAGCTGGGCGTACGTCTCTGCGTTGGACAGCAGGGTGGGCAGGCCGCTGACGCCGGAGTCGCTGGAGCGCTTCTTGGTGCCCGGGGGGATGTGCGGCAGTCCGTTGATGCCGTTGACAAGCGCCCCGCCCTCGCCGGAGATGAACCGGTGCGGCACCGTGACGATGGTTGTCGGCACCGGCATCCGGCGCTCCGCGAGGGCCTCCATCAGCGAGTCCCGCCCGACACCGTCGTCGGCCACGCCGATCACGATCTCCTCGGCGTCCAGCGCGTACGCGGTAAGCGCCGCGCCGTCGAGGATCAGGTGCGGGGCGCGGGTGAGCAGCACCTTGTCCTTCCAGCTGGCCGGCTCCCCCTCGCTGGCGTTGACGACCACCACGGCGGCGAGGTCCTGCCGCTCGCAGGACTCCAGCACCGCGCGCAGCTTGCGGGCGAACGGGAAGCCCGCCCCGCCCTTGCCCTTGAGCTGCATGCCCTCGACGAGTCGGAGCAGCTGCGCGGGCTCCATCGGGCCGATCGGCCCGTGCACCTCCTCGTGCGCGAGCAGGTCGAGGCGGCCGTACTCGGCGAAGCCGGCGGTCAGCCGGGGTTCGCCCACACAGGCGACAGGTGGTACGGCGGTCCGCATCATTTCGCCTCACCCCGCAGCCCGGCCCAGTACGCCCCGTCCACGGCGTCCGCGCTCGCCTTGCGGCGCTTCGCGGACCGGCCCTCGCCGGCGGCCCGGCGGGCTCGCCGCGACGCCAGGTCGACGAGGGTCGGGGTGTCGTCGACGGGCGGCGGCACCTCCTCGGGGACGTACCGCGCCGGCGGACGCCAGTAGTCCGGCTCCTCCGGCAGGTCGTCCTCGGCACTGTGCCGGCCGCTGCCGCTGCGCGGCGCCGCCGAGATCGGGCCGGCCGACATGGGGCTCGCCGAGATCGGACCGGCCGAGATGGGGCTCGCCGAGATCGGACCGGCGGAGATCGGCTCGGCGGACTGCCAGCGGCGCGGGCTGTCCCACGGCTCCTCGGGCTCCTCGACGGCCCGTCGGGGCGGCGCCGAGTACCGGGTGCCCTCGTCCTCGGAGCGGGATCGGCGGCTGCTCCGCTCGGCGGCCGGCTCCTCGGCGCGACGACGCCGGGTCGGGGCGGTCTCCTCGTCCCGGTCGCGGGTGCGCGACGTGCGCCGCCGGGTCGCCGGCGCCACCTCCTCCTCCTCGACGCTACGCCGGCTCGACCGGCGGGTCGTGGTCTCCGTCTCGTCACGCCGCCCACGCGTCGGCCGGTCGGCGTCCTGCCGGGCCGCCGGCGCCTCGTCGCGCCGCCGTCGGGTGGGCCGGGCCGGCTCGGCGAGCGAACCGGGCTCGGGCACCACCGGAACGGTGAACCGCTCGGGGTCGCGCCGCCGCGGGCCGGCCGGCGCCGTCCAGGTGGCGGTGGTGGCCTCGGCCCAGGCCGGGCGCTTGTCCTCGCTTGTGTCGCGGCGGCGGCTCAGGCCGGCCAGCAGCGACCGGCCGCGGCCCTCCTCGGTGGCCCGCCCGGCCAGCACCGCGTTGCGCACGGCGGCCTGGTGCTGCTCCCGGCTGCGCCGGCCGATGGTGACCGAGAGTCGGACCAGCAGCGCCAGCACGACGAACAGAATGCAGGCGAGGTAGCTGAGCACCACCCAGGACTTCGCGGCCCGACCGGCGTTGAGGCCGTGCAGCACCGCGAACGGCCACGCGAGGTACGCGGTGGAGTGCAGCGACCGCCACAGCCACTTCGGACCGACGCCTGCGAAGCGGGCCCGGATGATGCCGGTCCAGATCACGCTGACCATGAGCAGGGCCGCCACCGTGCCGAGGCCGACGTAGAGGCCCCTGCCGCCGACGAACGGCACCAGTGAGTCGGTCGCCGCCGCCCGGCCGGTGGCAATCTTGGTGAGGACGTGGAAGAGCAGCCCGGCCGCGCCCAGGACGCCCGTGGCGCGGTGCGCCGACTGCATCAGCACCCGGTGCGAGATGCTCAGCACCAGGCGGTCGGTGGCGAGCAGGCCCAGCATCACCGTGAGGCTCAACGACACCAGGGCGACCACCCCGGCGAAGAACTCGGTGAAGAAGAAGCCGTACGCGTACGCCGTCTGGCCGGCGCCGGTCAGCATGGTCGCCGCCCAGAGTCCGGCAAGGACGGACGCGATCAGCAACGTCGTCGCCGAGCGCGACCGGGTCCGCACCCCCCGACTGCTGGTGCTGGTCCGGACCTCGGTGGCCTTCTCGTTCTGCTTTGCCCGGGCCATCTGCTCCTCGATCGTCTCGCGGCGGCGTACCACCGGCCGACCCCTGCTCCCCCATCCAGTACGGGCCGGCGGGGCGAGCGGATCACCCGGGGCGGGAAATTTCTGGGCCGGATCGAACCGACAGGCATCGGGACGCGTGTGGCGGCCACCGTGGACAGCGACCGCCGTCCATGCATTGACAGCCGTTGCAACACGCTTGTAACCTTTCGGCAAATTTCAGCATGGGTTGCAAGATTCGAGCAGCCGCTGCGCTCCCCCACCGCACCGCCACCCCCGCCCCACCCCCGCTCCCCGTCAGGAGTCCCGATGCACCGACGTCGACGCGGCTCGGCGATCCTCGCCCTCGGCCTGGTCGCCAGCCTGCTCGTCCCCCTCACCGCGACGGCGCCCCCGGCCGCCGCCAGCCCGTCCGGCGCCAAGAAGGTCATCGTCCAGCTCTTCGAGTGGAACTGGCCTTCGGTGGCCAGCGAGTGCCAGAGCACGCTCGGCCCGAAGGGCTACGGCTACGTCCAGGTCTCGCCCCCGCAGGAGCACGTGCGGGGCAACCAGTGGTGGCTGGCGTACCAGCCGGTCAGCTACCGGATCGAGTCCCGCAAGGGCACCCGGGCCCAGTTCCAGTCGATGGTGAACACCTGCCACGCCGCAGGCGTCAAGGTGCTCGTCGACGCCGTCATCAACCACATGTCCGGTCAGGACAACGGGGGCACCGGCTGGGCCGGCTCGTCGTACGCGCACTACGACTACCCGGGCATCTACCAGACCCAGGACTTCCACCACTGCGGGCGCAACGGCGGCGACGACATCGCCAACTACAACGACAGGTACGAGGTGCAGAACTGTGAACTGGTCAACCTGTCGGACCTGAGGACCGAGTCGGACTACGTCCGCACGAAGATCGCGTCGTACCTCAACGACCTGCTCTCCCTCGGCGTGGACGGCTTCCGGCTGGACGCCAGCAAGCACATGCCGGCCGCCGACATCGCCGCGATCAAGGGCAAGCTGTCCCGCTCGGCGTACGTCGTGCAGGAGGTCATCTACGGCCCCGGCGAGCCGGTCCAGCCGACCGAGTACACAGGCAACGGTGACGTGCACGAGTTCCGCTACGGCAAGGACCTGGCCCGGGTGTTCCGCTCAGAGAAGCTGGCGTACCTGCGCAACTTCGGCGAGGGCTGGGGGCACCTGCCCACCGGCTCGGCCGCCGTGTTCGTGGACAACCACGACACTCAGCGCGACAGCAGCGGCGTGCTGACCTACCGCGACCGGGGCATCTACGCCCTGGCGAACGCCTTCATGCTGGCCTGGCCGTACGGCTCGCCGACGGTCATGTCCAGCTACACCTTCAGCGACCGCGACGCCGGCCCACCCTCGGACGGCGCGAACAAGACGCTCAACACCACCTGCTACTCCGGCTGGGAGTGCGAGCACCGCTGGCCGGTGATCGCCAACATGGTCGGCTTCCGCAACGCCACCGAGGGTGCCGCCATGGCCAACTGGTACGACAACGGCAACAACCACATCGCGTTCAGCCGCGGCGGCAAGGGCTTCGTCACGCTCAACGACGAGGACTCCGCCGTGAACGGCCGCTCGTACTACACCGGGCTGCCCGCCGGCCGGTACTGCGACGTCATCCACGGCACGTACGCGGGCGGCACGTGCAGCGGGCCGGTGATCACCGTGGACGGCAACGGCTGGTTCGCCGCGAGCGTGCCGGCGCACGACGCGGTGGCCATCCACATCGGCGCGCGGGTCTGAGCGTCGGGGTCCCCGGGTATCGGCGAACCGGGGGCCCCGAACCACCCATCGACATAAAGTGGTTTGGTGCCGTTTGACCGAATGACCCCGTACCGTCGCCGGGGTGCCTGGGTGGTCACCGCCGTCGCCGTGGCCGCCCTGCTGATCACCGCGCTGCTGGTCGGCCAGGCCCTCACCCCGCGCTCGACGAACCCCGACCGAACCGTGGCAGCCGACCCGACGCCGAGCAGCATCGAGCAGAGCCCGGAGGAGTCCGTCCCGCCGGCCGCGCCCGCCCCGGCCGGTCTGCCGGTGCTCGACTACGACCCCGCGCCCAAGGGTTTCCCCGCCGACCCGGCCACCATGGACACCACCGCGCTGACCGAGGGCGTGCATCCGACCCGGAAGATCGCCGCGTACGACGCGCCAGGCGGACGGCCGCTGGCCTTCCTCGAACCGACGCTCGCCGGTGTCGAGCTGACCGTGCCGATAGCGCAGCGGCGGGTCGGCTGGACGGCAGTCCTGCTGCCCTCGGCCAACAGGCGTCTGGCCTGGCTGGCGCCCGGAGGGTTCGACACCGTGGCGCTGCGCGACCAGATCGTGGTGGAGCGCAAGGCGCACCGGCTCACCTGGTACCGGGCCGGCAAGGCGGTGCGCTCCTGGGAGACGAGCCTCGGCCAGTCCGGGCAGGAGACGCCGCTCGGGCGGACGTTCGTCCTGGGCCGCACCCCACCGCCGGAGGAGGTCTACGGCGGGGTGGACATCTACGCCCTCGGCTCGGTGCCCGACGACCCGGAGGCGGTGCCCACCGGGCTGCGCGGCGCGCACATCGGCCTGCACACCTGGTACAACGACGACGACCTGGGCGAGAACACCACAAACGGCTGCATCCGGGTCACCCGCAGCGGCCAGCGAGAACTGCTCGCCGAGGTCCGGCCCGGCAGCAGCCTGGTGGTGGTCGACCAGCTTCCCACCCCGCCGCCGACCGCCTGAGCGGCGCCGCTCAGTCGCCGAGCAGCCAGCCGTTCTGCTCGGCGATGCGGACTGCCGCCGCCCGGTTGCGCGCGCCGGTCTTGCCGATCGCCGCCGAGAGGTGGTTGCGCACCGTCCCCTCGGACAGGTGCAGCGCCTTCGCCAGCTCGGCGACCGCGCCGCCGGCCCGGGCCGCCCGCAACACCTCGGTCTCCCGCTCGGTCAACGGGCTGGCCCCGGTGGCCAGGGTCTCCGCGGCCAGCGTCGGGTCGACCACCCGCAGGCCGGCGTGCACCCGGCGGACCGCGTCGGCGAGCTGCCGGGCCGGGGTGTCCTTGACCACGAAACCGTTCGCACCGGCCTCCATGGCGCGGCGCAGATAGCCCGGCCGACCGAACGTGGTCACCACCAGCACCCGGCAGGCCGGCAGCGCGGCCCGCAGCGCGGCGGTGGCGGCAATCCCGTCCAGGCCGGGCATCTCCACGTCCAGCAGGGCCACGTCGGGGGCAGTGCGGAGCGCCTCGGACACCACCTCGTCGCCGCGGCCCACCTCGGCCACGACGGTCAGGTCCTGCTCCAGGGAGAGCAGCGCGGCCAGCGCGCCCCGCACCAGCGCCTGGTCGTCGGCGAGCAGCAGCCGGATCGGCGGGGACGCCGCGCTCACCGGGCCTCCGCCGGAGCGTGCACCCGCAGCAGGAAGCCGCTGCCGCCATCGTCGGACCGACGACCCACGGTCACCACGGCGTCCAGCCGGCGGGCCCGCTCGCGCAGGCCGACCAGCCCGTACCCGGCGGCATCGGCGTCCGGCGTGGACGGCCCCCGGCCGTCGTCGCTCACCTCGACCCCGTCCGGGCGCACCCGGATCGTGCAACACCGCGCGCCGCTGTGCCGGACCACGTTCGTCACCCCTTCCCGTACCGTCCAGCCGAACAGCCGGTCCCACTCCCTGGGCAGCTCCGGCACCTCGGCCGGCAACTCCGCCGCGATGCCCGCCGCGGCGAGGGCGGACCGCGCGCCGGCCAGCTCCCCGGCGAGGGTGACCTCCCGGTACGCCCCGACGGTCTGCCGCACGTCGGCCAGCGCCGCCCGCGCCAACCTCTCCACCTCGGCGATCTCGGCGGCCGCCCGGGCGGTGTCGACCTCGATCAGCCGCCCGGCCAGCTCGGCCTTGATAGCGACCACGGTCAGCGAGTGCCCGAGGATGTCGTGCAGGTCGCGGGCGGCGCGGGCCCGCTCCTCGGCAACCGCGAGCCGGCCGATCTCCTGCTGGGCGGCCCGGAGTTCGCTGTTGCGCTGCGCGAGACGGGACACGCCGAACATGGCGAACGAGGCGAGCACCACCGCGACGGTGACAGTGCTCTCCCCCGTCCAGGTCGGCACCAGCCAGGCGCCCAGCAGGGGAATCAGTGCGCAGAGCGCCACGATGACAAGCGCCTGCGTCGCCGACAGCAGGAACACCGCGGACGCGGCCACGAACACCAGCGTGGCCGTCCAGTCCCCGGCGGTGCCCGGGATGCTGGCCAAACCAACCGCCACCAAGCCCAACAGCGCGAGCCCGGCCCGTCGTGGCGGAATCGGTTGAAGGTGCTCACGCAGGTGACGGGCCCACTGGAACAGCAGCACGTAGCCCAGGCCGAAGACGAAGAGGGTGGCCACGCCGACGATTCGCCGCCACGGCTGCGCCTGGTCCAGCGCGGTGGAGATCGGCACGTTGAGGAAGAACAGCCACACCGCGGCCAGCAGCCAACCGGTGAACCGCCATCGGCGGCTCACCGGTCGGGGCTGACCCGTCAGGGAGTCCATCGGCTTAACGCTAGCGGTAGCGGCGGTCAGACCCGAGCGGTGTCCCGGCGGAACAGCCGGGCCGCGCCGATGCCGAAGGCCAGGGTCCAGAAGACCATGTTGGCCAACCCGGCCATGCTGACCCCGTCGCCGGTCAGCGGGGCGCGAGCCAGCTCACCCATGCCGTACACCGGGGTGAACTTCGCGGCCTGCTGGAGCACGTGCGGCAGCACCTCGACCGGCACGAACAGGCCGCCGAACATGGCCAGCACCGCCAGGATCGGCCCGATGAACTGCATGACGTTCTCGGCCGGCACCAGATAGCCGATGAACAGACCGAACGCGGCGAAGACCAGCGAGCCGATCCACGCGGCGAGCCCGGACAGCAGCCAGACGTACAGCGGGAGGCGGACACCGGCCGCGGCGCCCACCACGAACTCGATGACGACCGCGAGCAGGCCGAGGGTCATCGCGGTGGCCACCTTCGTGGCCACGTAGGCGGGCGGACGCAGCGGGGTGAGCCGCAGCTGCCGGCTCCAGCCCAACGCCCGCTCGGTGGCCACCGCGCCGCCCGCGCTGGTGGTCGCCACCATCGCCGCGTAGACGGCGAGGCTGATCATGACGTACGCCGTCACGGGCCGCCCGTTGTCAAGCATCTGCCCCCGCTGCGGCAGGCCGAAGATGAGGAAGAAGACCGCCGGCATGATCAGCGTGAAGGCGAGGGTACGGCGGTTACGCAGCACCCGGCGCAGCTCGATGCCGAGGACGGCCGGGGCGAAGCCACCCATCGCGGGCAGCCGACGGTCGGGCTGGTCGAGTCGGTCGGTACGGGTGGCTGCGGGGGTGGCCGGCAGGGTGGACATGTCAGGCTCCGATGCGCTCGGTGGTCAGGGCGAGGAAGGCGTCCTCGAGGTTGCGGGAGGTGATCTCCACGTCCCGGGCGGCGGTCCGGGTGAGCAGGTGGCGGGCGATAGCATCCGAGTCGCCGGTCCGCACCAGCACGCTGTCGCCGCGTACCTCCACGGCGTCCACGCCGGGCAGCGCGGCCAGCGCGGCCTGGTCGGCGCCGGGCAGGGTGGCCCGCACCGTACGGCCGGCGGCCAGGTTCTTGATCTCCGCGGTGGTGCCGTCGGCGACGATCCGTCCCTGCCGGACCAGCACGATCCGGTCGGCGTACGCGTCCGCCTCGTCCAGGTAGTGGGTGGCGAAGATGACCGTCCGCCCGTCGCGGGCGTCGCGACGCAGGGCCTGCCAGAAGTCCCGGCGGCCCTCGACGTCCATGCCCGTGGTCGGCTCGTCGAGCACCATCAGGTCCGGATCCGGCAGCAGGGCCAGCGCGAACCGCAGCCGCTGCTGCTGGCCGCCGGAGCACCGCCCCACGATCCGGTCGGCGATGTCGGCGATGCCGGCGCGCTCCAGCACCTCGGCAGCCGGGCGGGTGTGCCGGTAGAAGTGGGCGGTCATCCGCACGGTCTCGCCCACCGTGAGGTCCTTGAGCAGCCCGCCGGTCTGGAGGACGGCGGCGACCCGACCCCGGGCCACCGCCTCGTCAGCGGTGCCACCGAGGACGCGGACCGTGCCCGCGTCCGGGCGGGCCAGGCCGAGCAGCATGTCGATGGTGGTGGTCTTGCCCGCCCCGTTGGGGCCGAGGAACGCCACCACCTCGCCGGGCTGCACCCGCAGGCTCAGCCCGTCGACCGCGGTGACCGTACCGAAGGTCTTGGTGAGGCCGTTCAGCTCGACGGCCGGATGCGTACTGGTCATGGCATAGATGCTCCGGCGTCGGGGGCCGGGGCTCCCGGAGCGGCCGTCACGTTCCGGCCGTGACATTTGTCAGGGGCGATGCGCCGTCGCCGCGCGGTGCCCGCGCCCTGCGGCCGGGCCGCGAGGGGAGGAATTCCGGGCGCGGCAGCGGGTAAGCGCGCGGCCGGACACCGCGACACCGGGAGGACGCGATGGGTGCCACGCCGCAGGGTCGGGTCGACACGGTCGTGCTGATCCACGGACTCTGGATGACCCCGCGCAGTTGGCAGGGGTGGATCGAGCGGTTCACCGCGCGCGGCATGCACGTCATCGCCCCCGCCTGGCCCGGGATGGACCGGTCCGTGGAGCAGTTGCGCGACGATCCCACCCCGATCGCCCAGCAGAGCATGGCCACGATCGTCGCCCACTACGACCGGATCATCCGGGCGCTGCCCCAACCGCCGATCATCATGGGCCACTCGTTCGGGGGCCTGTTCGCGCAGGTCCTCGCCGACCGCGGCCTGGGCGCGGCGGTGGTCGGGGTGCATCCCGCGGCGACGAAGGGGGTGCTCAAGGTGCCGTTGAGCCAGTTGCGCTCCGGCTTCCCGATCCTGCGCAGCCCCGCCAACCGGAGCAGGGCCGTCCCGTTCACCGCGGACGACTTCGCCTACGCCTTCGGCAACACGATGAGCCGCGCGGACTCCGACCGGGCCTGGCAGCGCTACGCCGTCCCGGGCGCCGGCCGGGTGTTCTTCGAGGGCGCGTTCGCCAACCTCGACCCGCGCTCACCCGCCCGCGTCGACGTCGGGCGCGACGACCGCGCGCCGCTGCTGCTGATGGCCGGCGGAGCCGACCACGTGGTGCCGGCGTCGGTGGTCCGCGCCAATGCGGGCCTCTACCAGAAGTCCCGGGCGCTCACCGCGTACGAGGAGTTCCCCGGACGGTCGCACTTCACCGTCGGGCAGGACGGCTGGGAACAGATCGCCGACTACGCGCTGGACTGGGCGCTGCGCGCGGCGGCGCTGCCCCGGGAGGCGACAGTCGCCAGCGAGGCCCCTCGCCGCTGACCCGCCCATCGCACGCCAGCATGATCTCGCCTTCCATGAAGTCGGGGTATTCCTGACGCCAGGACACGCCGACTTCATGCAACCGGAGTTGATCACAGCGACGTGCTCATTCCCCGGCATGTGCGGGGCTGAGCGGGGTATCTCGATGGGATGAGGGCCAGTTTCCGGCTTGGCCGGATCGCGGGGGTGCCGGTCGGCGTCAACTGGAGCGTTCTGGTCATCTTCGCGCTTATCGCGTGGGGGCTGGCCGCGAACCAGTTCCCCCGCTCGTACCCCGACCGCTCGCCGGTGGCATACACAGTCGCCGGTCTGGCCGCGGCGGTGGTCTTCTTCGTCGGCCTGCTCGCCCACGAGGTGTCGCACGCCGTGGTGGCCCAGCGCAACGGGCTGACCGTCGACGGCATCACGCTCTGGCTGTTCGGCGGGGTGGCCGAGCTGCGGGGCGAACCGCGCGACCCCGGCGCGGAGCTGCGGATCGCGGGCGTCGGTCCGCTGGTCAGCCTGCTGCTCGGGGCGTTCTTCGGTGCCATCGCGTTGCTGCTCGCGCTTGCCGGGCAGGGTGGGCTGCTCTTCGGCGCGATCGCGTGGCTGGCCGGCATCAACGTGCTGCTGGCGGTCTTCAACGTGCTCCCGGCCGCGCCGCTGGACGGGGGTCGGCTGCTGCGGGCCGCGGTGTGGAAGGCCACCGGCGACCGGGCGCGGGCCTCCGTGGTCGCGGCGCGCGCCGGCTGGGTGCTCGGCGCGCTGCTCATCGGCCTCGGGCTGTGGCAGTTCCTGTCCGGGGTCGGCTTCGGTGGGCTCTGGCTGGCGCTGATCGGCTGGTTCCTGATCGGCGCCGCCGGGACGGAGGAGCGGCAGGCACGCGCCGGGAGCGCGCTGCGCGGAATCCGGGTCAGCGACGTGATGACGCCGCAGCCGCAGACCGCCTCGGCGGACATGACTGTCGCCGACTTCGTCGACCACTACCTGTTCGCGTACCGGCACTCGGCGCTGCCGCTGACCGAGGAGGGCCGGCCGACCGGTCTCGTGACCCTGGACCGGGTGCGGGGCGTACCGGCCGACAGGCGGGCGTCGACCACGCTGGCCGAGGTGGCCTGCCGGGCCGACCAACTGGTCCTCGCGCAGCCCGGGGAACAGCTCAACGACCTGCTGCCCCGGCTCAGCGAGTGCGCCGACGGCCGCGCCCTGGTGGTGAGCGACGACGGTCGTCTCACCGGGATCGTCTCCCCCAGCGACATCAGCCGTGCCGTCCAACGCGGCAGCCTGCGCACCGCCACCCCAACCCCATCCCGTTGATCATGAAGTTATTGCCCCGACACCCCGGGCAGGGTGGCAATAACTTCATGATCAACCGGGGCGGAGGCGGGCCGGGGCGGAGGCGGGTCAGCGCGGGAAGTAGCGGTCCAGCAGGTCGGTGCGGAACTTCCCGGTCGGGTCGAGGCGGGTCAGCAGCGCCGTGAAGTCGGCGTGCCGGGGGTAACGGGCGGCCAGCTCGGTCGGGTCGGTGACGAAGACCTTGCCCCAGTGCGGCCGGGGCGCGAACGGCGCCAGGCGCTCCTCCACCTCGGCGAGCACCGGCAGCACCGCGGCGGCATCGTCGACCCAGGTGAAGTGGACCACGAAGCTGTCCCGCCCGTGGTTGGGGCTGAGCCACAGCTCGTCGGCAGCCACCGTCCGCAGCTCGCAGACCTGCAACACCGGAGCGATCAGGTGCGCCACCTCGGCCAGCGCGGCGAGCGCCTCGGCCGCCGCCGTACGCGGCAGGTGGTATTCGGATTGCAGCTCGTCACCGCTGCTCGGGGTGAAGCCGAGCTTGAAGTGCGGCAACCGCTCGTGCCACGGACCCGGGACACCGAGCTGCGGGGTGCAGTTCTCCGCCGGCATGCCGAGCACCGGGTGTCGCGGCTGGTCGGCGGCCGTGGTGCCGAGCCAGTCCGCCTCCGGCGGAGGCTGGTCCGCGAGCTGCTTGCGCCACACCTCGCGCAGGCGCGGCGTACGCCAGTCGGTGAACACGCTCACGCTGTACGCCGAGTCGAACGCCTCGTCCAGCGCCTCGGCAGCAAGGTCGAGGCGCACGTACTGGCGCAGCTCGAACGCCGGCACCAGGTCCAGGGTGACCCGGGTGACCAGGCCGAGCGCGCCGAGCCCGACCACCATGCCGGCGAACGCGTCGCCGTCGGTGTCGCGGTCCACGCGCGTCAGCTCCCCGTCGGCGGTGACCAGCTCCAGGGCGGCGACCGAGGTGGCCAGGTTGCCGTGGGCGGGGCCGGAGCCGTGGGTGGCGGTGGCCACCGCGCCGGCGACCGAGATGTGCGGGAGCGAGGCGAGGTTGGCCAGCGCGTACCCCTGCGTGTGCAGGTGTTGGGCGACGTCGCCGTAGCGCAGCGCCCCGGCGACGGTGACCCGCCCGCGCTCGGCGTCGACCTCGATGGTCGGGGGCAGGCCGGCGAGCGAGACCAGGTCTCCGGTGGTGTCACCGAGCCGGTTGAAGGAGTGTCCGGTGCCCACCGCGCGGATCCGGGAGCTGCCGGCGACCAGCCGGCGCACCTCGTCGACGGTGGTGGGGCGGTGGAACTGCCGGGCGGCGTAGCGCACGTTGCCGGCCCAGTTACGGCGGGGCACGTCGGTGCTCGACGTCAGGTGCTGGTCCTGCGCGGTCATGCGGGGCTCTCCCGATCGGTGGACTGATGGTCGGCCAACGCGGCGACGAGGGCGCCCAGAACCGTATCCGTCTGGAGCGTGCCGTAACCACGTTGGGCGATCGGCAGACCGGCGGCCACGGCGCGTTCGATCTCACCCCGGGCCGCCTGCCGGGTCGCCGCGTCCCCGGACAGCAGGGCGTCCTGTCCCCGTCGGATCAACCGGTCGACCCGGTCCATCCGATAGCCGCGCAGGCCGACGGGCAGGTCCGGGGCGGCGAACGCGGCGCGGCGCAGAGCGAGCAGGTCGACGAAACGGTCCCCGGCGCAGCGGGTGAGCGCGGCGGCCACCTGCTCGGGCTGCTCCCGGACCTGGTCGAAGACGAGCAGCTCGATGGCCGGCCGGCCGTCGATCGGGTGGCGGGCGGTGACCGGCTCGAACGTCACCCCCGCGGCGGGCACCAGCAGCAGGCGCGGCGGCGTCGAGTAGCCGTCGCGGCGGGGCGGCTCGTCGAGGACCAGCGCGTCGACCTCGGCCCACACGATCTCCCGGCGCAGACCGGGCCGCCGGATGCTGAGCCCGTCCGGGGTGATCCCGAAGCGGAACGGCCGCAGCGCGCTGACCAGCGCCACCGCGCCGAGCGCGATCGCGCCCACGGCGATGATCGTCCGTAACAGGGCGCCGTCGCTGGGAAAGGCCAACAAGAGCACCCCACCGAGTACGCACGCCAGGGCGAGCATCCGGGCCCCCCGGCTCCGGCGCAGCTCCACGCTCGGACCCCCGTTCATGACCGTGGCGTCGGTCCCCGCATCCTCCGGCAGACCGGGCGCTACGGACACCGGACGATCGGGCACGGTTGTTCTCGTCATCGTCGGGGAACCCTACGCGCATGAGCAGCTACCGTGATCCGGCCCCGCGGGGCGACGTCTTCCCCTCGGAGGAGGAGCTGGACCCGACCGGCAGCGCGGTCGAGCCGACCAGCGCCCCGCCCGGCACCCGGTTGTCGAGCCACCCGTCACCCACACCGGGCCCCCGTCCGACGCCGGCCCCCGCGCCCGCGCCGACGCCCGTACCGGCGCCCGGTCCACCGCCGCGCGAACCCGCCGCCGGGCCACTGTCGATCGTGACGCGACACCTGGACGGCTCGGTCGAGGTGGTCACCGACCTCGACGGGGACGGCCTCGCCGACGTCGTCCAGATCGACGTGGACGGCGACGGCGTACCGGACATCACCTATGTGGACAGCGACCGTGACGGGCGGCTGGACACCGTGCTGCGCGACACGGGCCGCCACGCCCACCACCGCGCCTGACGCCACGGCCGGGACCAGGCTCAGAGGTTGGCCATGACCTCGCTGGCCACCAGGTCGAGATGGTCCAGGTCGGTCAGGTCCAGCACCTGGAGATAGAGCCGCTGGCTGCCGATCTTCGCGTACCGGCCGATGGTCTCCAGGACCTCGTCGGGCGTACCGGCGAGGCCGTTCGCCCGCAGCTCGTCCGGTTCGCGGCCGATGGCGGCGGCCCGGCGGGCCACCTCGGCGTCGTCGCGCCCGCAGCAGAGGACCAGGGCGTTGGACCACACCAGGTCGCCCGGGTCCCGACCGATCTCGGCGCACGCCGCGCGGACCCGTTCGAACTGCGCGGCCGAGTCCGACACCGAGGCGAACGGCAGGTTGAACTCGTCGGCGTAGCGGGCGGCCAGCCGGGGCGTACGCTTCGGGCCCATTCCGCCGAGCAGGATCGGCGGGCGGGGCTGCTGCACCGGCTTGGGCAGGGCCGGGGAGTCGCTCACCGGGTAGTACCGGCCGGCGTGGTCGAACCGCTCCCCCGCCGGCGTGGACCACAGCCCGGTGATGACGGCGAGTTGCTCCTCCAGCCGGTCGAACCGCTCACCCAGCGCCGGGAACGGAATGCCGTACGCGGTGTGTTCGTCGGCGTACCAGCCGGTGCCGATGCCCAGCTCCACCCGGCCGCCGCTCATCTGGTCGACCTGCGCCACGGTGATCGCCAGCGGACCGGGCAGCCGGAACGTGGCGGCGGTCATCAGCGTGCCGAGCCGGATGCGGGTGGTGTCGCGGGCCAGGCCGGCGAGCGTGGTCCACGCGTCGGTGGGGCCGGGGTCGCCGCTTCCCGCGCCCATCCTGAGGTAGTGGTCGGACCGGAAGAACGCGCCGAAGCCGGCGTCCTCGGCGCGGCGGGCCACCGCGAGCAACTGGTCGTAGGTGGCACCCTGCTGGGGCTCGGTGAAGATCCGCAGTTCCATGGTCCGAGCATAGGTAGCCACTCCCGGCGTCGCTCCGGGACCGCCCGGCCTGGTCACATACGTTTACCGACATACGAACCGCCGGCTCTGGACCCGGCACCTGGACGACCTGCGACCACACCTCGACAGTCAGGAGCAGTAGATGGACCGCGAGAGCTTCCACCCCACCCCGGCCGCGGACGTGCGTGCCGAGCACACCGACGGCGGCGCGACACTGGTCTTCGTCCGCGACCTGCGGCACCCACCCGCCGCTGTCTGGACGGCGCTGACCGAGCCGGCGCAGCTCGCGCAGTGGGCACCGTTCCTCGCCGACCGCGACCTCGCCAGCACCGGCGCCGCCGTGCTCACCCTGATCGACGGCGAGACCACAGCGGAGCAGCCGGCGACGGTACGACGGGCCGAGCCGCCGCACCTGCTCGAGTACACCTGGGGCGACGGCCTGCTGCGCTGGGAGCTGGCCCCACTGGGCACCGGCACCCGGCTCACCCTGCGCCACGGCGTCGCCGACCCGGCCATGCTGCCGATGGTCGCCGCCGGCTGGCACCTCTGCCTCGACGTGGCCGAGCGGCTGCTCGACGGCGACCCGGTCGGCCCGATCCGGGGCGCCGAGGCAAAGAACTTCGGCTGGGCCGAGTTGCGCGACACGTACGCCGAGCGGTTCGGCGAGAGCTGAGCGGGCCCCGCCGGCCTGCGCCGGCGAGGGCCCGCGGTGGCGGTCGTACGCCGCCGGACCGATCAGACGTACGGCGGAGTGGCATACGCCGCTCGCAGTGCGGCCAGCCCGGTCGCCTTCGGGGTCAGGGTGCCCCAGCCCGAGTTGAAGTAGTTGGTCCGGGCGATCCACGGCGCGCCCTCGGCGTTGAGCTGGACGATGGCTGCCGGCACGGTCGCGATCCAGGCGGCCTGGTTGGGGATCTCGGCCACCCGTACCCCCCATTCGGCGATCAGCACCGGACGGGACAGGGCCACCGGGCCGAGGTCGGCCACCGCCCAGTCCTTCGTCCTGCGGAAACGGGCCAGCGCGGTGTGGCTGGCATTGGTGGCGTAGGCATTCCACTGCAGGAAGTCCAGCCGCGCCATCAGCTCCTCCGGGTGGATGCGCCGGAAGCAGTCCCGGTTGAAGCCGGCGATTCCCACCGAGAAGGTCGTCCCCCCTGGCAGTGTGCGCGCCTTGAACCAGGTGAGGATGTAGTTGACGGCCTGCACGGCGCGGGCATCGGACTGCGCCCAGGTGTACGCCACACCAGCCTCGGTGGTGCCGAACTCGTGGTCGGTGTCGAACTCCGAGGCGAGCTGGATGTTCACCCCGAAGCCGAGCGTGCGGTACTGGGACAGGGCACGCGCGAACAACCCGTCGCACTGGCCGTTGACGACCTGTCCGTACCCGTACGCCTTCGGCCAGGTGGTGCCGGATCGCTGCTGGATGGTCATCGACGGCGCCGGCACGGTGTAGGTGGTGCCGTCCACGGTAAAGGTCTGCGGCCCGTCCGGGGCGCCGTAGTGCTTCAGCTCCAGGACCATGTTCATCATCACCCCGGCCTTGCCGAGGGTGATCAGCCAGGGCCGGTTGTAGCCGGGGAAGATGTACCCGTCGGCGAAGCTGCGGTACTGGGTCAGCGAGCGGAAGTTGCCGCCTGCCATGTCGGCGGTCGGGTCGGCGCCGCCGGACAGGTAGTAGCCGCCGAGCACCGGTTGGCGGCGGATCGTGTAGTCCGCGGTTGCGGTGGCGGTGTGGCCGCCAGCGTCCCGCACCGAAACGGTGACGCGGGCCATCACGCCACCGACCGGTACACGGCGACGGCGCCGTTGTCGGAGACCCGGGCCCAGGCGCGCCCGGAGTCATCGGTGACGGTCAGGGTGAGCGGGTCGATGACCACGGTGGTCTTGACCGGCGCGCTGCTGTTGCCCTTCGCGTCGGTGATCACGATGGTGACGGTCAGCGGTTGGGTGTCGGCATCGGAGTAGGTGACGGTCAGCAGCATCTGTTGTCCCGGTGTGAAGACCGATCCGTTCAGCGCTGCGGTCACGGTGGGAGTGGCCATGTCGGACCCTCTCTGATTGGTCGCCGGAGCGGGGCGCGGTTGAGCGACGCCGGGCCCGGCGATGGTGCACGGATGTGCAAGAGGAAGGCGGGACGATGCGTGGCCCGAGGCGACGCCTGAAGGTCCCGATAGGCGGTGGCACTGCTGCGGGCGCCCGTAGCGGTGTCGGCGGCAGCCGTGGCCGGGCCGTAGACGTCGGCTGGCGGGCTACGCCGTGTCGGCCGCGTCGGCGGGGCCGGGCTGGGTGGTGGCCTCGTCGTGCGGACGATGCTGTCCGCACCGGGCCGTGGGATTCGGATGCGTGGCTCGCTATCTGTACCCTTCCCACCTGCCCTAACAGTGCTCTACCAGGGGCTTTGCCGTCTTGTCAGGTTGGCGACACTGCACGCCGCCGCCCCGGCGGCGGACCCGGCCGGTGACCTGCGCGACCGTTGGACACTGCGGCGCGGCGTACGGCGAAGGCGCGGACACATTCGTAAACTTGGGCCGCAACTCGGCTGGATTGTGACGGTTTCCGCTGCGGATACCATGCGGTCGTCTCCGTCAGGCGCGACCCGAAAAGGTGCCGAGTGCTCAGGACGGCGAGAAGAGTCAGCACGACGATGAGCATCTGGCGGCAGGGCCTCTGGCGGTATCGCCTGACCACCGCCGGCGTCGGCCTGGCGGTCCTGAGCGCGGCGACCGCGGCACAGAGCCCACCGCTGGCGCTCAGCGTCGCGGCGGCCACAGCCGGTGTCCTGGTGTCGACGCTGGAGATCCTCGCCAACCGTCGGCGGACCCGACAGTTCCGCTTCCACCCCCGCGACGGCGACGACTACCGGGACGTCGCCGAGCAGGTCTCCGGCCCGAAGCGGGTCCTGACGAGCGCCCACAGCACAGGCGTCGTCCCCACCGCCGAGAGTGCTCGCCTACGCGGCCAGCGAATCCGCTGCGTCGTGTCGCCGACGAGCTACGTCCTCGGACGGGACCTGCGGCGCTGGTCGTTCGACTTCCTGGCCCGGCACGCCCGCACGGCCACCATGTACAACGGGGCGGCGCTGGGCCTCGCCGACGACCTGCCCACCGGCGCCGACGATCCGGTGGTCACGCTGCGACCGGCGCAGTACTTCGACTTCTTCTGCAGCAACCTCCTCGCCCCCTACGACGTCTACGAGGCGGGCCGGGACACCCTCGCCATGCGCGGGCGGGACCTGCTCCTCGACCATCGCAAGCGGCTGCGCAGTTTCGCGGACAGCCGGCTGGCGAACGTCGTGGGAATCTCCACGGTGGCCTTCACCATCGACGGGCGGCTCCTGCTCGTCGCGCAGACCAGGGACAACGTGGGCAGCCCCGGGCTCATCGCCCCCTCCGGGTCCGGTTCACTGGAGCCGCAGGACGCGGCGGCCACGGTCGCCGCGCCCAGCCTCCAGGAGGTCATCGTCGCCGGCGCGCTGCGGGAGCTGCGCGAGGAGTGCCACCTCGAACCACACGAGATCGCCGAGAGCGCGGTCCTCGGCTTCGGGCGCTGGATGAGCCGCGGTGGCATGCCCGAGTTCTGCACCGTCACCCTGCTCAAGGTCACCGCCGAGCAGGTGCTGCGCCGGGCCGTCCGCTGGAACGAGCGGCCGTACGTGGGTGAGGTGCTGGCGGTGCACGTCCCACCCACCACCGAGTGGGACCCGGACGCCCCACTGGCGCTGCTGCCGGCCGAGAACAGGCACAGCGCCTCGTGGCCGCTGGCGTTCAGCCTGTCCTGCCTCACGGACTGCATGACCGACGAGACGTGGCCGCAGCGTGCCGCCCTGACGGCCGTCGTCGACCAGTGACGGGTGACCGGTCCCCCGAAAGGGGTGACCCGGGGTGGCGTACACCCGACGCCTTCGTCAGCGGGCCGTGCCCCGCACGCCCCAGGCGCGCGCGGTGAGCCGGATCGAGCCGTCCGGCTCGATCGGCAGTCGGGCGGCCAGCAGGTCCCGCAACGCCTCCCGCTCCGGCTCGCCCAGCGAGGTGACGTACGACGGTGCGCTGCCCTGGCCCCCGAGGAACGGCCGCCAGTAGTCGGCGAAGTCGGCGAAGACCGTGGGTACGTCCACCGGCCGGACCGACACCTCCGCCAGACCGGCGTCCACCCACAGCTCCCGCAGGGCGTCCGGCCCGGCCACCGTGCCGCGATTCGCCTCGTCCCGCGCAGCCGAGGCCGGGTCGAGCTGCGTGGCGGCGGCCCAGAAGTGCCGCATCATGGCCATGCCCTCCGCGTAGTCCCACACGTACGCGGCCACCTCCCCCGCCGGCCGGACGACCCGGGCGAACTCGGCCACCGCCCGCGCCGGCTCGGGCACGAAGTTGAGCGTCAGCCCGCTGACCACCACGTCGACGGTGCGGTCGGGTATCGGCAGCGCACGGGCGTCGCCGACGTGGAAGCCCGCTCGGGCGTCCTCGACGCGGGCGCGCGCCTGGGCGATGAAGCCCGCCGAGGGGTCGATGCCGGTGACCCGGGCGGGATTCGCCTCGACGAGGACCGTCGAGGTCAACGCGCCGGTGCCGCAGCCCACATCCAGCCAGTGCCGCCCGGGTGGCACGCCGAGTCCGCGCACGAAGTCGGCCGCGACCAGCCGACTCCACCGACCCACGTACGCCTCGTACGCGTCACCGTCCGCCCACACCGGGTGCGCCATTCCGGCACCATACGACAGGCGGGACGGCCCCCACGGCCCAGACGCTCAGTCGAGATGGTCCCCGGGTGCCGTCTGGAGCAGCCACGCCAGCGGCATCCGCGCGCACTCCTCGTACGACCCGTCACCACCCAGCCGGTGCAGCGTGACCGTCTGCGCGCCGTCGCGGTCCACCACCCAGTACTGCGGAATGCCCGCCGACGCGTACTCGCGGACCTTGGTGACCGAGTCCATCGCCTCCGAGCCGGGCGAGACGATCTCCACCACGAGCACGATCTCCGTCACCGCGGCCCAGACGCTGCGGCTCGGTGGCTTGCGCCACACGCTGAGGTAGGCCACCTCCTGACGCTCGGGGAGGGAAACCTGGACATCGCCGCGCGACGGAGGTGGCTAGTGTCGAGCCATGTCGCTGAGTCCGGACGACGTCGAGGTGTTCGAGCGCTCCCGAGCCCGCCTGGAGGCGATCGCCTACCGGCTGCTGGGCTCGACCAGCGACGCCGAGGACGCGGTCCAGGACACGTTCCTGCGCTGGCAGGCCGCCGACCGGGAGCACGTCGAGACGCCGCAGGCGTGGCTGACGAGGGTGCTCACCAACCTGTGCCTCAATCAGCTCACCTCGGCGCGCGCCCGGCGGGAGACCTATGTGGGCACCTGGCTGCCCGAGCCGGTCCTCGCCGGGGACCGGATGCTCGGCCCGGTCGACTCCGTCGAGCAGCGCGAATCGGTCTCGATGGCGGTGCTCACCCTCATGGAGAGGCTGTCGCCGAACGAGCGCGCGGTGTACGTGCTGCGCGAGGCGTTCGGCTACGCGCACGGCGAGATCGCCGAGATCCTCGGCGTCACCGAGGCGAACTGCCAGCAGCTCTACCGGCGCGCCAGGCAGCACGTAGGCGCCGACCGGGTTCGCGCCGAGGTCGACGGCGCCGCCGCGCGGAAGATCGTGACGGAGTTCCTCACGGCTGCCAACAGCGGCGAGGTCCAGCGGCTGGTGCAGTTGTTGACCGACGACGCGACGAGCGTCGGTGACGGCGGCGGCAAGGTCCCGGCCCGGACCACGCCGGTCGCCGGCGCGCTGGCGGTGGCGAAGTTCCTGCGTGGCCTGTTCCGGCCGAGCGACGTCAAACGGAACCTGGTGGGCGGCAGTCCCGCGCTCTACGCCGAGGTCGTCAACGGCGGCCCGGCGGTGGTGGTGGTGACCGACGGCCGGGTCGTCGGCGTCATGTCCCTGGAAGTGACACCCGAGGGTGTCGCGGCCATCCACACCCAGGTCAACCCGGACAAGCTCGAACGCGCCACCCGCCAGTGGTCCGCCGCCGAGCACGGGGAACCGCTCCTGCACGTCTGGTGACCCAGGTCATAGCCGACTCCTGTCAGCAATCACGTCGCTGTCCGGTTCAGGAGGTGACCACCCACCGAGACAGGAGCGCCACCATGAAGCACCGCATCGTCGTCCTCGGGGCCGGATACGCCGGAGCCATCGCCGCCGGTCGTCTCGCCAAGCGCCTGCACCCGGACGACACCGAGATCACCGTCGTCAACGCCGACTCCGACTTCGTCGAGCGGGTCCGCATGCACCAGCTCGCCACCGGGCAGGACCTCAAGCGCCGCGAGCTGAGCGAGGTGTACGCGGGCACCGGCGTGCGGGTCCGCCTCGCCCGGGTCACCGCCGTCGATGTCGAGCTCCGGACCGTCGCGGTTACCGACGAGCGTGGCGCCGACGAGATCGCGTACGACACTCTCGTCTACGCCCTCGGCAGCGCCGCCGCCGACCACGGCGTGCCCGGCGTCGCCGAGCACGCGTACGACGTCTCCGGCCGGCCGTCGGCGCTGCGGTTGCGCGACCGCCTCGCCCACCTCGCGGCCGGCGGGACCGTGCTCGTCGTCGGCGGGGGCCTCACCGGCCTCGAAGCGGCCACCGAGATCGCCGAGGCCCGCCCCGACCTCGACGTCGCGATCGCCGCCCGCGGCGGCCTCGGCGACTGGCTCAACGTGAAGGCGCGACAGCACCTGCGGGGCGTCTGCGACCGGCTCGGCATCACCGTCCACGAGCACACCGACATCGCCCGGGTGGAGGCGAACGGGGCGGTCACCGGCGACGGTCGGACCATCCCGGCCCAGGTGACAGTGTGGACGGCCGGCTTCGCCGTCCATCCCATCGCCGCGGCCACGACCCTGACGGTCGCGGCCACCGGTCAGATCCTCGTCGACGACACGATGCGCTCCGTGTCGCATCCCGACGTGTACGCCGTCGGCGACGCCGGACTCGCCGCCGGGCCGGGCGGCAGGCCGCTGCGGATGTCCTGCGCCTCGGGAACCCCGATGGCCTGGCAGGCGGCCGACGCCATCGCCGCGCGCCTGACCGGTCGGACGAGGATCCCGAAGGCCCCGCTGCGCTACTTCAACCAGTGCATCAGCCTCGGCCGCCGCGACGGCATCATCCAGTATGTGACCGCCGACGACCGCGCCAAGCCGGCCCTGCTCACGGGGAAATTGGCGGCCCGCTACAAGGAGGTCGTCTGCAAGGGCGCGGCGTGGAGCATTGCCCACCCGATCTTCTACCCGGTGCGCCGCCGCCGCGTCGCCACGACGCGATCGAAGACCGCCGCTGCCGTTTCGTGACCGGGTGAATCTCAGGAGAACGTGCGCCCTGCCCAGGTACGGAAGTCGGTGAGGGGCAGGCCGAGCGCCCGGGCGATCTCCGGGCGGGCGGGGCTGCCGTTCTCGTTGATCCGCTCGACCGCGTTGACCATGGCCGGGAGCAGGCCGCGCTCGACCGCCTCCTGGGGGGTGAGCACGGGCGCGGCGATCGTCCGGCCGGTGACCTCGCTGAGGATCGCCGCGACCTCGGTCATGGTGAGCAGGTCGCCGGCGAGTTCGACGTCCAAGCCGTCGAACTTCTCCGGGTTCGTGAACGCGGTCGCCGCGGCCTCGCCGATGTCGTCGACGGCGATCCAGGGAAGCCGCGCGTCCGCGGCGAACCCGGTGATGATCGTGCCGCTGGACCAGTCGCCGAAGAGGTAGGACCAGCCGACGAGGTTCTCCATGAAGGTCGAGGGCAGGAGCACGGTCCAGTGCGCGAAGCCGCCGGTACGCACCATCTCGTCGATGGCCGCCTTGCTCTCCCAGTAGTGCCTCTCCCAACGCCCCTCAGCCCAGCCGGGCTGGCTGCGGTGAAAGTCACCGGCACCGGAGACGCTGCTGTGCACGACGTGCGACACACCGGCCCTGCGCGCCGCCTCGACGACGTTGCGGCCGCGGGTCAGCTCGGCGTCGCCTTGCAGGTTCGCCACGTCGGGGTACGGGATCGAGAAGAGGCCGTCCATCCCCTCGGCCGCGGCGACGAGCGACGCCGCATCGTCCAGGTCACCCCTGACCAGTTCCGCGCCCCGCTTCAGCAGGGCCTGGGCGTTCTCGGCGCCGGGGTCGCGGACCAGGGCACGAACCGCGACGCCACGGTCGAGCAGCGCTCGGGCGGTGGCCCCGCCCTGCTTGCCGGTCGCGCCGATGACAAGAACAGCCATGATTGCCTCCCAAGGAAGTGGGGCATCCCCCCACTTCTCGTCGGCTACGATATGGGGGACCACCCCACTTTGGCAACGGCGGGCCCATGCGAGCGGACGCACAACGCAACTACGACCTCATCGTGAAGGCGGCCACCGAGGCGACCGCCCGTGACGGCGCGTACGCGTCGCTGGAGGAGATCGCCCGATCCGCCGGGGTGGGTTCGGCGACCCTGCACCGGCACTTCCCCTCCCGCTGGTCCCTGCTCCAGGCCGTCTTCCAGACCTGCGTCCGCAACCTCGCCGGCCGCGCCGAGGACCTGCTGGCCGAGCCGGACGCTCACGTCGCCCTCACCACCTGGCTGCGAGAGGTCACCGTGTACGCCACGACGACCCGCGGCCTGGCGGTGACGCTGCTGAACGCGCCGCCCGAGGAGAACGACACCTGCGGCGCGACGCTCACCGCGGCGGGCGAGAAGCTGTTGCGCCGAGCCGCCGACCAGGGGTCCGTACGCGCGGACGTCGTCATGGCTGACCTGATGACCCTCGCCAACGCGATCTCACTCGCCGCCCAGCCGGCAGACGCCGCGAAGGCGGAACGACTCCTGACCCTCGCCCTGGCGGGAATCCAGCCACCCGAACGGTGATCCCACGGACGGGACCGCTGACGGCGGGTTGACGCCGTCAGCGATCCGCGGGGCCGTCGCACCCTCGCTGGCGATGCCTCAGTGCTCGGTGGCGCACAGCGCCGTTTCGACGCTTTCGTTCACGTCGGCGAGCATCTGCTCACCGGTCGGCAGGGCGGTCACCGCGACGACGGCGCTGCGGCCGTCCCTGGTGACGAGGTTGCGAGTCTCGAAGCCCTGGATGTCGCCGCCGTGGCCCCAGGCGTCGCCGCCGCAGGGCAGCTCGTGCCGGGCGATGCCCAGCCCGTACGCGTACTCGCCGGTCGGCTCGAAGCCGGGCGCGGGGACCGTCGTCATCATTGCCGCCTGCTGCGCCGGCTTGAGCAGCCTGCCACCGACGAGCGCCTCGAAGAAGGTCCGCAGCTCGTCCGGGGTCGACACCAGTTGGCCGGCGGCCCAGCCCAGGGACGGGTCCATCTCGGTGACGTCCACCCACTCCGCGCCCGGGGCCACCGCGACATAGCCGCGCGGGTGCGTGCCCCGGAGGCGCTGCTCGCCGACGCCCGGCCAGTACGTGTCGCGCAGACCGAGCGGCCGGATGACGCGGTTGGTGATCTCCTCGCCGATGGGTCGTTCGGTGACCTGCTCGACGATGAGCCCGGCGAGGACGTAGTTGGTGTTGCTGTACTCCCACTTCGCGCCGGGCGTGAAGTGCGGGGCGTTCGTGAGCGCGGCGTCGACCAGCCGGCGCGGCTGGTAGTACGAGTGACTCTTGTCGACGAGGTCCTGCGGCTTGGTGAACAGCACGTCGTCGTAGTCGGGCAGGCCGCTCGTCTGCTGCAACAGCTGGCGTACGGTGATTGTGCGGCCGTCGTTGCCGTTGCCCCGCACGACGCCGGGCAGGTAGTGCTCGACCGTGGCGTCCAGGTCGATGCGCCCCTCCCCCACCAATTGCAGGACGACCACCGCGGTGAAGGTCTTGGTGTTGCTGCCGATGCGGACCTGGCCGTCGCGGGGAACGGGGCCGGCGGTGTAGTCGCGGACCCGCCCGTCGGCCCCCCGGACGGAGGCGAGCACGCCGGGGAAGCCGTCCTCGCTGACCAGCCGGTCCAGGTGCCGCTGCACGGTGTCTCGTGGGCCGGCGGGCCGACCGGTCTCGGCGGCGGCGAACGCCGGAGGGCCGGTCAGGACGGCGGCGGCGGCCAACGCCCCGGCGGCGACCCGCATGGTCCGACGACGGCGGGTGGAGGGAGGGGCTTGCAGGGGCATGATGAACTCCTCGCTAGCGGAACGCTTGATGCCACCAATGGTTCAAGAATTCCGAAACCGGGACGATCCCTCCTGCTGCCCTCCTCGGGTACAGCCTGCGCTACCCCGACTCAGCCGCCGCTCGCGCCCCGGATCTTCGCCAGCGCTGCGGCGAGCTCGGCGTCGGTGAGCGCGCCGCGCTCGTGTTGCCGGGTCAGCGCGTGGACGTCCCGCCGCTGGTCGGCGGTGGGGCCACCACTGCCGCTCCGGAGCCCGCCGAGACGGACGGCCGGGCTCGTCGTACCGGCATCGGGGGTCACGGTCCGCGCAGGCCCACCGGCCTGCGCGGCGTGCCGGGGTCGCGCGTCGCGGTGGTACGCCCGCAGCGTCGTCAGGATCTCGTCGTAGTGCTCCGGCCAGGTGGCCAGCCGTCCCAGTTCCGGCCGGAACGTGAAGGGCCGCAGCAGGTCACCACGTTGCAGCGCGGTCTGGACCGAGATACCGTCCGTCCGCTCGATGGTGATCGCGGAGCGGCCCATGTCCAGACCCGCGATGGTGGCGATGCCACTGTGGATGTCGGCCACCGATTCCCACGGCACAGTGGCGGTGCGCAGCAGGGTCCGGGACCGGATGCCGTCCTCGCTGACGTAGACGCCGAGCATCGCCTGCCGCACGGCGACGGCGAGGCAGACGGCCAGCCACACCTCGAAGAGGACCGCCAGCGGCGTCGGCACCCACGGCTCGCGCACGACCACGATCGCCAGGACCGGCGCTACCACTGCCGCCACGACCAGCCCCAGCATCGCGAAGGCGGTCGCGGAGTCGAGAGAGTACGGACGCTGCCATCTCCTCATGCCGCCATGGTGACCGGCTGCGTCCAACCGCCGTCACCGGTCGGCGCGGAGCCCGTCGCGGCAAGCCGTCAGGGCCGGGAGGATTCCAGCTCGCGACGAGTGAGGGCGGCCCGCAACAGCAGCCCCTCGGCGGCCAGGTTCTCCCGCCCGCCCTGCTCACGGTCGATCGCACACACCACCGTTTCGAGCACCGCGCCGCCGGCGCGCAGGAGCCGGCACGACGCCAGCAGCGCACCCCCGGTCGTGACCACGTCCTCGATCACCACGACGCGCCGGCCGTCCACCGGGCCGCCCTCGGCCGCCTTGCCGGTGCCGTACTCCTTGGCCTGCTTGCGCACGAAGACCGTGGGCAGCCCGGTCAGCTGCGACATGACTGTGGCGATCGGGATCCCGCCCATCTCCATGCCCGCCAGCACGTCGCACTCCGGCAGCAGGGCGACCATCGCCTCGGCCACGTCACGCAACAGACCGGGCTGCCCCTCGAACAGATACTTGTCGAAGTACTCGGGGCTCACCTGCCCGGACCGCAGTCGGAACGACCCGGTCAGGTGGCAGGCTTCGTACACACGACGCGCAAGCGAGGACGGCACGCCCTCAGCCTCGCATCCCTACCGACGCGGTCAGTACCTGACCCCGTCGGCGAGGAAGGGCGACGCTGGGCTCGGGCGGCCGTCCACTGTCGCGCCCGCGAAGGCGAGGCTCGGCGCGAGGAACCGGTTGTTGTCGGCCGGGAAGTTGAGCGCCGGCGCCGACACCTCGTCGAGTCGCGCCGTCTGCTCCGGCGACAACCGCACGTCGACGGCGGCCAGATTGGCCTTGAGCTGGTCGAGGCGCCGGGCCCCGATCAGCACCGAGGACACGCCCGGTCGGGCGCCGACCCAGGCCAGCGCCGCCGCTGCCGGTGTCACCCCGGCGTCGGCAGCTACCTCGTGCAGGACGTCGATCACCTGCCAGTCGCGCTCCGCCGGGCCGCCGAC
Organism: Micromonospora sp. NPDC049274; assembly: GCF_040678875.1. Lineage (NCBI taxonomy): Bacteria > Bacillati > Actinomycetota > Actinomycetes > Micromonosporales > Micromonosporaceae > Micromonospora > Micromonospora sp. NPDC049274. Next base: position 354,302 of record NZ_JBFAQS010000006.1, read on the forward strand.
CAGGGCCGCACGCGCCGTGTCCACGTTGCTGTTGCCACGGGCGAACTTGCCGGAGAGCCAACCGCTCTTCAGCGGACTCCAGGGGAGTACGCCGAGGCCGTGCTCGGCCGCCATCGGGATCAGCTCCCCCTCGACCGTGCGTTCGAGCAACGAGTACTCGAGCTGCATGGCGATGGCCGGCGTCCAACCGCGGAAGTGCGCGACGACCTGCGCCTCGGCGGCCTTCCAGGCGGGCAGGTCCGACAGACCGACGTAGCGGATCTTGCCGGCCGTGACGAGGTCGTCGAGCGCACGCAACGTCTCTTCGACGGGTACGCCCCGGTCCCAGTTGTGCAGCCAGTAGATGTCCAGGTAGTCGGTGCGCAGCCGGCGCAGCGACTCCTCGGCCTGGGCGACAATTGCCTTGCGGCCTGCGCCACCGCCGTTCGGATCTCCGGGGAACAGGTTGCCGAAGAACTTCGAGCCGAGGACGATCCGGTCCCGCAGGCCGGGCCGGGCGGCCAGGTAGTCGCCGATGATCTTCTCGGAGTGGCCGTTGGTGTAGAGGTTGGCGGTGTCGATGGAGTTGCCGCCACGTTCCAGGTACTCGGTGATCATCGCTTCGGACTCGGCGACCGGGGCGCCCCAGCCGTGGTCCTCGCCGAAAGTCATCGCACCCAGGGTGTACGGGCTGATGCGCAGGCCGGAGCGGCCCAGTGTGACGAAACTGTTGAGTGGCATGCGTCCAGTGCACACCCGCCGACCCCGCATCGAGTAGATCGATGCTGCCACTGCGTTGCCTGATCCTGCCAAACTCGGCAGGATGGGTTCCATGAGCGCGCTGCCCGAGATCCGTGACCTGGTGCGGCGCCACGTCGGCCGCCCCACACCGACCGGCCTCGTCCTGCATCGCAGCGACGCCCCCACCGAGCCCATGCCCGGCCAGTCCGAACCGATCTTCGCGCTTGTCGCACAGGGTGCGAAACACGCCGTGCTGGGCGACCGCGTCTTCTCGTACGGCGCCGGGCAGTTCGTCGTCGCGTCCCTGGAGCTGCCGGTGATCGCCCACGTCAGCGAGGCCAACCCCGCCGAGCCGTACCTGGTGCTGGGCCTCGCACTGCGTCCGCCGCTGATCGCGGACCTGCTGTTGGATGCGCCGCCGGGACGCGGCGAGCCGGCGGCGGGCATCGCGGTCAGCGCCGCGAGCGACGACCTGCTCGACGCGGTGGTACGGCTGCTGCGCCTGCTCGACCGCCCCGACGACCAGCGCGTGCTCTGGGCCGGCGTGGAACGCGAACTCGTCTGGCGGCTGCTGACCAGCGAGCAGGGCGGCACGGTCCGGCAGATCGGGGTGGCCGACGGCAACGTCGTGCAGATCGAGCGGGCGATTCGCTGGATCCGTGAGCACCACGCGGACCTGTTCCGCGTCGAGGACGTGGCGCGCGTCGCCGGGATGAGCGTGACCTCGCTGCACCGCCACTTCCGGGCGGCCACGACGATGACGCCGATCCAGTTCCAGAAGGTGATCCGACTCCAGGAGGCGCGAGCGCGGCTGCTGGCCGAGCCCGGTGACGTGGCGGCCGTCGGATTCGCGGTCGGCTACGAGAGCGCCTCACAGTTCAGCCGTGAGTACCGTCGACTGTTCGGGCTGCCGCCGGGCAAGGACGCCGCCCGCCTCTCCCGACTCGATTCAGCACAGCTCGCCGACGTGTGACGATGTCGAAAACAGGAAGACCCGCTCCGCGTCGACCCGGTAGGTCGACGCGGAACGGGGTCGTCGGCCTACCCGCTAGAACCCGCCCCACTGGTAGGCCCTGCATCTCCAGGTCTTCCCGCCGTTGTACGAGACGCAGAACACGATGACCTTCCCGAGGAAGGGAACCCCGAAGGTGACGATGTGGGTCGTCTTCTTCACGTAGGGAACGCCCGACTTCTCGGCGACGTCGCTCAGCGCCCACCCGGGGTCGGGTCCCTCCACTGTCGCCACCCGACGCAGCGACTCGACGTCCTTACCGTCGAGGAGCATCTCGATCTCCTCCGCCGTGGGTTCGGCGTCGCCGGTCAACGTCTCCACCGCGTACGGCCCTTCGGCGGCGATCCCGCCGTTGGCCTTCTCGAAGGCCGCCTTCATTCCGCCGAGCGTGGTGTCGCCGTCGAGGTCCAGGGTGAGAGTCTGGTCGCCGCGACGCGACAGGACGCATTCCCAGAAGGACTTGCCCGAGCCCATGCACATGGTCAGGCACCACTCCCGGCCTTCCGGCGTGGACGAGGCGAAGAGCAGGGACGACGTCGCGGTCCCACTGTCACCCCTGCCGTCGTACACGCCGTCGGCGAGGTCGGCCATGGTCGTGTCGAGGATGTCCCGGCCGCCGGACATCGCGCCCAGGACCTTGACGCCGTCGACCTCTTTGCCGGCGACGAGCGCGGCGAGCTGGTCGGCGCTGAGATCCCGACCCCCGGTGTCGACGGCCAGCACCGTGTCCAGATCGCCGACGGGCCGACCGGTCAGGTCCTCCAACTGTCGCAGCATGATCCCGGGAGCACCGGGCTGGTCGGTGACAGTCGTGCGGGCCGTGTCGTCGGCAGCCTGCGAGGGAGCGTACGAGCCCACCAGCGCGACGACCACTGCCGCGGTGACGATGATGACGCGCCTGGTGATGTCCCGCAGAGCTGCCGGGATCGTACGGGCTACCAGCGGCATGTGACCACCACGCCCAGGCCGTTGGGAGAGGGTCCCCAGCCGCAGTGCCTGTCGATCCACTCACCGATCTCGCCGATCGTGTCCCCGACCCACGAGAGCGCCGCCTTGATCGCGCCCCAGAAGCTGAAGTAGACGACAGTCGTCTCGGGTGTGCCGCCGGCCTCGTCGATGATGTCCTTCGCCGACAGGGCGGCATCCGGCTTGTCGATGGTCTTCAGCACGCGTACGCCTGTGGTGTCCTTGCCGGCCAGCAGCGCCTCGACCTGCTCCGGGGTCCGCTCCTTGCCGTCGTCGACCGCCACGATCGCGCGGTCGACCAGCACGTCGCCGCTGCCGGTGACGGCCTGGGCGATCGCGGCGACCTCGCCCATCGTGAGCTCGTTGCCGAGCGCGGGACCGGTGAACCGCCGGACCGAGACGGTGCCGGACGGGTCGACCCAGATCTCGTCGGCCACGATCCTGTCGTCCGCCCCGAACGGGTCCCAGGCGTACGTCCACTGCCCGGCGACGCAGCGGAACCGACCGTGCTCCCGACCCTCGGGTTCGGTCTCGGTGCGGACGATCCCGCCGCGCTCGTCGACGTACTGCACCACACAGTCGGTGCCCCTGGTTGGCGGCTTGTCGGTCCGGGCCAGGGCGGCGGTGGAGGTGGCCAGCACCAACCCGCCGACCACCCCGACCACCGCGAGGTTGCGTACCAAGCGACTCATCGAACACTCCGTTCCTAGCGAGCGAAACTGGTGCCCGAAGAGTGCCGGCACGCGCTGAAACGGCCCGGAAAGCGTGCGGAAAGCGCGGTGCGTCAGGACAGCCGGGTGACGTCGAGCTGTTCGAGGTCGGCGCGGAGCGAGTCGGCGTCGGCGTCGCCGAGGTCGTCAAGGATGCTCAGGGCGCGGCGCCACGCGGCACGGGCGGCGCCCAGGTCGGCGAGGGCCCGGTGGCTGCCGCCCAGATTGACGTACGTGCTCGCCACCGCGTACCGGTCGTGGACCTGCGCGAAGAGTTCGAGGGCGTGCTCGTAGCAGGTGATCGCCCGCCGGTCGTCGCCGAGCTGGTGATGGGCGTGGCCGAGGCTGTCCCACGTGTCGGCCTGCCCCTGCACGTCGTCCACCTCCTGCAACATCCGCAGCGCCTCGCCGCACGCCTTGAGGGCACGGTGGTGGTTGCCGAGCAGCCCTTCCTGCCAGCCGACCGCGTTGAGGGTGTACCCCTGCCCGGCCCGGTTTCCGGCCCTCCGGAACAGCGTCAGCGCCCGCTTGGAGTGGCCGAGCGCCTGGTGGTGCTGCCCCTGCCGCTCCGCGAGCTGACCGAGGTTGAGGCAGGTGTGTGCTCGCCCGGCGTCGTCGTCGACATCGGTGAACAGGTCGAGCGCGCGTCGCAGGTGGTCGTCCGCCTCGTCGTACCGCCGGAGTCGAGAGCAGGCGAGACCGAGGCTGCGGTGGGCGTGGCCCTGCCCGGCCCGGTCGCCGATGCGCGACGCGGCGGCGAGAGCGATCCGCTGTGTGCCGAGCCAGTCCTGCCAGTGCCCCTGCCGGTGCAGGAAACCGGCGATGGCCCAGGCGAGTCGCCAGGCGTGTCCCTCGAACCCGGACCGCGCCGCGAGTGGTACGGCGGCGAGCAGAACGGGGATCTCGGCGGTGAACCACGCCGTGGCGGCCGACTTGTTCCTCGGATGCTCCGGCGTCACGTCGGCCCGGGGCGGCGGAAGGCTGATCTCGCTGAAGTGCGGGTGCAGTGCGAGGTCCGCGGCGTGTGCGGCGCACAGGCAGTGGTCGAGAAGCCGGTGTACGGCGTCCTGTCGGTCGGCCGGGAACTCCGCCTCGTCGGCGAGGCTTGCGGCGTACGCGCGCAGCAGGTCGTGGAACGCGTACCGCCGGTGGGTGTGCTCGGTGAGGAGGTTCGCCCGGGTCAGCTCGGTGAGCAGGGGGCCGATCGCCGCCGGGGTGACGCCGGCGAGGCTGGCCACGGCCGGGGCGGCGGCGTCCGGGCCGGGATGCAGGCTCAGCAGCCGGAACAGCCGGGCCGCGGGCGGGCTGAGTGTGCGGCACGACCAGGAGAACACCGCCCGGACGTCGGTGGCCTCGTCGCCTCCGTGGAAGGCGTTCAGGTCACCCAACTCACCGGCGACCGCGGCCAGCGAGAAGCGCCTGTTGGTGGCGGCTCGGGCCGCGACGATGGCAAGCGCGAGGGGCAGCCGCGCGCAGCGGTCGGCGATGTCGTCGGCCGCGGCGGGTTCGGCGGCGACCTGGTGCGCCCCGAGCCGGCGGACCAGCATGTCGCGGGCTTCGTCGGGGCTCAGCAGGTCGAGGATCACCGGCTGGGCGCTCTCGGTGACGACAAGCGGAGTGAGCTGGTCCCGGCTGGTGATGATCGCGAGGCAGTCGGGTGAGCCGGGCAGCAGCGGTCGGACCTGCTCGGCGTCGCGGGCGTTGTCCAACACCACAAGCAGACGCTTGCCGGCCACCGCCGTGCGGTACAGGCTGACCATCAGGTCCGGTTCGCTGGGCATCCGCGCCGCCGAGACGCCGAGCGCCTCCAGGAATCCGCGCAGCGCTCGCGTCGGTTCGGTAGGTGCGGCCGCCGGGTCGAAGCCGCGCAGGTTGACGTAGAGCTGGCCGTCGCGGAAGCGTTCGGCCGCGCGGTGCGCCCAGTGCACCGCGAGGGCGGTCTTGCCGACGCCCGCGGTGCCGGACACCACGACGGCGCCGCCCCGCTCGACGAGCGCGTCCAGAGCGGCGAGTTCCGCGTCACGCCCGGTGAACGTGGGTACGGGGGAAGGCAACTGCGCCGCCACCGCCACCACCCGTGCCGTCGCCACCGGGGCGGGCGCGGCGATGGCGGTGTCCTGGCGCAGAATGGCGCGCTCCAGATCCCGCAGCCGCGGGCTGGGGTCGATGCCGAGGTTGTCCCGCAGGGCATCGCGCAACCGCCGGTACGTGGTGACCGCCTCGCCCTGTCGGCCGTCCCGGTACAGGGCGAGCATCAACTGCGCGTGCAGGTGCTCGTCGAAGGGATGCTGCCGGACGAGACGCTCCAACCCGGGGACCAGCCGCGCGTGCTCGCCTGCCGACAGCCGGGCCTCGGCGAGCGCCCGTTCGGCCTCCAACCGCAGCCGTGCCAGGTGCTCGGCCTGCTCCTCGAGCCAGGCCGACCCGGCCACGTCGGCCAGCGGCGGTCCGCGCCACAGTGCCACCGCCTCGGTCAGGTGGGTCACCTGCTCGGTCCGATCCGTGGCGCGGCGGGCCAGTTCCAGGAGGTGTTCGGCGACCTGGACGTCCGTGGACTCCGGCCCGGTGTTGAGCAGATAGCCGGGCCGACGCGCCACGATCGATCCGGGCTCGCCGAGCACCCCGCGCAGGTAGGAGACGTGGCGCTGGAGCGTGTTCTCCGCGGTGGCCGGCAGGCGCTCGCCCCAGACCACGTCGATGAGCCGGTCGACGCTCACGACCCGACCCACGTGCAGCGCCAACGTCGCCAGTACCGCCTTGCGACGCAGCCCGTTCACCGCCTGCGGGCCGTCGGCGGCGACCACCTCCACCGGGCCGAGCAGCCGGACGCGTACCCCCGCGCCAGCCATCGACATCACCGAATCAGGCTAGTTCCGCAGCCCGCGGGCTCGACCTGTTCGTCGCGCAATGGACACGACGCCGGATCTGTCCGTTGTCGTCAGGCGGTGTACCTGCCGTTGCGGGTGTCGCCGGACGTACCCCCTCGCGGCCGCGGGCCGGCAGGCAAGGCCACGCAGGCGTACCGCCGTTTGTGACGTCGTTCGTCATCGACCCTGTTCGCTCGGCACCGACACTCCCGTCCCGCGCAGGGTGTCGTAGGGATGGCAGCCGTACGCCTCGCGATACGCCTGCGCGAACCGCCCGGGATGGGTCCAGCCCCAGCGGCGGGCCGTCTCCGCCACCGTCTGGCCCGGTTTGGCGTGTTGCAGATCCCAGTGCGCCTGGCGTAATCGGACGGCACGCAGGAACGCCATCGGCGTCTGCCCGTGGTAGCGCTGGAACGCGGCCTGTAACGCGCGTTGGCTGACCTCACAGGCTTCGGCGATCCGGCCCACGGTCAACGGTGCCGCCGCGTGTGCCTCGATGAACTCGGCCGCCCGACGCACGATCGCCCGGCCGACACCCGCCTGGCCGGGCAGATAGTTGATGGTCATGGTGGTGTTCGGGAACACCGCGACGGCGGTTGTCGCCACCATCTCCACGAGGCCGGCCCGGGCCAGCGGACTGGCCACCACCGCGCTGATGGCGAGTTGTCGCCGGGCGAACGCCGTCACCGACTGCCAGAGCAGGGCCATCGCCGGGGAGAGCGGCGCCATCGTGGTGAACTGGAAGTTCGCGGCGGGCAGGCCGGTTCGGAGGGAGGCGGCCGCCGCGACCCGTTGCATCGGCAGCCGGACGACGACCGACGCCAGGTCGTCGACGAGATGGACGGCGTCCACCTCCGGGTATCGACCGGTCGTACCGGGCCCGAGGCGCAGTTCCTCGCCGTCGGTGCGGACGGCGTACCGGCCGTGCGTCACGCTCACGGCGGCGAAGTCGGGATAGGGCAACGACTCGGTGCGGTTGCGCATGGTGTACCGGGTCTCACCAATCTCCAAGTCGTCGGCGCGCAGTGTGGCCCGTCGGTAACGGAACCGAGCGGGTGGACCGGAGATCCGGACGCGGTGTTCTCCGAAACGGAGCGCGATCAGGTGATGTGCACGTTCTGGGTCATCGGTCTCGACAATGTCTCGGGTAACAGGCTCCTGCCCGTCAGGGTTCCCCGTCCACGGCATGGGCAGTCACCTCCGTCGGGCCGTCAATCCGGCCCGATCTGATTGAACGTGTCACACAGTGGTTCGCAACGGCCTGTCGAAGACTTCCGGGACATCGGCGGCGGCATCCACCGCTGGTACGACACGCCGAGCCGTCGACCCGAGCCGGTTCCCGTACCGGGCTGGCCGATTCGCGAATGACGGGTCGCGGAACGGTTTCCTGTCAGGTAACAATCAAGTCGATCAGTTGCCTCTTTTGAGAGCGCCGGGGCAGTCCATAGAGGTGAGTGGACTGTTCTTGACATTGTGGTTACGTGTTTCCGTTCCCGAAACTGTCTGGTTCACGACTCCTCGGCAGACACGGTGGAGTCCGTCCACCGCACCTAGCCTCTGCCTGACCGAGCCACTCATCCTGGCCCGGCCCAGTCGGCCGGCCGATCGGGGTTACGCGACGATGCGACCCCGGTCGGCCGGTCTTGCGCCCGGCGGAACGACGGGCGCGAGCAACCCGTCGACCATGTTCGGGGAGGAAACCCATGGGGCGCTTCGAGGCGGCGGTGGCCACGGCCACCGCCGGGACGCCGCAGCAACGACCCAATGTGGAGGTGCCGAGGTGAACGCCGACACGGCGACCGTGTACCGGGTCCGGGGCAACCGGGTCGCCTGGCGTGCGGCCGGCGACGAGACCGTGCTGCTCGACATCCGGCAGTCCGTCTACCTGGCCCTGGACCGTTCGGCCGCGATGCTGTGGCCGCACCTGATGGCCGGAGCCACCGCAACCGAGCTGGCCAAGGTGCTTGCCGAACAGGGGTCGGTCGAGCTCGAGCGGGCCGTCGCCGACGTGCACGCGTTCCTCGCCGAGCTGGACGCCATCGACCTCATCGAACACCTGTGACGCGCAGCGGGGGCGTGCCGGTCCCGCCGGCCTGATCAGCGCAGCCAGCCCTGCGGGGCCGGGTGCCGCAGGATCTCCGCCAACCCGTGCCGGTGCGGGTCCGGGTCGCCGTCGAGCCAGGCGTGTGCGTGGAAGCCGGCAGCCGGGTCGCTGACCCCGATGACCACGGTCCGCGCCACCCCTCGCTCGGCGAACCAGCGCTGTCGTACCAGCGCGCTCTCCAGACAGTTGCCGCCGCTGCGGCGCAGCGCCCCGCGGACCAGCGTGTCGGTTCCGCCGGCCGGGGGCGCGGCGAGGCGCACCGCGCCCAGTCCACCCCTGGCGAGTTGGCGACGCACTCGCCGACAGGCCAGCATCGTCCACGCGACCAGGGCCACGCCCCGCGGCCCGTGCCCACGGATCAGCCGGGCCATGGCGCCCGGACCGACGGTCAGCACGCTCCCTTGCCGGGACGAGCGTGGCATCGGACCTACCTTTGCGGGACGGGGGGCAGGGCGGGCGAGATGGTGGGCGCGTGTGGACGCGCCTCTTCGAACTACCACGCATCTTCTGCGCGAGGGCTCTGCACTGACCCCGGCCGGCGCAATCTGGCCCGCCGCCTGCGGCTTGTGGACAGACCACGTCCGTCGCCGTCGGACGCTGCGCAGATCTCGCGCGACGGTGGCGGCTCGACCTCGATCGGACGTCGTCAGGGCGTCATCCGCGACTGGCGGCCTCGCGGAGCAGCGCGTCCGTCTCGGGGTCGGGCATGAGCTCCCGCACCTCCTGGGAGCAGCGGCAGGCAGCGGCAATCTTGGCGGCCCACACCTGCGCCTCCTCGCGGGTGGCCACGTCGACGACCGCGAACCCCCCGATGACCTCCCTGGTCTCCGGGTACGGGCCGTCGGTGACCGTCCCGTCCGTGGCCACGATTGTCGCCCGCTGCCTCTCCAGTCCGGCGCCGAACACCCACACGCCGGCGTGCACGGCCTCCCCGGTCACCGCGTGCGCGGCCTTGCCCACGTCGGGCCAGTCCTCATCGGGGATGTGGTCCATGGCGCCGTCGTCGAACGAGATCAGGTACCGCGGCATTCCCAGACTCCTTCGTTTCGGCGGCCTCCGCCGACCGCCTCCTGCCTGTACTACGAACGGCTCACCCCGGATTCGACGCTACGCCGGAGGAGATCTCAAGGACGGTGGCAAGCCAGCGGTCACCGCCCCGGCGCTGCCGCAGAGCCGGTGAGCCGGAGACGGTGGCGCGAAATGGGCGCGCAGGTCGTGGCGACGGTGTGGCAAGGTGCTCGACGTGGCACAGGTCGTCGCTCGGCACCTGATCGTGGTGGATGCCTGCACCCGCGATGGGCGAGGTGGCAGCCCCACCGCCGTCGTGATCGACGATTCCATCCGCACCGACGACGAGCGGCGCGCTGTCGCCGCGACGGCCGGCACCTCCCACACCGCATTCGTCGACAGCAGCGCGGCGCCACCCCGCGTACGGTTCTTCACCACCGAGGGCGAACTCCGCAACTGCGGACACGGCACCATCGCCGCGCAGGCCGTCCTGCTGCACCGCGCCGGCGGCACCCAGCACCACGGCCACCAGCGCACCGGCAACCGAACCCTCGCCGTGACCGCCACCCGCCGCCACGACGGCATCGAAGTCTGGTTCGAGCAGGGCGTCATCGCGCTGCGGGACCACGCCGAGCCGGCCCGCGGCGCCATCATCGCGGCCCTCGGTCTGACGCCGGGCGACATCGTCGTCGGCGACCTGCGGGTCGCCTCGCCCGGCACGCCCCGGCTTCTCCTACGTGTCCAGGATCGCCGGACGCTGTCGGCAATGCGGCCGGACTTCGCCCGGCTGGCAGCCGAGTGCCGCCGGCTCGGCTATCTCGGCTGCTTCGCCTATGCGCTCTCACCGTCCGCAGGACCAGCCACCGCCCGCATGTTCGCCCCCGCGATCGGCGTCGACGAGGACACCGTCAACGCCAACAGCGTCGGCTGCCTCGCCGCCCACCTCCTCGACACGTCCCGCACCAGCCAGATCGAGGTGTACCAGGGCGACGCGCTCGGCCGCCCGTCCTCGGTCTTCGCCACCGCGACACACACCCCGGACGGCATCGTGGCCAGGATCGGCGGCCTGGTTCACCACCCGGCGGCCCGCACTGGTGTCACCCCCACCCAGTAGCCTGCCCGGCGAGCCGACTGAGAGCCGCAGCGCTGGAGTCGTACGACGGAGGGTGTGATGTCCGCAATGGCGGCACTGACCGTGGTCCCCCGGGAGAGCATCACCGAGCTGGCCCGCCTGGCCCGCACAGCGCCGTCGTCGCTCCACCCGTACCTGACGGAACACGGGGGCAAGGCGCGGCAGGAGTACGACTGGTCCGGGTACTGCCTGCTGTACGTCCTGACCTACCTGGAGGAACGCGACATCGACCTGCAACGGTCGGAGTTCGAGGCCGAGTCGGAGGCGATCAACAGCGCGTACGGCCTGACCGTGCTCATCACCGCAGCCCACAAGCGGTTCCTGGATCAGCTCGACCCCGCTGGGCACCGCAAGAAGGACCTGGTCGCCCACTTCGAGGAAATGGGGATGGACTTCGAGGAGAGCGGCACCGCCGGTCTGGATGGGCTAACACTGTTGCGCGACTGCATCTCTGACCTCAACGATGACCAAGTTCTGCTGCTGCACCTCGGCTGAGGCCGACTCGACCCGGCAGGGTGTCACCATCCCCGCTGGGTTCATGCCATCAGTCGAGGCAGCGGACGTGAACGACGATGTGCTGGGGATGACCGCCCATGTCGCGATGCAGGACCTCAAGCCCCACCCGGTGCCGGTCCGTCGAGACGGGATCGTCCTTCTCGCCGGCCAGGCAGCTTGGGTACGTACCGTCGCGGTGCTGTGTCCCGCCGACGTCCTGCCAGCCTTCGGCGATCACCGAGTAGGTCGTGTCGGCGTCGAGAGGGCGGCGTGCGGTCCCGTCTTCCTCGAACACGACGGACCTGGTCTGCTCGTTCGACCAGGTGACCACCCCGACGAGCAGCTCCGGCCTGGCGGTGTGCGGATCGTCGGCAAGCTCGGCCGCCCCGAAGCCGCCCACCAGACCTACGGCGACAAGCGCCAGCGAAACGGCAATCATTGCGAGGCGACGGTGTGGCACGCCTGCAAGGTACGCGATCGACGCTCACCGGACTGGCCCAGAAGGACCGTCCACACTTCGTCGGGTCGGAGCCACAGCTTCTGATCACTGTGAACGCCGCGCCGCTTTAAGTGGATGAGGGCTTCCGTGTTTGCGCTGATCTCGGGATCGCTGGCCCTGTCCTATCCTGAGCCGCGCGCTGCCGTCGCCGCAGCAACACGGCTGACACCAGGTAGCCCACGCTGATGACCGCCCACAGTGCGGCAAATACCCAATGCCACGGCGTGGGGTCTCCGACGGCCACAACCACCCAGCCGACGGCCAGGAGAAGCCAGACGCCTCCCCTGATGAAACCCTGCTTCGGCGTCATTGTTGTCCGCCACCATGGGTTCTTGGTTGGCTTCATATAGGAGATCTTCGCATTCATCACGGCCAGGAGCCTGCCGACCGGATGCGCGAGAGGGCTTGCGGTGTGGCGGAAGGCGTAGATTCGCGAGTACCCGAAGCTAGCGCACCGGAAACCGGGGCGGCGCCTACGCCCCGGCCACCGGTGCGGCCCGGCGATGGCGCGTACAGCCCGTGTTGCAACAGTTGTAAGGCGTTGCGCAACGAGTTCGACCTGAGGGAGGTGCTGTGCCGCGGGCAGACAACCGCGCACTGTCGGACCATGCGGCACGGGCACTCAAGATGGCAGGTTGGACGCCACGCCGCAGGGTGGACGTCGACGAGTGGGAGTCGGCGCTCGCCCCCGAGGGCTTTGCCATGCACGCCTCCGCCCGTGACTTCCTGACCGAGTTCGGTGGCCTGGTCGTGCCGGTGAGCGGTCCCGGCCGCGACTCCGCCCGGATCGGTGTACGACTCGACCCACTGCTGTGCCTCGGCCAGAAGGTGTGGTTCGACAGCCTCTCCGGACCTACTGCCGGTCAGCTCTACCCGCTCGGCGAGGAGCACGACGGGCACGCCAGCCTGGCCATGGACGCCGACGGCACGATCCATCTGCTCTTCAACGATCAAATCAAGAGGATCGGCCCCGGCCCGACCGGCCTGGCCCGACTGCTCGAAGGCGAAGAAGCCCCGGCTGGGCAGTGACCTGACGGCCGTCCACAGCGAGGCGGGCTGCCATCATTCTTGGCAGGTTCGATTCGGCAGTAGAGCCGGCTCGATGCCGTGTCGTCGATTGGGGGATGCAGTGAGCTGGGTTGCCAACGTGATGCTGTCGGTGGGTCTGCAGGACCGCCACAACGCGGAGGCGTTCAGCGTGTGGCTCGACAACGAGTGCCCCCGTCGCGAGCTGGCCATGGGGTCAGGCGGCTGCGGCAACCTGCGCCTGATCACCGCCGCGGACAACCAGTGGGGCGGATATAAGAACCCCGAGTGTGAGGTGTTCACCGGGGCGCTCAACCACGCTGACCTCGCCGCCGTCGTGGAGCATTTCGGTTCCCTGGCCTGGCACAACCCCAATGCGGTGCAGCTCTTCGTGATGGATCAGGAGGAGTCCTTCTTCCGCGTCTGGATGATCCGCAACGGCGTTCTGCGGCAGTACGCCCCGTCGTCGCCGGACGAGGAGGACGACGATTTTTGGCCCGCCTCCGGGTCATAGCCGCCGATCGGTAGTACCGCCGTCAGCAGGCTGGCGAGTGGCGTGATCCGGTCGAGATCAAGCGGTCCCGCCGACGCAGGTCGTCCACCTGGTTGCCGACCAGATCCCCCGGGTAGAGGCAGATGTATGGACCCCCGAGACGTGTTCCAGATCCTGTTGGGCATCGTCGGCGTGGTCTTTGCCAGCTACGGTGTTCGTCTCCTGCTGACTGGCCGCATGTCGCCCTTTGCCCGGAGAAGGTGGACGCGGCCAGTCGATGCGGGGATGTGGTTCCTCTGCGGTGGGCTCTTCTTCTTGTTACTTGCAGTGGGGTACCTCGGACGGCTCATCGGCGCGTTCGGACCCGTGGCAGCGTTGACGCTTGTGGTCCTGGCGCTCGGGTTCCTCGCACTCGGTCTCGTCAGATACCGGCCCCGCGACGGTGGAGATGGCGACCGCGCCTAACCACCAACAACCACGCCGGCCGGACGGACCGCCTCCACCGTCAGAACACGGGTGCGCGGCAACGCGCTCGATGGTTGGATCGCTGGCGTGACCCGTCTCTATCCCGAGATCGAACCCTTCGCACACGGCATGCTCGACGTCGGTGACGGCCACCTCGTCTATTGGGAGAGCAGCGGCAACCCGCTCGGAAAACCAGCCCTGGTGCTGCACGGTGGCCCCGGCTCCGGAGCCGGCGCCTCCTGGCGGCGCTTCTTCGACCCGGCCGTCTATCGGTTGGTCCTGTTCGATCAGCGGGGATGCGGACGCAGCACACCGGACGCGGGCGACGTGCGAGCGGACCTGTCGACAAACACCATGCCGCATCTTCTGGCCGATATCGAGAAGCTGCGCACGCACCTGAACATCGACCGGTGGTTGCTGCTCGGCGGATCGTGGGGCAGCGCCCTCGGCCTCGGCTACGCCGAGCGGCACCCCGACCGAGTCACCGAGATCGTGCTGTTCAGCGTCGTCACCAGCACACCGGCTGAGCACCGGTGGCTCACCCGCGACCTCGGACGGATCTTCCCCGAACAATGGGAGAGGTTCCGGGACGCGGTGCCGGTGGCCGAACGCGACGGCAATCTGCCCGCCGCGTACGCCCGGTTGCTGGCCGATCCTGACGAGGGCGTACGGGACCGGGCCGCACGCAACTGGTGTGCCTGGGAGGACGCACTCGTCTCCAACCTGCCCGGCAGTCGACCCGACCCTCGATACGAGGACCCGGCATTCCGGATGACCTTCGCGCGTCTCGTCACCCACTACTGGGCGCACGACGGCTGGTTCGCCGACGGCGAGTTGATGGCCGGCGCACATCGGCTCGCCGGCATTCCCGGTGTTCTCGTACACGGCCGACTCGACCTCGGCAGCCCGGTCGACATCCCCTGGCAGCTGTCCAAGGTGTGGCCCGAGGCACGGCTGGAGCTGATCGACGAGGCTGGCCACGGCTCCGGGCGGGGCGTCGGCGACGTCGTCATCGACGCCTTGGACCGCTTCGGAGCCTCCTACCTCGACCGCCAGGATCAATAAGCGGTTTTCCTGGCGCCCAAGCGGCGGCACGGGGTCAGCAGAAGGGACCCGCAGCTGGTCAGGTGCCTGCGGCCGGATGAAGCTTACCGGCTGAGGAAATCACGAACGTCGGCCGCCAGCCTGGTCATCTCCTCGCCGGCCTCGACCAGGAAGACCGTCCGGGCCGACCAGGCATCGTCGGCATACGCCTGCCGGGTACGCCGCAACGTCACGCCGATGGCTACGTGACCTCGCCCGTCGTGGTGCGCGTCGACCGCCATCTCACCTTCGAGCGAGCGCCATTCCCGCCTGCCTTCCCAGCCGCGCCAGTCATCCGCCAGAGACTGAAAGAACCATCCGAGAGATTCGTTCTCAGGTGCCCACCGGCCCGCCAGCGTGGCGCTCGTCTCCGCCGTCATGCCGACGTCCGAGATCTCTGATCGCACAGCCCAGACGTAGCCATCGCCGTACGGGTCGGTTGGAGGGTGTAATGCCCAACGGCAGCTCGTTCCGATCGGCTGCAGCACGAAGGGCTCCACGGTCACCATGATGGTCGGCAGGCTCGGGAGTGTCGACGGCAATAACGACGGGATGTCGGCAGCATGATCGACCAGGTAGAACGGCTGGTGGGGCGAGCGGCGGACTAGATGCGGATCGCCTGCCCCGCTGCACATTCATGCCGAACGATTCTCGTGGCCCTTGCCGGCGATCGGGCTCAATCGGCCCGTACTGCGGCTTCTTGCCCCGGCTACTCCTGTGTTGCGCGCTGCCGTCGCCGCAGCAACAAGGCTGACACCAGATAGCCCGCACTGACGACGGCCCACAGTGCGGCAAATGCCCAATGCCACGGTGTGGGGTCTACGACGGCCACAACCACCCACCCGACCGCCAGGAGAAGCCAGACGCCTCCCCTGATGAAACCCTGCTTCGGTGTCACTGTTGTCTGCCACCACGCACTCCTGGTTGGCTTCATGTGGGAGATTTTCGCACTCATCACGGGACCAGGCAGCCGGAGCGGCATGAAGGCCCCGACCCGTGCACCATTGTGGATGAACGAGGGCGCCGAGAGACTTCCGCCCGCCGTCTGCCAGTGCAGTTGACCTGCTCGTCTCGTCGCCCCGCGTCGACCTCTGGCTGTTGGAGTCACTCGGCTTGGCTGTTCGGCACCGTCAGCTGGAAGGGCGAGGATCACGGCCGACCCGGACCTGGTGGGCCAGGTCAGGGGCAGGAAGTCCGCGACCGTTCGTTCCCCTGGTGACCGTGCGGGGTGCCGGGCTACTGGCACGTGGATGGCACAGTGGTGGCCTTGCAACCTAGGCGGTCGGGCCGCCGCCCTATCTAACTGGTCCGACGCCGCCGCAGGGCCGCTGCCACCAGTCCGGCGGCGAGGGCCGCCAGCATCGCACCGACCGCGAGCCACCAACGGCTCGGCGTGTGTGCAGGAGCGGGTAGGGCCGCGACATGCGTCGGGACCGCTGCGGCTGCGGACGGTGTGGCCGCCAACTGGCGGATTCCGTCGCACAGTCCAGTGGCGCCGTTGATCGAATTCACCCTGTACCGGGTGCCAACGCGGAAGTCATATCCGCAGCTGACCTCGCTGCGGCTCACACGCAGCCCGAGCGTGTCACCTTTTCCGAAGCTGCCCTTCTCGACGGACTCGACCGCGAGTTGGACCGCCTCGTCCGTCACCTGCGTGACGGTGCCGACGACGATGCGCTCGGCTCGTTCGTCCTGTTGGTCGGAACGCAAGGCGCAAGAGCAGGCCCAAGCGGGCTCGGCCGGCGAAACGGCCACAATGAGGCCGAAGCTGAGAATGGCCAGAGCGAAGACAATTGCGGCGCGCAGCTTCATGTCATCACTGACGCGGCCGGGTCCCCCTAGGTTCCCGTGCGGCTGCGGACTAAGAGCGTTGATCCGAACGTCGATGCGGTTCGCCTGGGTCGCCGGCAGCCTGGCTGACCAGGTAAAACTGCTGGTGGGGCGGGCGGGACTCGAACCCGCGACCGAGGGATTATGAGATCAAGATGGGCGAGCCTGCGACCTGCACAAGTGGCCTCCCACCAGCGGAAACACCTCTCGACATCTCTCACCACTCCCTCACCGCCGGTCGACCTCTTGCGGACTGAATGCGGAAACACCTCTCGACATCTCTCACCACTCCCCCACCGTCGGTCGACCTTTTGCGGACTGGATGCGGACCGCCGGCCATCGCCTTAAACCCATCGCGCTGATGGTCCATCCTGAGTGCATGGAGCCGGAGAAGATCCTCAACGAGCTGCCGCCGCCTGAAAACCTGGCACTAAGTCAGGCGTGGCTCTGGACGAAGGCTGTCATGGTCCCGGCAGAGCGCCTACTTCATGGGCCAAGCTCGGGCCTCCCCGACGCGCTGCTGCTGTTGGTCGCTCTGCGCAACGTGCATCGTGCTGCCACCATGGCGCTCCGGCACATGCGCGACCCTGATGCCAAGGCGCATCTGACCGACGCGGTGGCGCAGTTTGATGCGGCGCTGCCGGGCCTGGTTCAGGCTCGTGACGTCGTGGAGCATTTCGATGAGTACGTCCTGGGCGATGGCAACATGCAACGGCGCCTGAAGAGAGAGGCCGCCTCGAACGGAGACGATCTGTCTGAGGCCGAGCTTGCAGAGCTTTACGCGCCCCAACTGAGGGGCACGGGAAGGCACCCGCTGATCTCTATCGGGCCGCATGCGGTCGATGTCACGAGAGCACCTAACGCCGCGAGCTGGCTCCTTGAGAGGATCTACTCGGCTGCGGATCTTGAGCAGAGGCAGCCGCCGGAGCTGCCTGGCGTGTCTCGCCTTTCGGTCCTTGAGCAGCCTGGTGATTAGAAGAAGATCGCGGAAGGCTGGTCGGGTGGCTGCGCACCTGGTCAGCCCGTCCGTCGTTGTCGGGTAGCGTCGGCGTCAGCTGGAGGTCTTGGTTGTACGACGGGGCTGTACCGCCCTCAGTACTCTGCCCTCATGGATGGCTGGACTCTGGCTGCCACCTTGGTGGCCAGCACTGCGCCGCTCGTCGCCGTAGGGATCGCGGCCTACGCAGTCAGCGTCCCGAGGCGCGCCGCCGACGGCGAGGAAGGCGCCACGGTCAGTCCAGCGACCCAAAGACCTAGTCGCTCCCTAAAGTTTGCGCGAGACGTGGCAGTGAACGTGATCGCAAACCTTGCCGCTGCCGCGGTCATCTACCTCCTGGCGGCAGTGTCCGGGCTCCTGCCTCGATCGCCCTATCTCATTTTCACTGCGCTGATTACGGTGGCATTGGTCGCCGGCTTTGGGCTTGGTGCTGTCGGCCTCGCTCTCAGAGGCGACGCAAAGATCTATACGTTGGGAGCGGCCCTGATTGTCATGGGCGCTTCGGGAGTGCTGGCTCGTTTCATCAAGGACTCCGGCCTTACTGGCTGGGAAAAATTTTGGCTTCCAATCGCCTCCAGCGGTGCTCTCGCCGTTGGATTGATCATCGTCGCCTCCATGCGGCAGCTGAGGCGACAGCCTCCCCAGCAGCTACCTAGTGCTCTTGAGGCCCCAGACGAGCGCGGCGAATCCGCACCACTCACTTGAGCGTCCGCGACCTTGCTGCCATCCCGTCTGCCGCGGACCCACACACCGTGGAGTGGGCCAGGGCCAGGGTGACAAGGTGGAGCGCCCTACCGGACGAGTCTCAATGGCGGTTGTCAAGCGGGCCGTGCGGTGGGCAGGGTCTCCTCGGTCGGGCAGGCGTGTTCCTGCCCGGGGTTCTCGGTCGGGTCGAGGCTCGCCGAAGGCGACCGCGTAGCGGCTTGGCCTTGACCTGGCCGGGGTTCTCGGGCAGCCCCTGCGGTGCCCGGGCGAGGAGACCCGTTGCGGTCTCTGAGGGAGGGCCGGGGTGCGGGGCAGGGCCCCGCTTCTTCCGGAAGGGCAGGGTTGGTGGCGTCGACCGTCGTGCCTGTCTGGGTCAGGGTTGAGTACCGCGCCGTGCTACGAAATCCAGGAAGTCCGGTGCCTCCAGCGTTGGGTCGTCGGCGTCGTGGTAGTGAAACCAGACCTCGTCGCTGCACCGGCCGCCGAGGACGGGGAAGCACCAGTAGTCGCCTGTGCCGACAGGGGCGACCGCGACGAAGGACCGATCCGGGAACTCGGCCTGGCTGACGGAGATGACGTCGTCGACGTGCTGCGCGGATCCTGCTGTGGGTATGGGCAGCAGGTCGAGGAATCCGAACTGCCCGCCGCCGTAGCGCATCATGAACGCCTTGTACTGCGCGGGCAGGGTCGCGCCTAGCGCTCGCTCCGCCTCGGCAATCTCCTCCGCCGATGCGGTCAGCCCTTCGATCACCTTGAAGTCTTCGATTGCCTCGAAGCCGGATTGAGCCGCCCGGGCTCGTAGTGATTGGACGTGCTGGTCGAACTCCTCGAAGTCCATGCCGTCGATCATCTCCGACTCCTAGCCCGGTGTTGATGGTGCTGGTGGTTGGAGTTGGAAGCACCGGTTGTCGCGGAGCAGGGCCCACAGCACGTCGACGCGGCGGCGGGCGAGGGCGATCAACGCCTGCTGGTGCTTGCGTCCCTCAGCGCGTTTGCGCTGGTAGTAGTCACGGTTAGGGCCGTTCATCCGTAGCGTGCTGAGCGAGGACATGTAGAACACGTGGCGCAGCCGCCGGTTGTAACGCTGCGGCCGGCGCAGGTTGGCGACGCGCTTGCCAGAGTCACGGGCCACCGGCGCCAGACCCGCGTAGGCGGCCAGGTGATCAGGGCTGGCGAAGGTCGACAGGTCCCCGACTGCGGCGATGAACTCCGCGGCCGCCAGTGCCCCCATGCCGGGCAGGCTACGAATGATGCCGGCCTGCGGGTGGTCACTAAAGGCGGCCTCGATCGCCTTGTCGGTGTCCCGCATCCGTCGATGCAGTTGCAGGAGATGAGTGGCCAGCTCACCTGCGAGCGCAGCAGTGGTGTCCTGTCCCGGCAGGGTGCGATCCTGCTCAGCCGCGGCGGCCAACGCCTGATCGGCCACCTTGGCGGCGTTCACGGCCCGATGCCGGCGCAGATGCGCCACGAGCTGCTCGCGACCGGCGGCACGGATCTGTCCGGGCGTCTGATAAGCGCTGATCAGAACCAGCGTCGCGACGTTGGTGAAAGTCAACCCACGCTCCAGCACCGGGGAGATTCCGAGCATCAATCGGCGCAGCCGATTCACGGTGCGGACCCAGTCCTCGACCAGGTCGGCACGGTGCGCCACCAGCAGCGCGAGTTTGGCGATCAGCTCCGTCGGTGTCTCGACCGGCAGGAAGTCGTGCCGCATCCGAGCGGTGTTGGCGATGACCACGGCGTCACGCGCGTCGGTTTTGGCCTCGCCGGCGAACCCAGCGGACATCGTCTTGACCGTGCGGCCTGGGATATACACCGCCTGCTGCCCGGCCAGCGCCAACATCGCCCGCAGCAGGGCTGTCTCGCAGCCGACCAGGTCGACTGCCCACACCACCTCATCGTCGGCGCCGACACGGCCGATCAGGTCCGCGATCGCCTGCTGATCGTTGGCCACCCGCGTCGACCACAGCACCCGCCCGGCCACGTCTACCGCCGCGGCGTGGTGAGCCTGCTTGCCCGCGTCCACGCCTACCCATACCTGCACCAAGCCGTCCTCCCGAAGCACCCAGTTCCAGGTCACCTCGGACAACCCCGCCGGCAGTTCCTTAGCAAGCGACGACTCGCAGATCTCAATCAGCGGCCAAGGCGCCCTGGGCTGGCTGGGCGGCCGCTCGTCCATGGCCACCTAACGGCAAACGACCTTGAGCCACACCCAACCAGCCCGGCGGCCCGGAACACCATCCAGACGCAAAAACCCTAAGGAACGACCTTGTCGCCCTGGCCCTGGTCTGCTCGGCTCTGCCTGGGTCGGTGGCTGGCGGGATGGCATCCCACCACCCACGAACCGGAATCGGTCGGCAACTCCATCTCGGAGTCGTCTGGCCCCCGCCGGAGGCAAGGCTCCTATCGGCCGGCGCGCCGGCCGATGCCGGCGCTTGCGCCGCCAGCAGGCCGAGCGCGACCGGCGCGGCCCGCTTGCGGGCCGCCTTGATGCGGTTCGCCCGGGTCGTCGGCAGCATGGCTGACCAGGTAAAACTGCTGGTGGGGCGGGCGGGACTCGAACCCGCGACCGAGGGATTATGAGTCCCCTGCTCTAACCGGCTGAGCTACCGCCCCGACACCGCGCGGATCTTATCCCGCCCGGCGGATCACGGGCCAGCGCCGGTGTGGCCCCGCCTCATCCCCGCCGCCGTCGCCACAGCAGCACGATGGGCAACGCGAGAATAACAGTGAGCAGCCAGCCCGCCACGACGACGCCCCAGAGCCATTCCTCTCCCGGCTCGGTGCCGGCGGCGGCCACCACGTACGTCACCAGCAGGCTCACCGCGCCCACCAACAGGACGGCCACGCCGCTGATCACGATTGCCGCGATCTCCCACCACGGGCGATTGGCGGGCGTACGGGCCGGCTGGTCGGCGGTCGACGGCTGCGGGATGGTGTCCGGTGTGCGGGCCGGCATGGCGATGTGCCTGTCGGCCGGCACCTGGGCGTCGATGACCGGAAGCGCCGCCGGGTGCAGGTTGAACATGGTCGGCTCGACGTGCAGCACGATGGCGTCCGAGCCGATCAGTTGCCGCGCGCCGTCGGGCCAGGTGAGCATCGCGGAGCAGTCGGCGTACCGGACGGTCAGCGGGCCGTCGGTGCCGAGGTAGGTCACCCCGTCCACGCCGATGCGCAGGGCGCCGGCGCCCTGCTTCGCCGGGTACGTGGTGCCCTCGACGGTGTCGCTGGAGTGGGTGGGTGCCGCGACGAAACCGGCCCAGTCGGCGGTGAGCCCGCGCGGCACCAGGAGCAGCGCGGACGACATCATCTCACCGGCCACGTCGTGCAGGTCGGCGAGGCTGACCGCCTTCAGTTCGGCCCGGTGTTCGTCGATGCTGAGGTTCGGCTCGCCCGTCAGCACGTTGAGGGCGTACCCGGGCAGTCGCGCGGCGTCGACCTCGGCGGTGCCGAGCACGTCCTCCCGCTTCGCGATGGTGGCGTCCAGGTCGGCCTGCTCGATCCGCCCGACCCGCAGCTTCGCCAGCACGTCGACGAAGCCGCCGAGTACCGCGTCCTGCTTCTCGGCAAGCGCGTCGGCGAGCGCCCGCAGCGTGGCGTACCCGTCGCCGCGCGGCTCGTAGGCCGTGGTGGTGGTGTAGGAGAGGCCCGACTCCTGGCGCAGTGACCGGTACAGCTCCCGCTCCAGCACGCCGGAGAAGACGGCCGCGGCGGCGCTACGCCGCACCACCGAGTCGAGCACCACGGCGCGGGCGCCGCTGACGAAGTACGCCGGGGTCTGCGGCAGTGCCGACGAGACGGCCGGCACCGGCTGCCGGACCCCGCTGGGCAGCGGGAGGCGCAGACCGGCGGGCACCCGGTCGCCGGCGATCCAGAGCACCGCGTTCTCCCTGGTGAAGGAGCGGGCCACCCACTCGCGCAGGTGGTCCGCGGTGAGCGCGCCGAGGCCCCACTCGGGGTAGCTGCTCAGGCCGAAGTCCCGCGCGCCGTGTCGCCACAGCGGGATGTCGTCGACCGCGGCGGCGCCCCGGCTGCTCCACTCGGTACGCAGGATGTCCTTCTCGACGTCCAGCCGCGCCACCGGCAGGTCCGACAGGTGCTCGCAAACGGCGGTCAGGAACGCCGCGATGTCCGCCTCGGAGCCCTGGGTGTGGAACATGGTGAACGCCGGGGCTGTCACGCCGTTGACGTGGTAGTCGGCCAGGCCCAGCGGCGCGAGTGCGAGGTGCTCGATGAGGTGGGTGATGCCGGCGCGGCTGAGCGTCTCGTCGGCGGTCCCGACCCGGAAGGTCAGTCCGGCGCGCATCGGCCCGGCGGTGGGGGCGAGCAGCGTGGGCACCCCGTCCACGTCCAGGTGCTGGATCACGACTGGCCACCCTTCGCGTACGCCTTGGCGCGGTACTTCGTGTAGCCCTCGGCGTCGTCCACGTAGGCCCAGGGGTATTCGGTGCCCAGGTTGCCGAGGGCGGTGAACTGGCTGGCGGCGGCGGGCCACTGTTCGGTGAGGCTGAACATCAGCGCGAACGTCGAACGGACCCACACCCACCCCGACCGGTCGACGAAGTCCGGGTGCAGCACGGATCGCTGCCCGGCCTGCATGACCTCGTCCACGACGGGTGTGCTGCGCAGGTACGCGGTGCGCTCCCGTTGGGTGTCGAAGTCCAGCCAGCGTTCCAGGTGCGCCTCGGCGACCAGCACCGCGTTGGGCGCCCCGGCGGGCGCGGCCTGCGCGCACTCGCGGGCGAACGCGAAGGCCCGGTCCCAGTCGCCGCTCCACTTCGGGCAGAGCTGCTGGAGCAGGGCCGCCTGCGCGGGAGCGTGGTGGGGGTGCTCGCGGGCGAGCCGGTCGTAGCGGCGGCGCGCCTCGTTCTGGCCCAGTTGCAGCCCCCGGGCGAGGGTGATCCGTTGGGTCCAGGCGGCCGCGTCGTCGGGGTACCGGGCGGTGACGTCGATGAGCACCCGCTCGGCACGACGCAGGTGCTCGTGGAACTGTTCGAACTGCGCCCGGCTGACGTGTTGGGCCCGGTAGGCGCTGCGGATCCGCCAGCCGGCGCGGATGAGCTGGTTGCCGAGCAGCGTCCCGGCGAGCTGGTCGGTGGGGTGGGCGTCGTACACCCGGCGCAGGAACGGCTCGGTCCCGACCTGGTCGCCTGCCGCGCCGACGAGCAGGGTGCGCCCGTCCGCGTCCCGGTCGGCGAACACGGCCTGGACGGCGGGCCAGTCGGCGGCGTCGAGCGCCTTGCGCAGGTCGTTGACCTCGGGGTACGCGGCAGCGGCATCGAAGGTGGGTGCCGGGAGGGGGGCGGGCATGGCGGCGATCATAGGTGATCAACTACGGCTGCGGGGGCCTCGTTCGAGGCGGGCTCAGCCGGCGCGCAGCTCCTCCAGCACCGCCCCGGCGGCACGCCAGCCGCTGGCGAGAGCGCCCTGGATCGATGGACTGTCCCGGTGGTCACCGGCCACGAACAGCCCCTCCCCCAACGAGACGGGCTTGCGCAGCCGGCCCTGCGGCGGCGGCGTGGCGGGCAGCGCGGCCGGGACGGCCACCGTGGTGAGGTGGGTCCAGTCGGCGGTGGATCGACCGTACAGCCGGGTCAACTCGGCCCGGATGGTCGACTCGGGCGGGGCCGTCGGACCCACCACCGACGTGGCCACGAGGTGCCGTCCGGCCGGCGCGTACGTCGGGACGGCGTTGCTGAGCACCACCGTGTTCGCCACGATCTCCCGGCGGTCGCCGTCGACGACCAGGATCGGCTCGGCGAGCGGCGGCTCCGGGGCGCTGTGGTAGTAGGTGGTGTAGCTGTGCATGCGTACCGTCGCCAGGGCCGGCAGCAGCGCGGCCGCGGCGGGCGGGTCGACGGCGACCACGACGGCCCGGCAGCGGATGTCGCCGGCCTGCGTGCGGACCAGGCCGGGTGCGACCTGCGCGACAGGGGTGTCCAGGTCGAGCAGGTCGGTTGGCAGCGGGTCGGCGATGACCCGGGGCAGCGCGGCCATCCCCTCGGCGGGCAGCCCGATCCGCCCACGGGCGAACGAGCGCAGCACCACGGCGAGCACGTGACTGGAGGTGGCCAGCTCCCGGTCGATCAACACGCCGGACAGGAACGGCCGCAGCAACTCCTCGATGATGGCGTCGGAGAGACCGGCGCGGCGCAGAGCCGTCTCGGCGGTGGTCTCCGGCGCGGAGAGCAGCCGGGACACCGGCAGCGTGGCGCAGCCGGTGGCGAGCGCGGCGAAGCGCAACCGGTCGAGCAGCGAGCCCACGCCGGCCAGCGCGGTCCGCGGCCCGCCGGCCGGCTCGCGCAACGGGTTGACCAGCCGCAGCAGGTCGTCGCCCCGGCGCACCAGCACCCCGGACGTGAAGTAACCGAGGTCGAGCCGGTCGGTGTCGAGCAGCGTGCCGAGCCGCGGGTACGCCGTGTTGAGCACCTGGAACCCGCGATCGATCAGATAGCCGTCCACGACGTCGGTGGCGACGCGACCGCCGAGCCGGCCGCTGCCCTCCAGCAGTCGCCAGGGCACGCCGGCGCGGTGCAGCCGGCGCGCGGCGGCGAGCCCGGCCAGGCCGCCGCCGACGACGACCACGTCGGTCTCAGCCAGCATCGCGCGCCTCCCGCTCACCGTTCGCCCGGGACAACCGGCCCGGCCACCAGATCTTCGGCCCGATGTCGTACGCGAGCGCGGGCACCAGCAGCGACCGGACGATGATCGTGTCGATCAGTACCCCGATCGCGACGGCCGTACCCAACTCGACGAGTATCACCAGCGGCAGGACGGCAAGTGCGGAGAAGGTCGCGGCGAGCACGATGCCGGCGGAGGTGATCACGCCGCCGGTGACGGCGAGGCCGGCGAGCACACCGGCGCGGGTGCCCCGTTTGGCCGACTCCTCCCGGACCCGGCTCATCAGGAAGATGTTGTAGTCGATGCCGAGGGCGACCAGGAAGACGAACGCGAACAGCGGGAACGACGAGTCCACGCCGGGGAAGTCGAAGACGTGGCGGAACAGCAGCGCGCAGAGACCGAGGGTGGCCGCGAAGCTGAGCAGCACCGTGCCGATGAGCAGCACTGGTGCGAGGAGGGCGCGCAGCAGCAGGGCCAGGATGACCGCGATGACCACCAGCACCACCGGGATGATGACGTTCTGGTCGCGCTTCGCGGCGTCGGAGGTGTCCACGTTGATCGCGGTGAAGCCGCCGACGACTGCGTCCGCGCCGGGCACCCGGTGTACGGCCTCCCGCAGGTCGCGGATCGTCCGCTCGGCGCCGTCGCTGTCGGGCGGGTCGGCGAGCGTCGCCTCCAACTGCACCCGTCCGCCGACGACCTTGGGCGGGGCGTTCTCCTCGGGCGGGCCGGTCTGCGGGCCGGTGGAGAGCGGACGGACGTCGGCGACGCCACGTACGCCCTGGGCCGCCTGCGCCACCTGCCGCGCGGTCTGCTCGGTGGTGAAGATGGTGGCCGGGCTGCCGGTGCCGGCCGGGTAGTGCCGGGCGATCACGTCCTGACCGTCCACCGAGTCGGTCCGCTGGGTGAACAGGTCGGACTGGCCGAGGGTGGTGGCGCCGAGCTGCGTCAGGCCGAGCGTGAGGAGAGCCAGGACGACTGCGGTGCTCAGCCAGATCGGTCGGGCGTGCCGGGCCACGAACCCGGCGACGCGGTTCCAGATGCCGTGCTCGACCCGTGGGTCGGCCTGGTCGACCCGCGGCCGCCGGGGCCAGAACGCCCACCTGCCGCCGAGGACCAGCAGCGCGGGCAGGAAGGTGAGCATCACCAGCAGCGTGGCGGCGATGCCGAGGGCGGCGACCGGGCCGAGCGCCCGGTTGGAGTTGAGGCTGGACAGCAGCAGGCAGAGCAGGCTGACGATGACAGTGCCGCCGGACGCGATGATGGCCGGCGCGGCGCCCCTCCAGGCGGCGCGCATGGCGTCCCACGGGCGGTCGTGCCGGTGCAGCTCCTCCCGGTAGCGGGCGATCATCAGCAGCGCGTAGTCGGTGCCGGCGCCGAAGACCAGCACGGTGAGGATGCCCTGGGCCTGGCCGTTGAGCTTGATGATGTCGGCATCGGCGAGCAGGTAGACGAAGACCGAGGCCAGCGCGTACGACATTCCGGCGGCCAGCAGCGGAAAGATCCACAGGACCGGGCTGCGGTAGACGATCAGCAGGATGACGAGCACCACCACCAGGGTGACGAGCAGCAGTGGCCCGTCGATTGCGGAGAAGACCTCGATGAGGTCGGCGAGCAGGCCGGCCGGGCCGGCGACGTCCACGCTGAGCCCGTCCCGGTCGCCGCCGGCGAGGTCGCGCACCTGTTTGACGACCGCGCCGATCTCCTCGCCCTCGGCGTCGTCCACAGGCACGAGGACCTGCAGCGCCTGACCGTCCGCGCTGGGGATCGGCGGGGACAGTGGGGTGACCACGCCGGGTATCTGGGCGAACCGGGCGGCGTCGGCGGCGACCCGCTGCCGGTCGGCGTCGGTGATCCCCGACGACCGCTCGTAGACGACCAGAGCCGGCACGGTCTGCCTGTCGACGAAGCCGCCCGCGAGGTCCTGGGCGCGGGTCGCCTCGGCGTCGGTGGGCAGGAAGGCGGCGTTGTCGTTGGTGGCGACCTCGCTGAGACGCCCTGCGTAGGGGCCGGCCACACCGCCGATCACCAGCCAGGCCAGCACGACCGCCACCGCGATCAGTGTGGCCCGGCCGAAGCCGCCTCGTCCGGACATGGCGCTCACCTCAAGAATCGACGCATCAATCGACGCAGCGGGAGTCTAAGTCGACATCGACCATCCTGCCGGGCGAGCACGTCGAGCGAGGGCGAAACCGGGTGGGCACAGACGAAAACGCCCGTCGGCGTACTGCCGACGGGCGCTGGGTGGAGAAGCTCCCCCGATTGGACTCGAACCAATAACCTGCCGGTTAACAGCCGGCTGCTCTGCCAATTGAGCTACAGGGGATCGTGCACCGCCTGGAACCGGATCTCGCCGGTGCCCTGCGACGGGACAAGAGTACAGGACATCCCCCGGTGGCGGTCCAGTGGGTTCCACTCGTATCCGCCTTGATCCAGATGCGCAGGTCACCGCCGCGACCCGATCGCAATCAGGGCAAATCGCGATCCCGGCACAAGCAGGCTTGAGCGGGGAGCAGGATGGGTAGTTAGCTGCGGACAGAGGACGCAGGCGCGAATTGGTCGCGCCCGACGGGGCAACCCGCCGGCGCGACGGCGCGTCAGGTACGGAAGGAGCCGCCATGCGCGGAAAGATCATGTTTCTTGGCGGGCTGGCTGCGGGATTCGTCCTGGGCGCCCGTGCCGGCCGGGAGAAGTACGAAGAGCTCGTGGTTCGGGGCCGCAAGGTGCTCGACCACCCGACCGTCCAGGAGGCGGCCGGGGTCGCGCAGGCCCAGGCCAACAAGCTCTACAGCGAGGGCAAGGACAAGCTCGGCCAGACCAAGCTGGGCGAGAAGCTGGGCAACGGCAGCACCGGCAAGCAGGAGCTGACCGCCGCCGACGACGCGTTCGCCGGCACGCCCGCCACGGTGGGCGCCAAGGCGGGCTCCGGCTCGACGGGCAGCAGCACGGTCGGCACGACCTCCGGGTCGCCGTCGGCTACCACCCCCCGCACCAAGCCGTCCGGCTCGGGCACCAACGGCAGCACGCTCTGACCCAACGCACGTCGACGGGCCGGTCGCCGAGAGGCGACCGGCCCGTGGTCTGTCCGGGTGGTGGTCAGTCCTTGCTGCTGAACGCCGCGTCGAAGGCGGCGGTCGGAGCGTCGAAGGCGAGCCGGCGGACGAACTGAAGCGCCTCCGGGGCACCGAGCAGTCGATCCATCCCGGCGTCCTCCCACTCCACGGAGATCGGGCCGGTGTAGCCGATCGCGTTCAACGCCCGGAAGCAGTCCTCCCAGGGCACGTCGCCGTGCCCGGTCGAGACGAAGTCCCAGCCGCGGCGCAGGTCGGCCCAGGGCAGGTGCGAGGCGAGCCGGCCGCGTCGGCCGTCGCCGGTACGCACCTTCGCGTCCTTGCAGTCCACGTGGTAGATCCGGTCGGCGAAGTCGAAGATGAAGTTCACCGGGTCCAGCTCCTGCCAGACGAAGTGCGACGGGTCCCAGTTCAGCCCGAACGCGGGCCGGTTGCCGATCGCCTCCAGCGTCCGCTTCGTCGTCCAGTAGTCGTACGCGATCTCACTGGGGTGCACCTCGTGCGCGAATCGCACCCCGACCTCGTCGAACACGTCGAGGATCGGGTTCCACCGGTCGGCGAAGTCCTGGTAGCCGCGCTCGATCATCGACGGCGGCACCGGCGGGAACATTGCCAGGGTGTGCCAGATCGACGACCCGGTGAACCCGACGACGGTCTTGACCCCGAGCTTCGCCGCCGCCCGCGCGGTGTCCTTGATCTCCTCGGCGGCCCGCTGGCGGACCCCCTCGGGCTCCCCGTCGCCCCAGATGCGGCCGGGCAGGATGTCCTGGTGCCGCTCGTCGATCGGATGGTCGCAGACCGCCTGACCGACGAGGTGGTTGGAGATCGTGAAGACCTCGAGGTTGTGCTTCGCGAGCGTCTCCCGCTTGCGGTCGACGTACGAGTCGTCGGCGAGCGCCTTGTCGACCTCGAAGTGGTCGCCCCAGCAGGCGATCTCCAGACCGTCGTAGCCCCACTCGGAGGCGAGCCGGCAGACCTCCTCGAACGGAAGGTCGGCCCACTGGCCGGTGAAGAGCGTGATGGGTCGCGCCATTGTCCTTCTCCCCTGATGTGATGGGGATTCCGTTGTGCGGACCGGGGCGAGGGTGACCGGTCAGACCGGTACGCGGCACCGAGGCGGAACACCGGTGGGTGCCGAGCGCACCTGGGCCCGGCGGGTTGCGCCTCCCACCGGGTCACCGGCCACCGTCACGGTCGCCGCCCCCACCCTATTTCCGCCAGGCCCTCTCGCGAAAGCCCCGGATCGTCACTCGGCCGCTTCTTCGGGCGCGGGAAGGACCGCCCGGACGGTGAATCCGCCGCCGGAATTCGGGCCGGCGGTGAAGGTGCCGCCAACCCGCTCGGCGCGCCCCCGCACCGCGGCCAGCCCGCGCCCGGCGGCCCGGGGCTCCCCGGTCGGCGTCGCGGCGTCGGCGCCCTCGTCGCGTACCTCGATGGTGACGCCCTGGGCGTCGTAGCGCAGGCGGACCGCGACCGCCGCGCCCGGGGCGTGCCGGCGCGCGTCGGCCAGCGCCTCCTCGATGATCCGGTACGCCGCCACGTCGACCGCGCCGGGCAACGGCCGGGGTGCCCCGCCGAGGCTCCAGCGCACGGGCTGGCCTGCGGCGAAACCCTCCATCAGCGCGTCGAGGCGGTTCAGGCTGGGCGCCGGCCCGGTCAACGGATCGGGCTCATCGACCCGGTGCAGCGCCGCGCGCAGCCAGTGCCCCTGCGTCCGCACCGTCCGGCGCCATCGCGCGAAACGCCCCATGCCGGTCAAGGTACGGCAGCCGCCTGAGAGTGGGCCGCCCGGCCGCTCCGGCTCGGGCCGCTCCGGTCATGGATGGTCGAGAGGCATATACCGGTGAGTCATAACTATGACTCACCGGTATATGCCTCTGAGGTGACATCGGCTTCGGCAGGGACGCGCCCGGTGAGGCGGAGCGCGTCGCTGCGGTTGACGCCAGGAGCGGGTGGCCCGCAGGGGCCGTCGGCCGTGACCGGCGGCCCCTGCGAGCTCAGTGAGCCCGGCGGGCTCGGTGCGTTCGGCGGGTCAGGGCAGGGTCCACTTCTGGTTGGCCGCGCCGTTGCAGGTCCAGAGGTGGACGACTGTGCTGTCCGCCGAGTTGTTGCCGGAGACGTCCAGGCACTTGCCCGACGCCGTGCCGCGCAGGCTGCCGTCGGACTGGGCCGCCCAGTTCTGCGCGCCCGTGCCGTTGCAGGTCCAGAGCTGGATCTTGGTGCCGTTGGCGGTGCCACCACCGGAGATGTCCAGACACTTGCCCAGCGCCTTGATCGTCGAACCGGACACGGTCCAGGTCTGCGCCGTACCGCCGTTGCAGGTGTAGAGCTGGATCTGGGTGCCGTCGGCCGTGGCGCCGCCGCGCACGTCCAGGCACTTACCCGCCAGACCCTTGATCGGGCCTACCCCGGGAGTGCCGCTGCCGCCCTTGACCAGGGTGAAGTCGTCCAGGTCGAAGAGCCCAGTGCCGCTGCCGGTGAAGGTGAGATAGAGGTTCTGGGTGCCGGACGGGACGTTGGAGAGCGCGGTGGTGACGTTGGCGTACGTGGTCCAGCTGCCGGTATTGGGCACCGCGACCGAGCCGAGCACCGGGCCGGTGGCCGAACCGGTGCGCACCTGGATGGTGCCGCCCGCGCCACCGGAGACGACCCGGGCCGTGAACGAGGTGACGCCGGTCAGGTCCACGCCGTTGTACGCGGCCCAGTCGCCCGGCTCGATGTAGCCGAGGGTCTGGCCACCGTTGGCGCCGTCCTTGGTGAACGCGGAGACGCCGTTGGCCGAGGTGAACGCCTCGGCCTGGATCGTGCCGGTGGGCGGCGGCGTGGTGCCCAGCTCCTTGATCCGGATGTTGCGGAACGCGACGTCGTCACCGGTGCCGTGGTTCTGGATGCCGATGTGGCCGGCGAGCGAGCGGACCGGATCGGTGTTGGTGAAGTCGTTGATCTTCACACCGTTGAGGAAGACCTGTAGCCGCTCGCCCTCGACCAGCAACTCGTAGGTGTTCCACTCCCCCGGCGCGTTCAGCGCCGCGTCCCGGGCCGCGGTGTCGGCGGCCTTGTACGTGTAGACCGAGCCGGTGGTGCGGTCGACCGCGTCGGTGGCGTCGATCTGGACCTCGTAGCCGTTGTTGATCGCCGACTGCGGGTCACTCGACGGCGGGAAGCCGATGAAGATGCCGGAGTTGTCGTCCCCGGCCAGCTTCCAGTCCAGCTTCAACGAGTAGTTGGTGAACTGCTTAGCGTTGTACCAGAACAACCCCATGCCGCCCACCGAGGTCAGGGTGGCGTCGGAGTTGGTGAAGTTGCCCGGACCGGCCTGCGACCAGCCGCTCGTGGAGCCGTTGTAGAGCGGGGTGTAGCCGGTCTCGGGCCGGCAGTCGGCCTTGCTCCGACCGGCCGCGTACCGGATGCCGCCCAGCAGGTGGGTTCGGAAGGCCGGCTCGGCGTACGACGCCTGGGTGTGCCCGGCCCCGGTGTAGAAGGATCGGCCGCCGCTGTAGCTCTTGCACCAGCTCAGCGGGTGGTCGGCGCCCATGCCGCCACCGGAGTACGACGACTCGTCGAGCGTGGCCAGCACGTGGGCGGTCGACCGGGCGTTGGTGCGGTAGTTGTACCACTCGTCGGTGCGGGTCCAGGTCTGCGGCAGGTGCCCGGTCGCGGCGTGCCCCCGGTCCTCCACCTTGACGTTTGCCTGCTGGATCGCCGGGTGCGAGGCGAACCACGCGCCGACCAGGTTGCCGTAGAACGGCCAGTCGTACTCGGTGTCGGAGGCCGCGTGCACGCCCACGTAACCACGACCGGAGCCGATGTACGACTCGAAGGCGGTCTGCTGGCTGGCGTCGAGCACGTCACCCGTGGTGTTGAGGAAGACGACAGCCTCGTACTGGGCGAGGTTGGAGGTGGTGAACGCGGCGGCGTCCTCGGTGGCGGTGACGGTGAAGTTGTTAGCGGCGCCCAGGTCACGGATGGTCTGGATGCCGACCGGGATCGCGTCGTGCCGGAAACCGGCGGTCTTGGAGAAGACCAGCACGTCGTACGGGGCGTCGGCGGCGCTGGCCGGGCTTGCGGGGGTGGTGCAGGCGATGACGGCGAGGGCCGCCATGGCCGCGCCGAGGACGGGTCGCAGGCGTCTGCGCATATCGCTCTCCTAACTGTGGTTAGGAAGGGCCCCCTGCCCAACCGTAGGCGGTGACAGGGGGCCCCACCACTCAGCTCAGGGCAGGATCCACTTTTGGTTGGCGGCGGCGGTGCAGGTCCACAGTTGGACCACCGTGCTGTCGGCGGAGCTGCTGCCGGTGACGTCGAGGCACTTGCTGGACCCGGCGTTGCGTATCGTGCCGTCGGCCTGCGCGGCCCAGTTCTGCGCCGCGGTCCCGTTGCAGGTGTAGAGCTGGATCTTGGTGCCGTCGGCGGTGCCGGCACCGGAGACGTCCAGGCACTTACCCAACGACTTGATCGTGGAGTTCGGCGTGACCGCCCAGGTCTGCGCCGCGCTGCCGTTGCAGGTGTAGATCTGGATCTGCGTGCCGTCGGCGGTGGCGGCGTTACGGACGTCCAGGCACTTGCCACCCAGACCCTTGATCGGGCCGGTCCCGCCGGTGGGGGCCGAGCCGGTGGTGAAGGTGAACGCGTCCAGGTCGTAGAGCGCGCCGGTGCCCGTACCCGCGAACGTCAGGTAGAGCGTGGTGGTGCCGGTCGGCGGGTTGCTGATCGCACCGGTCACGGTGGTGAAGGTTTCCCAGCCGCCGGTGACCGGAACGGTCGCCGAGCCGAGCACCGTGCCGGTGGCCGAGCCGGCCCGGACCTGGAGGGTGCCGCCGGCGCCCGCCGAGGAGACCCGGGCGGTGAACGAGGTGACATTGCCCAGCCGGTACGGCTGGAACGCGATCCAGTCGCCGTTGTTGATGTCGCCGACGGTCTTGCCGCCCTCGGCCGGGGTCTTGCTGAACACGTTGATCCCGGACGAACTGCCGAAGAACTCGGCCTGGCGGTGGCGCGGCGGCAGGGTGTGCTGGGTGTGCGTGGTCAGCCCACCGGCGTCGGTGTACTCGGCGTCGAAGATGGCGAAGATGTTCGCCGCGTCGTCGTGCTCACCGTCGACCGGAATGGTGATCGAACCCGAGCAGCCGGTCTTCGAGGTGATCTGGTGCCCGTGCTGGTCGTGCCCGAGCACGTAGGTCATCTTGACCTTCGTGCAGTCGATCGTGCCGTCCTCGGGGTCGGTCACCGTGATGCTGTAGGCGACTGTGTCGCCGAAGCTGAACAACTGCCCGTTGCCGGGGTTGTTGATGGTCACCGTGGGCGCGGTGTTGCCGACGTTGATCTGCACGCTGGCGCTGCCGGTGGCACCCTGCGGGTCCCGCACGGTAAGTGTCGCGGTGTAGGTGCCGTTGGCGCTGTACGTCTTCGTCGGGTTCGCCGTCGTGGAGGTGGTGCCGTCGCCGAAGTTCCACGAGTAGGTGAGCGCACCGCCCTCGGGGTCGGACGAGCCGGCCGACGAGAACACCACGGTCAGCGGCGCCGCGCCGGAGGTCTTGTTGGCGCTCGCCGCGGCGCTGGGCGCCCGGTTGCCGCCGGCGACGTAGTCGAAGCGGTAGAGCGCCGAGTTGGCGTCACCGTTGAAGTAGCCGGTGCCGTAGTCGAGCACGTAGTACGAGCCGTCCGGGCCGAATGCCGAGTCCATCACCTGCTTGCCGACCCACGGGAAGGTGTCGATGGTGCCCCGGGAGCCGTCGGAGTTGACGTGGATGGGCTTGATCCAGCCCCGGCCGAACTCGGTGGCGAAGAACTGGCCGTCGAACGACTGCGGGAACTTCGTGGTGGAGGTCGACGAGGCGTTGTAGCGGTAGACCGGGCCGCCCATCGGCGACTCGGAGCCGCCGCCGAACTCGGTCGGGGTGCCGGCGTCGCCCGCGTACCGGATCCAGGCTGACTGGGCGGGGGGCAGGGTGGTCAGGCCGGTGTTGCGGAACGAGTTGTTGGTAGGCCCGCCTGCGCAGTTGTACTTCGCGCCGCCGGTGTTGGCGGCGAAGTCCCACTCGTTGTACGTCTCGGTGGTGGTGTTGGTGCCGGTGCAGTACGGCCAGCCGAAGTTGCCTGGGGCGGCGACCCGGTTGAACTCGACCTGGCCGGAGGGCCCACGGGTGGAGCTGGTGCTGCCGGCGTCCGGCCCGTAGTCACCGACGTAGACGACTCCGGTGCCCTTGTCCACGCTGATCCGGAAGGGGTTGCGGAACCCCATCGCGTAGATCTCCGGCCGCGTCTTGGCGGTGCCGGGCGCGAACAGGTTGCCCGACGGGATGGAGTACGTCCCGTTGGAGTTCACCTTGATCCGCAGGATCTTGCCCCGCAGGTCGTTGGTGTTGCCGGCGCTGCGCTGCGCGTCGTACGCCGGGTTGCGGTTGGTCCGCTCGTCCAGCGGCGAGTAGCCGGCGGACTCGAAGGGGTTGGTGTCGTCGCCCGTGGACAGGTACAGGTTGCCGGCGGCGTCGAAGTCGATGTCCCCGCCGACGTGGCAGCAGAGACCCCTGTCGGCCGGCACGTCGAGGACGTCTACCTTGCTGGCCTGGTTGACGGTGAAGTCGCTGTTGAGGGTGAACCGGGAGAGGCGGTTCACTCCCTGCCAGGCCGAGAAGTCGGTGCCGGTCGCGGGCGCGTCGCCGCCGGGGGTGGACAGCGGCGGTGCGTAGTAGAGGAAGATCTGCCGGTTGCTGGCGAAGTTCGGGTCGACGCCGACGCCCTGCAGCCCCTCCTCGTCGTGGTTGTAGACCGACAGGGTGCCGATCACCGACGTGGTGCCGTTGGCGTCGGTGCGCCGGAGGGTGCCGTTGCGGGCGGTGTGCAGGACCGAGCGGTCCGGCAGCACGGCCAGCGACATCGGCTCACCCATGTCGGACACGCCACGGGCGAGTTCGACCTGCTGGAAGTCGCTGGCGGTGATCGTGTGCGCCTGGGCCGGTGTCGGGCTGGCCGCCAGTGTGACGGTGCCGGCCGCGGCCACGAGGAGCAGGGCCGAACCGGCGGAGAACAATCGTCTGTGCCGACGAGGGGGTGCGTCCTTGTTGGACATCTGTGCTGTCCCTTCCTGACGAGTGAGGCCAGGCCGGGCGCGCGCCGTCGCGCCGGATGCCGTAGCGGTGGTGGGGTCGATGGGTTACCGCGCCGCCGGTTCACCTCGACGAAACAATGTCGTGTTGGCCCCGACACTAAGTCGCGCCCGTCGATGTGTCCACACCTTCCGGCGATCCAGCATCAACTTTCGTTGATTTGATCGAAAGTTGATGGGTCAGGCGCGCCGATCGATGGCCTGGCCCGCCAGCGCGACGAGGGCGGATCGCGCCTCCTCGGCCACCACGGCGCTGCGCAGAGCGGTGAGCGCCGCCTCGGTCCGGACCCGGATCATCTGCTCGATCCGGTCCCGGGCGCCGGTGGCCTCGATGATCTCGCGCAGGTCGGCCGCGCCCTCGGCGTCCAGCCTGGGATTGCCGAACAGCTCCTTCAGCCGCGCGGTCTGCGACCGGTCGGCGGCGCTGCGGGCCAGCGCCATCATCACCGTGGGCTTGCCCTCGCGCAGGTCGTCCAGGACCGACTTTCCGGTGACCGCCGGATCACCGAAGACGCCCAGCACGTCGTCGCGGAGCTGGAACGCGTCACCCAACGGGTCACCGAACTCGCCGAGAGCGGCGAGCAGCTCCGAACCCGCGCCGGCCAGGGCCGCGCCGATCTGCAACGGTCGGGTGACCGTGTACCGGGCGGCCTTCATCCGGATCACGGTGAGCGCGCTGGCCACCGAGCCGTCCCCCACCCCGGAGACCAGGTCGAGGTACTCCCCCGCGATCACCTCGGTCCGCATCAGCGCGAACACCGCGTAGCCGCGATGCACCTGCTCGGTCTCCAGCCCGCACTCGTGGAACATCTGATCCGACCAGGCCGCGCAGAGGTCCCCGCAGAGCAGGGCTGTGTTGCGCCCGTACGCCTCGGGGTCGCCGCGCCACGACGATCGGGCGTGCAGGTCGGCGAAGAGGCGGTGCACCGACGGTTCACCCCGCCGGCGGTCGCTGCCGTCCAGGATGTCGTCGTGGATCAGCGCGAACGCGTGGAACAGCTCCAGCGCCGCCGCGGCCACCACGATCGGGCTGCCGTCGGCCGCCCCGGCGCCACGCCAGCCCCAGTAGCAGAACAGCGGGCGCAGCCGCTTGCCGCCGGCCAGCACGAATCGTTGCAGCGCGGTGAACACGCCGCGCGGCGCGCCGTCGGGCCAGTCCGGGCCCTGCCGGTCGAGGAAGGCGGCCAACTCGGCGTCGAAGCGCGCCCGCAGTCCGCTCGTGTCGGTCGGGGTCACCGTGACCGTCACGCCCCCTCCCCCGGCCGCTCCGCTTTCCCGTCACCGGAGCTCAGCCCGGCGAGTTCCAACAGCAGCGCCTTGACCTCGGTGGCCGCGACCTTGTCCCGGGCGGCGGACGCGTCGGAGCAGAGCAGCACCGGGGCGTCCGCCGGGTCGCTGGGCAGCCGCCCGTGCGAGCCGCGTACCGCCTGGGCGCCGGCGTCCAGACCGACGGCGCTCATCAGGTAGCGCATGCCGAGCTTCTTGCGGGCCAGCGCCACCCCGGCGCGGGCCTTCGCGGCACCGGGGTTGGCCGGGTCGAAGAACAGCTCGGCGGGGTCGTACCCCGGCTTGCGGTGGATCTCGACCAGGCGTGCGAAGTCCGGCGCGCGGGCGTCGTCGAGCCAGTAGTAGTAGGTGAACCAGGAGTCCGGCTCGGCCACCAGCACCAGCTCCCCGGCGCGCGGGTGGTCCAGCCCGTGCGCGGCCTTGCCCTCGGCGTCGAGCACCTCGGCCACCCCGGGCAGCCCTGCGCACAGTTTCGCCACCGCCGGCACGTCGGCCGGGTCCTTGACGTAGACGTGCGCGACCTGGTGGTCGGCGACCGCGAACGCCTTCGACGTCCACGGGTCGAGGTACTCCATGCCGGCCTGGGTGTGCACCCGCAGCAGCCCTTCGGCGCGCAGCAGCCGGTTGACGTCCACCGGCCGGGACACGTCGGTGATGCCGTACTCGGAGAGCACCACGACTGTGGCGTCGCGGGCCCGTGCGGCGTCCAGCAGTGGGCCGAGCACCGCGTCCAGCTCCGCCGCCGCGGCCGCGGCCTGGGCCGACGACGGGCCGAAGCGTTGCAGGTCGTAGTCGAGGTGGGGGACGTAGACCAGGGTCAGGTCGGGTGACACGTCGGCCAGGATCTGCTCGGCCGCCTGGCAGATCCACCGCGACGACGGCAGCCCGGCGGTCGGCCCCCAGTAGGTGAACAGCGGGAACGTGCCCAGCCGGCCGGTGAGCGCGTCGTGCAGCTCCGGCGGGTCGGTGTAGCAGTCCGGCTCCTTGCGCCCGTCGGCGTAGTAGACCGGCCGGGGCGTGACGGTCCAGTCGACGTCGGCGCCCATGGCGTACCACCAGCAGACGTTTGCCACGGTGTAGCCCGGCTCGGCCCGACGGGCCGCCTGCCAGAGCTTGTCCCCGCCGACAAGCGCGTTGTGCTGCCGCCACAGGAACACCTCGCCCAGCTCCCGGAAGTACCACCCGTTGCCGACGATCCCGTGCCCGCTGGGCTGCTCGCCGGTGAGGAAGGTGGACTGCACCGAGCAGGTCACCGCGGGCAGCACGGTGCCCAGCTCGGCCCGGAAGCCGCCGTCGGCGACGCCGCGTAGCCGGGGCATGTGCGCCAGCAGTCGGGGGGTCAACCCCACCACGTCGAGTACCACAAGTCGTCGGCTCATCGCGTCACTCCCGCGCTCACGGTGCGTTCCGGGGTCAGCCCGAGGCCGACCAATTCGTTCCGGGCGAAGGCCAGCTCGGCGGCGATGCCGGCGGCCAGCTCCGCGTCGGTGCCCGGCCGCCGCGCGGCCGGTAGAACCCCCCAGGTGTACGTCTCGACGTCGAGGTGGTCGCACCCGGCGGTCGGCCCGCTGTAGAGCGCTCTCAACGCGGCGCGCAGGACGGGCAGGGTAGAGCTGAGCGGTTCCTCCGGCGGGGCGTGCAGCGGCACGTGGTAGTGCACCCGCCACGGGCCGGGCAGCGCCCGGTCCAGCGCCTCGTCGAGGTCGTCGGCCGCGTACGCCGGATCGGCCGGATCGGCCCGGCCGGCGCAGCCGACGCCCCGGGTCTGGTGCAGGAAGCGCGGCTCCACCCAGCGACGCAACGCGTCGGCGCCGCCCTCCGGGTCGGTCGCCT
The DNA here is from genome assembly GCF_040678875.1 of Micromonospora sp. NPDC049274. NCBI lineage: Bacteria > Bacillati > Actinomycetota > Actinomycetes > Micromonosporales > Micromonosporaceae > Micromonospora > Micromonospora sp. NPDC049274. The sequence continues at coordinate 392,331 of NZ_JBFAQS010000006.1, forward strand.
CGACGGCGGCGGAGACCTGCACCTTCACCACGGGCAGCCCGGCCGCCCGCAGTCGCTCCAGCGCCTCGGCCGGATCCTCCCAGGCGCACGCCAGGTGGGCCAGGTCGACGCAGACGCCCAACCGGTCGGTGTCCATCCCGGACAGCAGCGCGGCCGCCTGCCCGGTGCTCTCCACCACGCAGCCGGGCTCCGGCTCGAAGGCGACCCGCACCTCGCGGTCGGTGTCGCGCTGCACGGCAGCCAGGCCGGCGGCGAGCTGGTCCAACCGATGGCGGGCCGCGTCGGCCCGCTCGGTGTCCCAGGGTTGGCGCCAGGCCAGCGGCAGGGTGGAGATCGACCCCCGGGCCGCGTCGTCAGGCAGCAGGTCGGCGAGCACCCGGGCCAGATTCAGGGTGTACGTCAGCCGCTGCTCGGTGGTCCAGTCCGGGTGGTACACGTCCTGCTTGACCACCGGCGCCTGAAAGGCCGCGTACGGGAAGCCGTTGAGGGTGACCACCTCCAGCCCACGCGCGTCCAGCTCGGCACGCAGCCGCAGCCGCAGCGCCGGGTCGGCGGCCAGCTCGGCGGCGACCGGGGCGGCCAGCCACAGGCCGAGGCCGAGCACGTCGCTGCCGAGCGCCGCGCGGACCGGCACGGCGTAGGTGTCCAGTTGTCCGAGGATGCCGGCGAGGTCCTCGGCGGGGTGCACGTTTGTGCAGTAGCCGAGATGGACGGTGTCGCCGCCGGCATGTCGTAGCCGCATCAGCTGCCGCCGCGCAGGATCGAGTTGCCGGTCTGCGGGTCCACCTTGGCGGCCACGTCCAGGTCGCTCAGGTCGAGCCGACCGGACTGCCCGTAGAACTCCACCGGGTTGCGCCACAGCACCCGGTCGACGTCGTCGTCGCCGAATCCGGCCAGCAGCATCGCCTCCCCGGTGGCCCGGGTCAGCAGCGGGTCGGAGCGCCCCCAGTCGGCGGCCGAGTTGACGAGCATCCGTTCCGTGCCGTACTCGCGCAGCAGCTCGACCATCCGCTGCTGCGTCATCTTCGTGTCCGGGTAGATGGAGAAGCCCAGCCAGCAGCCGCTGTCCCGGACGAGTTTGACCGTCACCTCGTTGAGGTGGTCGACCACCACCCGGCCCGGGTCGATGCCGGACTCGGCGACCACGGCGAGGGTGCGCTCGCAGCCACGCGCCTTGTCCCGGTGCGGGGTGTGCACGAGCGCCGGCAGGTCGTACGCCACGGCGAGGGCGAGCTGCGCGGCGAACGCCTCGTCCTCCTCCGGGGTCATCGAGTCGTACCCGATCTCGCCGACCGCCACGACCGCGTCCTTGTCCAGGTAGCGGGGCAGCAGGTCGAGGACCGGCCGGCAGCGCGGGTCGTTGGCCTCTTTGGGGTTCAGCGCGATGGTCGCGAAGTGCCGCACCCCGAACTGCCCGGCCCGGAACGGCTCCCAGCCGATGAGCGAGTCGAAGTAGTCGACGAACGACGCGGCGCTTGTGCGTGGCTGGCCCAGCCAGAACGCCGGCTCCACCACCGCGCGGACCCCGGCGGCGGCCATCCGCTCGTAGTCGTCGGTGGTGCGTGAGGTCATGTGGATGTGGGGGTCGAAGATGCGCATTCACGCCTCCCGGGGCAGTGCGGCGGTGAGCCGGTCGAGCAGGTCGGTGGCGTCGGCGGGTAGGTCCCGGCCGGCGGCGTGCCGCTCGGCGGCCAGCGCGGCAAGCATCGCGGCCAGCTCCCCGTCGGCGCGGGTCTCCAGGTCGGCGACGACGGCGAGGGGCACGCCGCTGAACACGCACTTGAGCACCGCCTGCCGCCAGGCGGCCGGGTCCAGGTGCCGGGCGTACGGGCCGAGGGCGGCGGCGACCAGCCGGGTGTCGTTGGTCCGGATCGCGTCGTGCAGCAGCGGCACCCCTTCGGCGCCGATCGGCAGCAGCGGCAGGGCCCGCAGCACCGCCCGCCGCTCGGCCGCGTCACCGTGCTGGTAGAGGCTCTCGGCGTACGCGGCGTGCTCGCTCGGCAGGCTGGTGAGCAGCAGCACCCGGGCCGCGTCGTCGGCGGTCCAGCCGGGGGCGTCGGGCAACGCGGCCCGGCCGCAACGCCTGCCGACGGCGGGGAAGAGCCGGGTGATCGCGGTGGGCTCGGCCGCGACCTGGTGCAGCGCCGCGTCCAGCCAATCGGGATCGGGTACGCCCCGCAGCGCGGCCCGTAGTGAATCCGGTGTCATCCCGTCTCCTCCCCTTGTGCTGCTGTGCTGCTCCGCGGGTACCCGAGCGCGTCCTTTGCTCTGCTTCACTCCACGCGACGGTTGGTGGCCGGTTCTGGTGCGTCCGTTGAAGCAGAGCAAAGGACGCCGGCGGGTACCCCGTCATCGGTGCGGCCCGCCGACGCGGTCGCGGCGGCGGAACGCAGGAACTCGATCGATCGCGCCGCGACCGCCGGTGCGGCGTGCGAGTCGCGGGGCAGCTCGACGGCGACCAGCCCGCGGTAGCCGGCCTCGGCCAGGGCTGCCAGCACCGGCGGGAAGTCGATCTCGCCGGTGCCGAACTCCAGGTGCTCGTGCACGCCCCGGCGCATGTCGTCGATCTGCACGTTGACCAGGTGGTCGGCCACCTCTGCGACGCACTGCGGCACCGGCCACGGCTCCAGGCACCGGCAGTGGCCGATGTCGAGGGTGATGCCGAAGCGGGCCGGAGCCCCGAGTGCGGCGTGCAGTCGACGCCAGTCGGTGATGCTCTCGACAAGCATTCCCGGCTCTGGCTCGAAGCCCAGGGTGACGCCCCCGCTGTCGGCGGCGTCGAGCACGCTGGCACAGCCGGCGACCAGCCGGTCCCAGGCGCACTGCGGTGTCACCGTCGCGGGTCGCACACCGGCCCAGAACGACACCGCCTCCGCGCCCAGGTCGGCGCCGATCCGCACCGCCCGGCGCAGGAACTCGATCCGCCGGGTGGGGTCGTCGTGCAGCAGCGTCGGCGCGTGCTTGTGCCACGGGTCGAGCAGATAGCGGGCCCCGGTCTCGATCACGAGCCCCAGGCCGAGCGCGTCCAGCCGTCGACCGACAGCCGCGATCCGGCGGGTGAGCCCGGGTACGAACGGGTCCAGGTGGTCGTGGTCCAGGGTGAGCGCCACGCCGTCGTAGCCGAGGTCCGCGATGACGGCGAGCGCGTCGTCGAGCCGGTGGTTGGCGAAGCCGTTCGTGCCGTACCCGAGGCGCAGCGTCGTCGCGTCAGTGGTCGGCGGCGCGGGTCGGGGCACGCTCATGTCGGGGAGACCTTCCGGGCCAGCCGGCGACCCAGCGGCGCCGCCGCCGCGACGGCCAGACCGAGCAGGCCGGCCCCACCGCGTGCGGTGAGCGCTCCCTGCAGGGCGGGCAGCCCGGTGATTCCCGCGCCGACAGCCGCGCGAACCTTCCCGGCGGAGGGGTCGCGGACGACCTGGGCCTGGGCCGCGCCGTAGCGGGCGGCGTACCACCCGGCCAGCAGCGCGGGCAGCGCGGCGGCGACCCCGGCCGACCGGGACCGGCCCGAGCCCACGACGGCCCGCTCGTCGACCCCTCCGGCTTCGGCTGCGGCAACGTCAGCGTCGCGAGCGCCCGGGACGTCAGCACGACGGGCGCCGGGGACGGCGACGGCGGCGCTGGCGGCGACCACTGCGGTGCCGACGAGTGTGCGCATCGGCAGGGCCGCGTCCGCTCCGGTGACCTCGCGCCGGGACAGCGTGGTGACCGTCCAGGTGTGGGCCGCCACGGTCGCCGCCGAGGGGAGCGCCCGCACCAGGTTGCCGCCGGATGCGCCCAGCAGCACGTCCAGCCCTCGGCAGGCGGCCATCACGGCGGGGCCGGCGGCGGTGTTCTTGGCCAGCAGGTCGTACCCCCAGATCGTGGCGGCCAGGGGCACCGCGAGCGCGGCGGCGCGGCGACCGCCCACGGCGGCGGCCAGGCCCACGCCTGCGGCGGTGAGGCCGGCCGCGAGGCCCAGCGCGGCGGCCGGGGTGACGCGGCCGCTGGGGATCGGCCGCTCGGGGCGTTCGACGGCGTCCAACCGCCTGTCGGCCCAGTCGTTGGCGGCCATGCCGGCCCAGTAGAGCAGCACCGACGCGCCGGCGAGAGCGGGGGTACGCGGGCTCAACGCGCCGGCCGCCGCCGCGCCGGCGACCACGTCACCGGGGACGGAGAGCGCGGCCGGCGCGCGGACCAGTTCGGCAACGTCAGCCAGCGTGGTCATGGCCACCCTCCAGGCCGGCGTGCAACCGCTTGGTGAAGTCGGTCAGCCGGGCCCACTGCTCGGCCAGCGAGTGGGTGGGCGTGCCGAGCGGGTCCTTGAAGAAGAAGCCCAGGTCGGCAAGCGGCCCCGCGTGCCCGGCGGCGTGCGCGGCGGCGGTGAGCCGGGCCAGGTCGAGCACCAGCGGCGCGGCAAGCGCGGAGTCGCAGCCGTGCCAGGTGAACTCCATCCGCATCCCGGTGCCGAGGAAGCCGGCGAACGTGATCAGATCCCAGGCGGTCTTGAAGTCACCCAGCTCCTCGACGTACTCGATGCGGGTGTTGCCCTGCGGGACGTAGCCAAGCGTCTCGCCGAGCACGCGCTGCTTGCTCTGCACCTTTGCCGCGTTGGCGGCCGGGTCGGCGAGGGTGGCGCCGTCGCCGCCGCCGAGCAGGTTCATCCCGGACCAGGAGCGCACGGCGAGGTTGCGCATCGCGAACATCGGCGCGAGCACCGACTTGACCAGGGTCTCGCCGGTCTTACCGTCGTGCCCGGCGTACGGCAGGCGCAGCTCGTCGGCGAGCGCGGCCAGCGCCGGCAGCCGCAGCCCGGTCGACGGGGTGAAGTCGACGTAGGGGCAGTCGGCCAGCAGCGCCGCGTACGCGTACAGGGAGCTGGGCGGCAGCACCTCGTCCGGGCCGGTGAGGGCGGCGCGCAGCGCGGCCGGGTCGGCGTGCCCGGGGTGCGGTCGAGGTGCGGGTTCGGTGGCCGAGACGTTGACCACGACCACGCGGTCCAGCCGGTGGCGCGTGCGGAAGGAGGTGAGGTCGTCCACGACTGTCGCGACCCGGTCGGCCTGGGTGCCGCCGAGCGGTGCCGGCCGCAGTTCCCGCTCGACGGCGGCCAGCTCGTCGGGGAGCGCGGCGACCAGCCGACCGGGTATCACACCGGTGTCGGCGAGTGCCTCCGCCCGCTTGCTCAACGGGGTGGTGGCCACGTCGTGGCCACCGAAGACCAGGTCCGCGAAGGACGGGAGGGCGGGGCCGCGCAGATCCGGCAGCTCGGTGACGCAGCCGGTCGGTCCGGCCAGACCAGCCCGCAGCGCGAGCCCTCCGACGATGCTGGTGGTCGCGACCGAACCGCGTGCTCCTACCAGCCAGACACCCGTTCGCATGGTGCTCCTTCCCGTCCAGGAGGAACCGTCGGAGTAGTTAAAAAGTCGGCGTAATTAAATATAGGAATATCAGAATATTTCTCGAAAAGCTACGGCCTTGCAGGATGGTGCCCCGCCCGCCCGACCCGTACCGGAACGACACCGGATCCGGCGTCGGCGTCGGCGGCGACGACGACGGACCGGCTCCCGGTACGGGTGCGGGCAGACGGGGCTGGCAGGCAGGGTCGGTCGGCGTCTCGACCCTGCCTCCCCCGCATCCGCCGGCCGGGGCGTTGGCGTGCCCCGATCGGACGTCTCAGGTGGTGGCGGTCCTCCGGTGCGGCCGGGGAATCCCGGTCCGGTCGCACCGGACGACCGTCCTGCTCGTGCGCCACCGGGCCACGTGGCCCGGCCGCACACTTCCCGGAGCCGACCTCGTCCCGACCGCGGGGCGCAAACCGCTGTCGGTCCCTCGCCGGTCGGCTCCGGAAAGCCTGTCGGGCGACGGCGGCGCGAGCACCGCCGTCGCGGATGGTCAGGAGGTCAGACGGCCACCGCGGTGAGCGCCGGTTCCACGTCGGTCCAGGAGGATCCGACATCCGCCGAACGGGTCACCGCGTCCAGCACGAGCTGGACCTGCAACGCGTCGGCGAAGGAGGGCGCCGGATCGGTGCCGGTGGCGATCGCCTCGATGAGATCGCGCATCTGGTGGGTGAAGGAGTGCTCGTAGCCGATGATGTGGCCGGGCGGCCACCACGCCGACATGTACGGGTGGTCGCCCTCGGTCACCAGGATCCGGCTGAAGCCCTGCTCCAGGGTGGGCCGGGTGGCGTCGTAGAACTCCAGCTCGTTGAGGCGCTCCAGGTCGAAGACCACGGTGCCCAGTGAGCCGTTGATCTCGACTCGCAGGGCGTTCTTGCGGCCCGTGGCGAAACGGCTCGCCTCGTACGTGGCCAGAGCGCCGCCGTCGAGCCGCGCCACGAAGATCGCGGCGTCGTCGACGGTGACCGGCCCGGTGGGCGCCGAGCCGCCATCCACGGTGGCGGCCAGACCGCTCGACTCGGCGGGCAGCGGCCGCTCCTTCACGAACGTCTCGGTGATCGCGCTGACGCCGGTGATCCGCTGGCCGACGACGAACTGCGTCAGGTCGATGATGTGGGCACCGATGTCACCGAGCGCGCCGGAGCCCGCCCTGTCCTTCTGCAACCGCCAGACCAGCGGGAACTGCGGATCCACGATCCAGTCCTGCAGGTAGACCGCCCGGACGTGCCGGATTACTCCGAGGCGTCCTTCGGCGACCATCTGGCGCATCATCGTGACCGCGGGGACCCGGCGGTAGTTGAACCCGCACATCGATCGCACCCCGGCGGCGCGGGCGGTTTCCGCCGCGGCGGTCATCGCCCGTGCCTCCGCCACCGTGTTGGCAAGCGGCTTCTCGCACAGGACGTGCTTGCCGGCGGCCAGTGCGGCGAGGGCGATCTCGGCGTGACTGTCGCCCGGTGTGCAGACGTCGACCACGTCGATGTCATCCCGGTTGATCAGGTCACGCCAGTCCGTCGTGTACGCGTCCCAGCCGAGCCGGTCGGCGGCCTCGGCCACCTTCGGTGTGTCGCGGCCGCAGATCAGCGCCATCCTGGCCCGTGCCGGCAGGTCGTACACGCGGTTCACGGTGCGCCACGCCTGTGAGTGCGCAGCGCCCATGAACGCGTAACCGACCATGCCGATCCGCAGTTCTCTGTCTGTCGTGGACAAGGTGGGTCTCCCCCCGTGTGTCAGAACCCGAGCTTGAGGTAGTTGCTCGCGTTCTCCTTCGTGATCGTCTCCGAGGCGAGCACGATCTCCTTGGGCACCTGGAGTTCCACCAGGTCGGACATGCCCTTGCCCTGGCCGATGAGGCGGGCGAGCGAGATGGCCGAGGAGGCCATCGACGGGCTGTAGGTGACGGTGGCCTTCAGCACGGTGTTGTCCGCCTGGATGTCCTCCATCGCCTTCTTCGAGCCGGCGCCGCCGACCATGAAGAACTCCTTGCGGCCGGACTGGTTGATCGCGGCCATCACGCCGACGCCCTGGTCGTCGTCGTGGTTCCAGATCGCGTCGATCTTCGGCAGCGCCTGGAACAGCCCGGTCGCGGCCTGCTGGCCGGAGTCGACGGTGAACTCCGCCGGCCGCCGGTTGGCGACCTTGAAGCCGCTCGCGGCGAGCGTGTCGTTGAAGCCCTTGGTCCGCTCCTGGGTCAGCTCCAGCGCGTCGATGCCCGGGATCTCACCGATGACCGGGTTGCTGACGCCCTTGGCCTTGAGCTGGGCGATGATGTACGTCGCCGCGGCGACGCCCATGCCGTAGTTGTCGCCCTTGATCTGCAGGCGGTACGCCCGGGCGTCGGGGAAGGCACGGTCCAGGTTGATCACCGGGATGCCGGCGGTCATGGCCTCCAGGCCGAACGCGTTGAGCTCCTTGCCGTCGTGCGGCAGCACCACGATGACGTCGGGCTTCTGCGACACCAGGGTGGACAGCGCCGCCCGCTGGGCCGCCGGGTCCGCGCCCGCCGCGACGGGCTTGAGCTCCACGTCGGGGTACGCGCTGGCCTGCGCCTTGGCGTTGTTGGTGATGGCGGCGATCCAGCCGTGGTCGTCGGCGGGGGCGGAGAAGCCGATGACCACCTTCTTGCCGGGCTCGTTGTTGACGCCGGTCGCCGCAGCCTTGGTCTGCGCGGTGGTGGGCGACGACTCGTTGCTCGTGCAACCGGCCAGCAGTACGCCGGCGCCGACCGCGACCCCGCCGAAGAGCATTCGGCGGCGCGACAGGTCGGGACTGTGCTGGGTCATGACGACCTCCTGTGTTCGCAGGTGGTGGGATGAGTGAAGGGTGCGTGGTATCCGGTCACCGTCGATGCTCGGGTGACCCTGTGCTGGTGCGGCAAGGTGGTGCGGTTGCGGGGGTGGATCAGCTGCTGGTGAGCCGGTTACGGCCCAGGAACTGGGTGATGCTGCGGAACTGCACCTGCTGGACCAGGACGGCCGCCACGATGATGCCGCCCTTGACCATGTTCTGGGCCTCGCTGGAGAGGCCGTTGATGGCGAAGAGATTGGTGATCGTCGAGAAGATGATCACGCCGAGCAGGGAACCGATGATCGTGCCCCGCCCGCCGCTGAGCAGCGTGCCACCGATGATCGCGGCGGCGATCGCGTCCAGCTCGTAGAGGTTTGCCGTCGCCGCCTGGGCCGAGTTGGCCTGGGCGGTGAGCATGATGGCGGCGATGCCGCAGCAGAGGCCGGACAGCGCGTACAGCAGCAGGGTGTGCCGCCGGACGTTGATGCCGGCCAGCCGGGCCGCCTCCGGGTTGCCTCCGACGGCGACCGTGCGCCGGCCGAAGGTGGTGCGGTTGAGCAGCACCCAACCGGCCGCGACGACCGCGGCGAGGATGTAGACCAGCAGCGGGATGCCGAGCACCTTCTCGCTGGCGATGTTGTTGATGAAGGTGTTGTTGGACAGCTGGGTCTGCTTGTTCGAGATCTCCGCCGCCAGACCGCGGGCGGCCACCAGCATCGCCAGGGTGGCGATGAAGGGCACCAGCCGGCCGTACGAGATGAGGATTCCGTTGACCACGCCGACCGCCAGCCCGACGACCAGGGCGGTGAAGATCATGCCACCGGCGCCGTAGCTCTGCGTGGCGACGGTGGTGGCCCAGACCGCGGAGAGCGCGACGATCGCGCCTACCGACAGGTCGATGCCGCCGCCGATGATGACGAAGGTCATCCCGACGGTGACCACGCCGACCACCGAGGCCAGCTTGAGGATGGTGAGGGTGTTGCCCCACACCCAGTCCGGGTTGGAGTAGAGGTCCCACCGGGTCACCGCGCCGATGATGACCAGGACCACCAGCACCCCGATGAGGCCGAGGTTACGGCGGGCGCCTTCGCCGCTGTCACCCCGCCACCACGAGAGCCGGTTGCTGGTCGTCGCCGCCTCGCTGGCCGCCGCCGTCTCGGCGGGATCCACAGGCGGCGACTGCGCCGGCAGCTGCGGGCGCTCCGGGGTCGCCGTGGGGGTGGGAGTCGCGTCGCTCATGCCGGTGCGCCTTCCATCAGGGACCCCGCCATCACGAGGTCGAGCACAGTGTTCTCGTCGAGTTCGCCGGCCGGGGCCTCGCGGACCACCCGGCCCTCCCGCATCACCAGCACCCGGTCGGCGAGACCGAGCACCTCGGGCACCTCGCTGGAGACCAGCAGGACACCGACGCCCTGGGCGGCCAGGCCCCGGATCACCTGGTACAGCTCGGCACGGGCACCGATGTCCACGCCTCGGGTCGGCTCGTCCAGGATCAGCAGTTTGGTGTCACCGAGCAGCCACCGTCCCACCACGACCTTCTGCTGGTTGCCGCCGGAGAGGGTGCGCACCGGGCGGCGGACGTCGCGCGGGCGCAGTTCGAGATCGTCGGCGATCCGGTTCGCCGCGGCCTGCTCGGCCGCCACGTTCGTGAAGCCGAACCGGGCGTACCTGCTGAAGGTGGAGAGGGTGACATTGCGGTAGATCGGCTCGCCGAGCAGCAGCGCCTGGCTCTTGCGCTCCTCCGGCGCCATGCCCATGCCCGCCCGGACCGCCGCTCCGACACCCGCGCGCAGGGCCCGGCCGGCCATCCGGATGGTGCCCGAGTCGGCTCGGCGTGCGCCGTAGATCGTCTCCAGCAGCTCGGAGCGGCCGGAGCCGACCAGCCCGGCGATGCCGACGATCTCACCGGCCCGGACATCGAGCGACACGTCGGCGAACTCGCCCGCCCGGGTCAACCCCTCCACCTGGAGCAGCTCCGCGCCGGCCGGACCGGCCGCCGGGCGCTCCGGGAAGACGTACTCGATGCTGCGGCCGGTCATCCGGCTGACCAGGTCGCGGGTCGGGGTGTCGCGCGCCGGCAGGTTCGCCGCCGTGGTCCGGCCGTCCTTGAGTACGGTGACCCGGTCGCCGATCTCGCGGATCTCCTCAAGGCGGTGGGAGATGTAGATGACGGCGATGCCCTGTGCGGTCAGCTCCCGGATGATCCGGAACAGGTTGCCCACCTCGTCGTGCGCCAGCACCGCGCTCGGCTCGTCCATGATGATCAGTCGCGCCTCGTGCGACAGCGCCCGGGCCATGCTCACGATCTGCTTGCCGGCCGCCGGCAGCGCGCGGACCATCCGCTTGGGGTGGATCTCGCCGTGACCGAGCCGACCGAGGATCTGCCGGGTTCGTCGGACCATTTGCCCGCGGCGGACGAAGCCCAGCCGGCGCGGCTCGTGGCCGAGGAACGCGTTCTCCCCCACCGACAGGTCCTCGACGAGGTCCAGCTCCTGGTAGATGGTGGCGATGCCGGCACGCATGGCGGCCTGCGGGTTGGCGAAGGTGGTCGGCTCGCCGCGCCACTCCACCTCGCCGGAATCCGGCTGGTGGACCCCCGCCAGGACCTTGATCAGGGTGGACTTGCCGGCGCCGTTCTGCCCGAGCAGGCAGTGCACCTCGCCGGCACGCACCTCCAACTGCACCCCGTCCAGGGCGCGTACGCCGGGGAAGGTCTTGACCACGTCGGTGAGGCGCAGGACCACCTCGCCGGCGACGGTGTCCGCGGGGGCCTCGACCAGCGACGCCCCGGCGACGGCGGCGTTCTCCTCGGGCTGGGCCACAGTCTCCTCCTCGCTCAGGTTGGGTTTGGCGCCTGACGACCGCAGGTTCATGAGGCCTCGCCGAAGGCGACGTCGCTGGCGAGCACGGCCGCGCCGGCGACGCCGGCCCGTCCGCCCAGCTCGGACAGCACGACGGGCAGGTTGCCGGTGGCCAGCGGAAGCGACCGGCGGTAGACCACGCTGCGGATCTCGGCGAGCAGGATGTGCCCGAGCTGGGCCAGCCCACCGCCGATCACGATCATCGACGGGTTGGTAAAGCTCACCAGACCGGCGAGGACCCCGCCGACCCGCCGTCCGCCGTCACGGATCAGCTGGATACAGGTCACATCGCCCTCGACCGCGCCCTCGGCGACGTCCAGAGCGGTCACCGCGCCGCGCAGGCTCATCCGCTCGGCAAGTGCCGGCGACGATCCGCTGCGGGCGGCAGCGGTCGCGTCCTTGGCCAGGGCGGCGCCGCTGAACAACGCCTCCAGACATCCGACGTTTCCGCAGGAGCACATCGGCCCGTGCGCGTCGACCTGGATGTGGCCGATGTCCCCGGCGCAGCCGTCGGTGCCGCGGTAGACGTCGCCGGTCAGGTAGATGCCGCAGCCGATGCCGGTGCCGATCTTCACGAAGAGGAAGTCGTCCACCGAGTGGGCGACACCGCCGTGGCGTTCACCGATCGCCATGATGTTGACGTCGTTGTCGACCACCGCCGGGCAGCCGTGCTCCCGGCTGAGCAGCTCGCGAACCGGGAACCGATCCCAGCCCGGCATGATCGGCGGTGAGACCGGGACGCCGTCGCGGAAGCTGACCGGGCCGGGTACGCCGATGCCCACCGCGTCCAACCGCTCGTACGCGCCGTCGACCCGGGCCTTGTGCAGCAGCTCGTTGACCCGTTGCAGGGTCACCTTCGGTCCGTTGCGGATGTCGGCCGGCTCGGCGTAGTGGGCCACCGGTTCGAGACGACCGTTTACCACCTCGACGTCCATCGAGCTGGCGCCCAGGTCGACGGCCGCGAAGCGCAGCTTCGGGTTCAGCTCGACCAGAGTGGAGCGACGGCCGCCCCGGGAGGCGGCGAGCCCAGCCTCGGCGACGTAACCCAGGGCGACCAGGCGATCCAGCTCGGCCAGCAGGCGCGGGCGGGGCATCTGGAGGCGGTCGCCCAGCTCGGCCCGGGACACGGCCCCCTCGTCGCGCAGCAACCGCAACAATCGGACGTGCAGGGGCTCGACCGTCCGCACCGGGAATTCACCTCTTCATCGAACTCGTTCACATCGACGCAACGCCGAGGTGTTGTGTCCGACACAGTAGGAGCGTTGCGCACCGCCTGTCCAGAGCTTCAACCGTTCCGGTGGCAACTTTTGTCCGTAAGAGCAAAAGCTACTAGTTGATCAAGAAAAGGATTACGACGTGCCCGCGTACGCTCGCGGGCAGTTCCATCGACGCACACGAAACCGCCCCGCCAGCGCATCTTCGCTGACGGGGCGGTTTCGTGCGGTCAACGACCGCCGGCCGAGTTCCTCTTCTTCTTGAGCTTGCGGTCGTCGCGCAGCTCGACGTACGGCTCGTCGTCGACCGAGTGGCCGGCCGAGATGGCCCGCCCGCGCTCCAACTCGGCGTCGAACTCGGCGCCCAACAGGATCGCGATGTTGCTCAGCCAGAGCCACACCAGAAAGATGATCACGCCGGCCAGCGCGCCGTACGTCTTGTCGTACGAGCTGAAGTTGCTCACGTAGAGGGCGAACAGGCCGGAGATCACCAGCCAGATCACCACGGCCAGCACCCCGCCCGGGCTGACCCAGCGGAACCCGCCGTGCCGGGCGTTCGGTGAGGCCCAGTAGAGGATGGCGAACATCAGGCTGACCAGGAGCAGCAGCACCGGCCACTTGGCGATGTCCCACACCGTGACCGCCGCCGAGCCGAGGCCGACCACGTCCCCCACCGTTTCGGCGAGACGGCCGGTAAAGACCACGATCACCGCACTGGCCAGCAGGAGCACCCCGACCACCGCTGTCACGCCGAGCCGGATCGGCAGCGTCTTCCAGATCGGCCGGCCCTCGGGCACGTCGTAGATGCTGTTCGACGCGCGCATGAACGCGCCGATGTAGCCGGACGCGGACCAGAACGCGGCCACCACACCGATGATCGCCGCGACGCTGGCCAGGCCGCCGTTCTTGTCCGCCGTGGTGATCGCCGCAGTGATGATCTCCCGGATGCTGTCGTTCGGCACCGCCTGGTTGACCGTGTCCTTGACGCCCTCGGTGGCGCTCGTGCCGAGCAGGCCGAGGATCGAGATCAGCACCAGCAGCCCGGGGAAGATGGACAGCACCCCGTAGTAGGTGAGCGCCGCCGCCCAGTCGGTCAGGTTGTCGTCCTGGAACTCGGTGACCGTGCGGCGCAGCGCCGCCTTCCACCCGCTGCCGGGAAGATCGGTGGGGCTGTCCGGCCCGGCGTCGGGCCCGACCGGCTCGCTGCGCTCACGTTCGCGCTCGCGGTGGGCGGAAGTCTCGTCGGAGGCCATCGCCCCTCCTCTTCGTCGGGTGTCGCCATCGCCGGCGTCGGTGTCCTCGCCGTCGCCGCCGGTGTCGGTGTCGGCGGTGTCGTCTGGAGGACATGCCCCGCGAACGGCGGCGGATAACCCCTATGGGTAGAGCAACCTGCCCATCCGCCGCGACGCCACCAGCAGGCCGGCCGCCAGCATCGCCAGCAGGTAGAGCACGTCGAGAAGCCAGAGCCAACCCCCGGCGCCCAGCGCGATGCCACGGACCAGGTGCACCGCCCGGTACAGCGGGGTGACCTCGACCAGCCAGTGCAGCAGAGTCGGGTATGCCTGCGCCGGCACGAAGGTGCCGGAGAAGAGGAACAGGGTGAACTGCGCGGAGGCCACCAGGTCGAAATCCTGCCAGCTGCGCATGAAGGTGGAGATCGCCATACCGAGCGCCCCGAACGCGAACCCGACCAGCACTGCGGCCGGCAGGGTCGTCAGGGCATGGACGACGCTTGTCAGATCCATGGCGATCATCACGCCGAGGAACGCGGCCGAGTAGGCGCTGCCCCGCAGCATCGCCCAGCCCAGCTCACCGAGGGCGATCTCGAACGGCCGTACCGGGGTGGCGATCATCCCGTCGTACAGCTTCATGTACTTCATCTTGCCGAAGAAATTGAAGGTCGTCTCGGAGAGCGCCCCGGTCATCGCGGAGGAGGCCAGCATCGCCGGCGCCACGAACCCGGCGTACGACACCAGCCGCCCGTCGGGCAGCGGCAGGTCACCGACGAGCGTCCCGACGCCCACGCCGATGGAGAACAGATAGAGCAGCGGCTCCACGATGCCGGAGAGCAGCAGCAGCCAGTAGACCGACTTCAGCGCGGCGACGTTGCGCTCGACCACCGAAGCCGACCGGCGGGACGCGGCGGAGACGTCGACGAGCCGGGGCAGGACCAGCGTGACCACGGGATCTCCCTACACGACGAGCTTGCGGCGGAAGGTGCGCAACGCCAGCAGGTAACCGGCGGCGGCCCAGACAGCCAGGTAGAGCAGGTGCCCGGCGACGGACCACTGTGGAGCAACACCGAGGGTCGCCGCGCGGCACAGGTCGACGGCGTGCCACAGCGGCGTCACGTACGCCAGCCAGCGCAGCGCCTCGGGCAGCGACTCGACCGGGAAGAACACGCCGGCGAACAGCGTCATCGGGATGACCGCGAACCGGAACAGCATCGCCAGCCAACTGTCGCTGGACACCACCGCGGCGTACGCGAAGGTAGGCGCGGCCACGGCCAGCCCGAGCAGCACCACCACCGGCAGGGTGACCACCGCCCACGGCGACCGCAACGCCCCGAACAGCCCGGTGACCAGCAGGAACGCCGCGCTCGTCGTGAGCACCCGGAACAGCACGAAGGCCAGTTGCCCGGCCAGGATGTCACCGACCCGCAGCGGCGACGCCGTCTGCGCGAAGTAGGTCTTGACCCACTGGAACTTGCTGAACACCGGCCACGTCGAGTCGCCCACGGTGACCTGGAGCGCCGTCGAGGCGATCAGCCCGGGGACCAGCCAGTCGAGATAGCGCGCCCCGTCGACGCCCTGGTCGATGTACGAACCGACGCCCAGCCCGAAGCCGAGCACGGTGAGCACCGGCAGCAGGAACGATGAGAACACAGCGGCCCGCCAGGTGCGACGAAGCCCGACCAGGTTGTGCTCGAACACCGCGTACGCCGGCACCCACGGCACGCGCGACCGCTGCGCCACACTCACCACGACCACCCCCGTCCCCGACCTTCCTACCCCCCGGGTACGACAGGCCGCCGGTCACCCTACGACGACCGAGTCGACGTGTCGTCCAGGTTTCGACGCACTCGCGCCGACGATCGACGCGGGTTCACCGAAACCGCGGTGTCCCGGCGCACTCGCGTCCGATGATCGACCCGGGTTCACCGAAACCGCGGTGTCCCGACGCACTCGCGTCCGATGATCGACCCGGGTACACCGAATCCGGGGGATCCGGCTGCGCTCGCGCTCATGATCGACTCGGGTTCTTGGAAACCGGGGTGTCCACAGCGGTGCGACACGGCGATTTGCAGGAAACCGAGTCGATCTAGGCGGCCGGGGCGCTCCGAAGCGCCAGCGACCAGCGAGCGGCGGCAGCCCGCCCCGCTCGCGGCACAGTGACGCCACGATCCACCCGGCGGGTCCCGGGGCGACGACCTCGGCACCCTCCACATCGGCGACGTGGCGGGATCCCTCCGAGCTTGCGGCGCCTTGACGCGATGATCCACTCCACATCGGCGATGTGGCGGCATCCCGCCGAGCTTGCGGCGCCTTGACGCGATGATCCACTCCACATCGGCGATGTTGCGGCATCCCGCTGCCAGGACACCGCCGTATCGCCGACCTGGAGTTGATCAGCCTGAGCGAACGGCGCCGAGCCCGACGAACGCCCGCCACGCGTCCGGCGCGAAGACCAGCACCGGGCCGGTCGGGTCCTTCGAGTCACGAACGGCCACCAACCCGGACAGGTTGTCGGCCACCTCCACGCAGTTGCCGCCATCGGGGCCGCTACGGATGCTCTTGCGCCACCGGGCACCGGTCAAATCCATGTCTCTGCTACTTCCGCCAGGAGATCGAGGGACTGCCTGTGCGATAGTGCCTCACCACGGATCGACTCCCACACCTCGACCATCTGACGGACGTACTCGGTGCGGTCGATGACCTGCCCGTGACGCTGGCCAGCTCCCCCACGGCGTCGAGCTTGCCGCAGACGCGCGTCAGGCGGGCCGGTGCGCGCGGACCAGCGACTGCACGGCGTAGCCGAGCAGCAGCACACCCGCACCCGTGCCGATCACCAGACCGGCGGACACCGCCGAGGCGAGCCCGACGACGAGACCCGCCGCCGCCACGGCGCACAGCGCGACGCCGAGTGGTCGCAGCAGTGGGTCCGCCAGCAGCGGGGCGAGGGGGAAGAAGTGCAGCCCGACGATCAGGCAGACCAGCACCGGGACGTACGCGGACCAGCCGGCGGCGACCAGGACGGCTGCTCCCAGCCCGGCGGCGACGAACTCGACGATGACGATGAGCAGGTAACGGCGGTCGGTCGCCCGGTTCCGGGGGCCGCTCGTGCCCCGGGTGCGGGCCGACAGCATGCCGCCCAGCACGGCCGTGAGGAGCGCGGCGAGGCTGCCCACCACCAGCAGAGCGCGCAACGGCTGCTCGGCCGCCGGCACGCTGAACCAGACCATCGCGAAGATGCCCAGGTAGAGAGCGGTCAGCCCGGCTTGATGCCGGTTAATGGTCACCTGCGTGGACATGAAACCCCCGTGATCGAGCCTCAGGTCGGGCAGGTGCCTCGACCGGGCCCGCCGATGGTACGCATGATCATGATCGCCCGCACTCTGCTTCCGACGGCAGGGATCGGCCAGCCGGGACGATCGGGGGCCGGGCCCGTCAGTCGATCAGGGTGCGGCCGGTCAGGTGCAGGAAGACGTCCTCCAGGCCGCTGCGCCGCACCAGCACGTTGGCCGGGTTGAGCCCCAACGCGGTGACCTCGGCGACCGCCGCGTCGCCGTCGGCGACGTAGAGCAGGACCCGGTCGGGCAGCACCTCGACCCGCTCCCCCAGACCGTCGAGCTTGCCGGCGAAGGGCTCCTGCGACTCGGCCGCGAAACGCAGCTCGACCACCTCACGGGTGGAGTGCTCCTCGATCAGCGCCCGGGGTGAACCCTCGGCGACAATCCGTCCGCCGTCCATGACCACGAGCCGGTCGCAGAGCTGCTCGGCCTCGTCCATGTAGTGCGTGGTGAGCACCAGCGTCACGCCCTGCTGCTTGAGGCGGAACAGCCGCTCCCACACCAGGTGCCGGGCCTGCGGGTCGAGCCCGGTGGTCGGCTCGTCGAGCAGCACGATCTCCGGGTCGTTGACGAGCGCGCGGGCGATGGTCAGACGACGTTTCATCCCACCGGAGAGCGGCTCGACCAAGCTGTCGGCCCGCTCGGTGAGCTGCACGAAGTCGAGCAGCTCGGCGGCCCGATCCCGGGCCACCCGACGCGGAATGCCGAAGTAGCGCGCGTACACCGTGAGGTTTTCCCGGACGGTCAGCTCCGGATCGAGATTGTCCATCTGCGGGCACACGCCGAGACGGGCCCGGATCGCCGGTCCGTCGCGGACCGGATCCAGGTCGAGGATGCGCAGCTCACCGTCGCTGGGTGGGGAGATGCAGCCGACCATCCGCATGGTGGAGGACTTGCCGGCGCCGTTGGGCCCGAGGAACCCGAACGCCTCACCCGAGCGCACGTCGACGTCGATGCCGTCGACGGCGGTGAAGTCACCGAACCGCTTCACCAGCCCACGAGCCTGAATCAGTGGTCGCCCCGAAGTCACCGCCCGACCCTAACCGCCAGGTCCGACAGTCCTCCACGCGAATATGCGTCAGCCGTCCACCGGAACGGTGGCGGCCCGCGCGGCGGCGACCAGCCGGTCGGTCTCGTCGAGCAGGGCCGCGTCGTCCGCCGGGGTGCCGGGATCGAGGCGGACCGTCCAGGTCAGACCGTCCACGCCCGCCACCCGCCGGGCCGCGACCCGGGCCGCGCCGCCGGGCACCGGGTGGCGTTCGGTGTACGCGACGGAGCGCGTCACCCGCGCCCGCACCTGGTGCGGCAGCTCACCCGGGTCGAGCAGCAGGTACGTCTCGGCCGGCCCGTCGGCGACCACCGTGTAGCCGTCGCGCTCGACGACCGTGTCGGCGGGCGTGACGGTCAGCTCCCGACCGGACCAGACCGCCTTGAGGACGTCGTGCCAGCCGATGCGGTGACCCCGCCCGGGCAGCCACAGCCCGAGGTTGCTGGCCACGACGACCCCGTCGCCCTCGCCGTTGCCGGCCGCCGACCAGGCGAGCACCCGCTCGTCGGCGGCCAGCGGCGGCCGGTCGGCCGGCGGCAGCTTCGGCTTGCGGCTGAACAGTCCCATCTAGAGCCCTCCCGCGGCCTGCTCGCGCAACGCCCGCGCATGCTGCTCCAGCGACAGCAGTTCGCCGAAGGCGGCAAAATACTCGTCCTTGTTGTTGACCGGGTTGATCCGCTGGATGCGCGACTTGAGGTCGCGGATGCGGGCCGTCACCGACCCGAACTGCACACGGGCCATGGTGATCGACACGTAGCGCGGGTCCGGTTCGCCGTCGATCCGCAGCGGCTCCACGGCCAGCTCGCCGACCAGCGCCGCCGAGGCCAGGTCTTCGCAGGCGTCACGGACCTTCTCGATCCACACCGCGCCGCCGGTCGCCGAAACCGCCCCACCGGCCGCCGCGATCGCCGCCCGCACCCAGACGTGCATCGGGTGGCGGTATTCGGTGGCCTCCACCGCGTCGAACATCGGCCCGGCCAGAACCGGCTGTTGCAGGGCGAGCTTCAACGCCTCGCGCTCGACCATCGACTGCGGGCTGTCCACGGCCGGCTCGGGGCGGGCCGGGGCCGAACGCGGAGCGGATGCGGCCTCCCGGTCACCGGGCGGCGGGGTGTTGGCGGCGGCGAGCACCGCCCGCTGCACCGGCTCGATCTCCATCCCGAGGTCCATGGCGAGCTTGCGGACGTACTCCGGGCGTTTCTCCCGGTCTTTCAGTTGCGCGACAAGCGGCGCGGCCCGGCGCATCGCCTCGACCCGGCCGTCGACGGTGTCCAGGTCGTAGCGGCTGATGACGTGACGAAGCGCGAAGTCGACAAGGGGCTCGCGCCGGGCCACCAGGTCGCGGACCGCGAGGTCGCCCTTGGCCAGGCGCAGATCGCACGGGTCCATGTTGTCCGGGCTGACCGCGATGAAGGTCCGGCCAACGAAGCGCTGGTCGTCGGCGAAGGCACGCAGCGCCGCCTTCTGCCCGGCGGCGTCCCCGTCGAAGGTGAAGATGATCTCGCCGGCCACCGAATCGGTGTCCAGCAGGAGCCGGCGCAGCACCCCGATGTGGTCCGCGCCGAACGCGGTGCCGCAGGTCGCCACCGCCGTCGGCACCCCGGCCAGGTGGCAGGCCATCACGTCGGTGTAACCCTCGACGATCACCGCCCGGCCCTGCTTGGCGATCTCCCGCTTCGCCTGGTCGATGCCGTAGAGCACGTGCGACTTCTTGTAGATCGGCGTCTCGGGGGTGTTCAGGTACTTCGGCCCGTCGTCGTCGTCGAAGAGCTTGCGCGCCCCGAAGCCGATCACGTCGCCGGCCAGGTCGCGGATCGGCCAGAGCAGCCGACGCCGGAACCGGTCGATGAGCGTCCCCGAGCGGGACTCCCGGGACAGGCCGGCGGTGACCAGCTCCTGGTGGGTGAAGCCCTGCTGACGCAGGTGCTTGGTGAGCAGGTCCCAGCCCTCCGGCGCGAACCCGCACCCGTAGCGCTCGGCGGCGGCCCGGTCGAAGCCCCGTTGGGCCAGGAACTCCCGGGCGGGCCGGGCCCCGGCGGTGCTGAGCTGCGCCCGGTAGAACTCGACGGCGGCGGCGTGCGCGGCGACCAGGCGCTGACGCTGGCCCTGCTGCGGGCGGGGACGCGGGGTGCTCCGGTCGTCCTCGACGTAGCGCAGCTGGATGCCGGCACGCCCGGCCAGCCGCTCGACGGACTCGACGAAGCTGAGGTGCTCCGCGTCCATCAGGAACTTGATCGCGTCGCCGCCGGCCCCGCAGCCGAAGCAGTACCAGACGTTGCGGGCCGGCGAGACGTTGAACGACGGGCTCTTCTCGTCGTGGAACGGGCACAGGCCCTTGAGGTTGCCGCCGCCGGCGGACTTCAGGGTGACCGTCTCGGAGATCACATCCCCGATCGAGGTGCGTTCCCGGACCAGTGCGATGTCCTCGTCCCGGATCCGCCCAGCCATGCGCCACCCCCTCGGCGTACATCCTGCCCTGCCGGACCGGCGACACGCCGGCCGGGGGACGCCGGTGTGGCGACCGCCGCTGCCAGCTGGGCGGTTCCGGCCCGGCCGCCGGGCCCGCGCGGGGACCATGACCAGATGCGCAGGGTACGGACCGGAGCTCCCCGACTGCCGAGTTGGTTGGCCGGTCGGATGGGGCTGCGCGAACTGGTCCCGCGAGCCGACGAGGCCGGCCACCGGCACGCCACCTGGTTGGAGCTGTTCCTCGACATCATCTTCGTGTACGCGCTGGCGGCGGTGGTGGCCCGGCTGGGCAACGAGCCGAGCCCGTCACCGACGGCCGTGCTGGCAGTGATCGGGCTCTTCGTCGTGATCCAGTGGGCCTGGCTGGGGCAGGTCTACTACGACACCCGGTTCGACCCGGACGACGCGCCACACCGGCTGCTGGTGCTTGTCGCGTTGATCGGCGCGGGCGCGATGACCCTCGGGGTGGACGAGGTGCCGGAGAGCGTGCTCCTGCCGGTCGGGTACCTGATCGTGCGAGGCGTGCTGCTCCTGCTGTACCTGCGGGCCCGCCCCACCAGCCCGATGGCCCGCATGGTGACGACTGTCTACCTGATCGGCTTCGGAGCGGGCTGGCTGATCTGGCTGGTGTCGCTGACGACGCCCACCGAGCTGCGCCCGGTCCTGTGGATCGTCGCGATGGTCATCGAACTTGCCACGCCCTGGGTCGGTGTGCGGTGGCTCAACCGCTGGCCGGTGGACAACAGGCACCTGCCGGAACGGATCGGCCAGTTCACCATCATCGTGCTGGGCAGCGCGCTGGCCAGCCTGCTCTTCGCGGTGCCGGACCACCCTCCGCCCCACATGATCCTCACCGCCGCGATGGCCTTCCTGATCCCGGCGGCCGTCTGGTGGGTCTACACCACATTCGTCACCACCCGTCTGCTTCAGAGTCGGCTGCGCGGCGGGCAGGCGTACAGCTTCCTGCACATCCCGCTCGGCGGCGCGCTGCTGCTGCTCGGCTGGGCGCTCGGCCAGGTGGTCCGGTTGGTCGACGACAACGCGGCCCGGCTGCCGCTGGAGCTGCGACTGCTGCTGGGCGCATCCATGGTGGTCTGGACGTTGTGTGGCCTGGCCCTGTACTGGTTGTGGACCCGACCGAGCCTCGCCCGGTTGGCGATCTCCGCCTACGGGGTGCTCTCGGTCTCCCTGATCACCGCGACTGTGCACCGACCGAGGGTGATGCTGGCGCTGCTCGCCCTGGCGGTCGTCGGGTACGCGGTGCTGCTCAGCCGGCGGCTCAGCCGGGCCGGAGCGGCGAACCGCACACCCGAGGGATGAGGGCCCTCAGGCGGCGGTGGCCTCCTCGGTCGCCACCTGGTTGTTCCAGTCGGCCTTGGTGGAGCGCCAGCCCTCGTCGTCCATGCCCCGCCGCCAGTAGCCCGAGATGGAGAGCTGGTCGAGGGGTACGCCCCGCTCGCCGCGCAGCAGCCGGCGCAGGTCCCGAACGAAGGCGGCCTCGCCGTGCACGAACGCGTGCACCCGACCGGCCGGGAACTCCAACTCTCGTACCGCCGCGACAAGCGCCTCGCCCACCGGCCGGTCGCCCCGGTGCAGCCAGGTCAGCTCGACGGCCCCCGGGCTGAGCAGCTTCTGCTCGTCCGCCGGGTCGGCGATCTCCACGAAGACGTGGGCCGGCGCGCCCAACGGCAGCCGTTCCAGGGCCGCGGCGATCGCCGGCAGGGCGCTCTCGTCGCCGACCAGGAGGTGCCAGTCCGCGTCCGGGTCCGGCGCGTACGCCCCGCCGGGGCCGACGAAGTGCACCGGGTCACCCGGGCGCAGCGCGGCGGCCCACGGGCCGGCCAGCCCCTCGTCCCCGTGGTGCACCACGTCCACGGTCAACTCACCGGCCAGCGGGTCCCACCGTCGCACGGTGTAGGCGCGCAGCCGGGGCCACTGCTCCCGGGGCAGGTCCCGGCGGATCGCGGCGAGGTCAAGCGGCTGCGGGTACGCGACGCCGGGGTGTGGAAAGACCAGCTTGATGTAGTGGTCGGTGAACTCGCCCACCGGCAGGCCGGTCAGCTCGTCCCCACCGAGGACGAGCCGGATCAGGTGCGGGGTGGGTCGCTCGGTGCGCAGCACCTGGACCGCTGTGACGTTCCTTGGGCGTTCCGACATGCACTTAGGTTAGCCTAAGTTGTCGCGGATGCCTCCGGCGGTGCGCCGCCGGAGGTGAGACGGGCGTGCCAGCTCATCGCCGCCGGGTCGGTGAGCGAGGCGATCTGGTCGATCACCACGCGCAGCCGGGCCGCGTCGTCCGGCGCGGCCGACCACAGCGGGGCGAACACCGGGTCGAGCCCGTCCGGCGCCCGTCGGACCAGCGCCGCCGCCAGCTCGGCAAGCATCGTCCGCTGCCGCTCGTAGCGACCCCGGAAGCCGGTGCGCCGCATCACATAGCGCAGGGCGATGCCCTTGAGCAGGGCGCACTGTGCCCGGACCCGTCGCGGCACCACCAGATCGGCGGCGTAACGGCGGTGCGGCCCGGGGCCGTACCGCTCCTCGGTGGCCGCCACCGCCGCCGACACGAACCGACCGGTCAGACCGCTCGTGGTGGCCTTCAGCGCGACCTGGGCGCGGTGGCTGCCGTCGTAGGAGGCGAGCGGGGCCAGCAGCGGGTCGGCCAGCAACTCGACGAGCACCTCGGCCAGATCGGCCGGAGACTCCCCGGAGTAGGTGGCGGCCACGTCGGCGCAGAGCGCCGCCCGCTCGTCGACGTCCGCGAGCAGCGGGCGCAGCACGACGTACCCGCCGTGGATGCCGTCCTCCACGTCGTGCACCGAGTACGCGACGTCGTCGGCCCAGTCCATCACCTGCGCCTCCAGGCAGCGCCGGGCGCCGGGCGCACCGGCCCGGATCCAGCCGAACACCGCCGCGTCGTCGGCGTACACCCCGAACTTGCGCTGCCCGTCGCGGCGCGGCCAGGGGTACTTGCCGATCGCGTCGAGCGACGCCCGGGTGAGGTTCAGCCCGGCGGACGAACCGTCCGGGGCGAGCACCTTCGCCTCCAGTCGGGTCAGCACCCGCAGCGTCTGCGCGTTGCCCTCGAAGCCGCCGCAGGGCGCGGCGAGCAGGTCCAGCGCCGCCTCGCCGTTGTGCCCGAACGGCGGGTGCCCGAGGTCGTGGGCGAGCCCGGCGACGTCCACCACGTCCGGGTCGCAGCCCAGCCGGGCGCCCATCTCCCGGGCGATCTGGGCCACCTCCAGCGAGTGCGTCAGCCGAGTCCGCAGGAAGTCGTCGGTGCCGGCGGTGTGCACCTGGGTCTTGGTGGCCAGCCGACGGAACGCCGCCGAGTGCAGCACCCGGGCGCGGTCACGCTCGTACGGCGACCGGCGGTGGCCGGTGTCCTTGGGCGGCTCCGCGACCAACCGGGCGTCGGCGGCCCCCGGTTCACTTCTCACGCAGAACGCAGAACTCGTTGCCCTCCGGGTCGGACAGGACCGTCCACTCCACGTCACCCTGACCGACGTCGACGTGCCGGGCGCCCATGTCGACAAGACGCTCGACCTCGGCCTCCTGGTCGGCCGGGCGCAGGTCGAGATGCAACCGGTTCTTGCGGTCCTTGCCGTCGGTCACCGGCACGAAGACCAGGCCGGGAAGGCGGTCGGCGGACTTGCGGATCTCCACCTCGTCCGGGCTCTCGGCGACAACCTGATACCCGAGGGCCTCGGCCCACCAGCGGGCCAGTCGGGCCGGATCGCGGGCGTCGATGGTCAGGTTCTCCCAGACGCTTGTCATACAACCACCTCTCCCGTCGACGGCGGACACCGTCGGCCGTGTGTGAGCGAGCCAAGGTTACGCCCGCCGATGCCGCTCGACCTGCCCGCGACGCAGCACCGGCGGTCGCACAACCGCCGATCGGCTGTGAGTTGTGAACCGATCGCCGTCGGTTACGGGCTCGCGGGCGGAAGTGGCCACCGGTAGCGTTCCCAGCGCGGAAAGTGACCAACGACCGAGACGCGGAGCCGACCGCTAGGGAGACGCTCGTGGATGCAGACACGGTGGTGGGAACGGAACTGCTCGGGCTGCGCCGACGTCGGCCCGAGGTCGCCGGTGCCGTGCTGGCCGGCACGGACGGGCTACTCATCTCCAGCGACCTGCCGAGCACCGACGCCACCCACCTCGCCGCGCTCGCCGCAGCCAGCTACGGGCTCGGTCACCGGGTCGCCGACACGGTCCGGCGGGGCGAGTTCCGCGAATCGGTGGTGCGCACCACCGACGGCTGCGTGGTCACCTACCCGGCCGGACGCAGCGCCCTGCTGACACTGGTCACCGCATCTGCGGCGGAGGATCTGGAAGGGCTGCACGAGGAGGCCCGGGCGGTGGCGCACCGGGCCGGCCGCGTGCTGGACACCCGTGGCGGCGGGATCGGCGCCACGGCGGTCCCCGACGCGCACGCGCCGCTGGCCGTGCGTACCCCGATGGCGACCCTGCCGACGCAGCTACGCCGCTCGGCCCGACCCACCTGGCGTCGCCCGCCGATCTGACCGCCGGCAGCGGCCCGGCCCGCCGCCGAGCTGACCGCCGACGTCGGCGCGGCCCGCCGCCGATCTGCGACGTCGGCGCGCGGACCGATGCCGGAGACGCCGCGCCGACGGTGGCCCGGTCGTGCGGGCCGCCGCCGGCGTCCGGTTCAGCGGCTGTCCGACCCGCCCGTCTCCACGGCGGCCCGGCCCGCCTCCAGGCGCGCCACCGGCACCCGGAACGGCGAGCAGGAGACGTAGTCCAGGCCGACCTCGTGGAAGAAGTGCACCGAGTCCGGGTCGCCGCCGTGCTCGCCGCAGACGCCGAGTTTCAGCCCGGGTCGGGCGGCCCGGCCCTCCTCGGCGGCGATCCGCACCAGCCGACCGACGCCGTCGCGGTCGATCGACTCGAACGGCGAGATGCCGAAGATGCCCAGCTCCAGGTAGCGCCAGAAGAACGCGCCCTCGACGTCGTCGCGGGAGAAGCCCCAGCCCATCTGGGTCAGGTCGTTGGTGCCGAAGGAGAAGAACTGCGCCGCCTCGGCGATCTGGCCGGCGGTCAACGCCGCCCGGGGCACCTCGATCATGGTGCCGATCAGCACCTCGACAGCCTTCTCCCGGGTCACCTCCTCGATGATCTTCTCGGCCTCGGCGCGTACCGTCTCCAGCTCCTGCACCGCGCCGACCAGCGGGACCATGATCTCCGGCTTGGGGTCGCCGCCGCGCTTGGCGCACTCGACCGCGGCCTCGACGATGGCCCGGACCTGCATCGCGAACAGGCCGGGGATGACCAGGCCGAGGCGTACGCCACGCAGCCCGAGCATCGGGTTCTCCTCGTGCATCCGCCGGACGGCGGCGAGCAGCGCCTCCTCCTTGGCCACGTCCTCGCCGCGTTCCTGGGCGACCGCGACGTTGACGGCGAGCTGCTCCAACGGCGGCAGGAACTCGTGCAACGGCGGGTCGATCAGCCGGACGGTGACCGGCAGCCCGTCCATCTCCCGGAAGATCTCCACGAAGTCGTCCCGCTGCAACGGCAGCAGCGCCTCAAGCGCCGCCTCCCGCTCGTCCGCGGCGCGCGCCAGGATCAGCCGCTCGACCAGCTCCCGCCGGTCACCAAGGAACATGTGCTCGGTGCGGCACAGCCCGATGCCCTCGGCGCCGAAGCGCCGGGCACGGGCCGCGTCCGCGCCGGTGTCGGCGTTCGTGCGGACCGCCAGCCGCCGCTTCCCGTCGGCGTGCGTCATGATCCGGTGTACGGCACGGACGAGCGCGTTGTCGATGTGCTCGGGGTCGAGGCTGCCCTCGAAGTACTGCACGACCTCCGAGGGCATGACCGGCACCTCACCGAGGTACACCTTGCCGGTGGTGCCGTCGATGGAGACGACGTCGCCCTCGTGAACGGTCTGCCCGGCCACTGTGAACCGCTTCGCCGGCACGTTCACCTCGATCGCGTCGGCGCCGGAGACGCAGGTCTTGCCCATGCCCCGGGCCACCACCGCGGCGTGGCTGGTCTTACCGCCGCGCGAGGTGAGAATGCCCTGGGCGGCGATCATGCCGTTCAGGTCGTCCGGGTTGGTCTCCCGGCGGACCAGGATCACCGACTTCCCCTCGGCCGCCAGCTCGACGGCCCGGGCGGAGGTGAAGACCACAGTGCCGGACGCCGCGCCGGGTGACGCGCCGATGCCCGTGGCGACCGCCTCGAACTCGTGGTCGAGCTGGAAGCGGGGGAACATGAGCTGGGCGAGCTGCGCGCCGTTGACCCGGTGCAGCGCCTCGTCCAGATCGATCAGGCCCTCGTCGACGAGCTGCCCGGCGATGACGAACGCGGCGGCGGCCGTCCGCTTGCCGACCCGGGTCTGCAACATCCACAGCTTGCCGCGCTCGATGGTGAACTCGATGTCGCACAGATCCCGGTAGTGCTCCTCCAGCCGGGCCATGATGCCGAGCAGCTCGTCGTAGGAGGACTTGTCGAGCTGCTCCAACTCCTGCAACGGCACCGTGTTGCGGATGCCGGCGACGACGTCCTCCCCCTGCGCGTTGGCCAGGTAGTCGCCGTAGATGCCCTGCGCGCCGCTGCCCGGGTCGCGGGTGAAGGCGACGCCGGTGCCCGAGTCGGGGCCCAGGTTCCCGAAGACCATTGTCACCACGTTGACAGCGGTGCCGAGGTCGGCCGGGATGCGCTCCTGGCGGCGGTAGAGCACCGCGCGCTCGGCGTTCCACGACTCGAAGACCGCCCGGATGGCCAGGTCGAGCTGCTCACGCGGCTGCTGCGGGAACTCCCGACCGGTGTGCTTGGCGAAGATCTTCTTGTACGCGTCGACAAGCCCCCGCAGGTCGTCGGCGTCCAGGTCCAGGTCGTTGGAGGTGCCCTTGGCGGCCTTGGCCTCGTCGAGGGCGTGCTCGAACTCCTCGCCCGGCACCTCGCAGACGGTCTTGCCGAACATCTGGATCAGCCGGCGGTAGGAGTCCCAGGCGAACCTGTCGTTCCCACCCGCTTGCGCGGAGAGCCCGACCACGCTCTGGTCGTTGAGGCCGACGTTGAGGACGGTCTCCATCATGCCGGGCATGGAGAACTTGGCCCCGGAGCGGACGGACACCAGCAGCGGGTCCCGCGGGTCGCCGAGGTGCTTGCCCATCGCCCGTTCCAGCGCCTCCAGGTGCGCTTCGATCTGACCGGCAAGGCCGTCCGGCTCCCGCCCGGTCGCCAGGTACGCCTGACAGGCCTCGGTGGTGATGGTGAAGCCGGGCGGAACGGGCAGGCCGAGGTTGGTCATCTCCGCGAGGTTGGCCCCCTTGCCGCCGAGCAGATCCTTGAGATCCTTGTTGCCCTCGGAGAAGTCGTAGACGTACTTGTGTTCGTCGGTCTCTTGCGCTGCCACCAGAGCCTCCCACGCGCGCCGGATTGACACTTAACGAAGGTTCAGGGCGAAGGTTAAGCGAAGATCGGGCGGCCTGGGACCGTTCGGTGACAATAGGCACAGCCATCACGACTATCCGCGTTCGTACCGGTTTTTGGGAACGCTTCCACGCGCACGATCACGCAATATCCCCGGTCCTCGTATTGTTGACGACACTGGTTCTGCCGAAGCTGACTTTTGCCATATCCGACGCGAATAACCCCCTCCGGAGCCGTCGTCGTGTCCTCCCTTCCGCTCTCCTCCCCCGCCCCCGAGCCGAGCACCGAGCCGACCGCCGCCGAGCCCACCCCGACGGCCCCCGCCGACCTGCCCGCGCACCAGCCGGGAGCCGGCGACCTGGCCGTGCTCGCCGCGCGGGCGGCCGGCGACGACCTGCTCGCCCCTCCGGTACGCCTCGACGCCGTCGTACCGGCGCCGGAACGGGTCGAAGCGGACCCCGGCGCCACCTTCGTGCTCACCGGGGACACGGCCATCCGGGTCACCGCCCACCCGGGCGCCCGCGAGGTGGCCGACCACCTCGCCGAGCTCCTCCGACCGGCAACCGGCTTTCCCCTGCCGGTCGCCGACACCCTCGAGGACGGACCGACCGGCACGCTGACGCTCACCCTGGCCGCCACGCCCGCCGGCCCGGCCCCCGCACCCCCCGCCGACCTCGGCGCGGAGGGCTACCGGCTCGACGTGACCGCAACCGAGGTACGCATCACCGCCGGCACCGCGACAGGTCTCTTCTACGGCGTGCAGACGCTCCGGCAGTTACTCCCCGCCGCCGTGGAGAGCCCGGCCCCGGTGACCACGCGCTGGGCGGTGCCCGGCGGCACGATCCTCGACCGCCCCCGCTTTCCCTACCGGGGCGCGATGCTCGACGTGGCACGGCACTTCTTCGCCGTCGAGGACGTCCTGCGGGTGATCGACCACCTCGCCCGCTACAAGCTCAACCACCTGCACCTGCACCTCACCGACGACCAGGGTTGGCGCATCGCCGTCGACTCCTGGCCGAAGCTGGCAGGCGTCGGTGGGGCGAGCGAGGTCGGCGGCGGCCCCGGCGGGCACTACACCAAGGCGGACTACCGGCGGATCGTCTCCCACGCCGCCGCCCGGCACGTCACGCTGGTCCCGGAGATCGACCTGCCCGGCCACACCAACGCGGCGCTCGTCGCGTACCCACGGCTCGCACCGGACAAGATCGCGCCGCCGCCGTACACCGGCACCGAGGTCGGCTTCAGCTACGTCGACCCGGCCGACGAGCAGACGTACGACTTCATCGCCGACGTGCTCGGCGAGGTGGCCGCCCTCACCCCCGGGCCGTGGCTGCACATCGGCGGCGACGAGGCGTTCAAGGTGAAGGGCGCTGTCTACACCGACTTCGTGGAGCGGGCGCAGCGGATCGTCGCCGACACCGGCAAGGCGGTGGTGGGCTGGCACCAGCTCGCCCCGGCCGCGCACCTCGACGGGCGGGTCCTGCAGTGGTGGGGCACCGACGCCGACGATCCCACCACGGCCGACGCGGTCCGCCGGGGCGCCCGACTGATCCTCTCCCCCGGCAACCACGCCTACCTGGACATGAAGTACGCCGAGGACACCCCGATCGGGCACGACTGGGCCGGCCTGATCGACGTGCGCCGAGCGTACGACTGGGATCCGGGCACACACGTCGCCGACGTGCCCACCACGGCCGTCCTCGGCGTGGAGGCCCCGCTGTGGACCGAATCGGTCACCTCGCTCACCGACATCGAGTTCATGCTGTTCCCCCGGCTGCCCGCCATCGCCGAGCTGGGCTGGTCGACCCGGGCCGCACACGACTGGGCCGGGTTCCGTGAGCGCCTGGCCGGGCACGGCCCGCGCTGGTCCACCGCCGGGATCACCTTCCACCGCGCCCCCGAGATCCCCTGGCCGGCGACTCCCACGATCCCCCGGCAGGACCGCGCACCCCAGAACGACCCGACAACCCCGTAGGCGCCCGCAGGAAGGTGATCGAGGCCCGCCCGAGATGGGCGATCGGCGATCGGCGGTCCGCACCAACGGCCGACGCGCCGTGCGGCGCGATAGTTGCCTCACGGCCGGTTCCAGGTCGAACCGGACACCGGACGGAAGGTGATCGACTCGGGTTGCATGAAGTCGGGGTGTCCCGCATGCCCGGACACCCCGCTATCACCGAACCCGAGTCGATCACCCCCGCAACCGCCCGGGCTGGCCGCCAGGGGCGTCGGTTTTTGTCCGGTATCGGTGGTTGCGTCCCGTGGTCGGTGCCACCCGGGCGGCGGAATCCTGGGCCGGGCGGGGCCGTTATACCTGGCAGACCGCCGCGCCCCTGGGCCGCGGCGCACGGCAGCCGCCGGGAACACCCGACCGGCCGCCACGGTTACATCCCCCGCATGGCCGAGCACCACTGGCCAGCCCGCGCGGCGGGTCGCCGGGAACACCCGACCGGCCGCCACGGTTACACCCCCGGACACCCGAGCAGGCCCAGCCGCCGGGCAGATCCCCCTGAGACTTCCCGCCCGGCACACACCCCCCGCGACATTCGTGTGCCGACGCGCTTTCCCCCGATGCAGAGGAGCACGCCATCATGCGTACCGATCTGATCCGTCAGACCGCTCTGACCGCTGCCGGCCTGGCCTTCACCGCAGGCGCCATCGCCGGCCCCGTCACCGCCGCCTACGCCGCCTCCGACGCCAAGCCCACCTCGCAGACCCAGACCGACCGCAAGCCCTCGGGTGAGCGTCAGCTCGGCGTGCGCTACGAAGCCCAGCCGAACTTCTACTACTGCGGTCCGGCCGCGGCCCGTAACGCCCTGTCCGT